>CABSNM010000001.1 GCA_902479065.1 uncultured Collinsella sp.
CTTTGCATTTTCAAAATACGATTGGGCTGAATGTCGATACTGGTCTAACAGAGCCAAACAAAAAGCGCCCTCACGACGGCCACCTTCAAAGTCCTACGGTGCCGTCACAAGAACGCTTGCGCTGTCCCCATCCGGAGAAGGGGACGATATGTCAGGCGTATTGTAACCCGAGTCATCCACGCGAGCAAAACCACCATAAAGGTGCCCCCTTTATGGTGGTTTTGAGTCTGAGGCGACGCTAGTGGCGGAGCCCCAGCAGGCCGCGGCCGCGATGACGGGCCTCGGCGGACACCTGGGCGTGCGGGCCGGCGGCTTTGACGGACTCGGGCAGGTGCGAGTACTTCTTCTCGAAGTTCTCCTCGAACATCACCGCCAGGTTGTGCGCGGCCTCGTCGTAGCGCGCGGTGCTCTGCCAGTATTGGCGCGGCACCAGGATGCCATCGGGCACGCCGTGGCACGTCGTGGGAATGTCAACGTTAAAGATGTCGTCGTGCACGAACTCGCTGTCCTCGATGGTGCCGTCGAGGGCGCGCGCGACCAGCGAGCGCGTGTAGGCCAGCTCGATGCGATGACCCACGCCGTAGCCGCCGCCAATCCAGCCGGTGTTGACCAGGTACACGCGCGTGCGGCCGTCGGCAATGCGCTCGCCAAGCATCTTGGCGTAAACCATGGGGTCGAGCGGCATAAACGGCTCGCCGAACAGCGAAGAGAACGTGGGCGTGGGCTCGGTGACGCCGACCTCGGTGCCGGGGATCTTGGCCGTAAAACCCGTTACAAAGTGATACATGGCGGCATCGGCCGTCAGGCGTGAGACGGGCGGCAGCACGCCAAAGGCGTCGCAGGTCAAAAACAGCACGACGCTCGGAGTGGTGCCCATGCCCTTGGTCCACGCGTTGGGAATGTGCTCGACGGGATAGGCCACGCGCGTGTTGTGCGTGATCGAGACGTCGTCGTAGTTGGGCTTGCGATTCTCATCGAGTACCACGTTTTCACAGATGGCGCCAAAGCGGACGGCGTTAAAGATCTCGGGCTCGTGGAACGCGTCCAGGCCCTCGCACTTGGCGTAGCAGCCGCCCTCGACGTTAAAGATGCCCATATCGGACCAGCCGTGCTCGTCATCGCCGATCAGCAGGCGTGTGGGATTGGCCGAAAGCGTGGTCTTGCCGGTGCCGGACAGGCCAAAGAACACCGCGGTCTCGTGCGTGACGGGATCCATGCTGGCCGAGCAATGCATGGGCAGTACGTCATCCTCGACGGGCAGCAGGTAATTCATGACGCTGAAGATGGACTTTTTGATCTCGCCGGAGTAGCCGGTGCCCGCGACCAGAATCACACGCTCCTGGAAATTGATGACCACCGCGGCGCTGGAGTTGAGGCCTTTGATGGCGGGGTCACACTGGTAACCTGGCGCGGCAAGGACGCAGAAGTCCGGCTCGCCGGTGCGTGCGATTTCGCGGGCAAGCGGGCGGGCAAGCATCTGCTTAATAAAGAGCGCCTGACTGGCACGCTCGCAGGCGACAAGCAGGCGACGTGTATGGTTGCGGTCGGCACCGGCCATACCGCGGGTGACGAACACGTCGCGCTCGTTGAGATAGTCGACGACGCCGGATTTGATGGCCTCGTAGCTCTCGACAGACAGCGGGCGGTTGACAGCGCCCCAGGCAATCTTGTCGTGCACGTCGGGCGTGTCGACGATAAAGCGGTCGTTAGGCGAGCGGCCGGTGCGCTCCCCCGTCTCGATCACCAACGCGCCGTTGGAGGCCATGCGGCCTTCGTTGCGGCGGATGGCATGCTCGACGAGCTCGGCTGCCGGCAGGTCAACAAGCAGGCGGGGCTGGTTCTCGGCAGGGTCTTCGACCAGCGCAATGCCAAAGTTGGACAGAACTTCTGCAGGGGTAACACCTGGCATGGGGCCTCCTTTAAAAGCGCGACATGTGGACGCGGCGCGCACTTTACTCACGTAAAGCCCGTTGTACCCGATATGCAAAAACGTTTTTGCGGCAACGGCGAAGCGCCCGCTCAACGGTCAAAAATCGCACGCAAGCGGCCTAGTCATTGGGGACGTTCTTAAACGACTAGTCATTGGGGACACTCTTGAACAGGCAACATTCAAGGAGTGTCCCCGGATGCTGGCACTTAGGGACGTTCCCAAAGTGCCTGCACATAAGGAACGTCCCTAAGTGCCGACTACCGAATGGCGCCGCCGAAATTATCGAACAACCTGTTCAAAAATACGAGCGGACACCGAGGTGTCTATACTAGAGCGCAGCAATAGAAAGGACCCCGCTTTGAGCATCACGCCCTCGATAGCATTCGCCGCGCCATCGCCCGCCGTAACGGCATCTCCAACCCCGCTGCATCGAAAGACGGCGCCGCGAAGGCCCAGGGCGGCCGCATCGAGAACGGCCTGTTCCCCGCCTCCCACACGGCCGAAGAGCTCGCGCGCATCCAGGAGCTGAGCCAGCGCAACGCCGGCGGACCCGATAGCAGCCAAGCCACACGTCGCCGGCGCGAACGCGATCGGGAGCCAGGCCCCGTCCGCCGCATGGTCAACGCTTGGTGGAACCGTCTGCTCGGTGCCGTCTACGGCGGCGGCTTCTCCATGCAGGAAGCGGAATACGAGGAGCACGCCACCAGCCGCGACTATCTTTGGAACACCCTCGGCACCGCCGTGTGGGGCCTGGCGTTTCCGTTGCTCACCATCGTGTCTACGCAGCTCGTGGGCGCCGAAGAAGCAGGCAAATTCTCCATCGCCTTTGTCACCGGCACGCTCATCATGATCGCGTGCAACTACGGCGTGCGCAATTTCCAGGTCTCAGACATCGACGAAAAGACGTCCTTTGCCTCCTACCAGCTCAACCGCTGGCTTTGTGGAGCGCTCGCCCTAGGCTGCGGCCTCATGTACAGCAGCGCCCGCGGCTATGATGCGCAGATGGCGACGATCGGCCTGGGCGTCTACCTGTATAAGGTCATCGATGGCGTCGCCGACGTGTACGAAGGCCGCCTGCAGCAGGCCGACAAACTCTACTTGGCTGGAATGAGCCAAACGCTACGCTCCGTCGGCGTCATCGCGGTCTTCAGCGTGGCGCTGTTCCTCACGCGCAGCATGCCCATCGCGGCCATGGCCATGGGTGTCACCGCGATCGCCTCGCTCGTGCTGGTCACCGCGCCGCTCGCCCTGCTCGAGACCGAAAAATCGCGCCGCGTGAGCCTGCGCGAGGTCGGCCACCTGTTTGTCCAGTGCGCCCCGCTCTTTGGTGCACTGTTCCTGTTCAACCTAATTGAGAGCATGCCCAAGTTTGTGATGGAAGGCACGCTGGCATACAAATATCAGCTGTACTTTAATGCCCTGTTCTTTCCGGCGCAGGCTATTTTGCTGAGCATTGGATTTATCTATAAACCGCAGCTTCTGCGCTTGTCGAGCATTTGGGCTAATCCTCGCAAGCGTCATCGCTTTGACCTGATTATTGTTGCCGTTATGGCGCTGATCGTGGTCATCACCGGCGTGTGCGCCGCATTTATGGCAGGTCCCGGTATTCCCCTCATGAGCTTGATGTACGGCCTCGGCTTTGAGCGCTACCGTACGCTGGCGTTGCTGATGGTCGTCGCCGGCGGCGTCACCGCGGCCATCGACTTTATCTACGCCATCATCACGGTGCTACGCCACGCTGGAGACGTCACCAAGATCTATCTGATCTGCTTCGCCGTAAGCGTGGTGCTGCCGGTGATCCTGATTAAGCTGCTGGGTCTGATGGGCGCTGTAGTGAGCTACCTAGCCATCATGGCCCTACTCCTGGTGCTGCTGATAATCGAGTACCGCCGCATCCGCCAACGCATAGAGAGGGACCGGAATCCGTACGGCGCCTAATTAGCTGCCCGGTCACCGGAATTTGCGATGGAATCACCCCGTCTGGGGTCTCGTTGCGGACAATATTCATCACGCAAAACTAAGTGAGTAGACTTTTACCGAATCCCCGACCACACCAACAGAGCACAAGTCTGTGACCTGCGGTTTTATTGAGGCAAATATGTTGGGTGCTCGGCATTTCCAAAAAAGCCTACTCACTTAGCCAGCGGGCAGCCAAAAAAGAACCGCCGCGACGTCGTTTGACTCCGTTGCAACGGTTTTTCGAGCATTTTCGCGCTGTCGAGGACGCAGACGCTCCTCATTTCTAGCGCTTACCGAGCAAGAAGGCGCTACTCTCCGAAAGTAGTCAAAAAAGGCCCCGTCCAAAATTAGCTACCCCTTGCACCGATTATTCGCCCGGGTTGATATTCGCGTAGAACTCCGCCCCGTCGTCCAGGCGCAGGATGCCCACGCGGCCGAACTCGGAGCCGGTGGCGGCGGCGCAGTCGATGTCGATACGATCGGGCACACCGGCAGTGTCCTCGCCGCCCAAGCGCACGATCTGCCCGCGGCCCGACTCCTCGTCGAGCCCCGCAAGACCACCGACCTCGCAATAACGCCCGAGCGACACCGTTGGCGTGTGACCGCTCACAACGACCGGGCCCTTACCCTCGGTAGAAAGCAGCCCGGTCGGCACATCCCAATAGCCGTGACGAATCCACAGCAGGTCATCGGACGACTGCACCGCGAGCATCTGCTGCAGCAGCTCGCGATCGGCACCCACCGCTCCAACGCCATCGGCACAATCGACGCCATGCTCAAGCAAAAACGCCCGCGCCGCCTCGGTCTGAATGCCGGCGTGTACCAGCAGATACGGGCGCTCCTCGGTCTCGACCACCGCGTAGAGCGGCAGCGCGGCCATCCATCGCACGAGCTCCTCGTATGCCTCAAATTCCATGTCGTTGAGCTGCTCGCGCGTCGTCCAGCCACCGTTGATATCCCAGGTCTCGGCATCGAGCGGATCCTGACCAATGATGGCATCGAGCATGATCTGCTCGTGATTACCCTTGAGCACGTGGGCGTTGGGCAGCGAGCGCACGAGCTTAATAACGCCGACCGGATCGGGCCCGCGATCGATCATGTCGCCCAGCACGTACAGCGTGTCGTCGGACGTCAACGAGATCTTAGACAGGGCCTCGTCAAGCGCACGCACGTGCCCGTGAGCATCAGATGTCACATAGATCGCCATGGTACGCCTCTCCTTGCATTGCGGCCGAAGCCCGGTGCCGCAACTAAAACTTCAAGTTGAACTTAAACGTTACCCATTGTACTCCGTTGCAATAAAGCTGGAAAGGGTTTCCGAGCAGAGGCAAAGACGGCAGCCGTCTATGACGATATCGCGCACGCCCGCAATCCAACCCCATAAACCCACCATCTTTGGGTACAAATAACCGCAGACAGCTGACCGTGCCACGCCAACCACCCAGGAGCGGACACTATCCATGAACCAGATCCTTCTCTTTATCGGCCTCGTCATCATTTTGTGCCTGACCATCAAACCCGTCGGCAAAAAACTCCCCTTCCCCACCCTGCTCATCTTTATCGCGCTGGGCATGTTGTTGGGCGTCAACGGCCCGACGCATATCGACTTTAGCGACTACGCACTCACCGAAACCGTCTGCAGCACGGCGCTGCTATTCATCATGTTCTACGGCGGCTTTAACACCAATATCGACCGCGCCAAGCCCGTCGCTGCGCCGGCGGTGCTGCTGAGCACGCTCGGCGTCGTCATCACCGCAGGCATCACCGGCGTGTTCGCCCACTTTGTGCTGGGCTTCGACTGGATCGGCGGCCTGCTGCTGGGCTCGGTCGTGGCATCCACCGACGCGGCCAGCGTCTTTAGTGTTCTGCGCGAGCACAGCCTGTCGCTGAAGGGCGGCACCGACTCGCTGCTCGAGGTCGAATCGGGCTCCAACGATCCCGTCGCCTACATGCTCACCGCCGTGCTCGCCACACTCGCGGCCGGCGGCGACATTAACATCCCCGTGCTGCTGGCCAAGCAGATTATCCTGGGCGTGGGCCTGGGCCTCGCCATCGGCTGGGCGGCGGGCCGCCTGATTGAACGCGCGCACGCAACGGCCGAGGGCGCGCAGACCATCTTTTTGTTCGCCGTGGTGATCGTTGCCTACGCGCTACCAAGCTATCTGGGCGGCAACGGCTTTTTGGCTGTATACCTGGCCGGCATTGTGCTGGGTGCCAGCGACATCACCGGCAAAGTCGAGATGGCGCACTTCTTTGACACCCTCACCGAGATGGCAGAGATGACCATCTTCTTTTTGCTGGGCCTGCTCGTTACACCCGCACGCCTGCCGCAAATGCTGCTACCGGGCCTGGCGCTCATGGCGTTTATGCTCTTTGCGAGCCGCCCCATCGCCGTAGGCATGCTGCTGGCACCGTTTAGGACGAACCCTCGCCAGGTTGCGCTCGTAAGCTGGGCGGGTCTGCGCGGAACAGCTTCGGTCGTCTTTAGTCTCTTTGCCGTGGTGGCCGGCGTTCCCGGCGGACACGACCTATTTGACCTGGTGTTTGTGATTGCCGTGTCGAGCATTGTGGTGCAGGGCTCGCTGCTGCCGGCGTTGGCGAAGAAGCTCGATATGATCGATGCGACCGGCGACGTGCGCCGCACCTTTAACGACTACCGCGACGAGGACGGCATGTCGTTTGTAAAGCTCAAGGTGGGCGCTGGACATCCGTTTGTCGGACGCTCGCTCGCGGACATTGGCAGCGCCACAGACATGCTCGTGGTCCTGGTGCTGCGCGACGGGGCGCACCCGGTGCTGCCCAACGGCGATACCGTCATCGAGGAAGGTGACCTGCTGGTGATGGCCGCGCCGACGTTTGAAGAGCGTGCCGAGGTTACGCTGCGCGAGGTCACCGTAACCCCCCACGGTCGCCTGGCCGGCCAGCGTCTTCGCGATGTGCCGCAAGGCAAGCATCCCTTTATCGTCGTGATGCTCAAACGCGACGGCCAGACGATCATCCCCGACGGCAACACCCTCATATACGCCGGCGACGAAGCCGTCATCGCCACACTGGCGTCGTAGTGACCAGGAAATGGCTAATTTGCGACGAAGAGATCAAGCGCCTAGAGAACCTCATGCCTTCGCTCGCAGATTCGGATTTGCCTGAGGAGTAAAGCACCCCTCCCCCATGTAACCATCCTGTAAATCATAGCGGCGCACTCGGGTTTTGTTGTGATGCGGTCGCGCCTGGCGCTCCACTGTGCTAAAGTATCCCGAACGTTCAAACGACTACGAGGGAGACTAGAAGATGGCACGTGTGCACAACTTCTCAGCTGGCCCGGCCGCACTGCCTACAAGCGTGCTCGCCGAGATCGCCGACGAGATGATGGACTACCGCGGTTGCGGCATGTCCGTGCTCGAGATGAGCCATCGATCTAGCATGTACCAGCAGATCATCGACGACGCCGAGGCAACCCTGCGTCGCCTGCTAAGCATCCCCGACAACTACCGCGTCCTGTTTTTGCAGGGCGGCGCCACGCTGCAGTTTGCGGGCATCCCCATGAACCTCATGCGCCGCGGCCGCGCCGGCTACATCGTGACCGGCAACTTTGCCAACAAGGCATACAAGGAGGCCGCCAAGTACGGCGAGGCCGTGCTGCTCGCGAGCTCCGAGAACACCAATTTCGACCGCATACCCACCATGGCCGACATCAACGCGCGCATTGCCACCGAGGCCGCAGGCGACGGACTCGACTACGTCTACATCTGCCAGAACAACACCATCTTTGGCACCATGTACCACGAGCTGCCCAACTGCGGCGACGTACCGCTGGTCGCTGATGTCTCGAGCTGCTTTCTGTCGCAGCCGCTCGACGTCGAACGCTACGGGCTCATTTACGCCGGCGCGCAGAAAAACGCCGGTGCCGCGGGCGTGACCGTGGTCATCGCGCGCGACGACCTTATCGCCGAAGGCCCCGCCTTTGCGCAGACGCCGCAGTACATGGACCTTAAGACCCAGGCCGCCAAGGGCTCCATGCTCAACACGCCCAACACCTTTGGCATCTACGTGTGCGGCAAGGTGTTCCGTTGGGTTGAGCAGACCGGCGGACTTGCCGCCATGGCCGAGCGCAACTGGACCAAGGCTAACCTACTCTACGACCTGCTCGAGCACAGCGAGCTGTTCCATGGCACCACACAGGCCGACAGCCGCTCCATCGCCAACGTCACCTTCCGTACCGGCGACGCCGACCTCGACGCCGCCTTTGTCGCAGGCGCGGCAGAGCACCAGATCCAAAACGTCAAGGGCCATCGCCTCGTCGGCGGCATGCGCGCCAGCGTGTACAACGCCGTCACCATGGAGGACGTGCGGGCGCTGGCCACGTACATGAAGGACTTCGAAGCGCAGCATAGTTTGAGTCCGCGATCTAACTAGCCCGCAACACGCGGGCCGACCAGCCACCTCAGACCACCCTGTTTAGATTAAAACCTGCTAAGGAGTTTTTCCATGCGCAAGATTAAGACCATCGACGACATCACTAAAGACGGCAAAGTCGAGTTTGGCGAGGGCTACGAGTTCGTGGGCACCGCCGAGGAGGCCGACGCGATCCTGATGCGCTCGACCGACCTGCACGGCTACGAGCTGCCCGAGGGCATCCGCGCCATCGCCCGCTGCGGTGCCGGCGTCAACAACATCCCCGTCGAGGAGTACGCCAAGAAGGGCGTTGTCGTCTTTAACTCCCCCGGCGCTAACAGCAACGCCGTTAAGGAGCTCGTCCTAGGCATGCTGGTGCTCTCGAGCCGCGGCGTGGTGCAATCGATGAACTGGGTGCGCGACAACGCCGACGACCCCGAGATTCAGGTCGATGCCGAGAAGGCCAAGAAGGCCTTTGTGGGCCGCGAGCTCAAGGGCAAGCGCATCGGCGTCATCGGCCTGGGCAACGTGGGCTCCAAGGTCGCCAACGCCTGCGTCGACCTGGGCATGGACGTTTACGGCTACGACCCGTTCATTTCCGTCGAGCACGCGTGGGTGCTGAGCCGCGAGGTGCAGCGTGTGGGCACGCTCGAGGATCTCTGCCGCGGCTGCGACTACCTCACCGTACACGTGCCCAGCAAGGCCGACACCATCGGCATGATCAGCACCGAGCAGATTAACCTGCTGGCACCCGACGCCGTGCTCATCAACTACGCACGCGAAACCATCATTGACGAGGACGCCGTCGACGCCGCCCTGCGCGAGGGCAAGCTCAGCTGGTTTAGCTGCGACTTCGCCACGCCCAAGACCGTCAAGATGCCCAATACGTTTATCACCACGCACTCGGGCGCCGGCACCGGCGAGGCCGAGGCCAACTGCGCCGATATGGCCATCAGCGAGCTCAAGGATTACCTGGAGAACGGCAACATCGCACACAGCGTCAACTATCCCGCCTGCAGCATGGGCAAGGCGCGCGCCGCGAGCCGCATCGCCTGTCTGCACGCCAACGTGCCCAACATGATCGGCCAGATCACAGCCATTCTCGCCAAGGACAACGCCAACGTGCAGCGTATGACCAACGAGTCCGCTGGCGAGAACGCCTACACCATGTTCGACACCGATGAGCACCTGGACAGCAGCACCATCGAGGCGCTCAAGCAGATTCCGTCGATGTATCGCGTGCGCGTAATCAAATAGCGCCGGCTGATCTGACGGGCAGTTCCCCATGTGGCCTGCCCGTTACTGACATTGAATGCCCGCGGGGGCGCCTTTCGCATGAGAGGCGCCCCCGTTTTTGTAAGCACTCCATTAAATGCACCGAGCCGCTTCTTGGCATACAATCTGTATGTTGACCTAACTATCTGTGAGGTGCCTATGGTTGATACAGATTTTGCTTGGCGGCTTACGCAAAGACTCGTGCGGATCGACAGTTCCGACCCAGGTGCGTATGAGGGCGAGATTGAACGCTATATCAAAGCGTTGGTTGAGGAACGGTTAGCGCAGCTGAGCCATCCGGTACTCGATGCCGTGCAAATTGCAGAGCTCGAAGCACTCCCCGGGCGCCGCAACCTTATGGTCACCGTGCCGGGACTGAGCGACGAGCCACGGCTCGTCTACATCTGCCACATGGATACAGTCACCTTGGGCGACGGCTGGGACGCGGACACGCCGCCGCTCGGGGCGACCGTGCGGGACGATAAGCTCTATGGCCGCGGCGCCTGCGACATGAAGGGCGGTCTGGCCTGCGCCATTGCCGCTCTGGTCCATACGCTCGAGCGCGTGGTGGCGGATGGCGCGCTGCCCCACCGCGGCTTTTCTCTCATTTGCTCGGTCGACGAGGAAGATTTTATGCGCGGCTCAGAAGCCGCGATCGATGCTGGCTGGGTCGGCTCGCGTGAATGGGTGCTGGACACCGAGCCCACCGACGGACAGATCCAGGTGGCGCACAAGGGGCGTACGTGGTTCGAGATTGAAATGGCTGGCGTGACGGCGCATGCGAGCCAGCCCTGGAAGGGCGCGGATGCCGTCGCCGCCATGGCCGAGGTCGTGTGTTCGCTCCGTCGCGCGTTTGTGGCGCTGCCCGCGCACGATGAGCTGGGGCCTTCGACCATCACGTTTGGACAGATCGAAGGTGGCTACCGTCCCTATGTCGTACCCGACCGCGCCAAAGTCTGGGTCGACATGCGCCTGACCCCGCCGACCGATACGGCCGCCGCGACGCGCATGGTAGAGCAGGCCATCGCCGTTGCCGAAGCCGCGGTCCCCGGCTGCCATGGAAGCTACACCGTGACAGGCGACCGCCCCGCTATCGAGCGCGATCCAAGCTCTCCTCTTCTAGCCGCGCTCAAGCGTGTCGCCGATGACGTGACGGGGGCGGACACAACCGTCGGCTTCTTTACCGGCTACACCGACACCGCTGTCATTGCCGGCAAGACAGGTAACCGCAATTGCATGAGCTACGGTCCCGGGTCGCTCGCGCTCGCGCACAAGCCCAACGAATATGTGCCCCATGCCGATATCGTTCGTTGTCAGCAGGTGCTGATCGCGCTCGCCGATAACGTGCTCTGGGACGCGAGCGGCCAAGTTGGGGCATAATAAGCCGCGAACAAACCGACTCGTGCGTTAGGACCGCCCATGAAAGCACTTCCGTTTCCCTGCATCCGCCCGGCTCAGGACCGCGTGCTCGAGGCGCTGCCTGCAATGGGCAGCATCCTGAGCGGCAACGATGCTCTGCGCGGAGCCATTGCCGATGGCCTGATGCTCAAGGACCCGGGTGCGGCGTATTACGTGTACGAATGCTCGGGCGAGCCGGGGCGCGTAACAGGTGTCGTGGCGATCTGCCCGACGAGTGTACTTGCGGGCGGCAAGGGCGTTGCCAGCGCTGACGTGGCCGCCGCTGCGCACGCGATCGCCGAACTCAAAGTTCAGCCTCGTCCCGTGTCGCTCGCCTACGAGGCCTCACCCGTCATGGATATCATCCTGGGCGCCGCCAAAGAGGGCGCGTCGCTCTACGCCGTCACCGACCCCGCGGGCATTACGCACCGCGCGTGGGAGGTCAAGCGCGAGGACGCCGTCGGGGCCATCCGCGCTATGCTCGACCAGGCGCCGGAGCCAGCACTGGTCGACGACCCTACCTACGCTGCCGCGCTGGTCGGGGCATCACAGCTCCTGACCGACGATGCCCGTGCCGCCGGCACCTACACGGGCAAAGAGCCGTTCAACTTTGCCGTAGCTGTACTCTTCCCCGCCGCGCAGGTCAGCGGCGGCGTGCCGCAGGTTCCGACGGGTCTGCTCACGCACCAGGTCGCACGGTTCTAGCAAGACCAAACCGCCCGGCACAAAAATCGGCAGCTCAACAAACAGGGGGCGGAGATGCAGCAGGTGCATGCATCTCCGCCCCTTTTGCGTCGAGAAGTTATGCCGGCGACCCGAGCCGCCACGCTCGCGTTATCCGCGCTGCGGACCTGCAGTAGCCACAAGCGGTTCAAGGCCCAGCTCGCGTGCGTAATCCTCCTGCGTAAAAATCTCAATCAGCTCAAACGTGTCGGATTCGTCGTCAAACGCAAAGTGCAGCACCGAGCAGTTGCCCGGCACACGGTCGCGCTCGTCGGCCGCCGCGCCCTTCACGTGGTCCATGAACTCCTTGATGGCAGAGCCATGGCTTACCGCGAGCACGCACGTATGGTCCGGACGCTGCATAAGCTCGGTCAACGTCGCCACCATGCGCTCGCGCACCTGCATCTGGCCCTCGCCGCCAAACTGGCGATAGAAGTCGCGCCACGGGCGCTCAGGCATGAGCACCACGCGCTCGGCCTCAAAGTCGCCAAAGAACCACTCACGCAGGCCGTCCAGGCGCTCGTACGCCAAGCCCGGCCACAAGTTGGCGATAGTCTGCTCGGTGCGATGAAGCGTGGAGGTGTAGGCATGATCGGGCTCAATGCCGCGCGCACGTAAAAACATGCCGGCGCGCGCCGCCTGGTCGCAACCCAACTGCGTAAGCGGCGAGTCACTCCAGCCCTGAATAATGCGCTTAAGGTTGAATATCGTCTGTCCATGACGGACCAGATACAGATCTTTATTCATAGGGGTCCTTTCGTTCGTTACCAACCCAAGAGCGAAAACGCCCCGTCGCAATAGCCAAAATGAAGCACGGCACCGTTGTCGGGTAGTTCTCCCTCGCCAGTCACATACTCAAGAAACTCCTGGCAGGCTGAGCCGTGGGAAACCGCCAGCACGCAGTCGTGTTGCGGCCTGGCCATGATGCGGGACAGCGCCGCGACCATGCGCGACTGAAGCTGCACTTCCGACTCGCCGCCAAAGGCCACCGGATAATCGCCCCAGGGCCGCGGCGGCATCTCGCGATTTGATGTGCCCTCCAGCGAGCCAAAATGCCACTCACGCAGGTCATCGACCAGCTCAATGGAACGGCCCTCGCCAACGATAAGCTCGGCCGTATGCCGCGCCCGGCCCAACGGCGAGGAATACACATGATCAAAGGCCACGCCACGCGCCGCAAACGCCGTACGCGCCGTCAGCGCCTGCTCGCGCCCGCGCGCCGTAAGCGGCGAATCGTGCCAGCCCTGCAAAATGCTCTGCACATTGAGCTCAGTCTGCCCATGCCGCACCAAATACAGATCTGCCACACACCCTCCCCTCGTACCACCACAAAGGGGACAGGAGTCTTTGTGGTGATTTTGCCGCCGGATTGCGCCGCAACGACGCACAACTACAGCAGCACGTCGGCAAGCGGACGCTTGGGTACGTGGTGCACCCGCGCCTCGTCGCGCCAATAATTGATGGAGCCGTCGGGGTTGGAATCGATCGCATCGATCACCTGTGTCTCGGCCGGAACGCCAAACGCCATGATCAGCTTGAGCTCATACTTGTCGTTATCGAGCCCCATGGCATCGATTGCGTGGGGCGTAAAGGCCTTGAACATGCAGGCTGCCACCTCGGGCGTAGCGCTGCGGGCGGCGAGCATCATCGTCTGTGCGGCAATGCCCGTGTCGACCTCGGTAATGGGAGCGGCGGGCTTACCCGGAACGGCGCGCTCGGCCAAAATCGCGATGTAGCCGGTCGGGCGCTCGCCCTCGGCAGGACCCGGCCAATCCTTAAGCGCGCCGGCCCATGCAAGCTCATCAAATACACGCGCGCAATCCTCGGCACCGCTCACCACATGAAAACGAAGACGCTGAGCATTGGCACCACAGGGAGTCAGGTGCGCCAGCTCCGCCAGCTCAAGCAAAAGCTCACGCGGCACGCGCATGGACTCGTCAAAGCGACGGCACGTGCGGGCGCGGCGAACCAACGCATCAAACGCGTCCAAGCCGAGCTTTTCACAACCTTGCTTTGCCATCGATTCGACACCCGACGGCGTCTCGGGAACTGCTTCGTTCATAGGGACCCCCAATACAAGCCAATTGTCCTTAGGAGAATCTAACCTAAAACCTAGGCAATAACGAACAGGGCTGCAATGTTCTACACCTGTTGAATAGAAAATCGCGACGTGGGGAACAACGGAAACAATTCGGGACCTTTGGGTTACGTTTCGCCCTCCCCGACCCATACGCCAGCGCCTTTAAGCGATACTGGTTGTAACGATCAAGGCTTACGCCGCACGGAAAGGAGACATTATGGGCATCTTTAAGAACGATGACCAAAAATCGAGCCAGTTTTGATTTGACGAGAAAAGCATGGCGGGCAAAGCCGTCAAGGCCGTACGCTGGATCTACGCCATCACGGGCGTCTTAGCGCTCATTGCTGGTATCGCGCTGCTTTTTGCACCCGCCAAGTCCCTCGTCTTTTTGACGACTGTCCTGGGTTTTTACTTTGTAATCACTGCTGCCATTAGGCTGTTCACTGCCATTTTTGAGCCGCTGCTGCCCACCGGCTGGCGCGTGACGAGCATCATCTCCAACCTACTCATTATCTTGGGCGGCGTCATAATCCTGCGCAACCAGGCCTTCTCGACCGCGACGCTCACCACGATGGTGGTTATCGTGGCCGGCTTTGGCTGGATTGTCGAAGGTGTCATGTCCATTCTGGAGTCCGAGCTTTCGTCCAACCGCGCCCTCGCTATCCTGAGCGGCGCACTCTCCATCATCGCCGGCATGTTCGTGTTTATCTATCCGCTGTGGTCGGCCAAGATGCTCGTTATCTTTAGCGGCGCCGCGCTGCTGGTGTTTGGCGTTACGCTGATTGTTCGCGCTATTCAATTTGGCAAACTGGTGCACTAGATGCCGCGAACGCTCTTTATTGATGCCGACGCCTGCCCGGTCACGCGCGAGTCGATTGACTGCGCGCGGCGGGCGGGCGTCGCCGTTGTTATCGCCGGCAACAGCACGCAAAACCTGGAACGGCACATTCGCCGCGACGACCCGCGTGATGCCGAGCACGCGCGACGCGGCTTTTGGGTCACGACGCTCGATGTGAGCGTGGGCGCCGACAGCGCCGACTTTGCCATTGTCGAACGCCTGCAGGCGGGCGACGTAGTCGTGACGCAGGACATTGGCTTGGCGAGCATGGTGCTCGGCCGCGATGCCGCCGCAATCGGTGTGCGCGGGCGCGTCTACGACAAGGCGACCATCGACATGCAACTGTTTATTCGCCACGAGGAAAAGAAGGTGCGCCGCGCCGGCGGACGCACTCGCGGACCGGCGGCATTTACCAGCGAAGACCGCGCTCGTTTTAAGCGAAACCTCACCGAGCTGCTGCGCTAACCAAGGTAGATTTTTGGGACGTGCCTAAAAATCTACCTTTTTGTTTTGGCAGCGGGGAATGCCCTGGTCACAGGGGTAGATCGTAAGACATGTCCCAATAATCTACTTAAAGGCCAACGGCGGATAGGATGAGGCCCCAGCCGGCACCGATGACGTACATCATGATCAGGAACAGGACGTTTTCGCGGGCGCTGCGGTTGGTGCGGAACAGCACCAGGTAGCCCACACCAGCAGAGATGAGCGTGCCGGCGAGCATCGGGGCCAGCTGCAGCGCGCCTTCCAGGTACAGTTGTGTGATGACGACGCTGGCCGAGCAGTTGGGAATCAGGCCGACAAGCGCCGAACCCAGGACGGCGAGCGTCTCGTTGCCACGCAGGAACTGCTCGATCGCGGACTCGCCGAAGGTCTCGAGCACGGCGACCAGAATCAGCGTCACCAGAAAAATGAATACCGATACCTGCACGGTGTGCGAGATGGCGCTGCGAATAATCGACAGGAGGGGCGCGCCCTCGTGAGAGTGGGAGTGACCGTGGCCATCATGGTGTTCATGCTCGTCCTCATGACCGTGATCGTGGCCATGTCCGTGTTCGTGCTCGTCCTCGTCCTCGTCCTCATCGCAACCGCAATGGTCGCGCTCGCACAGCTCATGGATGTGATCGGCGCTCACGCCCGCCTCGGCCACCTCGTCGATGATGTCACCGCCAGTGTGGTCGTCGTGCGCGCAGTTCACATGAGCCGGATTAGCAGCGGTCCCCAGCACGGTACGGCGAATCGCCGCATGTGCGCGAGCGTTACGACGCAGGCCGCGAATGGCGGCGTCCACGATAAAGCCCGTGACCAGCGCGATCAGCGCCTTCGAAGCCAGAAGCATCGCCATGGTCTGCACGGGAACTTGCTCGGCGAGCAACAGCGGCAGCATCTCATCGGAGGTCGAGAGAAACACCGCCACCAGGGTACCCAGCGTCGCGACGCGACCGGCGTACAGCGTGGCCGCCATTGCCGAAAAGCCGCACTGCGGCACCATGCCCAGCAACGAGCCAACCACGGGGCCCGCGGCTCCGGCACGCTTGATGGCGCCGTTAACGCGGTTGCCCGCAACATGCTCGAGCGTCTCGAGGGCCAGATATGTCACCAACAAAAACGGCACCAGCGAGAGCGTGTCCTTGCCGGCGTCGAGCAGAATATCAATCAACAAACCCATGACGGATGGAACCTTTCGTGTCTTTCGGCAGCATTGTAAAAGTCCTAGCGGTCAACTAGGGTATTGTAGTTATCCTAGGCGCGATGCCAATAGTTGCCCATGGTAAACTATCATCTCGCCACATCTTAATGACTCAAAGCCGCACGACGCGGCCCATCCAAGGAGCAGTTATATGAACGTTTCACAAGCACTCGAATACGAGCGCCAGCCGTTTATTCCCATGTTTATCTATGGCGATCATGGCGCCATGGAGTCCGAGCGCCAGAAGGGCGAAGAGGCCCTTAAGGTGCTCGAAACCGAGTACTTTACCGCCGAGGGCGACCCCAGCTTCGACTTTGCCACCGTGCGCGACCTGGCTGACCGCAACCGCGACCTGTGCGACCAGATTGGCGAGGCGCGCCTGCGCAACGTGACGCCCGCGACGCTTTCGCGCGGTCTGTCCGACGCCGACACCTGCGCCGCCATCGGCAAGATGCAAAAGCGCACCGCCGCGTCCGTCATGCGCGAGATCCGCGGCGACCGCGACGCGCTCGGCGTGGCGTACGCCCGCAAGCCTATCCAAGGCACAGTGCTCGGCATCGACATCGAGACCACCGGCCGTGCACCCGAGCGCGGCTACATCATCAACGTGGGCTGGGAGATCATGGAGCTCACCAGCGACGCCGTCCCGCACGACGCCGAGGCACACTACTGCGGCCTGCCCGATATCTACCGCGGCGAGGATGTGCCGCTGTCGAATATCCACCACATCACCTGGGACGACATCGACGGCAAAACGCCCTTCCGCGAGAACAAAGAGCTGCAAAAGCAGCTGCTCAAGCTTATGAAGAAGTACCCGTACATGGCACACAACGCCGCCTTTGAGGACAGCTGGTTCAAGATCCACCTGGACGGCTACGCCGAGGCACGCCGCGCCGGCAAGATCATCGTCATCGATTCGCGCCAGATCTGCCGCAGCTTGGACGCCGACGTGCGCTCGCTCCCCCGCGAGTCCGCGCCCGCCGCGCTCGAGAACTGGGCGCGCCGCCGTGGCACCCTCGCCGCCGACGCCAACGAGCAGCACCTGGGCCTCGACGACACCGACCTCATGCTCCGCACCGTCCAAGCCGAGTTCAACCTCAAGAACCTGTTTGACAAGTAGAAACGTCTACGACAAACTCCGGCGTAGATCACGGGCGGCCTCGCAGCGGGAAACCCCGCAGCGGGGCCGCCCTACGTTCCACAAATAAACCTGCCATCACAAATTCTGAACACTCATTGCGAACGATTTCGGCCAATTCCCGACACGTAATTCGTTGTCGGATGGTGATGCATCACTATCAAATGTGCAGCAATTGAGTATTTCTATGCTATAGCCGAGCTGCGAAAACGTTTATTTAGGGCATACCAACTCATAATTGCGTCAAGCTTTTGGACAGCATTTGGTTAGACCTCTAAAACGGCTTTTCCACTCAGCGCCGTCAACACGGCATTAGCTGACACGATATATACCATGAGTATCGTATTGTCACATACCACTGCAAAAGCGGTCTACCAGGCCGCGCATTCGGTGTCTGCGAAAGGCATCGAGTCCTGTAACCCTACCGCGATTTACGAATCATGTCCCACCGTAACGCTCCTTGACGCAGCCGCAGAATGGCTCACCAAACATGATGTTTCCCTCGATGCAAATGATTGCCTCGAGGTGATGGTGTTTCATCGCAGGAATGCGCGCTATGCAATGAACTGTCAATGCCACGTGTCTTCAAAACGATTCTCGAACTCACGCTTTATAGAGCTCAAAGATGGCATCTTCATTGTTGGCGTTGAGCTTTGCGCACTTCAGGCCGCCACCTATCTTTCTTTTCGCGAACTAGTGGAGTACTACTTTGAACTGTGCGGCGCTTATTCCCTTGGAACCGACTCTTCCACCTCCTATACCGAGCGTTTCGCGCTCACCTCGACCGAGAGGTTAAAGCAGTTCTTTAATTCCATTACCAGATGCGACGGTCTGGCCCTTGCCCGAAAGGCGATCCAATGTGTACGCGACGGATGCCGGTCTCCCATGGAAACGGCATTTGTCATGATGCTAACGCTGCCCAAAAGCGAAGGAGGGCTTGGTATTAAGGGAATTGAGACCGATTACGAGGTGCAGGTCACCACTGCCGCAAAGAATCTCACGAGACGCAAAAAGTTCTTTATGGATGCGTATCTAAAGAAATCTCGCACAGACATTGAATACAACGGTTTTTATCATGACGCGGAAGAAGACCGCGCCATCGATGAGGAGCGCAAGAATGCACTTGCGTCCATGGGGTACGGAATCATCACCGTCAGCCGTTATTCCTTTATGCATGCCAGCGCTTTCGTTAGGGTCATGGAAGCGATCCAACGGAAAGAGGGCATACGCCCCTCGCGTCTGCCAAAAGACTTTCAAATCATGCAAGAGGACCTGAGACAGTTTGTGCTCAGAAGGTTTATAGAAGAGAAAAAGCGAATTCAGAAGCAGCTTCGCCAGGATTCCGAAGAGCGCCAACGAATCGACCTCGAAAAAGCAACACTCGAAGGCATCACGCTGGATGACCCGACAATTAATGAAGTTCCGGCAATCGATGACATGCAGACTGTCGAATCCGACAGCCCATCATTTGCCCAAACAAGCAGCCTCGCGCCCGAGGGCAGGGTCTTCGGGGCCGGAGACTAGGCCGGCTAACAAGGTAGGTACCCTAGCGACGTGCAAAATTGCGAATATTCAGCAGGGTCGGGTGTCTATCACCCTCGAGTGGATCCAAATGTGAAGCGAAACGCTCTTGCGTGAGAGCGTTAGGCAACATTTGAGGAAGAACTCATCGGATTAACACCCTAAGATAACTCTTGAACTGCATTATATGACCTGCAATAAATTAGCGGACCCCCTATAGTTGCAGAATACTCCATTTTTTGCACGGCACGAGGGTGCCCACCTTGGCATCGTCTATCAAAAAACGCTCAGTCCGGGATCTCGTCCACTATTCCCCATCATTTTGTACAACGAATTACCTGAACGTCATTGACATATGAACATGCACTCATATAATCGAAAGTAAATTATATGAGCGCATGTTCATATGAAAGGATATTGCAATGAGCATCCGCGTTGATGAAACGAAACTCGACATCGAGGCCACCGAACCCGCGATCCCGACCACCTGCTCGCCCGAGGACCTTCCCGACGAGGAGCTTCTCTACGACCTCGCCGACCTGTTCAAGGTCTTCAGCGACACCACGCGCATCAAGATCCTCTATGCCCTCATGGGCCGCGAGCTCTGCGTGGCAGACATCGCCGAAGCGACCGAAACCTCGCAGTCCGCGGTGTCGCACCAGCTGCGCACACTCAAGCAGTCGCACCTGGTTAAATTCCGGCGCGACGGGCGCAATATCCTCTACTCGCTCGCCGACGACCACGTCTACACCATGCTCAACCAGGGCATGAGCCACATCTGCGAATAGCGACCAACCACGGTACCAGCGCGGCCTGCACCCAAGCCGCAAATACAGAGAAAGGAACCCACCATGAAAAAGCAGTTTAAACTCGACGAGATCGACTGCGCCAACTGCGCGCGTGAGCTTCAGGACGAGCTGGCCAAGCTCGAGGGCGTCAAATCCGTGTCCGTCAACTTTATGACCCAGAAGTTGACGCTCGAAGCCGATGACGCCGAGTTCGACGAGGTACTCAACCGCGTTGTAGAGTTTACGGCCGACGCCGAACCGGACTGCGAGATCATTCTCTAGCCCGGGTTTACGCCAACCTGCAAGGCCGCGCTTGCCGCGGCCTTTGCTCGCGAAATTATATGAGCGAGTGTTCATTCATTCAAATGGGAGGATACGAGTCATGACCACCGCCGATCCCAAAAAGAAAAAGAAGAAGCGTAAGAAGAAAGAGTCCCTTGAGCATAAGCGCAATCGTATCCTGGTAGCGCTAGGCATTTTTGCGGTGGTGTACGCCCTCGATGAGCTCGGCACCCTCACTGCCGCATTCGGCACCCCGGGCGACATCTACGCCAGCTTCACACTGTTCCTCGTGCCTTTTTTGATTGCCGGCTACGACGTGCTCCAAAAGGCATACAACAACATCCGCCGCGGCAAGGCGTTCGACGAGAGCTTCCTCATGGCCGTCGCGACCATCGGCGCGTTTGCCATGGTGCTCTTCCCCGACACCGACCCGCACATGGCCGAAGGCGCCGCCGTCATGATGTTCTACCAGGTCGGCGAGCTGTTCCAGGCATACGCCGTGGGCAAGAGCCGTAAATCGATCAGCGCCATGATGGACATCGCGCCCGACTACGCCAACGTCGAGCAACCCGACGGCTCACTCGAACAGGTCTTCCCCGATGACATCGCGGTCGGCACCGTGATCGTGGTCAAGCCCGGCGAGCGCGTGCCTATCGACGGCGTCATCGTCGAGGGCGAAACCCAGCTCGACACCGCCGCCCTTACCGGTGAGTCGGTCCCCCGCCCGGCCAAAATCAGAGACGATATCATCAGCGGCTGCATCAACATGACGGGGCTCATCCACGTGCGCACCACCAAGCCCTTTGGCGAGTCCACCGTCGCACGCGTCCTGGAGCTCGTGGAGAATGCCAGCGAAAAGAAGGCACGCACCGAGAACTTCATCACGCGCTTTGCCCGCATCTACACGCCCGCCGTCACCGGCGCTGCCGCGGTGCTCGCGCTCGGCGGTGGCCTGGTCACCGGTGCCTGGTCCGACTGGATTCTGCGCGGCCTGACCTTCTTGGTCGTCAGCTGCCCGTGCGCGTTGGTGATCAGCGTGCCGCTCAGTTTCTTTGGCGGCATCGGCGGCGCGTCCAAGCTGGGCGTTCTCATCAAGGGTTCTAACTACCTCGAGACGCTCGCCGACGTGGACACCGTCGTCTTTGACAAGACGGGCACCCTCACCAACGGCACGTTCTCGGTGGTCGCGGTACACCCCGAGGCCGGCTATACCGAGCAGTCGTTGCTCGAAGTCGCAGCCCTTGCTGAGTCGTTCTCCGATCACCCCATCGCGCAGTCCGTACGTGTCGCCTACCAGGGCGAGGTCGACCCCAAGCGCGTAAGCGACTCCACCAACGACGCGGGCCATGGCGTGACGGCAACCATCGACGGCAAGCACGTCGTCGTTGGCAACGCAAAGATGCTCGCCGCGGCCGGAGTCGAACCGCCCGATTGCGAGGTCATCGGAACGATTCTGCATGTGCTCGTTGATGGCGTGTACGCCGGCCACATCGTGATTGCAGACACCGTCAAGGCCGATGCTGAGCAAACGATTCGCGACCTGCACGCCGCCGGTGTCAAGCGCACCGTCATGCTCACGGGCGACCGCGAGGAGGTTGCGGCGTCTGTGGCCAAGCAACTCAGTCTCGACGAGTTCCACGCGCAGCTGCTGCCGGGCGATAAGGTCGAGCGCGTCGAGGCGCTGCTTGCAACCGAGAGTGGCAAGGGCAAGCTCGCCTTTGTGGGCGACGGCATCAACGATGCGCCCGTGCTTACGCGCGCCGATGTGGGCATTGCCATGGGCGCTATGGGTTCTGACGCTGCGATCGAGGCCGCCGATGTCGTGCTCATGGACGACAAGCCGTCCAACATTTCCCGCGCGATCCGCGTGGCACGCAAGACCATGGCGATTGTTTGGCAGAACATCATCTTTGCGCTGGGCATTAAGCTGCTGATCCTTGTGCTGGCAGCGCTGGGCATCGCCAACATGTGGCTTGCCGTGTTCGGCGACGTAGGCGTGGCGATCATCGCCATCCTGAACGCCATGCGCGCGATGGGTGTCAAGAACCTGTAGCACTCGTGGCCCCTCCAGCCGGGGTTGGGCTTGGCTTTGAAAACGTCCTCGCGCATGAGGCCCGTCTTTCCTGCTCCTGCGGAGCAACGGAAAGGCGGGCCTCGCGCTGCGGAGTGTTTTCAAAACCAAACCCGGTCCCGGCCTGCATTGACACAGCTGAAGGTTCTTGGGCATCGCTTGCTGGCGGGGTTCCTTGTCTGAGTTGGACTTGGTTGGCGGGGCTACTGGTCCCGGTCGCTGGTTCGCGCTTTGCGCGAACTCCGCGCCACTGTAAGTCAGTTAGGCTTCCGTTGTTGGGCCCGCCGCATCTTCCCGTCCCAGCATCGCCCTCAGCTTCTCGAAGCTTTCCTCGCTTAGGCAGTGCTCCATGCGGCAGCCCTCTTGCGACGCGACTTCAGCCGAAACACCCGCATCCTCTAGCAGCCCCACGAAAAAGCAGTGACGCTCCCACATTTGACGAGCGACCTCCAGACCACGCTCCGTCAGATGAACATCTCGCTTGCCCATTTCGACATAGCCGTTGCTTTCCAACGTCGCCATGGCCTTGGAAACGCTCGCCTTAGTTACACCGAGGTACTCCGCAACGTCGATCGAGCGCACGACGCCCTGACGTTCCGACAGAACGTAGATCGATTCGAGATAGTCTTCTCCGGATTCACGTAGGGCCATGGGCCGCCTTTCGCGATGATTGCTAGTTAGCCTTTGGATACTTTCCACGGCTAACTTTACCGCAAAAGTTGCCCATGTCTTACTACTTTGTCTAAAAGTTAGCCGTGTTTCACAAAATGTGCGGGACGAAAACAAAATGGGGACGCCCCGCAAGGAGTGTCCCCCAGCTGCCGGCAGAAAAGGAGCATCCCTAAGTGCCGAGCCGCAGTTATAACAGTCCAAAGTGCTTCGCGGCGTTGTAGATTCCGTCGTCGTCCACGTCGGTCGTCACATAGGTCGCCGCAGCTTTCACCGTGTCCTGTGCGTTACCCATGGCCACGCTCGTGCCCACGGCGGAAAACATCGATAGGTCGTTCTCGCCGTCGCCAAAGGCGATCGCCTCGCTCGCGTCGATATCCAGACGCTCCAGCGTCGCCGCCACACCCAGGTCCTTGCCGCCGTTAGCGGGAATAATGTCGCAGAACAGGTCGCACCAGCGCGTGGTGAGCGAATGCGACACGGCATCGGTCACGACATGCTCGTCGGCCGGATCAACAAAGGCGCAAAACTGGTAGACCGGTGCGTCAAAGGCGTGCCCAAACGGCTCCTCGTGATAGACGATTCCCGCGTTGCTGCCAGCCGTCACCACGCGCTCGGACAGGCGGTTCACAAACGAGTTCTCGCCCTGCATGCACAGCGAGTCATAGCACCCCTGCGCCACCTGGTCCACGATCACCGCAACGTCGTCTGGATCGATCGGACAGCTGCGGTAAACCCCCTCGGCATCAAAGCAGTGCTGACCCGAGAGCGTAATGTACGCATCCCAACCCAGGTCGAACAGCCAATCCGGCATCTGGTAGGTCGGGCGACCCGTGGCGATTACGCACGCGATCCCCTGCTCGCGAAAGCTGTCGAGCACCCGCTGCGCCGACGCCGGAATCTGGTGGGTCTTAAAACTCAGCAGCGTGCCGTCGATATCGAAAAACGCGGCTTTGATCATCCTCGTCTACTCCTCGCCCTCGAGCTTTTCGCTCGCCTCGAGCCACGCCATCTCCAGCTCGTCCATGGCGGCGTGAGCCTCGTCGATCTTTGCCTGCTGCTCGCCGAGCGCCGTGTAGTTGGTGGGATCGACCTGGGCCATCGCGGCCTCGGCCTCCTCAACGCGAGCGCGCTGCGTCTCCATCTTGCGCTCGAGCGAGCTCACCTCACGGCGAAGCTTCTGGCGCTCGGCGTTGGACAGGCCGTTGGGCTGACCGCTCGACTTGGGCTTGTCGGCAGCAGCCGCCGCCATACCGGTGTCGAACGTGCCGGTCTTGGCGCTCGGCGCACCCACGGGCTCGCCCTCGGCGGTGGCGTTGCACAGGCGCAGATACTGGTCCACGCCGCCGGGCATATGCGTCAGGTGGCCGTCGAGCAGCGCCCACTGCTGGTCGGTCACGCGCTCCATCAAGAAGCGGTCGTGCGTCACCAGGATCAGCGTGCCGGGCCAACCGTCGAGCAGATCCTCGACAATCGCGAGCATGTCGGTATCCAGATCGTTGCCCGGCTCGTCCAGGATGAGCACGTTGGGCTCGTCCAGGATCGTCAGCAGCAGCGACAGGCGACGGCGCTGACCGCCCGAAAGATCGCCGATGCGGCTCCAGAGCTGCTGCGTCGTAAAGCCCAGACGCTCGCAGAGCTTCTCGGGCGAAGTCTCCTTGCCGTCGATGACGTAGTACTTCTTATAGTTGCTGAGCACCTCGCGGATCGTGTCGCCCATATAGGGCTCGAGCTCCTCGAGCTGCTGCGACAGCACGCCAAAGCGTACCGTCTGGCCAATCTTCACGCGGCCGCGCGTGGGCGCAATTTTACCCTGGATCACATCGAGCAGCGTCGACTTGCCAGCGCCATTCTCACCCAAAAGACCATAGCGGTCGCCCGCACCAATGAGCCAGGTCACGTCAGAGAGCACCTGCTTGGGCGCGCCATCGGTATCCGCATAGCCAGCGTCCACGTCGACCACATCGATAACCTGCTTGCCCAGGCGGCTCACGGCTAGGCGCTTGAGCTCCAGCTCGTCACGCACGGGAGGCACGTCGGCGATGAGCTCGCGGGCGGCATCCACGCGAAACTTGGGCTTGGTGGAGCGCGCCTGGGCACCGCGGCTCAGCCACGCGAGCTCCTTGCGCGCCATGTTGCGACGACGCTCCTCGGTAACCGCGGCCATGCGGTCGCGCTCCACGCGCTGCAGGATATATGCGGAGTAGCCGCCCTCGAAGGGATCGACCTGGCCGTCGTGGACCTCCCACATACTGGTGCAGACCTCGTCCAAGAACCAGCGGTCGTGCGTGACCACGAGCATCGCGCCCTGGCCGCGCTGCCAGCGGGCCTTTAAGTGACGCGCGAGCCAGTTGATGGTGCGCATGTCCAGGTGATTGGTGGGCTCGTCGAGCATGAGCACGTCATAGTCGCCGATCAGCAGGCGCGCGAGGTCCACGCGACGGCGCTGGCCGCCCGAAAGCTCGCCCACCGTGCCCTCCCAGGGCACATCGCTAATAAGGCCAGCCAGAATCTGGCGCGTACGCGGACTCGACGCCCACTCATACTCGGGCGTGTCGCCCACGACGGCATGATGCACGGTGTCGGTATCGACCAGGTTGTCCTTTTGGCCGAGCAGACCGATCGTGGTGCCGCGACGGTGCGTCACGCGCCCGTCATCGGGCTCCAGCGTGCCGGCGAGCACGCTCAGCAGCGTCGACTTGCCGTCGCCGTTTTTGCCGACAATACCAATGCGGTCGCCCTCGCCCACGCCGAGCGTCACGCTATCGAAAATATGCTTGGTGGGAAACTCTAGGCTGACGGAATCGCATCCCAAAAGAATCGCCATATGCCCTGCTCCTTCGTAGAAATTCAACGTTGTCCATGATAGCAGCGAGCCCCACCCCAAACCACCACGAAGGCGCCTGTCCCCTTTGTGGCGGTCGTTTCGGTCGCAGAGCAAAAAGGCGGGCCATCTCCCAAAAGAGATGACCCGTCTCTCCAATCAGTCCCGTGACAACCGTGGCCGCCGCGGGCCTCAAGCATGTCCCGGACTAGGAGAACATGCCGGTGAGGTAATCATTCAGCCGCTTATCCTTGGGCCGTTGGAAAATCTCGTCGGTCTCGTCGTACTCGACCATATCGCCCATGTAGAAGAACGCCGTGCGGTTGGACACACGCGACGCCTGCTCCATGTTGTGCGTCACGATGACGATGGCGCGGTCGGCCACAATCGACGACATGAGGTCCTCGATCGCCAACGTCGAGATGGGGTCGAGCGCCGAGCAGGGTTCGTCAAACAGGATCACATCGGGGTTGAGCGCCAGCGTGCGCGCGATGCACAGGCGCTGCTGCTGACCGCCCGAAAGCGCGTAGGCGCTCTTGTCGAGCTTGTCCTTGACCTCGTCCCACAGCGCTGCACCGCGCAGGCTCTCCTCGACCATACGATCAAGCTCGTCACGGTCGGTAATGCCGTGACGCTTGGGCGCAAACGTGATGTTGTCGCGAATGGACTTGCGGAAAGGGTTGGGCTGCTGGAACACCATGCCAATGGAGCGACGCAGCTCGTACGTGTTCTCGGTCCTGGTGTTCACATTGCGTCCGCGGTAGTTAATCTCGCCCTCCACGCGGCAGCCGCGAATCTCGCGGTTCATAAGGTTGAGGCTGCGCAAAAAGGTCGACTTACCGCAGCCCGAAGGCCCGATGAGTGCCGTGATCTCGCCCTTGTGAAACTCGAGCGACGTATTGTGCAGGGCATGGTGGTCGCCATAGTACACGTTGACGTCCTTAGTGGAGAGCACGACCTCGTCGCTCACGGCCTTGCCGCTCACGCGCACGCGCTTCTCGCTCTCCCCCACGCTCGACAAAAAGTCCTGGGTCTCGGACGATGCCGCTTCGGTTGCGGGCGTTACACCCATCTCGCTCATTCGGCCGTCATCCTCCTTGCCAGTTGCTTGCCCACGATACGGGCGACTACGTTAAACAGCAGCACGCAAATCATCAGCAGCGCCGCGGTGCCCCAGACGATCTGCTGGGCCTCGGGGCTGCCCTCGCCATAGATCTTGTAGATATGCACGGCGAGCGACTCGCCAGGGCGGAACACGTTCCAGGCACAGGTGGGGCTCGACAGGTTAAAGCTCAAGAAGTTCAGGCGAACCGGCGAGCTCATACCCGAGGTAAAGAGCAGTGCTGCGGCCTCGCCAAACACACGGCCGGCCGAAAGCACGATGCCGGTCACGATGGCGGGCATGGCCTCGGGAATCAGGATGTGCAGCGTGGCCTCCCAGCGGGTAAGGCCCATGGCCAGGCATGCATCGCGCTGGGCCTGTGGCACGTCCTCGAGCGCCTGCTGGATCACGCGCACCAGGATGGGGATATTGAACATGGTGAGCGCGACAGCGCCGGAGATGATGGAGTACTTCCAGCCCAGCTGCACCGAGAACACCAGAAAGCCGAACATGCCGACGACGATGGAAGGCAGCGAGGACAGCGTCTCGATGGCGGTAGAGGCGATGTCGCGGATAGGGCCGTTCGACGCGTACTCAACCAGGAAGACCGCTCCGCCTAGGCTGATGGGCACCGAGATGATCAGAGTGATCAGCAGCAGGTAGAACGAGTCGAACAGCTGGTAGAGCACGCCGCCCTGCGTTCCGTTGGCGCGCGACGGCTCTGTGAGAAAGCCCGGCTGGAACAGCGTCGAGATGCCCTCGAACAGGATATAGGCCACCATGGAGATGACGATGAGCATGACGATGGCGACGATCGCCGTCAACACGCCCGTGACGAAGCGGTCCTGCTTTTGGACGCGCCCGAGCCTCGCCTCGTCGATGTGGATACGCGTGCTAGCCACGAGCCTTCGCCCCCTTGCGGCCGATAAGGTGGATGATCAGGATGAAGATGAGGCTCATGCCCATCAGCAGCAGGCCGAGTGCCCACAGAACATCATCCTGGGCCGAGCCCTCGGCATAGACCGCCATGGACGTGGTGAGCGTGGTGGTGATAGTGGACGCCGGCGACAGCAGCGACATCGGCATGGCCTCGATGCCGCCGATAACCATGCGCACGGCGAGCGTCTCGCCAAAGGCGCGGGTCATACCCAGGATGACCGCAGTCATGAGCGACGGCATGGCGGACTTGAGCACCACGTGCCAGATGGTCTGCCAGCGAGTGTAGCCCAGCGCGAGCGAGCCCTGGCGGTAGCTGTCGGGCACGGCGCGCAGGCCGTCGACCGAAAGCGTGGTCATGGTCGGCAGGATCATGACGGCCAGTACGATGGCACCGGGCAGGATACCCAAGCCCGTGCTCACGTGGAAAACGCTCTTCATAAGGCCGACGACAACGTGAAAGCCGATCAAGCCAAAGACGACCGAGGGAATACCGGTCAAAAGCTCAATAAGCGGCTGAAAGATCTTGGAGCCAAATTTTGGTTGGATCTCGACCGCAAAGATGGCAGAGCCGATGGCGATGGGCAACGCGATGAGCGTGGAGAGCACCATGACCGCAAACGAGGTGACGATCAGGGGCAGGGCGCCGGTGTAGGGCAGGCCGTTTTTAGCCGTGTTGGCCAGGTCCCACTTGGTGCCGGTGAAAAACTCGACGACCGAGACGCCGTCTTTGACAAAAGCCGAGAGGCCCTTTTGGGCGACCATAAAGATGAGCGCGGCAACGACAAGCGTCACGAGCGCTACGCACGCGCCCGTGACGCACAGGCCCACGTTCTCAAGGTCGCGCTTTGGCAGCTGTTTTGCCATTGCAAACCTTTCCGGGGGCGACTACTTATTTAGCGGAGACCTTGCCGCTGGCGTCCTTGACGACCTTCATGGCAGAGACGGGGATGAAGCCCTGCTCCTCGACGAGCTTGCCCTGGACGTCGTCGGAAAGCATGAACTCCAGGAAGGCCTTGGTAGCCTCGTCGGCGTCCTTTGCACAGTACATGTGCTCGGTCGCCCAGATCTTGAAGGAGCCGTCGGTGACATTCTTGCTCTTGGGCTCCACGCCCTCGACCTTGATGGCGTTGAACTTGGAGTCGTCGAAGTGCGAGAAGTCGAGGTAGGAGATGGCGTTGTCGGTGCTGCCCATCTGAGTCTGGACGTCGCCGGACTTGTCGAGCTCGGCGTCGCCCTTAAAGTCGACAGCCTCGTCGCCAAAGACGGCAGCCTCGAAGGTGGCGCGAGTACCGGAGCCGGCCTTGCGGTTGAGGACGACGATCTTGGCGTCGTCGCCGCCGACCTCCTTCCAGTTGGTGATCTGGCCGGAGAAGATGCCCTTGAGCTGCTCGAGGGACAGGTCGTCGACCGTCACGTTCTTGGAGACGACGGGGCCCATGCCCACGACGGCAACCTCGTGGTCGACGAGCTTCTTGACCTGGTCGGCCTCGAGTTTGGTCTCGGCGAAGACGTCGGAGTTGCCGATGGTGACGGTGCCGGCGGCAACAGCGGTCAGGCCCTTGCCCGAACCGTTACCCGAGCCGGAGACGGAGACGTCCGGGTTGGCATCCATGAACTTCTCGGCAGCGGCCTCGACGAGAGCCTGGAACGAGGAGGCACCGTCGTAGGTCACCTCGCCGGAGACGGACTCGGCAGCAGCGGCGCTACCCTTGTCGGCGGCGTCGGATGCGCCGGAGCCGCCGCAACCAACGAGACCGAGACCGACGATGCTGGCAAGACCACCAGCGAGGCCGAGGAACTGACGACGAGAATAAGCCTGATCGAGCATGATCTTCCTTTCATACATGCGACTCGCGGGCACCCCGCCCGCTTTGCTGTTTGGAAAGATACGACCCCGATCGGGCGACGACCGCCTTATCTGCGGTTTCTTACGGGCTATTGATAGACCCTTACCGCAAGCTCTGCCCAGCCTTTACAAACGGATAACAATCCAGCGCCGAACATGGCGCACCTTTTACACCAAAGGAACGTCCCCAATGACTACCCCACCGCAACAGAAAAAGCCCGGGCAAAAGCACCGGGCTCGTAATGCAAGTTTGTATCCAAGCAGGATATAGGGGTTTCCCAGGTGCCCGAGATTACCCCGAAAGAGGAGCGCCGCGTATTTTGGTACGCAAGCGACGGTTTGAGGGGCAAGGTCGGGTGCCTGGGGAAGCCCTACAGTTCAAGTTCGTTGAGGCGCAGGATCGCCACGATATAAATCTTGAGCGCCTGCTTGAGCTGGTCCTCGTTGGCGCACTCGTTGGGACCGTGCATCTGGCCGCCCCACTCGGGCAGCTCCAGGCCGGTCTCCTCGGGGCCAAACGAGACGGCGCGGGCAAAGTTGCGCGCGTACGTGCCGCCGCCCATAGCAAAGGGCTCAGCATGCTTGCCCGTAAACTCGTTATAGGTATCAATAAGCGCCTTCACGGCTGGATCGTCGGCAGACACCGAGAACGGCACCTTAGCGCGACCCAGCTGACACGTCACGCCAAAACGGCCCACGAGCGGGTCGAGCTGCTCGCGGATGGTATCGGCACTCGTACTGTCGGGGAAGCGCACGTCGATGACCTGCTCAATATGGCCATCCGCCACGCGGATGACTCCAGCGTTGCAGGTAAGCGGGCCAAACGCCGGACTCGTCGCATCGATACCCAGGCCGCGACCATAGGCATCCGCATGCACAAAGGCCAGGAACTTGACGAACTCGTGCTCGGCAGGCGTCAGCAGACGCTCGTCGCGTGCACCAAACGCGTCCTCGGCCTCGCGCAGATACGCCACGATCAGGCCGACGGCGTTGATGGTGCCCTCAGGCATCGAAGCGTGGCCGCCAATACCGTGGGCGAAAATCTGCGCATGCCCGTTATCAAGCGCCGTGATCTCCAGGCGGTCGGCGTTCTCAACGGGCGCCGGCAGCTCATCGGCGGCAATCGCGAGCTCGCAGATGGACTGCGACGGAATGGCGTTGCTCGCCTCGGCACCGCTCCAGGACACAATGCGCCCGCCGTCGATCTTGGGGCTCACAAACGTCGCCCCAAACTGGCCCTTCTCGGCATTGCAGACCGGGAACTCGGCATCGGGCGTAAACAAAAAGTCGGGGTCTGCGTGATTTTCCAGATAATGGTGAACGTCGGACATGCCCACTTCCTCATCGCAGCCCAGCAGCGCGCGGAAGGTATAGCGCGGCACAATGCCGTGCTTGAGCAGGTAGGCACCGGCGTAGAGCGACAACACCGCCGGACCCTTGTCATCAATCACGCCACGGCCGAGCAGCCAGCCCTCGCGACGCTCCATCGCAAACGGGTCGGTGTTCCAGCCGGGGCCGGCGGGCACCACGTCCACGTGGCAGATGGTCGCGAGCTGCTTGTCGCCGCGACCCGGGATATCGGCAATGCCCACATAGCCCTCGTCGTCGCTCGTCTGGTAGCCGAGCTTTTGCGCAATGCCGAGCGCGCAATCGAGCGCATCACGAACCGGGCGGCCAAACGGCGCACCGGGCTCTGCATTGGCAGCAACGGCCACGGACGGATAGCTCACCAGTTGTTCGATATCGGCGACGACATCTTCCCAGACCTCGTCGACATACTCGATAACGCTCTGCTCCACCTGATTCATGGACGACCTCCTCACCAATGAGTGACGGGTACGCCCGCCCCTCACATTACGTCTATTAGATAGCGAAAAGTTTAGCAAGCTCGGCCACCGAGTGCACCACTGCATCGGCACCCGCCGCCTCGTGCTCGCCCGGCGCCGCCGCGCCCGAATAGATACCAATGCACGGCACGCTCATCGCGTGCGCGCCCTCGACGTCGTTAAAGCGATCGCCGATCATCACGGCATCGCCCGCCGTCGCACCGAGCTCTGCCAGGGCATCGCGGACCGAATCGGCCTTGGTCTCGCGCCCCTGCGGCGGATTCATGCCAACCACCGCCTCAAACTGAGAAAGTCCCAGCTCTCCCACCATGTCGATACACTTTGCCTCCATGCGTGACGTCGCCACGGCCATACGCTTGCCTTGGGCGACCAACCCATCCAGCAGCTCGGGGATCCCGTCAAACACGGGATACTCCTCCGGTCCCAGTTCATCAAAAAAGGCACGGTACTCGTCGGCCACCACAAGCGACTCCTCGCGGGAAAAGCCATAAAAGTCGTGAAAGCTCTTCCACAGGGGCGGCCCGATCATGCGGCGCAGGTCACCCATCTGCGCCTCCGAAAACCCGCGCGCGGCCAACGTCTTGCGCGTCGAGGTCATCACCGCCCGGCCCGTATCGGCCACCGTGCCGTCAAAATCGAACAGCACAACCGGCCGCTCGCATAGCTGTAATGCCGCCATCGGCACTCCTCTTCCCCAGTTGATGATTTCCACACCGACACTTCAAACTGTTGACTATTCAACAATTGAACCTAGCAATGTAGAGCAACTCCACTATACTTGTCGCACTTTGCTCTCAGAAGGCGGCGCGAAAGCGCCCCAACGAAAGGTGCAATTATGTCTTTTGCCATCATAACCGACTCCACGTCGGACATCTCCCCCGCCCGCGCTCAAGAGCTCGGCATTTACGTGATTCCACTGCATGTGATTATCGAGGGCGAGGACCTGCTCGACCAGGTACAGATTACCGCCCAGGAGTACGTCGCGCGCATGGCCGGCTCCGAGCAACTGCCGCACACCTCGCAGCCGAGCGCCGGCGAGTTCAAGGCACTCTTTGACCGCGTGCTCGCCGACGGCCATGATAGCGCCATCTTTATCTCACTGTGCAGCGAGTGGTCCGCCTGCTATGCCAACGCCAGCCTGACGGCCGAAACGCACGAACTCGACGTGCGCTGCATCGACTCGCGCACCGGCTCGGGTGCCGAGGGCCTGCTGGTGGAGTACGCGCTGGCCATGCGCGAGGACGGCCGCAGCCTGGACGAGACCGAGGCGCAGATCCGCGCGACGCTGCCCAACGCCCACCTGTTGCTGATTCCCCGCACGCTTGAGAATCTCGTTAAGAACGGCCGCGCGCCCAAGCTCGCCGGCCAGCTCACGCAGATGCTCAACATTCGCCTGGCCGTTTCGCCGGAGTGGCAGTCGGGCGAGATCAAGGCCATCAAGAAGGGCCGCGGAGCCAAGCGCATCGTTGCGAACACCATGGCTGACTGCCTCGAGTTTTTGACCGAGCACCCGGGCTCAAGCGTTCGCGTGCTCACGACCGGTGCTGCCGAGGAGCAGGAACTTGTCAACGAGGCGCTCGCGGGCCAGGACTACGTAGACGCCGGCACCGGCCCCATCGGCTGCACCATCGCCACCCATGTAGGCGTCGACGCCATCGCCATCAGCTACTGCCCCCGCTACCAGCCCATCCACTAGGGGCACCTTTACCGCTTGCGGTGGAATAGGGACTTTTTTTGGCTTATCAGCCGCAAATCAATCCCTATTCCACCGCAACTTGGAAATCGGCGATCAGCCCAGCGGACCCTGGAACAGTTCCTCATGCGAGCCCATTCTGACCAGTCGGATCACAGGATTAGTCTTATGCGGCAAGTACAGAACGACCACATCGACCAAACCATCGGATAGGTGGAAATCGATGTGGCCGTTGTAGTTTCCGCCCGGGTTTGAGAGCTCGTGGGCGCCATACTCCGCCGGAAGTGACCCATGAGCCACAAGCTCTGCAACCGCCGCTTTAAACTCACTTTTTAGCTGCGGATGCATGCGCATCGTTCGTTTGTAGTCCACCTTAAATTGAGCCTCGACTTTAATCTCGAACATCGCTATTCCTCATCGAGGAATGACATAAGCTCATCAGCGTTATTGAATGACGGGCTATCGTCCGGCAAAATCCCCAACTCATGAGCCTCGGCGATCACCATGGCACGCCTCGTCGCCTCGTTGGGCACCTCCGCCCTTCCTACAATCTCAAAAGGAATCTTTCGTTGATTTACCAGCTGCCGAACGGCAAGATTGAGATAGGAATTGAGGCTGAGGCCGACCGAATCCAAGAACTCAGTCGCCTGCTCCTTAAGCCCCTCTTCGATGCGAACCGTCGTAGGCTTAACTGTTGCTGTAGACATTTGCGACCTCCTCGCCCTCGTCTTTTGCATCAGTATACCCAGTTTAGATGGCAGATTGATGTTAAATAACATCAATCTGCCGTTCTCATTACTACAACAACAGGCACGCTCGCCCTACATCAACCCGCTGAGCGCAATGTCGACGGCCTCGTTGAGGTCGTCGGTGATGTGCACCAGCTCCGGATCGAGCGGGCTGATCATGCCGGCGTCCATCACCGGGCCGTTGAGCCAGTCAAACAGGCCCTGCCAGTACTCGGTGCCCACCAAAACGAGCGGCATGCGCTTGACCTTGTGCGTCTGCACCAGCGTGAGTACCTCAAACATCTCGTCTTGCGTGCCAAAACCACCGGGAAACACGATGGCACCCGAGCTGTATTTGACGAACATAGTCTTGCGCACAAAGAAGTAACGGAAGTCCATGCCGAGGTTCACGTATTTGTTGAGCCCATGTTCATGCGGGAGCTCGATACCCAAGCCGACCGACTTGCCGTTGACGCTCGCCGCTCCCCTGTTGGCCGCCTCCATGATGCCGGGGCCGCCACCGGTGATAACCGCCACGCCGCGCTGGGCAATCTTACGGCCGACCGTGCGCGCCGCCTTGTAGAGCGGATCGGTCTTGGGCGTACGGGCACTACCGAAGATGGTCACCGCAGGCCCTAACTCGGCAAGTGCGCCAAAACCATCGACAAACTCGGCCTGGATGCGCAGTACACGCCACGGATCGGCATGCAACCAGTCGGTTGAATCCTCGGGCGCCAGCAGGTTGGCGTACGTATTGTCCTTAGGAATCATGGGGCCGCGCATGACCACGGGACCGCGGCGGTACGTCTCGTCGTAGGCAGGCTCGCCCTCGACATTCTCGTTCTTAATCATGGGTGCTCCTATCGAGAAAAAGAAAAACGGGCGGGGTCGACGCCATGCGCCAAACACCCGCCCGAACATCAACTATTCGGTATGGTACCCACGATGCATCAAGTGCTTGCAAGCTATCGGTCAGCGGTCGTAGCTCTTAGTAATCCACCGCGGCAGGACTATTCATCCAATCGCTCACGAACGCGCCGTAACGGCCCTCGATAATGGCCTGGCGAGCACGCTGCATAAGGTTGAGCAAGTAGTAGATGTTGTGCATCGACAGCAGAATACCGCCGAGCATCTCCTTCTGCGTGACCATGTGGCGAATGAGCGCGCGGCTGTAGCCGCCTGTGCACACCGGGCAGGTGCAGGTGGGGTCGATGGGGCCGTCGTCGTGCGCAAAGCGCGCGTTGCGGAAGTTAAGGCGACCTTCACTGGAGAACGCCGTACCCATGCGGCCGGTGCGCGTCGGCAGCACGCAGTCGAACATGTCGATGCCCACGCCCACGCCACGCACGAGGGTGGTGGGGTTGCCGACGCCCATCAGGTAGCGCGGCTTGTGCTTGGGCATGTACTCGCTTACGAGCGGTGCCAGGGTCTCGAACATGGTCTCGTGGTCCTCGCCCACCGAGTAGCCGCCAATGCCGTAACCGGGGAAGTCACCGCACTCCTCCAGATGGCGCAGCGAGCGCAGGCGCAAGTCCAGGTGCATGCCGCCCTGGACAATGCCAAAGAGTGCCTGGTCATCGCGGGTGTGGGCCTTATAGCAGCGCTCGGCCCACATGCTCGACAGCTCGACGGCACGCTCAACGTAGGCGCGCGTGGCGGGATAGCCCGGGCACTGGTCCAGCTGCATGCAGATGTCGGAGCCGAGCTTCATGGCGATCTCCATGTTGTCCTCGGGCGTCCAGAACACGTGGCGACCGTCGTAATCGTTGACAATAAAGCGCACGCCTTCGTCGGTGAGCTTGACGGCGTCGTTGTGGCTGAAGACCTGGAAACCACCCGAGTCGGTGAGGATGGGGCCGTGCCAGTTCATAAACTTGTGCAGTCCGCCCAGCTCGGCGATGGTGTCCTCGCCGGGACGCATGGACAGGTGATAAGTATTGGCAAGCACGATCTGGGCGCCGAGCTGTTTGACGGTCTCGGTAGGAATGCCCTTGACGTTTGCCTTGGTGCCCACGGGCATGAAGATCGGCGTCTCGATGTCGCCGTGCGGGGTGTGCAGCACGCCGGCACGCGCATGCGTCGTCGGATCCTCGGCGATCAGGTCGAATTTAAAAAGGCTCTGGTCCATAAACTGGAACTCCTTGGTTGCGGTTCATACGCAAACCATTATACGGGCAACCCGCAAGAAGCACCGACTCGACAGAAACTAGTGCAAAGGAAACCTGCCCCCTTGCACCAATGCACCAATGCACCAATGCACCAATGCACCAGGATAAAAATGATCCGTTTTCCTCCGTCCCCAACGGATCATTTCCGACAGCCACAGCAACGCCGATGTTATGGCACCGACAGCGAAAACCCGCCAGAGCGAGCAAGGTGACGTGAAACGAAAGGGCGCTGACCTTCTGGTCGCGCCCTTGAAGTTGAACGTCAGATTGCCGCTCTGGCGGGTTTGCAGCGTCAACTGGTTACGCGGTTTGGTAAAACCGCGTAACCCCTAAGGACGCTGGCCCATGCCACCCTCGAGGGTGACGGTCTCGCCGTTCATGTACTTAAAGTCGGGGCCGCAGAGCTGAACGACCACGCGGCCGATTTCCTTCTCGACGTCGCCGTAGTGACCAGCCGGCGGCATGTGGACGTTGGCCTTGAACGCCTCGGGATAGGCATCCTGGAAGTTCTCGAGCGCAGCGGTCCAAGCAAGCGGGCAAACGATATTGACGTTGATGCCGTCCTTGCCCCACTCGTTGGCGGCAACGCGGGTCAGGCCGCGGATGCCCTCCTTGGCGGCAGCATAGCTGCACTGGCCATAGTTGCCAAACAGGCCGGCGCCCGAGGCGAAGTTGACCACGGAGCCCTTGGTCTCCTTCAGGTGCGGATAGGCCTTCTGCATGTACAGATAGGTAGCATACAGACCGGAGTAAATGGCCAGGTTAAACTGATCCATGGTGTGATCGGCGATGGTCACGCCCGAGGCGCTGGCCTGAGCATTGTTGACGACGGCGTCGATGCGGCCGAACTCCTCAATGGCCTTGTCGATGACGTTCTGGACGACGGCCTCGTTGTCCTGACCGGCTGAAACATCGGCCTGAACAGGCAGAACCTTGACGCCGTACTCGGCCTCGAGGGATTCCTTGGCAGCCTCGAGCTTGGCGACGTTGCGGCCGGTGATGACGAGGTTTGCGCCCTCCTTGGCAAAAGCGATATCGATGCCGTAGCCGATGGAGCCAGCGGAGCCGTCCTTAAGCGTGGCCTTGCCGCCGCCGGTGACGATCACGGTCTTACCAGTGAAAAGTCCCATACAAAGTCCTTTCAAATCGCGACGGGCACGCCCGCCGACTGCGCGTATCCAACTTCACGCGCCAAAAGCTGAAATGCAACTTTAGCGGGTTCAAGTGAAAAATAAAGACCGCAGCAGGCGAACGGCACCACGTCGTTCGGCGAAGGGATTGTCAAGTACAAACCGGATAAAGCGGCCGAGTTATTGTTATCAGATCGAGCCATCGAACACGTTTTGAAACTTTGCTGCGGCGCGCGGGATGTCGGCGCGAGACTTTATCATAGGGTGACAAACAACGATGAGGAGCACATGCCTATGACAGACGAGCTGGACCCCCAGACTCAACAGCATATTGATGATCCCGCAGACGTCACCGCAGATACTGACGCTGTGACCTGCGATGGTATCGACATCGACGACCCCATCTTGGACGAAAGCGCTACGGCGGAAACCCCCGAATCAGAAAACGCCGATGAGCAAAGCGACGATGCGCCCGCTCAGGACGACGCCCCCGTACAGGACGACGCCCCGCAAGCAGCGGGCCCCATCGAGGTGTCTTCGGAAGAAGAGCTCGATGCCGTCATGGACTCCATGATGGATGCTGTCAAAGCGATGAAAGACGCCGTCGCCGATACCGATATTGATGCCGAGGAAGAGGAGGCCGCCGAGGCGGCCTCGACCTTTGTGCCCGGCGAGACTCCGGTTGCCGACCAGGGCAGCACCATGCCATCGTTTCTGCAGCTCGAGCACCCCACGATCGGCGCCGATGCGGTCGATCCGCACGCAGCAGGCTTTTCTGTGGTCGAGGGCGGTACCGGCAATATCGCCGCGCCGCAGGCTGCCGATGCGGACGCTGCCGACATCGCTCGCCCGACCGCCCCGCACTCCCCCGCCGCGAGCCGCGATCTGGGGACCGCTGTCTCGAACACTGCGAACGCCGTGGGCACCTTTATCGCCCAGGGCGCCTCGGCCATGCGCGAGATGAATGCCGCGAAAAAGGCACTTGCCGATGCCCGCGCCCACCTGGCCGAACTTGAGCAGCGCATTGCCGATCAGGCCGAGGAACTCGAGACGCGCCAGGATATCGCAGGCCGCTACGACCAGATCGTCGCCGACCAGCGCCAGGCGATTGCCACAGCCCAAAAGACTGCAGCGGCCGCCGAGATTGACCGTGATGCCCACGCCGCCAAAGCGACAGAGCTCAAGGGTCAGCTCGAACAAATGAAGACAGAGGATGACGCGACTGAGCTCCGCCTGAAGGCCGCGCTCGACGCCGTGGAGGCCCGCGAGGCGAGCTCGCGCGAGACCGGCAACCGCCTCGTTCGACGTCTTGAGGATTCCAAGCGCATCCGCGACAAGGTGAAGGCCGAGCGAGACGCCGGCATTGCGGCCGCACAACAAACCGTCGACGCCACGCGCGCCCAGCTCGAGACGCTGCGTCATGAGTATGCCGAGCTGCAACGCAATCCCTCGGCAAATCCCGCCAACTATACGGTGCGCACCAGCGAGCTCTCGATGCAGATCTCCGACACGGCAGATGCCCTGCGTAAAGCCGAAGAAGATGTCCCGCGCATCACCGCCGACCTTGAGCACTCGCTTGCCGCAGCCGAGCAGGCCGTCGAGCAGGCACAAGCCCCCATCACCGACGCCAAGCGAGCCCATCAGGCCGTGACGGCAGAGGCCGATGCCGCGCGCGACGAGCTGCAGACCGCAAAAACCGCCGCTGCAACGCGCCAGCGCGAACTGCGCGAGAAGATCGCCGCCGAGGACAAGGCACGCCGCGACCAAGAGCAGAGCATCGCCAACGCCCAAGCAGATGCCGCACATGCGCAGTCGATCATCGAACAGGCGGCCGAAGTACACGACCACCCAGAGATTACTGAGTCGCTTGCAGGATCCTTGGCCCGAGACAAAGCCGAACACGCCGAGACCGAGCGAGAGGTTACCCAGCTCGAAGCCACCGAGGACGCGGTGCGCGAGCGTACCCGTGACTCACGCATCAAATTCACCGGCGCCATCGTCTGCATCGTCGCCGCAATCCTGGCGATCATCCTAGTCTGGCTGTTCGCGAGCAAGTAAACCAGCTGCCAAAAAACGCTCAACGCAGTTGCGGTGAGATAGTTCCTGTTTAGCCCTCAAAAAGCCAATTCAAGAACTATCTCACCGCAACTTATTAGATTGATGCAAGGCAATCTATCCCTCTTGCACCAATCTCTTGGACATAAGGAGTGTCCCCAGGTGCCGGCACATAAGGAACGTCCCCAAGTGCCAACAACGGCAACGCCAATGTTTTGGCGAAGTCAGCGAAAACGCCCCTAAGCGAGCAAGGTGACGTGAAAGAGGAGGGCATTGACCTTCTGGTCATGCCCGACGATTGAACGTCAGATTGCCGCTTAGGGGCGTTTGCAGCGTCGAGCAGTTACGCGGTTCGTAGAACCGCGTAACTTACAAAATGAGCATGGCGTCACCAAAGCTGAAGAAGCGGTAACGCTCTTCGATGGCAGCGGCGTAGGCATCCATGATCTGCTCGCGGGTGGCAAGCGCGCTCACGAGCATCATGAGCGTGGAGCGCGGCACATGGAAGTTCGTGATCAGCGCATCGACCACGTGATAGGTCGAGCCGGGCATGAGGTAAAGCTGCGTCGTGGCGTTCTCGCGCACCACGATGTCACCGCGGCCAAGCGTATCGGCCCCGTCCTCGCGGCCTTCAAAATAGCGCGCCGTCACGGCCGGATCGGACACCGGCGCGTCCGTGTCAAACGCGCTCTCGAGCGAGCGCACCGCCGTGGTACCGACGGCGATCACACGATGGCCCTCGGCCTTCGCCTTATGCACGGCGTCGACAACCTCCTGCGACACGTGATAGCGCTCGGTGTGCATCACGTGCTGCGCGGGGTCGTCCTCCTCCACCAGACGGAAGGTATCGATGCCCACCTCGAGCTCGACGGCGGCAAACTTCGCGCCCTTGGCCTCGATAGCGGCCATGAGCTCGGGGGTAAAGTGCAGACCCGCCGTAGGAGCGGCAGCCGAGTGCTCCTCCTTCATGGCGTAGACGGTCTGGTACTTCTCGGGATCGCCCTCGTAATCGGTAATGTAGGGCGGCAGCGGCACGTGGCCGGCCGCATGGATGGCCTCGTCGAGCGTGCGCGGCTCGCCGGCGGCATTGCAACCGGCCGGCTCAAAGCGCACCAGACGGCCACCGCGGCTATCGGTAACAAAGTCGACGACCTCGGCCGTCAGCACCACGGGCGCGCCCTCGGGCGCATGGGCGCCGCCCGCACGATACTCAATCTGAGCACCGGGCTTCAGGCGCTTACCCGGCTTGACCAGGCACTCCCAGACATGGCCCAGCGGATCCACATCCTCGCGGCGCTTGAGCAGCAGCGTCTCGACCACGCCGCCCGAGCCGGCCTTGTGACCGATCAGGCGGGCCGGCATCACGCGCGTCTTGTTGATGACGAGCACGTCGCCCGGCTCGATATAGTCGATGATGTCGCGGAAGATGCGGTGCTCAACGGTACCGCCGTGCTCCAGAGGCGTTCCCGCCTGAGAGCCCTTGCGATCCACCACCAGCAGCCGGCAGGAATCGCGCGGCTCGGCAGGCGCCTGGGCAATCAGTTCCTCGGGAAGGTTGTAGTCAAAATCATCGGTACGCATAGACACGTCGGATACTCCTTATATAGCTAAAGTCCGCTCTACATCCTAGCAGGCTGACGTCCCAAATGAACTACTTTTTGGCGGCTTTGCGCTCGTCGCGGATACGGGCGCGGTCCATGGCCGCCTCGACAGCCGAGAAGCGGCAACCACAGTAGTTCTGCCGATACATGCCAAGCTCGCGCGAGCGGCGTGTCGCCTCGGGGTAATACGGGCGAAAATCGCGAATCACCGGGGTGAGACCGCGGGCGGCAGCCAGACGCTCCAACACATCATTGCAGGTTTCGAACAACTGGTACGGCGAGACGGCGAGCGTCGTGCCCACAAACTCAAACCCGCGCTCCTGGGCCACGCGGCACGCCTCGGCCAAGCGCAGGGCATAGCACGCGCGACAGCGACGAGGCCGATCGGCACCCAGCGGCGCCACGCCGGTCTCCCAGCGATCGCGGTCCTCCCCCGCCTCGATAAGCTCGATGTCGCCATCGGCACACCACCGGCGCAGCTCGTCCAAACGCCGCTGCCATTCATCGTGCGGCTGAATATTGGGGTTGGTCCAGCAGATTGTGGGCTCAAACCCTTCCTCGCGCAGCAGGCGGACCGGCTCAAGAGAGCACGGCGCACAGCAGGCGTGCAACAACAACGGCTTCATCGACATCTCCTCACCCGAAAAAGCGCACGCCGAAGGACGTGTCCTCGCAGGCGACAATGCGGCGGTCGCGCAAAATGGTCCGCACGTAATACCAGTCGCCCACACAGCCTGACAAATGCAAGCCGGCCGCCAGATAGCACAGCAGCGGATAGCCCGAAAACGCAAACCCCAGGGCAAGCGTTGTCGTCACAACAGCCGTCGGTGCCAGGCAAACCGCCATGTACCGCCGGCGCGAATACACAACGCCCTCGGCGCAGGCATAGATCATCGCCGTCTCGCGATTCGCCCCAAAGGTCACCTTCGCGCCCGCAGGCGCCAGCAGCTTAAAAAACACACCGTGCACCAGCTCGTGCACGGCAAATGACGCCGCAGAAACCGCAGCCAAGCCGACTATCCAGCCCACGACAGCCATCCAGCCGCCCGCGTCAGCCGCATCCAAGTCCGCAGGCCCGCCCATCAGCATAAACACCGGCACCAAGCACACGGCAAATGCGCCGAGCACGGCCATCCCCCACACAAAGCAGGCGTGCAGAAAATCCTCGTCTTCAAACGCATGTATGTTGGAAATCTCATTCATAGCATCTTAGGATAGCGCCCCTGCCACGTACCCGTCCGCATGTGCGATAATGTCGAACGATATGCACGAATTGACCACCGCGTCGCCAGGCCTTGCGCCCGGCCGCGCTCTCACCATATGCGAAGGAGTCCCATGGCATCCAAATACTCCATGAACGACCGTCCCAGCTGGCCTCGCCGCGCCATCGTTACCGCCGGCGAGCCCTATGGCAACAAGGGCCTTCACTTTGGCCACGTCGGCGGCGTCTTTGTCCCGGCCGACTTCTTCGCCCGCTTCCTGCGCGACCGTCTGGGCCGCGAGAACGTCATCTTCACCTCGGGCACCGACTGCTATGGCTCGCCCATCATGGAGAGCTACCGCAAGCTCAAGGAGAACGAGGGCTACGACAAGTCCATTAGCGAGTATGTCGAGTCCAATCACTCCCGCCAGGCCGCGACCCTCAACAACTACAACATCAGCTGTGACATCTACGGCGGCTCGGGCCTTGAGCCGGCGGCCCAGATCCACAACGAGGTAACCGCTGAGATTATCGAGCGCCTGCACGAGCAGGGCACCATCTCCAAGCGCTCCACGCTGCAGTTCTACGATGCCAAGGCCGGCACGTTCCTCAACGGCCGTCAGGTGATCGGCCGCTGCCCCATCCAGGGCTGCAAGTCCGAGAAGGCCTATGCCGACGAGTGCGACCTGGGCCACCAGTTTGAGCCCGAGGAGCTCATCGCGCCTAAGAGCCAGCTCACCGGCGAGGTGCCCGAGCTGCGCCCGGTAGACAACCTCTACTTCGACCTGCCGGCCTACCTCGACTTTATGAAGACCTATACCGACAAGCTCGCCCAGAACCCGCAGGTTCGCTCCGTGGTCTCCAAGACCATGGAGGAGTGGCTGCTGCCGGCTCAGCTCTACATCCAGAACAAGTTCCGCGAGGCCTTCGATGCCGTCGAGGATCAGCTTCCCGAGCACACCGTGCTGGAGCCCGAGGGCAACAAGAGCAGCTTTACCGTCACCTTCCCCAGCTGGAAGGAGCGCGACGACGCCCACGCGGTGCTCGCCAACGGCGGCGTGCGCTTCCGCAGCGGCAAGGCGCTCGTGCCCTTCCGCATCACCGGCAACATCGACTGGGGCGTTCCGGTGCCCGAGGTCGATGGCGTCTCCGACGTCACCTGCTGGTGCTGGCCCGAGAGCCTGTGGGCTCCCATCAGCTATACGCGCACCGTGCTCGCACGCGATGCCAAGGCCGCCGGCGTGACCGAGGGCGTCGCCGCCCAGGATGCCGCCCTCATGGGCGAGCCCGCCGCCGATTCCACGCAGGTCCCCGCGCCCACCTACCAGCACAGCTCGCTCGACTGGCGCGACTGGTGGTGCTCGGATGACGCACAGATCTACCAGTTCATTGGCCAGGACAACATCTACTTCTATTGCATCGCGCAGACCGCCATGTGGGAGGCCCTGGGTTGGAACCTCACGCAGAGCACCGTCAGCGCCTGCTACCACCTGCTCTACATGGGCAAAAAGGCAAGCTCGTCCTCGCAGACGCCTCCCCCGCCGGCAGACGACCTGCTCAACCACTACACCTGCGAGCAGATGCGCGCGCACTGGCTGTCGCTCGGCCTGTCCGAGAAGCCGGTGAGCTTTAGCCCCAAGGCATACGACACCCGCGTGACCGGCAAGGACAAGGACGGCAACGAGGTGCACGCCTGCGACGACAAGCGCGTCATCGATCCGGCCCTTAAGGAAAGCGCCCTTTTGACCGGCGTCTTCAACCGCCTGGCCCGCAGCTGCTTCTACGGCGTCGCCGTCAAGGAGGGCGACGAGAGCCCCTATCGCAACGGTTGCATCCCCGCCGGCGCCGCCTCGGCCACCGTGGTGGAGGCCGCCGAGCAGGCCGCCCTCGCGTTTGAGCAGGCCATGTACAAGTTCGAGACGCACCGCGCGCTCGCTGTGTGCGACGACTACCTGCGCGCCGCCAACAAGCGCTGGAGCGACGCCTCCAAGGCTGCCAACAAGCTTGAGGGCGAGCAAGCCAATACCGCGATGACGCAGGCCCTCGTCGACGCCTTCACCGAGCTGCGCGTGGCGACCGTGCTCATGCACGGCATCGTGCCGGCCGGCTGCGAGCTCATCTGCGAGTACTTCGACGTCGACCCCGTCGCCTTCTTTAGCTGGGACAACATATTTGCCTCCACGGACGAGTTCGTGGAAAGCCTGGGCGAGAAGCCCGGCGAGCACCGCGTGAAGCCGCTGCCCCCGCGCTTCGACTTCTTCAGCAAGCACGAGAGCCAGTACTAAAACAACACTCGACATGTAATGGAATGGGAAGGAAAGACGGATGTCCAAGCCGCGTCGTCGTAAGCAGAAAAAGCAGGTCAAGGCCGAGCTCAAGCTCAGGCAGTTTGCTGCTACCGAGCTTTCTGACCAGCTTGCCGCCCAACACTCCGCCGCCGACCTGCCGCGCTTTATGGTCGACACGGTCGCCGGCGCCTATGCGCCCGCCGATGCCAAGCTCATGATCGAGGGCTTCGGCGCCGCGGCCACACGCCCGGTCACGCTGCGCGCCAACACGCTCAAGGCAACCGCCGAGGACATCGCTGCGGCGCTCGATGCCGCTGGCATCGCCCACAACCCCGTCGCCTGGTACCCGGACGCCTTTATCCTGCCCGAGGCCCAAGTTTCCGATCTGTGGGATCTCGACATCTACCGCGACGGCAAGATCTATCTGCAGAGCCTGTCGTCCATGATGCCGCCGTTGGTCCTGGGCGCCCAGGCAGGCGAGGACATCCTGGACATGTGCGCAGCCCCTGGCGGCAAGACGACGGAGATCGCCGCCCTCACCCAGGGACAGGCGCACCTCACCGCCTGTGAGATGAGCATTCCCCGCGCCGAAAAGCTTGAGTCCAACCTCCACCGCCAAGGTGCCAAAAACGTGCCCGTCATGCGCATCGACGCACGCGAGCTCGACGAGTTCTTCCGCTTTGACCGCATCCTGCTCGACGCTCCCTGCACCGGCACGGGCACCGTCATCAGTGGCAACGAGAAAAGCCTGCGCGGCCTCACCGAGCAGTTGCTGAGCAAGTGCGCCCGCTCGCAGCGAGCACTTCTGGACCGCGCCATGGGTGCCCTCAAACCGGGCGGCACGCTCGTCTATTCGACCTGTTCGATCTTGCCGCAGGAAAACGAGGACGCCCTGCAAGAGGCCCTCGACAAGCATATGGACTGCGAGCTCATCCCCCTCGACGGCACGCCAAGCGAAAGTGAAGCACGACGCACCCAGGAAGCTGGTGAGGAGCCGCGCATCGAGTCCAACGCTCTGACCGAAGCCATTGCCGCGGGTCAGGTATCGGCCATCGCCAACGGCCTGCCCGGCACGCTCACCATTCCGCCTAGCCGCGATTTTGAGGGCTTCTACATTGCCCTGATCCGAAAACGCAGCTAGCGCACGGATCCAAAACTCAACAAGCTATCTCTGTGCGCGTTTGCCCTGCTGGTCGCGATGCTGTTTAAGCATCGCGCGCTCCTTGCGTTCGGCCCTTTTGCCCTTAATGGCCGTGACCACAAAGTAGATGACCGCGGCGGCAACGATTGCGGCCACACACAGGCCGATCGAGCCAAACATTGCTGTCAATTCCATACCGCGTCACCTCTCTTTTAAACGGGACTTTCAAGATAGCACCTCGATCCCCGCCACCACAGCTCCTTCACGTTCGCCGGCCCTTCGGTCTAACGGATGGCGCGGCGGGGAAAAATCAACTCGTCAAACGATTTAGCATTCGCAATTCCGGCTGCATCGCGCCGGCCATCATCACATAGAATCGAGCCTCCATGGATACCCCCAACGATCTAAATGAGCGCGTCGACGCCTTCGTCGGCACCAGCTCCTTCGACACGCCTGCGGCGGCAAACGACCAAGCTCCCATCGATGTGCCCGCCGAGGTGCACGAGGACATCGTCGCCTCGGTCGATTTCTCCGAGGTCGAGCTCGCAGACGAGTTCACCGAGCCCCAGGTAGCCGTCACGCCCAACGGTCTGCTCCCTATGGAGCCCCTGCCCATCGACGGACGTCTGCGCAAGGCTGCCCTTCGCATGCCCGACGAGATCGAGGAGGCCAGCGGCTTCACGCTCTTCGGCCGCCGCATCAAGTCGCTCATTTACACCACCGATGTCGCGGTTATCCGCAACTCCAACGCCGATGCCGTCTTTGCGGTCTACCCTTTCACGCCGCAGCCCGCCATTACGCAAGCGCTGCTGACCGTCGCCGAATGCCCGGTCTTCGTAGGCGTGGGCGGCGGAACTACGACCGGTAAGCGCTCCGTGCAGATGGCAGCCGTCTCCGAGATGCAGGGCGCGGCGGGCTGCGTGGTCAACTCCCCCGCTACTGCCGAGATGGTCGAGCACATCACCAACATCGCCGACATCCCCGTCATCGCCACGGTCGTTCGCTGCGACGACGATGCCCACGCCAAGGTGCGCGCTGGAGCCAAGATTCTCAACATCGCCGCCGGCAAGAACACGCCCCAGGTCCTACGCGAGCTGCGCGAGCACTATCCCAACCTGCCGCTTATCGCGCCGGGCGGCAAGACGCCCGAGAGCATTCGCGAGACCATCGCCGCCGGCGCCAACGCCATCATCTGGACGCCGCCTTCGGCCCAGCAGCTACAGACCGACATGATGCAGCGTTATCGCAAGATGAAGGAAGACGCCACACCTGTCATCTCGCGCGACGATGTGCCCATTATCGACCAGGTCGCCGCCGCCGAGGTCAGCCAGGTCGAGAACATGAATCCCGACGTGCCGATTCCCGACGAAGTCATCGAGCGCGTCGAAGAGCATCGCGCCAACCGCGGCCTCAAGCCGTCACTGCACGGCTTCTTCTTCCGCGGAAAGAAACGCTAATCGTAACAGCAAGGCCCGCCCCACAAACGTGAGGCGGGCCGTTTTCGTTTGAGCAATCATGCAGCGACGTGATGGGGCAAATTAATCCACGCGCTTGTCGCCCATAAAGAAGAGCGCCACCGTACCAGGTCCGGTATGCGAGCCAATCAGAGTACCGATGTCATTGATCTCAATCTTGCCTTTAAGCTGCGGAACCTGTTCCTCAATCAGCGCCGCAACTGCCTCGGCATCCTCGCGGCACGCCGAGTGCGACATGATGCACTTACCCGAATAATCCGCACCGTCCAGCACGTGTGCCATCATGGTCTTAGCCATCTCGGAAATCGCTCGCTTCTTAGTGCGAATCTTCTCACGTGGCGACAGCTTACCTTCGCAATCGACCGTCATAAGCGGGCAAATCTTGAGCGCCGTGCCGATGATCGCGCTCGCGGCCGAAATGCGACCGCCGCGCAGGTAGCTCGACAGATCGGTCGAGAAGAACCAGTGGTGCAGGTTGAGTTTATGCTCCTCAATCCAAGCGGCCGTCTCGTCGAGTGAAGCCCCGCTATCGCGCACGTCGGCGGCATATTCCAGCAACAGACCAAAGCCCGAAGACGCCCCCAGCGAATCGATGACGCGTACCTTGCCGCCCTGGGGATAGCGATCCGCAAGCATCTGCGCCGCGACGCAGGCCGATCCATACGTGCCCGAAATACCCGACGACAACGTCAGGTGCAGCACGTCTTTACCCTCGGCAACAAACGGCTCCCAAAACTCCTCGTACTCGCCCACGCTCACCTGAGACGTCTTGGGCATGGCGCCCGCGGCAATCTGGGCAAAAAACTCGTCCGGCGTAATCGACTGATACAGATCGTCCGTATAGACAACATCGTCGATCTCGTAATGAAAATACGCGACGGGAATATTGCGCGATTCAAAGAACTCACGGGTTCGGTCGGCGGCGGATTCACAGGTCAGGACAAAATCACTCATATGAGGCTCCTTACTCATTGCTGCGCAAATTATCGCACAGTGAGCCTACATGCGGTACATATGTCCACTATTTACCAAATCGAACCAAAAATAGTGAACATCTTTACCACCATCGTCTCCACCGGCCCCACGCAAAAATATCTGAGAAAACACCCTCTGTCGTCTCCACTCAACCGCCATATCTACCTCAACTAAATCGATTTACCAAACCGTTCATCCGACAATTCAGCCGCTGGCGCAAAATCGAAACAAAAGCGGCGCATACTGGTAAACGTTTGACGCTGTTTATCAGTTTTACCAGCCCCATCGGAAGGTGTTTCATGGTCGCATTCGATCGCAACCCGCAAGACTTCAAGTATCTGCGCCTGCTTTCGAGACAGTTCCCCACCGAACAATCCGCGTTTACCGAGATCATCAATCTCTCGGCCATCCTCAACCTGCCCAAAGGCACCGAGCATTTTATGAGCGACGTGCATGGCGAGTACGAAGCCTTTATGCACATCCTCAACAACTGCTCGGGCGTCGTGCGCGAGCATGTCGACGAGATTTTTGGCGACACGCTCACCTTTGACGAAAAGGGCGAGCTGTGCACGCTCATCTACTACCCGCACGAGAAGATCGAGCTGGTCCGCAGCCAGCGCGAGGACTCGCCCACCTGGTACAAGACGATGCTTGACCAGCTCATCATGGTCGCTCGTTCGCTTTCAAGCCGCTACACGCGCTCCAAGGTGCGTAAGGCCATACCGCGCGATTACGCCTATATCATCGACGAGTTGTTGCACACGCACCCGGACGAGAACAACTATCGCGTGCGCTATCACGAGCGCATCGTGGAGTCCATCCTGGAGACCGCCAGCGCCGACGACTTTATCGAGTCACTCGCCTCGCTCATCAAGCGCTTGGCCGTCGACCACCTGCACCTGGTGGGCGATATCTTCGACCGCGGCGGCGGCGCTGCCAAGATTATGGACCGCCTGCTCACCTACCATTCGCTCGACATCCAGTGGGGCAACCACGACCTGCTATGGATGGGCGCTGCGGCCGGTGAGCCCGCCTGCATCGCCACGGTACTGCGCAACAACCTGCGCTACGACAACTACGAGATCCTGGAGAACGACTACGGCATCTCGCTGCGTGAGCTTGTCGCCTTTGCCGATGCTACCTACACCGCCGGTGAGTCCATCACCCCGCTGATCAAGGCCATCAATGTGCTGCTCTTTAAGCTCGAGGGCCAGATTATCCAGCGCCACCCCGAGTTCGATATGACCGACCGTCTGTTACTCGACAAGATCGAGCACGACACCAGCACGGTCACGCTCGCCGACGGCAGCGTATGGCCGCTCACGACCAACGACTTCCCCACCGTCGATCCGGCGGACCCCTATACGCTCACGTCTCAGGAGCAGCACATCATCGACAAGCTCGTGTCCGAGTTTGTCACCGCCGATCACCTGCATCGCCATATCGATTTCCTCTATTCCCACGGCTCGATGTACAAGGTCGCCAACGGCAACCTGCTCTTCCATGGCTGCGTGCCGCTCAACGAAGACGGCACCTTTAGCAGCATGAACTGCCTGGGCACCTGGCACGCCGGCCGCGATTATCTCGATTTTTGCGACCACATCGCCCGCCGCGCCTGGCGCGTGGGCGACCGCGACGCTCTCGACTGGATGTGGTACCTGTGGATTGGCTTCAATTCACCCGCCAGCGGACGCCTGGTGCGTACCTTTGAGCGCGCCTATATCGCCGATAAGAGCACCTGGGTCGAGCCGATGGACCCGTACTTTACGCTTACCAAGTCGCCCTCGGTCTGCGATGATATCATGCGCGAGTTTGGCGTCGCGCCCATGGCATGCTCGCCGACCGGCCACATCATCAACGGCCACACACCCGTTAAAACCACCAAGGGCGAGCAGCCCATCCGCGCCGAGGGCAAGCTGCTGGTCATCGATGGCGGCTTCTGCCGCGCTTACCATCCCAAGACGGGCATCGCCGGCTATACGCTCATCTCGAGCTCGCGCGGCTGCCGCCTCAAGTCGCACCGGGCCTTTACGACGGTTGCCGAGGCACTCACGCGCAACGTGGACATCGAAAGCGAGACCAACCGTTTTGACCAAGCGGACCGTCGCCGCATGGTGAGCGACACCGATACTGGCGCCAAGATCCGCAGCCAAATCCAAGACCTGCGTCAGCTGCTCGATGCATATAGAAACGGTGCTATCGAGGAGCGCGCCTAGCACCACCCGCGGGGATTGGCTAAACTTGCTGAGTTTGTCATCCCCGCGGCGCTTCGGCGCCAGCTTAAGGCAGGTACCATGCAAAAGCTCCTTGCGCAGATCATGAAATTTGGCGTCGTCGGTGTCATTGCCACGGTTATCGACTTTGGCATTATGAATCTGCTCCACTACGGTCTGGGCCTCAACATCCTAATCGCCAACACCAGCGGCTTTATCATCTCACTCATCTTTAACTACCTCGCAAGCATGAAGTACGTGTTTGCGCACAAGGAAGGCATGAGCCGCCGCCGCGAGTTCATCATCTTTGTCGTGCTGTCCGTGATCGGTTTGGTGCTCAACGACGGCATCGTGCTGGCGCTCAACGCCGGCCTGGGACTCGAGGCCAATATCGCCAAGATCTGCGCCACCGCGCTTGTCATGGTCTACAACTTTGTGACCCGAAAAATCTTCCTGGAGGGCGACGAGACAAAATAGCTCGAAACCCCTGCAGCATTACGGCGCCCACGGACGACGCGCACTCAGCGCAGTATCGTCCGTGGGTGTCGCTCGTTTACGGGCAAATTTTCAACGTTTGCGGATTAGCTCTTGAAAATTTGGCGAGTTCATATAGTTCTTGGCAAAGACCTTACGTTTCCCTCGTAAAAGCTCTAAAGTATCCTCTGCTCGATTCATCAACGCATTGGATGTGATTACGTGCGCAAGGCGCTGGCACAACCTCATACCAAGCAGTTCCTCAAGTTTGCTGTCGTGGGTCTTATCTCCTTTGGCATCGACTGGGGCATGCTCATTGCGCTCGTCGAGCTGTTCCACCTCGACTTTTTGATGAGCACCACGGTTTCGTTTATCACGTCCGTCGTGGTCAACTACTGGCTCAGCATGAAGTACGTGTTCGACCACCGCGAAGGCATGAGCCGCAAGCGCGAGTTCACGATCTTCACCATCCTGTCGGTGATCGGCCTGGGCCTCAACGACCTGTACATGTTTGTGGGCGTCACGTTTTTGAGCATCGGCTACCAGGCCATGAAGGCCATCGCCACGTTCCTCGTCACCTGGTACAACTACTTCAGCCGCCGCTTCTTCCTCGAGGGCGCACGGTCGTAGTCAATTCACTATTTGCTTGAATGTATAACCGGTTGGAATTCCCGTTCCAACCGGTTTTTTGTTTGCCGAGAGACCCGGCGATCCAGTCCCATTCGCATGAAAAACGGGCGGCTCGGATGTTGGTCCGAACCGCCCGTCTGGCGCGCTATGTCGAGGCCTCTAGCCTGTAACGTAATACCAGACTACGTTGTCGCCGTTTGAGAGAACGTAGTTACTACAGGCCGTCATGGGCGTTGTGCCGTTGACGGAGTACATCCACCCGCTCGTGCCGCCGTACTGTTTCTCGGCCAAACCGCCAATCGCGGAAACATACGTGCCGTACGACGAGCCGTGTGCGTTGACAGAAAGGCCCAGCGCGCACAGGGCATCGTAAACGGTAGCGCCTTCGTTAAAGGTAAAGGTGCCACCAGAGGACACAGGATTGCCCACAGCACTCGATGTGACCGAAACCGTCACCGTTACGTAGTTGGACCCCTGCGAGCCGCCCTGACCGCCCGAGGAAGCGCTTCCGCCATTAGAGGATGAGGCTCCATCAGACGACTGACCGCCGCCCGAAGAAGCACCGCCAGACACATTGGAAGTATCACCGGCTCCCGTATTTTGGGCAGCGGATTTATCGCCAGACCTCTTGCTGTCCTGACCATCGGACTTCTTGCTATCCGAGCTTTTGTCCGATTCCTTGTGCGAAGACTCGGAATCATCCTTGGCGTCGTTCGAGCCCTTGGACTCATCTTTTGCAGCATCCGAAGATTTGGAATCCTTGGAACTAGCCTCGCCCGAAGCGGCAGACGAGCCAGACCCCTTGGTGTCCTTGGCGACGACGCTCTCCCCCGTCACGGTCTGAACGATCCAGTCAATGGACCAGGCGCCGCTCTCGGAAGGATGGACGAAGCCCAGCGAGACGACGATCAGAATGGTGCACGCGGCAGCAAGAACGCCAAGGAGCGCCTTGCGACGAGAGGCGGACGCCGCCGAAGCGGCGCCCTGTTGCTTTGCATCGTCGAACTGAATGAACGAGGAATCTGGTTGCTTGGGGTCAGCGTCCTTGGATTTATTGGACACAACCCTCACCTACCGACGTTTGGTGAACACGAACACGCCGACGATGGCGAGACCGATGACGCCGGCGGCAACGCCAACAATGGCGAGCGGGTTGGTGCCAGTCTCCTGCTCGGAAGCACTAGAGGACTTCTTAGCAGTGGTCGTAGAAGCAGCACCCGTATCGGACTTGGAATCGGACTTCTTGTCGGACTTGTTTTCCTTGGTCTCGGCCTTGGTCGACACCGTCGTCTTGGTCACCGGCTTCTGACCCGGGGCGATAGCGCCGCCCTTCGAGCCGGAACCAGAACCCGCGCCAGCGCCAGCGCCGGAACCAGTACCGGTACCAGAACCGCTGCCGCTATTGGAACCAGCGCCGCCATTACCGCCAGGGTTGGTGGCATTCTTGGTCCACTTGGCATACAGCGTCAGATCGGCCGTCACCGGCGTGGCGAAGTCATACGCCCGCGTGCAGGCTTCATCGGTATACCAACCGCCGAAAGTGTAGCCATCGCGCGTCGGATCGGCCGGCTTGACCAGCTTGCCATCGGCCGTGGCAACAAACTTAGTGTCGCAAGCAGACCCGCCGTTGGAATTAAAGGCAACCGTCCAAGACTCAACGGCCCCAAGCTTGAACAGCGTGCCCGAGTCATTGATGTAGTACAGGTTGCCAGATGCATCGGCAATGACCGGAGAGTCACAGTACTGGTAATGGCCAGCCGCATCATAAATCTGCGTCGCCTCTGCATCGCCGAGCGTATAGCGATACACCCCACCACCAGCAGAGTAGCTGACGTAGTCCTTGCTATCCGCGCTATTAACGGTGAAGTACACATAGGTTTTGCCGCCCTGAACACTCACCAGCGGAGTAGCAGCAATACCGTTAAATCCGGCCGGTAGCTCTTTACCGTCAGCAGCGGTGACCATCGTGGTCTTACCAGTCTTCAGATTATAGAGAGCCAGAGCAGATCCAGTAGCCGTCTGCCCACCGACAATCAAGTTGTCGCCAGACATCGCCGGGGCGCTCATGTTATTCGTAAGACCCAGGTCGACCGTCTTCTGCTCGCTCAGCACGCCCTTCGCCGAAAGCGAAATCACATGGAGCTTTCCGTCGTGCGTCATCTGATAGAAGGTCGAGCCATTGGACGGATCGGCGACGCAGTCAGCGTTCGCAAGGGTGCCGAGCTTCATGGTCGAAACGACATCGCCCGTTGCCTTATCAATGCACTTAAGCGTACCTGCGCTCGTGGGGACGATGGCGTACTTATCCGTCAGGGCAGCGCCAGTCCAATAATAGCCCTCAGCTGCGTCGATGTTCTGCCAAGAGACTTCGCCTGTGGTGATCTTGATGCGCGTAAAGGAACCGTTGACGTATTTCTTCCCATCAGCCGTGCCTACATAGACGTACTCGCCGTCCGAAACGACGGTGCAGGAGCTCTGCGTCAAGTCCGTCAAACCAGGCGTCAGCCACTTGCAGATCAGCTTGTCTGCAGTAATCGCCTGGACCGCACCGCCGTTGAGCGGAACGATGATAAGGCCATTGGTATAGATCGGACGAGAGGTATAGCTCACCTTGGAGGCAAGCGGCGCAGAGGCAACCTTTTTGCCCGTGGACGAATCGATCTTAATGAGCTCGTTCTCGGTCGCGATGTACACAAAGCCGTTAGCAATGACAGGCTCGCTGCAGTTGGCATACTGCTGACCAGACTCGGCCTTCCAATCGAAGGCCCACTTAAGACCGGCGGCCTGCGCAGGCGTCTTGGCATCCGTTACGGTCGAACCGTTGCCACTGTTGCCGTAGCCGGCCCACTCGGCATCCCAATCAGGAGTCGTCGCGCTCGGATCCACGACAATCTTGTCGGGATCGGGCATGGGCGAATTATCGGTGGTATAGGCAAGCGTGACCTTATCGCCGCTCTTGAGCGTAATCTGATTGGCGTAGAGTAAGGAGGGCTCTCCGTTGATATACAGATGCCAATATTTATTGGTCGCAGCATCCCAACCATACGGATTGTGATCGAACGGCGAAGTAATGGAATTCAGGAACCAGTACTCACCACTCTGGGAGCCGTTGTACGCAACGCCCTTGGCCTTCAGAACTGCCTCAATAAGGTTCTGGGCCGTGGAGCCTTCGGGCAGAGAAACATTGCTTGCCGTGCCCCAACGCGTATTGTTCCCGTTGACATCGGGACCGATAACATCGGCGGATCCAAGCACCTGACCGGGGAGGGCATCGGCGTCAGCACCATACATAAAGGTGACGGCGTCACCCTCCTGGAGCTTGTAGGCACCGGCGCCAACGTCGGCGAACTTGCCATTTACGTAGAAGCGCCAATAGCTATTGGTCGCAGCATCATAGCCACAATAGGACTTACCATCGAAGGGCGAATAAATGCCGTTGAGGAACCAGCCCCAAGACGATTCACCAGCATCGAGAGTAAGGCCGACCTGCTCAAGGAGATCCTTGGCAGTGGAGCCTGCCTTGAGACTCGTCTGACCCGTCGAAGCCCAAACCTGCTGCTTGCCGTCCTTGTCCTTACCGAGAACCTGAACAGAAGCATGGACAGAATCGGACGGCAACTGGTCGCCCCAGCCACCGTAGAACCACGTGACGGTATCGCCGGCATGGATGGTGACATTGTCCGCCGTATAGTCACTCGACTTGCCGTTGATGAACAGCTGCCAATAGGTCGAATAATCTTGGGGCGTACCCAGCTCAACACCGTTGTACTTAAGGCTCAGAATGAAGGAGCCCGCAGCAACGGCGTCAATGTCGTTCGCCTCGAGTGCGACCTTCGTAAGATCAAGCGCGCTCGAACCGGACGTCACCACATACTGCGCATTATCGACCCAAGTCTGAGTCTTGCCCTGGGCATCGCGACCAATGACGGTCACATTTGCGGCAACCTGGTCCTTAACGACAGGGGACGAGCTACCAGCCGTATAGGCAAACTCAATCTTCTGCCCCTGGGTGAGCTTGACGCTGCTCGCGCCAACCGAGGAAGACGCGCCGTCGACGAACAGCTGCCAGTAGGCATAGGTCGTGGGATCGTAGGCAAGCGTGCGGCCATCGCTCGGGGATGTGATGCTTTCGAGGTAGAAACCGTATGCCGTGTTCGGATCGTACTTCGCCTTGAAGCCCGTCTTCTCCTGCAGCTTAATGAAGGCATCCGCAGCCGTCGCGCCCTCGTCGAGCTTGAGCTGCGTAGGTGCCACCCAGGTCTGGGCCTTGCCGTCGGCATCGGTGCCGATAATCGAGAACGAGACCTCGACTTGCTTCTTGGCGACATCGCCGGTTTCTGTCGGGTTCTCTGTCTGGACGGCAGCCGCGGCGGCAGATCCTGCTTGACCAGCGGATGCCGTCGAAGACTGCTCGCTCGTGGCAGGGCTCTCCCCCGTCGTCGAGCCTTCGTCGCCAGTTGCTGCCTCTGTTGTGGCGGCACCAGCTGCAGGCGCGCCCTCGGAATCCGAAACCTCGGCCTTGCCCTGGTCGGCAGCACCGTCCGCGGCCCCCGTGCCCTCACTCGGCGTCGCAGCCTGAGCCACAGCCTCGGCAATGCCATCGGCGCCCTCGGCCCACAGCTGAGCCGGTGTGGTGCCAAAGGCCATCGCGAAGGCCAGGAATGCCACCAGGCCGCGCTTGGCTACGCCGCGCGCAATTGCGCCACGGCGATGCGAGACGCGCTGGCGCTCGTCCTCAAACATATCCATTTGTCTCCTATTGTCTGTACTTGGAGCGTTGCCTTGAGACTGCCCCACGTCATCGCGCATGTTGCGCTCGAGTTCCCCCATCGGGACCCCCTTCCCTCCAGAGCCCTATGCACACCGGCGGCAAAAGCCGCAGCCGCATGCAAGACGGGAGGCGATCCGACTTAACCTTAACGGCTCGGGCACGTCGTCCGATCTGCGACGCGAGCATCCCGAGCCAAGAGGAATTACGGTTACTGGTACAGCCGGGGACTTGCACCCCGATTCTCCCAAATGCGCAGGATAACCGCGCATTCGTGCGTCTCCGCACCACCATCTAGGCCATCGATTATTACCGTCAAAATGGTATCACGCAAAAGGGCCTCGCACGCAGGCGAAGCCCAAGGTAAAAGCTATTGTTTGCGATAGGAAAATGCGGTGACGGCCGCAGCCTCTAGTGCTTGCCGCCGTGACTGTTGAGCCAGATATTGCGGCCCAGCATAAGCGCCAGCACCAGCGCGCTCACGTAGCCAAAGAAGCCGATGACCGGAATGCCGAGGACAACCGGCTCGATGCGCGCGTAGTACACCACCGACGAACCGATAAACAGACCGGCGATCACAATTGCCATCGACATGCGGTCGATAATTCCGCCCAGCTGTCGCAGCGCCTTATCGCTGCTCATGATCTGCGTGTTCACCTTAAGCTGGCCGCGCGTGAGCATACGCGAAGCCAAGCCCAGATACTCGGCCGCCTCGAGCGAGCCCTTCGCCGCGCGATAACTGCTCGCTGCAAAGTCGCGGCTCATCTCGCGCATGCGCGCATAGGTGCTTTTCTCGTTTTTAATATGCGTCTGGATGATCTGGATCATGTTGACGTCGGGCATGTACTCGGTCAGCAGGCCCTCGAGCGTCACCATGCCGCGGGCGAACATCGTCACCACGCTCGGCAGCTCAACGTCATTCTTACGTGCCAGATTGAGCAGCGAGGTCAAAAACTCGCCGATATCCAGGTCTTTAAGGTCGAGCCCGGCAAAGTCGGCAACAATAAAGTCCAAGTCGGACAAAAAGGCCGAATGATCGAGCTCAGCCGAATCGCCGCGCGTCACGGCAAAGCGCATGAGCGAATCCTTGAGCTTGGGCACGTCGCCCTCGGCCACGGCGAAAATCATGTCCTTGACGATACCGCGGTCATGGCTCGACATACGCCCGACCATGCCCAGGTCGATAAAGTAGACGATGCCGTCCTTGAGAATGATGTTTCCCGCATGCGGGTCGGCATGGAAAAAGCCGTCATCAAGCACCTGCGTCGAGTAGTCCTCGACGATTGCGGCACCGATCTTTTCCAAGTCATAGCCCTCGGCCACCAAGCGTTCAGGATCGGCGATCGAAATGCCGTCGACATAGTCCATAACCACCACGTGCTCGGTGCACAGGTCCAGATAGGATTTAGGGCACGTCACGCCATGAACGCTCTTATGGAACTCGTAGAAGTCGTTGAGGTTTTTTGCCTCGGCCAAAAAGTTGGTCTCCTCGCGAAACGAGGTCCACAACTCCTCGACTACGCCGTGCAGGTCAACGAATTGATCGGTGTTGACGAACTTGGAAACGATACGCACCACCGAGCGGATGATATCGATGTCCTGCGCCATAACCTGCTGTGCACCGGGGCGCTGCACCTTGACAGCCACGTCCTCGCCCGTCACCAGGCGAGCTCGGTGTACCTGCGCGAGCGATGCACTACCAAGCGGGTTGGGGTCGATCGCATCGAACATCTCCCCCAGGCGCAGGCCGTATTCCTCTTCCAAGCAGCGGAGCACTACCTCGTACGGCACCGGCTCCACGTCGGAACGCAGACGGCGCAGCTCATCGCAAAAGCGCTGCGGCAGAATCTCGGACCGGTTGGCCAGAATCTGCCCCATCTTGACGAACATGGGGCCGAGCTCCTCGAGCAGGCGGCGCAAACGAACCGGCGTGAGGTTATCCCACACGCGGTACTTTTTAACCAGGCGAACAATCTGCCCGATGCGCTCGCGGCGACCCGCAGGCGTGAGTTGGTATTCCTCATCCGGCGCCATCGCCTCGGGCTCCTCGGGGACCATATCGACAGCGCGCGGCTTCTTGCGAGCGCCCGAGACGGCGGCATCGACCTTATCGACAACCGCCGCCTCGTCACCCAAGGGATCTAGATTGTTGTAATCGGTGGTGGAATCTGCCATCTGCGCTGCTACTCGGCCTCTTCGGTATCCTTCGCATCGTCGGGCTCAACGGACTCGACGGGCACCGAGGTCACGTTGTCCTCGACCGAATCGACGATGTCGCGCACGTGGGCCAGGAAGGCCGTGCGCTCGGACGCGGTCATAACGCGGACGCGAGCAAGGATGAGCTCATCGAGCACGCGCTGGGCCGCGGTCTCGCCCTGCATGCCCAAGCGCTCGGTCAGGTCGGAGATGGTGCCGCCGGCCTGCTCGAACATGTCGGACACACTGCGGGCGATATCGGGGGTGGCGGTGTCCTTGCGGACCTGCTCGCCTTTGGTGTTAAGGTCGTCGAGGACCTTCTTGCCGCCTTCGACAGCAACGGCGGCAGCGCCAAAGCCCACGTTAATGGCGCCGTTAACAAGCTGATCGAGTTTCATAACCATGGTTATCTCCAATCACAAACAACTGCATTGGCGTTCTTGTACCCAAGATTGAGCGAAAGCGACAAAGCGTTTTAGCGCTATTCAATCGACGGGAAATCCCTACCTCACGTTGTCGTTCATCGCGAAAGAGTTCTTCATGGCGCAGCTCGTGGTGTAGAGCACCTTGCCCAACAGGGCATCGGTCTCCACGCGCACGAGCTCGGCAAAGGCCTCGTTGGCGCGGGCGAGCTCGGCAGGCACCTCGGCCTCGGGCAGCGCGGCTACGACAGCGTCAACGTCGTGAATCTGCTTGTGGCCCATGCCGCCGACCTTCTCCTGGTAGTCCTCCACAGCGCGGCCGCACTCATGGAAACGGACGTCAGCCAGGGCGCCGATCAGGCGGTTGGCCCAGTAGAAGTTTTCGGACGTCACGCGAGCCTGCGTGTCGGCATAGTACTCGGACATGGTCTCGACGTTGGCGTACAGCGGAACCAGCGCGTTAAACGAGTTGGAACCAAAGGCCATCCACTGCACGGCACGGTAGGCCGGCTGCGCATAGGGGCGCAGCTGCAGCACGGCGAGCTGGCTGTTGCGATTGATGCCGATGGGGCGATAGGCGCCGCGCGTGGCGGGCGTGCCCTTGCTGCCGTAACAGTCGTACTCCGTGCCCTGGTAGTGGCTCGAAAGCACGTACTTGATGTCCTCGATGGTCACCTTACGCTCGGGCACGCGGCTCCAGGGGATATCGTCGCTCTCGGGCGTGTAGTCGGCGTCGGGGCCGTCCCACACGTCGCCGGGGTTGAGGCAGCGCTGCATGTACCAGGCGCGCGGCGTGTTGTAGACATGGTCGCTGTCGCTGTGCGAGCCAAAGGCCTCGCGCGGGTTAAAGACCGTTGCCGGACCGTCGCCCTCGACGCCCAACGTCAGGTCCAGATGCCACTCGGCCATCCAGGAGCGCAGGTCGGCCGAGCACATGTGGTCGGTCTGGGCGCCCTCGGCGTCGTCTAGGTCAAAGCTGTCGATACCCAGCTGGTTGGGCATGGTCACATAGGCGTCATCAGGCACACGCTTGGCGATCCAGTGGTGGCCGCCGATGGTCTCGAGCCACCAGATCTCGTCCACGTCACTAAAGGCGATGCCGTTGTTCTCGTAGGTGCCGTAGCGCTCGAGCAGGTCGCCCAGGATACGAACGCCGTCGCGGGCGGACTTGGCGTACGGCAGGACCAGGGTCACCATATCCTCCTCGCCCAGGCCACCAGGTTGCGCCGGCACATAGCCGTCCTCACCCTCGTTGCCCTTGGCGGGTACGTAGTCGACGAGCGGGTCGGCACCGCGGACGCGCTCGTTGGTGGTGAGCGTCTCGGTTGCGGACATGCCCACATTGAGCTCGTTGAAACCGGCCTCGGCCCAGATGCCGTGGCCCGGGACAACATCGGGGACGCTCGTGTAGCGCATGGGGTTATTGGGCAGTTCAACGGTCAGGTGGCTCAGGACGCTTGTGTAGACGCGCGGCTGCTCGTCGGGATGCACCACGCGCATACGTTTGGGCTCAAACACCCCGTTGGACGAGTCCTCGTTACGCGCGACCAGGGTCGACCCGTCGTAGCTTGCGTTTTTACCGACCAGAATCGTTGTGCACGGCATGCGCATCCTCCTTGAGCGAAGAAATCAAACGGCAACAGTGTATCGCTTCGGCGCAGAAAGGGCGAAACCACGGCGCTGGCAACCCCTGTGGTCAAAAAATGCCAAATATGAGTACTGTCACTAATTTAGTAACAGCAATTTTGCTACGCATGGGTGTCGAAAGTCTACATTTGTTCAAAAATTAGATGATGTACTTCCCCATAGGTCCAATAAAATAGGCTCTCTATCGATAATAAATATCGTTAGAGAGCCAAATTAACCTAAAATATATGTGACTATCTTGGCAACAGTACTCATATTTGGCATTTTTTGTCCACGGGGTATAGAACTAACCCCTCAAACAGCCCAAACGCCTATTTCGATGCGCGCTCCGCCGCCTCAATCACGTGTTTGGCGAGAATCGCGGTGGTCACAGCCCCCACGCCGCCCGGCACGGGCGTGATGGCGTTAACGACCGGCTCCGCAGCATCAAAATCGATGTCCCCGACCAGCTTGCCAGCAGCCTCGTCCCAGTTAATGCCAACATCAATGATCGTCTGGCCCTCGCGAACGGCATCCGCGCCAATCGTGCTCGCGCGTCCAACGGCCGCAACAACGATATCGGCAGAACGGCACTCGGCAGCAAGATCGCGTGTATGCGTATGGCACGTCGTCACCGTGGCATTGCGAGCCGTAAGTGCGGCGGCAACGGGACGCCCGATCACCAGCGAGCGCCCGACCACAGCAACCTTAGCTCCATCCAGCTCAACGCCGTAATGATCCAGCAAAGCAAGCACGGCTTCGGCTGTGCAGGGGGCAAAACCCTCGCCGCGCCCCGAAAGCGTGGTGAGCAGCGAAGCCGGCGTCATGGAGTCAACGTCCTTGGCGGGATCGAGCGCTGCGGCGACGGCGTTCTCGTCAAGGCCGGCGGGCAGCGGGCGGAACATCAAACAGCCATGAACAGCCGAATCGGTATTGATGTCCTCGATGGCCGTCAACAGCTCGTCCTGCGAAACATCGGCAGAAAGCAAAACGCGACGAGCCTCAATCCCCACTTTTTCGCAGCGCTTGAGCGCACCGCGCTCGTAGGATAGGTCGTCTTCGCGTTCACCTACACGCACGATAGCCAACGTCGGAACAACGCCCCGCTCGCGCAGGGCTGCGCAGCGAGCAGCAAGTTCCTCAGTCAAAGCGCGAGCAACGGGAGCACCCTTCAGCAGTTCAGCCATGGCTATCCTCTCTTCCTTGCAGCGTCGGAGGCGCGGCGCGCCAGCGCATCGGCGCGCGGCAACCATGTGTCGAGCAACTCATCACACGTCGTCTCGAGCTCCTTAGCACGAGCGCGATCCTTCATAGACGTGGTGTTCGCAAAGAGCGTCAAGCTCGCGCCCTGCATAGCGGCACGGCAGAACACGGCGCCGCACGCCACGTCGGACAGCAGCTGTCGGGAGCCCTTGTCGGCCATGTCCTCGAGCAGCGCCAGCGCACGCCCGCAGGCATCCATAATGCGATACGGCGGCAGAGCGGCCACATGCAGCGCATCCTGAATCGCGGTCGCTCGAGTCGGATCGTCACGCGGAATACCGTACGCCGCGGACACCTGGCCGTACGCACGAACGTCCTCGGCAACCAGACCCACAAGTTCCTGCGCCAACTCATCCGCCTGGGCAAACGCGCGCGTCAGATCGTCTGCGCGATCGGCAAGCGCAGGGTTTGTCGCCCCATAGCGAGCAACCATCCCGCAAAGCGAGGCGCCCAGTGCACCTACAAAGGCGCTCGCGCTACCGCCGCCGGGAACCGGCTCGCGTGCGGCAAGCGCCTCGGCAAACTCTCGACATGTTTTATCCATCATCTCTTGGCTCATACGCACGCACCTTCAAGTCATATACATCGGTCGGGTGGCAACCGCCGACCGACCGCATCAATCACATAATGGTGCTAAGTCTAGCCCATAAGTACATGAGCGTCAGCGCACCTGGCCATCGCGGATTTCTATGACGAACGATAGGCCTCGGCACCGCAAACATGGGACACATGGCCCACCTTTCGAGACTTCCGGACGTCAAAAACTGAGGCATATCTATAAACAAGGAACCTGTTGGGGCAACGCCCACGCACGCGCGCCCCATTAAATCAACGGGCACCTCACCCCGGGGAGGGCCGACGGCATCGGCCCTCCCCTCTTTTGCGACCGCACATATTGCCACTTGTCGGCGCAATTCCAGCCCCCAGAATGGGACACATGGCCCACCCTAGCGAGCCGTCCGCGCGTACAGTAAAGGCAGGTAATCCATGGGCGGTTACAGATCGAGGAGGACACGACCATGAAAAAGAAGGCCTTTGCGATTCTCACCCTCTGCATCAGTCTCTTTGCCGCGGTTGCCCTGGTGGGTTGTGGCGGAAACGGCGACGCTACCGGCAGTGGCGGTGACGGCGGCGCGGAAAAGCCAGCCGTGGATATGAGGACCGACTTCATTTGGTTTAAGGTCGAAGTCCCCGAGGGCGTCGAAATCACGGACGTCGCAGGCGATACCGCCGACAGGGCCCAGTTTAAGTTCACCGAGAGCGAGCATGCCAGCGACCGCTTCATCCCCGTCTTCGATCCTGACAAGAACGCCGATGAACTGTTTGACTACGAGGCAAAGTGGAAGGCCAACTCCGGATGGACCGAGAGCGATCCCGTTAAGTACAACGGCAAGACCTGGCGCAGCGCCTACTTTACGCACTCGGGCGGCGTGACGACCGAGTACTTCACTGACGTTGACGGCGGCAGTGTGTACGTACGTATCGACAATGTCGAGGAGCACAAGGACGCCGTCGAGACCATGATGAAGTCTCTGGAGTTTGCCGACGACATCGCCCAGGCCAAGACCGAGGCCATGGACGTCAAGCTCGAGGATATCGAGATCAAGCGCTAAGCGACTGGCGAGCACAACGGGAAACACGGACGCAGTGCAAACAAGCGACGGTATCCCAGCGCTTCGTACCCAGGGAGGGCCGGTAAGCCGACCCTCCCCATTCTTATGCCGGTAGCCGACGAACGCAGGATGCCGGGCTCCAAAACCATCCCAGACGTGATAACAGCACAAATAGACAAGTGCCCCAACACGTCCGCCCGCCGATTTATAGCGCCGCGCAGGCAATTTAAACCGGCGTCTTTAAACATCTGGGCAGTATAGTGACCAAAACAAGTGCATAACCGCACCCTGCGAACGGAGGAGATATGACCGAACACCATGCCATCAGCCGCCGAGCGTTTACGCTGGGCCTAGGGCTTGCGGCGTTGTCACCACTTGCAAGCCTGCCTGAAACCGCAGCGCCGGGCATTCCCCTGCGAACGGCATTTGCAGACAACACACCCGCACCGTCGGACAGCCTCGACAATTTCGTCATTCGCCTTCGCCCCGCGGGCTATTTTCGCACCGCGAGCGTCAACCAAGACGGCAACGTTCGCGGCAACGTCTGCCACCTGTTTAACGACGGCACGTCCAGCAAGCTCATCCTTGAGAACGTAACGACCAAGAATGACGATACAAACTGGTATGCTATCCGCACCTTGCTCAATTTCGAAGAGCATAAAAAGACGGGCTACAGCATTTGGTCGGTCGACGACGACTCGGACAAAGATGGAAAGGTCATCCACGTATGGGGCGGCGAGTATGACAACAAGCCCAGCCGCGCTTTTGCGTTCGAACGTCAATCAAACGGAACCTATATCATTCGAGACCGCACGGTCGAGAAAGAAACCGAGAAAAAAGACATTAAGTACCTGGCAATAGAATCGGACGGCAAAGACCAGGACAACAATAAGATCTGCCATAAGAGTAAGAGCATTCCGTGGGAGCTAGAACTTGTCGGTTACGACATGGGCAAGATCAATACCACAGTTAGAAGTATCGACTGGACCACGTATAGCAGCTACGTCGACGGACCATGCTGGATGAAATACGTCGACGACAACAAGTACCTCGACGAGCTGAGTATCCCGGGCACGCATGATTCGGGCACCTGCAGCGTGGACAACGACACCGAGCCCCAATCCTCACAAGCAAAGTGCCAGCAGGATTACATCCCGACGCAGTTGCTCGAAGGCATTCGCTATTTTGATATCCGACTCGGAAGGAACGACGAGAACGGCGACCCCGGTATCGACCATGGAAGATGCTACCTGCTCAAAAAAGACGGGGGCTTTATGCATCTCTCCGATGTCATCGGTTACTTCAAAACATTTTTGAACGAAAACCCGTCAGAAGCGCTCATCATGCTTGCGTCACGAGGCAACGACGAGGCTACCGACGAAAGCGTTACGACGGCTTTCGCCAAGGTTATGCACGATAATCCCGATCTGTTCTACACGTCGAGCCGAATCCCCACACTGAACGAGGTGCGCGGAAAGATCGTCCTGCTGCGTCGATTTGTACTCGCCGGCAACAGCGTAAGCAGCCACACGTGGGGCCTCGATCTCACCCAATGGGACGACAAAATCAAGGCGCATTCCGGGCAGTCGATGTGCCTCGTCCAAGACGCGCGAGGCTTTGAGACTACGGGCAATGCGGGCGACAAAGAGCCCTATTGCACCAAGGTATACGCCCAGGACCATTTTGAATGCACCGGAACCGACAAGATTAGCTGGGTCGATATGGCGCTGCGAGAGACGACCAATCTCACGCGCAACAAGGTGGACGTCGAGGACAATGATGGCGCCAAGGTGCAAGTCCTGGAACGCTGCTGGTCTATCAACTACACCAGTTGCACGAATTACAAACAAGGAAGCAATCCTTTTACCGCGGCGCGAGTGGTCAACGAGCATCTGTACAAGAGCCCGTACATCAATCCCAGCGGCAGCGATAAAACAAAGTCAGATTGCCTCAAGCACGTTGGCATTATCGCGTCCGACTTTGTCGATTCGGCACTGGCCCGGAGCATCTACCAACGCAATTACGACGCGAAGCACAAGCCAACAGTTTCATGCTGCCTCCCGGACCGCATGCACATGACGTATGGAGACTCGCTGAGCGATGCCTCGCTCCAAGATGGCAAGACCGTTGGCGAGGGCCATTTCCGCCTTGTCGACAGCAGCAACGTACTCAACGTGGCCGCTTCTGGCAGCGCGTTTGCCATCGAATACGTGGATGTCGACGCCCTGGGCAACGAGACCGTTACGGGGCTGCAGGGCTCTGTGCCCATCGATATCGATCGACGCGCGCTGACGCCCCATTTTGAGGGACTCGAAGGCCTTAAGGCCGGCGAAGACGTGCGCGCCAAGATTGCGGCATCACTCGAGGGCAAGCTCGAAACCGATGCCTGCACGGCCCAGCTCGAGTTTGTGCACGACGCGAACGGCGCTCCGGGCACGGCAATGGCCGAGGGCGAAACATTTGCCGCAGGGACGTACTGGGTGCGCGCGAAAGACCTTTTGGGCGACGCGGCACAGAACTACATGCTCGCCAGCGATGGAGCCGTAAGCTTTACCGTAGCGGCCTCGGGCAGTGCAGGCGGCACCGGCAGCGGCACGGGTTCCAACGCAGACGGCGCCGACAAGAACGGCGGCGGCAACAAGAGCAAGGACTCGGGCGGAAAACTCGCCGACACGGGCGACGGCTCTGGTATCGCCGCCGGGCTCGCCGCTGCCGCCGTGGCGACAACGGTCGCCGGCGCGGCGATGTTTGCCAGTGACGGTGAAAACAACGAGGACGTTGTCGAATAGGCAAGCCGGCCTTTTAGACACATCGACTCAATCGGGGGCGCAGAACACCGTTCTGTGCCCCCGATTTTTACCTTGGCCCGAACGCCGCTATCGGCTACATCACCATGTTCAGCGCGTTAACAAACTCCTGGGCCTTCGCACGGCTGCTCAGGCTAAAGACGCAAGCGGTCAACAGACGATTGCGCAGAAAAACATCGCGGCCTTTGATTCCATTGACGCCCGTAATGTCCTTAAGATAAACAATCTCGGTGTGCTTGCCGCCAAAAGTGCCCTTCTTGAGTACCTCAATGCGGTTAGGGTAGATCTTGACGTCTTTAAACCTACCCGAACCTTTGTCCTGGAACAGCAGCGTGTTGTTGTCCATACGCGTCACTCCCGCGAGGTTCGCTAAAACTGCCTCTATGGCCACATTTTAGTCACTTCGGGAATCCTGCACGAAGGCGCTAGGCGACATTGAAATTCGAGTCCGTGCGAAGACCTTTAATGAAGTGCCCAGTACTTCCCCGCAACACAAAAACGGGGCAGTCCGCACTTCTGCGGACTGCCCCGTTCCTCTAACTATCGCATCGCAGCGCCAACCGGCACCGCTCCCCTACTTCCCAAATAGCGCACCCAGCAGACCGCGGCGTTTGGGCTTCTCCTCTCGGTAGGAACCCTCGACGGCGGCTGCAACCTGGCGCGGTTGCTCGCCGCCTCCACGGCGCACGATCTGGTACAGGAAGGGCGATTTAACGTATTTGACCTCGACGGGCGTGGCGTGTACGGTGCTCTCACCGGACAGATGCAGGCTCGGGCTGAGCGGTGCCACGATATGCGTTTCGCGCTTGTCGCTAAACACCACCGCGGCCGCGCGGCCCGTCTGGCCGTTTACGGCAATGCGCACCTGCTCGCCATCGCGGCCGTCTGTCGCCGGACGATCGACAAAGTAGACCGGCACCATCACCAGGCCGTCCTTATGCTTGCGGGCCTTGCGCGCCCAGGTGCGGATGCTCTTTTTATTGAGCCTCAGTACAGCCTCGGCGTCGTTGCCCGCAACGTCGAGCGCCAACTTATCAATGACCACCTGGTCCTTGGTAGACGCATCGACTGAGACAACGCGAAAGTCACCTTCCTGCATGGCGGGATCGAACGGACCGACCTTGGCAAAGTCCCACGGCTCCAAAATGCCCATGAGGCGAACGTCCAGGTAGTTTGCCCTGGGGTATGCCCAGTCGAGCACCTCGTAGTACACCAAGGCCTCCTTGCTCAGGCCCTTGCCCGGGAAGCTCGCCATCATGCGCAAGTCCGCCAGCGCCATGGGGAAATAGAAGAGCATCATGTCGTTTTGGATCGCGTCTTCCACGTCGTGCCCGGCAAAGGCATCCGGATACTGGCGCACCAGCTGCAGCGCGTTGGCACGTGCCTGCTGCGGCGAGATTTCGCAGGGAATACCCTGCTCGGGCACATACTCCGCACCAACGCCCATGGTCAGGCGCTTGCTAAACGTCCCCGGCTTGAGCAGGTCCGCAATGCCAATCTTATTGCCGCAGGACGGGCACTCAAACACACGCTGCGTTGACTCGCCCTCAAAGGACGCTCCGCAGAAGGGGCAAGGAATGCTCACATGCGTGGCCTCTTGGAACTCCTGCGCCGTGCCGCGATCCTCCCACAGCAGATGTTCCAGGACCGACTGATTGCGCCAGTGCGCATTGAAGAAATACCAGTCCGGGTCCTGCGGGCGCTCGAGTTGCGACACATGCGTGAGTTTGAGCAGTCCATCCACCACCGTCAACGGCGTATGGCGAATACCCAAAGCGCTCTTGGGCTCTCCGGCGTCCGCCTGCCACGGAACCACCGTGCCGCAATAGGCGCACTCAAAGCTGCGCTTAGCCTGGTGCGAGTACATAGGGCCGCCGCAGTTTTGACATTTAATGGCAAACATCTCGTCCATGGAAACGTCCTCCTTTGCACAGGGGCTGTCGACATTAAGTATGTCGAGCAAGCAGGCACATGCCCATACCCATGTGGCCCAAAATGGACCACCCAGGCAGACGAGAAGGCTCGCTCGTTAGCACCGGCAGACTATTGCTGCATTTTCTGAGCATCGGCGCACGGCGCCCCCGTGCGAGCTACACTATCCCCTTAAACATGATTGTGAGGACGACCGCTATGCTATTTGTAAATCGGCTGGTACATACGCTTGTTCCCGGCAGCGAGAGCGAGCCGGTCGATGCATCTTGCCGCACCAACGCGGGCTTTTCCGCAAGCCTCGTCTGCATTGGCCTCAACATCACCCTGTGCCTGGCCAAGGGCATCGCGGGTCTGCTCGCCGGCTCCGTCTCCCTCATCGCCGACGCTTTCAACAACCTCTCCGATGCCTCGAGCAACATTGTGAGCCTGCTCGGTTTCCGCCTTGCCAGCCGCCCGGCAGACGAAGGCCACCCCTATGGTCACGGCCGCTACGAGTACCTAGCCGGCCTGTTCGTCGCCGTCCTGGTTTGCGCCGTCGGCATCAACCTGATTCTCGAGTCGGTCACCAAGATCATCAAGCCCTCGCCCACCGCTTACACGTTTATTTCCCTTGCGGCACTGGCTACGTCCATGCTCGTTAAGCTCTGGATGGCAGCGTTCAACCGCACGCTGGGCGATCGCATCGACTCGGAGACGCTCATCGCCACGGCGCAGGACTCCAAAAACGACGTCATCACCTCGGGCTCGGTCTTGGTGGCGGCGCTTATTTCGCAGACGACCGGCTTTGATCTCGATGGCTGGGCAGGCCTGGGTGTGGGCGTCTTCATCTGCATCAGCGGTCTGGGCCTGGTGCGCGACGCCATCAGCCCGTTGCTGGGGCAAGCGCCCGACCCCAAGCTCGTCCAGGCAATCCGCGACAAGATCATGTCCTATCCGCAGGTCTTGGGCACACACGACCTCATGGTGCACGACTACGGCCCCGGTCGTCAGTTTGCCAGCGCCCACGTGGAGATGCCCGGCGAGGGCGACGCGTTTGAGCACCACGAGATTCTGGACACCATCGAGCACGACATCAAGCGCCAGATGGGCATTGGTATCACGCTGCACTGCGACCCCATCGCGACAACCGGCGATGACTTGCGCGGCTGGGTCAAGCGCGGCGTCATGCAGATCGATCCCGCGCTCTCCATCCACGATCTGCACGAGCACGACGGGTTCGTTTCGTTTGACCTGGTGCGTCCCGACGGCTTTGACATATCCGACGAGGAGCTGCTGGAGCTCGTCACGCGCATCGTGCACGAGCGCCGGCCCGATGTCTCATGCGTCGTCACGTTTGATTCAGGCTTCAGCTCGCCCGAGCGTCCGGCCGAGCAGCTGTAGCCCCGCTCCGCTCGTCCGCTAGTTTCCCTGCGCGCCCGAGATGCCGTTTTGCAGGGCGTTCCAGGCATCCGTCGCCATGCCGCCCAAGTTCTGCGCGGTATCGCCCAGGTTCTGAGCGGTGTCGCCCAGCTCTTGCGCCTTGTCTCCCAACTCCTGCGCCTTGTTGCTCAAGTCCTCCAGCGTATTGGAGCTCGAGCTGTCGGTACCGCTTTGGCCGTCGGACGAGTTGCCCGAACTGTTCTTGTGCGTGAGTTGAATTTCGAGGTTGCCGTTGTCGTTATAGTAGGCAGAAGTAACGACCCAGTTGGCATCGACGACGGGCGTTGAGCCATCATCAGTCAGGACCACGGCATTCGAAAGATCGGCGCCGCGCGACTTGAGGATCTTCTTGGCGTTGGACCAGTACTGCCCCGGGATATCACTCAAATCGACGGTGCTAGACGAGGCGGACTCGGTTTGCTCGGCAGTGGTATCGGCCGTTGAACTCCCTCGCTTGTTGAGCATGCCCGACACGATGGCAAACACAACCGACAGCGCAAAGAAGATCGCCAGCACGATGAGGATCTTCTTAATCACGCTCGACGAACGCGACGGCGTCTCTTCCTCGTCCTCGCCATATTGCGGAATCGACTTGGGGTACTCGCGATACGGCTCGCGCGACTCGTAGCGAGGCTGCGCCGTGCGAGGCATATACGTCGTCTGCTGAGGCTGCGGAATGGGATTCTGCGGCAGGTCATCATAGGGATTCGGCGTCGAGGCGGCATAAGAATCCTGCGGCGCGTAATCAAACGGGTCTGCCGCCGCGTTGCCATAGGGGCTTTGCAAAGATGCAGCGTAAGGGTCCTGCGCCGCGTCGCCATAGCCCATAACTCGTGTGGGCTCGGCAGAAGGCTGCGTCGCGGCGGGGTCGACATAACCGGGGTTGGGAACAACGCGGGTCGCATCGGCGCTATCGCCAGCCTGCGCGGAACCGCAGCCGCCCATCACGGTTGTCTTGTCCTGATCCATGCAACGATTCCTTTCCGTCGCCTGTAAGCATCAAGTTATCCATGCATTCTACCAGCGCAAAAGCCTATGATGGGCAGAGTCCGTCGGTATCTACAAGACATGCGCGGGCCTAAGGATCAAAAAGCCCCGCCGGGCCTTGGTAGGCGCGACGGGGCGGGCAAGCGGCTATGAGCAGCGAGCTTAGAACAGGCCGGTGATGTTGCCGTCGTTGTCGACGTCGATGTTCTCGGCCGCAGGGACCTTGGGCAGGCCCGGCATGGTCAGAACACTGCCAGTCAGTGCGACCACAAAGTGGGCGCCGGCGGAAACCTTGAGCTCACGCACCGTGATGCGGAAGTTCTCGGGAGCGCCCAGGGCCTTGGCGTTGTCGCTAAAGCTGTACTGCGTCTTGGCGACGCACACCGGCAGGTTGCCAAAGCCATTCTCGCGCAGCTCGGCGAGCTGGCGCTTGGCGGCCGGCGTAAAGTCAACGCCGTCGGCGCGGTAGACCTTGGTGGCAACGGCCTCGAGGGCATCAGCGACATCAGCGCCGTCCTCATAGGCAAACTTGAGCTCACTCGGCTGCTCGATCAGACGCATGACCTCATCGGCAAGCTCGAGCGCGCCCTCGCCGCCCTTGGCCCAGACCTCGGAAAGCTTAACGTTGACGCCGAGCTTCTGGCACTCGGACTCGATGAGCGCAAGCTCGGCCTCGGTGTCCGTCGGGAAGCGGTTGATGGCGACCACGCAGGGCAGACCATATACGTTCTGGATGTTGTCGACGTGACGCAGCAGGTTGGGCATGCCAGCCTTGAGTGCCTCGAGGTTCTCCTCGTTGAGGTCGGCCTTGGCGACGCCACCGTTGTACTTCAGCGCACGAGCGGTCGCGACGACCACGACGGCGCTGGGGCGAACGCCCGTCATGCGGCACTTGATGTCGAGGAACTTCTCGGCGCCCAGATCGGCGCCGAAGCCGGCCTCGGTAATGGCGACATCGCCAAAACGCATGGCCATGCGCGTAGCCATGATGGAGTTGCAGCCGTGGGCAATGTTGGCGAAGGGACCGCCGTGGACAAACGCGGGCGTGCCCTCGAGCGTTTGCACCAGGTTGGGCCTGAGCGCGTCCTTAAGCAACGCGGCCATGGCACCCTGGGCCTTAAGGTCGCGGGCACGGACGGGCTCGCCGGCAAAGCTATAGCCGACGACAATCTCACCCAAACGTTCCTTGAGGTCGCCGATGCTCGTAGACAGGCACAGGATTGCCATGACCTCAGAGGCGACGGTGATATCGAAGCCGTCCTCACGCGGCACGCCCTGAGCCTTACCGCCAATGCCGTCGATGACGTGGCGCAGCTGACGGTCGTTCATATCGACGACTCGCTTCCAAGTGATGCGCTTAACGTCAATACCGAGCTGATTGCCCTGCTGGATGTGGTTATCAAGCATGGCGGCCAGCAGGTTGTTGGCAGCACCGATAGCATGGAAGTCACCGGTAAAGTGCAGATTGATATCCTCCATGGGGATGACCTGCGCCCAGCCGCCGCCGGCGGCACCGCCCTTGACGCCAAAGACGGGACCGAGCGAAGGCTCGCGCAGGGCCACAGCGCTCTTGACGCCGCGACGGCGCAGACCATCGGCCAGACCGATGGTCGTGGTGGTCTTGCCCTCGCCGGCGGGCGTGGGGTTGATGGCGGTCACGAGGACGAGCTTGGCCTGGTGATCGGTCGGCTCGTTGAGCAGTGAATAGTCGACCTTAGCCTTGTCGAAGCCGTACGGAATAAGGTGCTTAACGTCGACGCCGGCGTTCTTGGCCACCTCGGTAATAGGCAGCGGCGTGACAGAACGTGCGATTTCGATGTCAGTAGGCATGGGCGGTCCTTTCGTTACCGAATGAGAAAAAGACCAATTCAGCATAGCACGGGCGCGCAATAGTAAAACGCCCATAACCGATGAACGGCGATATGTTTACCCGATGCCCAGCGATAGTCCAACAGCCCGCCAAAACAAAGCGCCCTAAACGGTAGGTTCAATCCCCAGGTGCTCAAAGGTGCGAAGGGTTGCCTGACGGCCCTGCGGCGTACGAATCATCAACCCGCACTGCAGCAAATAGGGCTCATAGACATCCTCGAGCGTGCCCGGGTCCTCGCCCACCGCGCTGGCAAGGGTCGTAAGTCCCACGGCACGTCCGGAGAACGTCTTGGCAAGCGTCTCCAAAATGCGAATATCCATCCAGTCCAGACCGAGCCCGTCGATCTCGAAGAACTCGAGCGCCTGGCGACAGATATCGAGCTCGATGGGACCGTTGCCGCGCACCTGTGCGTAATCGCGCACGCGCTTGAGCAGGCGGTTGGCAAGACGCGGCGTGCCGCGCGAACGCGAGCCGATCTCGAGTGCACTGGGATGGTCGATCGCCACGCCCAGGATAGTTGCCGAGCGCGTCACAATCTGCGCGAGCTCCTCGACCGTGTAGTAATCCAGGCGATATGAAATGCCAAAGCGGTCGCGCAACGGGCCGGTCAACATGCCTGAGCGGGTCGTTGCCGCTACCAGCGTAAACTTGGGAATATCCAGGCGAATCGAGCGCGCCGCCGGACCCTTGCCAATCACGATATCGAGGGCAAAGTCCTCCATCGCGGGGTACAGGACCTCCTCGACCGAACGGTTGAGGCGGTGGATCTCGTCGATAAACAGCACATCACCCGGCTGCAAGTTAGTAAGGATGGCCGCTAGGTCGCCCGTGCGCGCGATGGCAGGGCCACTCGTGGTCTTGATCTGAGCGCCCAGCTCGTTGGCGATAACGGTGGCCAGCGTGGTCTTGCCCAGGCCCGGAGGACCCGAGAAGATCACGTGGTCGAGCGTCTCGCCACGGCTCTGCGCCGCCTCGATCAGCACTCGAAGGCTCTGCTTGATATGTTCCTGACCGCAGTAGTCGTCCAGGCGCTGAGGGCGCAGGGTACGGTCGACATCGAGGTCTTCGGGCGTTAGCTCCGAGCCCACCATGCGCTCGCCGTGCGCCATGGATGCCGCCGGCGAGTTACCGGACGTCGCCCACAGGTCCTGAGAGTCATCGGCTTCCCACATCACGCATCCATTCCGAGTCGCTTAAGCGCCGCGCCGAGCAGATCCTCGACACGCATATTCTGCCCATCATACCCGCTCAGGGCAACATCGGTCTCCTGCGGGCTAAAGCCCATGGAAAGGAGCGCCGCACGGGCATCATCGATGGCCGAGGGAGCAGCAGCGGGCACGGGCATCGCAACCTGGCCGGGAATCACGTCGACCGGCACAAAGCCCTTGTCCTTGGCAAAGGTGCTCTTGAGCTCCAGGATCAGACGCTGAGCTGTCTTTCTGCCCACACCGGGCACCTTGGCCATGCCCTTGTCGTCCTCGGCCATCACCAGCGAATACAATTGCCCCACGGTATAGGTGGAAAGCACAGCGAGCGCCAAGCGCGGACCAACGCCCGAGACAGACACGAGCCGATCGAACATCGTGCGCTCATCCTTAGAGGAAAAACCGAAAAGTGTCATGGCGTCCTCGCGCACCTGCATACGCGTGTAGAGGCGGACCTCGCCACCGGGCGTCGGCAACGTGGCCGCAGTGCTGCTCGAAATGCCGAGCTCAAAGCCAACGCCCGACACATCGACGACAGCAGAGCTCATCGTGGCCTCGACAAGCGTTCCGTGGAGCTGGGAAATCATCAGTATCCGGTTCCTCTCTGTTGATAGAACTCGCCACCGGTGAGGGCGCGGGTGCGGCTGAGGTTTACGTGGCAGATGGCGCAGGCCAGGGCATCGGCGGCATGGTCGGGATGCGGGTCGTGGTCGAGCTGTGTTAGCGTGCGTACCATGTAGGCGACCTGTCGCTTGTCCGCGGCGCCGGTGCCCACCACGGCCTGTTTGATCTGCATGGGCGTGTACTCGCCAATCTCGAGCGCGCACTCCGAAAGCGCCACAAGCGCAGCACCGCGGGCATGCGCCGTGGGGATGGCCGAACGAACGTTGGCGCCAAAGTAGATGCTCTCGACAGCAGCTGTGTCGGGTCGATAACGCTCGACGACATCCTTAAGGTCACGGGCGATATGCGACAGGCGCACCGCGAGCGGGCTGCCCGCGCTGGTCTCGATGCAACCGTAGGCACGGCAGCGAACCTCGCCACGCCGCTCCTCGATAATCCCCCAACCTGTATGGGCCAAACCGGGGTCGATACCCAAAATGACCAAGCCGACCTCCCCTCGCCAAAAGCCCGGCGCGAGACAAGGCTCCGCGCACTATTCACGAACGTCTGTTCTAGAATAACACAACGGGGTCAAGATGCTTAGTTGAAGTATCGGGGTTGGGAGCAAATCCCATCCCCAGTTTAGTTCTGCGAGAAAAAGGGAAACTGACGGGGATCCACCGGCGGATGCGGCATCGGACCACCCTGGGGACTACCTTGCGAGCCGCCCTGACCGCCCATCATCTTATCGATGGCGTCCTGAACCTCGCCCTCGAACTTTTTCATTCCCTCGTGCAAACGACGCTGACCGTCCTCAGAGCGCAGCTCCTCCATCTGCTCGGGCGAAATACCCAGTAGCTCGCCCAGCACGCCCATCATCTCGTTTCGCACGCGCTCGCTCGTATCCTCGTCAGCAAAACGGCGCACCTCGGCGCGCGCCAGCGAATCGACCGTCATACGCTCCTTGCCGTTAAGCCCCAGGTCGGACCACGCGAGCATATACGGCCAGGCACGCTCGGCAAACGAACGGGCCGAGACGATCGGCGCCGTCGGCAGTATGCGGCGGGCGGCCTCGCCCTGACGCACGAGCATCAGCAGCAGCGAGCAGGCCTCAGGCTTGCCAGCGGCCATCGGGATGTCGTCGAAGGGTCGGCTGCGGTCCACGTGCGCCTCGAGCGCGCCATCGACCTCACCCGGCTCAAGCCCACTGAGCAGCTGTGCCGCGCGGTCGAGCATATCGACCGGACCATCGAGCGTCGAGAGCGCCTGCGCCAACACTCGCTCCATGCAGTCTTCCACCGCGTTGAGCGTCACGAGCTCTTGGGGCACCACGGCAGACGTGCGGTTGCGCACGCGCGCCACAAACTCAAGCGTCGACAGGTACACATCGCCAAAGGGCGCAAAGTCGCCCTGGTAGCCGCCGCAAAGCGCCGGCGCCGCCAGCGCGTATTCGGTTTTGGACAGCGGGCTCAGCGCCATCGCACCCAGCTCGAGCGCCGTGTCCTCCAGCATGAGGCCCAGCGTGCGCGAGCGCAGACGCTCGGCATCGCCCGCCGACACGTCGCGATCGAGCACACGCGCCGCATCCGGTGCATCGCGCTCGACGGTGCGAATGTGCAAACGCTCGGCGATGGCGCGGACGGCGGCACAGCGGGCAGCCTCGGCCTCTTCCTGCGCCGGCGTAAAGATACGGTTGCGCCCCAGCACCAGGCCAATCACATTGCGCGGACCCAGAGCGTCGACGGCCAGCGCCGCCAGCAGGGACGACGGCAAGTCACCCTCGAGTGCCACCACAGCACGCGACGCACCGTGGGCTCGGGCGTTGTCGCGCACGGCGAGCACCAGCGCCTGCCACAGCCACTCCTCGGAACGGAACTCGGGCAGTTCGTGATCTTCCAGGGCATCGAGCATCACGCCACGCTGAATCTCCTGAACCAGCAGGCTCTCCTCAAAGCACGGCGCCTGGGCCACCACGCGACCGCAGTCGTCGAGCACAAACGAACCGCCGGTATACACCGACTCGTCATAGGCACCGACCGGCGCCATGCAGGCAAACCACACGCTGCGCTTGGATGCGATCTTGCGGTAGGCGCCGCTGCGAACGGCAGCAATGGCGGCAGTCTCGCGGTCGGTCATGTCAAACGCGTTGAATTGGAAATACGCAATGAGGTCAACACCGGTCGGCAGCATCTCGAGTTCGCGGTCCAAGTCAAAAATCACGGCGATGCGCACGCCGTCCACGTCGAACACCGGCGGCGCCCAACGTGTGTCGTTGTTCTCGCCACGCTGCAGGGCAATGCTCGAACGCGCCGGCACCACATGACCGTCCTTGAGCATCATGTAGTCGAGCAGCGGCTGGCCCTCAAACGAAACCGCCGCGGGCACGATGCAGATCATGTCAAGCTCCTGGATACGCTCGGCGACACCAGTCAAACCGGCAAGCACGTCGTGCTCAAAGTCGGCAGCGCCCACCAGGCCACCGGGCATGGCGCCCATAAAGAGCGGAGCCGGAACGCACAGCACGCGCGCCCCGCGCTCGTGGGCCAGACGAGCCTGGTCCTCGATGCGGCCGCAAATGCCCTCAATATCACCCAGGCGCATATCGATCTGTGCAAGCGCGAGCTTCATGGCCCAGCCCTTTCCGTCGTAAACCATCGAAATCGTAGTAAAAGCGCCGGCCGCATAATGCAGCCGGCGCTTGCATGTGCATATGCTAGCTATGATACCCCGAGCGGGGGCGCGCTCCTAGAATGTCGCGGACCACAGCCCGTGCAGGTTGCAGTAGGCATAGACGGTACCGGCCTTGGAGCCGCCCGCGAAAAACGTCGCGGGTTTCATGCCGGGCTCAAGGTAATGAACCTCTAAGCGGCCCTCGGCCTCAAGCGCAATCCACTCAATGTAGTGTTCGGGCAGGCTGGGGTGCTCGACCGAGCCAACGCGTGCACGAATCACGTGACCGTCGCGCTCGGTCTCGACAACAGGCACGTGCTTCTCGTGCGCCGCGTCCTCAGTGTTTGCGGTCAGTTCCGTGCAACCGGCAGGGGTCGCAACGTCGTCGCCAAGGGCAGCGATGAGCTTACCGTCGGGGTCCTTAAAGAATTTCGCCATGATGTTCTCCTTTGCTGATGTGCCAATGTTCTTGATGGTTCTTATGCCCAAAGGCAGACAAACCATCCACGGCATTGCAAATGAACACATAACGGATCAGGCAAGCGGTCGGGCCAAAATGCGTCGACCGTCCTGCCCACTCCAGCAGTCCCACCCCGCGCGCGGCTAGCGCCCGTCGCCGCCGAGAAGCGCCAGAACATCCTCGCGCGTGAACAGTGCCGACGAGATGCCGTCGCCGCCGAGTACGCTGTTGACCAGGTCGCGCTTGGACTCCTGCATCTGCATAATGCGTTCCTCGATCGTGTCCTTGGCGATGAGCTTGTACACGGTCACGGTATGCTGCTGGCCAATACGGTGTGCACGATCAGTTGCTTGGTCCTGCGCCGCCACGTTCCACCACGGGTCGTAGTGGATGACCACGTCGGCAGCCGTCAAGTTAAGGCCCACGCCGCCCGCCTTGAGCGAAATCAAAAAGACCGGAACCTCGCCCGCTTGGAACTGCGCGACCATCTTGGCGCGGCTCTCCTTAGACGAAGCGCCCGTGAGCTTAAGGAAGGCGATGTCCTCCTTGGCCAGGCGCTTACCGATAATATCGAGCATACCCGTAAACTGGCTGAACAACAGGATGCGATGTCCGCCGTCGAGTGCGCCGTGCACGAGCTCCATGCACGTATCGAGTTTGGCGCTCCCCGCCTTGTAATCCTCGTAGTGCAGACGCGGGTCGCAGCAGATCTGGCGCAGCTTGGTGAGCTCGGCGAGCACCTTGAGCTTGCCCTTCTTAAACTCGGATGCCTCGCGATGCTGCACCTGTTGGGCGATGCGGTCCTGGTTGGCCAGGTAGAGTTTGCGCTGCTCGCCGGTGAGCTGCGCCATGACCGTATCCTCGATCTTCTCGGGCAGGTCGGCCACCACGTCTTCCTTGACACGGCGCAACACAAACGGCGACACGAGCGCTTGCAGGCGAGCGGCACTGTCGCCCTCGGCATGCTCGACCGGGCTTTCGAAGCGCTTGGCAAACGACTCGCGCGTGCCGAGCAGGCCCGGCATTAAAAAGTCGAAGATGCTCCAGAGCTCGGATAGGCGGTTTTCGATGGGCGTGCCCGTCAGGGCAAAGCGCACGCCGGCAGGCAGGCGCTTTGCGGCGCGCGCCACCTGGGTGAGCGGGTTTTTAATGTACTGGGCCTCATCGAGCACCACGCGGGCAAAGTCCCGCTCGGCATACTCGTCGATATCGCGGCGCATGAGGTCATACGACGTCACGACCACGTTATGCTCGTCGGCGCCTGCTATCTGCACGCGGCGTTGAGCCTTGGCGCCCACGATGGCGCACACATCCAGCGAGGGCGCAAAGCGCTCCAGCTCGGCAGTCCAGTTGTACACGAGTGAGGCCGGGCATACCACGAGCGTGGGCTTGTTGTCCCCCGCCTCCACGCGCACCAGGATATGCGCGATCATCTGGAGCGTTTTGCCCAGGCCCATATCGTCGGCCAAGATACCGCCGAGGCCCAGATGCTCAAGCGAGCCGAGCCACTGGTAGCCGTCGACCTGGTAGCCACGCAGCGTGGCCTTGAGCGAGGCGGGTACCGTAAAGTCCATCTTGCCGAGCGTGTCCAGGCGCTCGACGGTACGGCGGAACGCAGCGTCGCGATCGGCCTCGAGCGCGGGCGTGCGCGCGAGCATGCTATCGACGAACAGGGTGCTCGATGCGGAAAGCGACACGCCGTCGAGCAGGTCGACGGCATCGACGCCCAGGTCCTTGGCGAGGCCAAACGCGGCTCGAGCGCCCTCGTCCAGGCGAATGATGTCGCCGGACGTAAGGCGCGCAAACGTTTGATGGCGCTTGTAGGAGTCGAGGTAGATGGCAAGATCTGCCGCCGAAAGACCGCTCGCGCCCAGTTCAACATCGAGCAGGTTGCTCTTGACGGTGGCACGCACCGAAAGCTTGGGCGCAGGGCGCACCGAGATCTGGCGTAGGTGGTCGCTGAGCATGACCTCGCCCAGCTCGGACAGGGCAGACAGGCCCTCGGTCAGCAAGCAGAACAGGCTCTCGTCGTCGCGCTCCTCAAACGCCAGGCCGCCCTCGTAAAAGTCGAAATACAGGGCCGCCGTGTCCATAACGCGAAACTCTGCTATCTCGTCGCGCGGCGGCACGCCCGGGCGCTGTTCTTCGAAGGGGCTTCCCGGAGCACCCAGGCTAAAGAGATCTGCCGACCAGTCGCCGTAGGAAACCGTAATCTTGCAGGTCACGAGCCCGTCGTCGACACCGATTGCCATGGCAAAGCTCGGCTCGGGCGCCACGGTGTCGAGCACGGCGGGCGCGGTAAGGTCGGTGTAGTCGCGCAAAATGGGCAGCGCCATACGACAGAACTCCCCCACCTGGTCGACAGCGATATGGATCGGCGTGCGACAGGGCAGTAAGCGCGATAGGAACGGCGCCGCATGCTGGGCAAACGCTACATCGGCGCGGCGCGCACGGCGGGTGTCGACCAGATAGGCAACGTCGCCCGAAGCAAAGCAGTATGCATCGGCCGGCAGGCGTAGATCGTAGCTGCCGCCAGCCGCCGGCGCGATTTTGGCGGCAAGGAGCGGTGGGCGCTTAGACAGAGCCTCGTCCTCCCCTTCCGGAGGCATCTCAACCGCCACGTCATAGGTGCGATGCGTCGTCGTCCCCCGCGACCAGGCGGGCTCAAAGGAGATGGTCTGGCCACGCAGCAGGTCCAGCACATATACGATGCTATGCTCGGACAGCGGCAACTGACGCTCGGCGACAAAACCGCTGCGGGCAAAGTCGTACGACGCCGAACGCGAGCTTGTGATGTCATCGAGATAGGCAACTGTCGTCACAACAAGGTTGAGCAGCTTTGTCGACACGTCCTCGAAGGCTTCGGGCGTATGGACAAACGTGAGCTTCTTGCCGTACGAGAAGGTGCCGCCTCGGACATAGGCGTCGGCCATGCCGTCGATATCCTTGACCACGTAGGAGACCGATCCACAACGAATGCGAAGCTCGAGCGCCCAGCTAAAGCGGTCGGCAAACAGTGGATTGTAGTACGGCACCAACGAGGGCTCCAACACCGCCTTGGGGGCATCGGGATCCACACTGCCAGCGAGCTTGCGGCGCATGCTCGCCAGCTCATCCATGCGTGCGTCCGAAAGATCGGAGAGCGCCGCCATGAGGCTGGGACTCGTGGGGACGGGCGCCGGAAAGGGAAAGTTGGGATTGACGGCCGGCGCTTTGAGCGCGGTGCGCGCGGGCTGTTTCGGCTGCGCCGTAAACGTGCGGACCGGCGTACGCAGGCCCTCGACAGGCTCGGCGCCACTGGCATCCAGATACGCCAACGCCGTGGCGATGGCGTGCTTGCACATGCCGGAATAGCGGAAGGCAGCGGGGCAATCGCAGTCGTAGTCAATAACCTCGTGCTCGTCCATATCGAGCGCCACGTGCGTCTTGTACAGGTCGCCGCGCGAGCCACGCACCGTGCCCTCGATGTTCACGTTTTTGGAGAAGCGCGAGCCGCTGTCCTCGATCGACAGCACGGCGCCGTTGAGCATGAGCGAACGCCCCTTCATAAAGGTGCCACTCAGCGCCGCCTCTTTCCGGAGCGCCTGCACAAACGTCCCCTGCGCCATCACTTCCTCCAATCTCACCCGGGGTAGCTTAGATAACCGTCACGCGGCCTTGGTTACCCACAATCGCCTTTGCCTCTGCCAGCAGCGGAATCGAGCGTGCGTTGACCTTGGCCGGCACCTCGGCACGCAGTACGCGCCCGTCCACCTGCTCGATAAAGATCTCCACGCGGTCGCCGCCCGGGTTTGCGGTAAGCACCGTGGCAAGACGCGCCATATTGCCCTGGCTAAAGCGGCTGTTGGGCACCATGACCTCAAACACCTTGGGCTTGTTGTTCTCCTCGTTAAGCTCAAGCGGCACGATCTCCTGCGCGATGATCTGGTCGCCGCGGTCCGAACGCTCGAGCTTGCCCTTAATGCGAACAAACGCATCAGACAGCTGCGCACCGGTCTCGGGATCGACCTCGCCGTACAGGTATCCCTCGGCCTCTTTGTAGGTCTTGGGGAACACCACGACCGTGGCCTCGCCTTCCATGTCCTCGAGCTGCACAATACCCATGGGGTCGCCGTTTTTGGTCACGCGCTTGGACACGCTCGAGACCATGCCGGCCCACCACAGCGCCTTGCCCTCGGGAATCTCCTGGTTGATGGTACCGCCCGTGGGGTTTTGCACCTCGTAGCCGGTATCGATCTGCGAGAACGAGAAGTCGCGTGCCTTGGCTAGTGCATACTCAAACGGGCGCAGCGGGTGGTCCGAGACATAGATGCCCAGAACCTCCTTCTCCTGGCTCAACTTAAGGTGGCGGTCCCACTCCTGGCCATCCGGATCGGGCACGCTCACCTCAAAGCCCGAGCCCTCAACGTCGCCAAACATATCGAAGAACGACGTCTGGCCGCTCGCGCGATCTTTCTGGCGCTTTACCGCTGCATCGATGATGTTCTCGGGGTTGTTCTTGTCCACGAAGTGCATCATCTGGCGACGCGGATACCCCGTGGAGTCGAAAGCACCTGCCTTGATGAGCGATTCGATCACGCGACGGTTGGCCTGGCTCGAGTCCACGCGCTCGACAAAGTCGTGCAGTGTCTTAAACGGGCCGCCCGCCTCGCGCTCGGCGATAATCGCCTGCGCCACGCCGGTGCCCACGCCGCGAATGCCGGCCAAACCAAAGCGCACGCCTTCCTTGGTAGCCGTGAACTCGGTACCGGACTCGTTAACATCTGGCGACAGCACGGGGATGCCGTCGTGACGGCACGCCGAGACGTAGTGAACGATCTTGTCGGTCTTGCCCGTGTAGGACGTCAGAACGGCCGCCATGTACTCGTGCGGATAGTGCGCCTTAAGCCATGCCGTCTGCATAACCAGGATGGCGTAGCCGGCGGAGTGCGACTTGTTAAAGGCGTAAGATGCGAACTCGAGAACATCGTCCCAAATCTTCTGGGCGACCTCGCGCGTGTAGTTGTTCTTGATAGCGCCGTTCATCCAGTGGTCGTAGGTGGTCTCGTCCGAGCCATCCTCCCAGTGGAGCACCGTCGAGGTGAGCAGCTTGATCTTTTTCTTAGCCACGGGCTTACGGATACGCGAGTCCGATTCGCCCTTGGAGAAGCCGCACATCTCGACGGAGATGAGCATAACCTGCTCCTGGTAGACCATGGTGCCGTAGGTTTCGCCCAGGATGTCGTCCAGACGGTCGTCATAGGAGACGGCCGGCTCTTTGCCGTTCATACGGTTGATATAGGACGAAACCATGCCGGCGCCCAGAGGGCCCGGGCGGTACAGGGCAATCAATGCCACGACGTGCTTGTACTCGGTGGGCTTCATGTTCTTGATCGTGGCCGTCATGCCGGCGGACTCGACCTGGAAGACGCCGGCGGTGTGGCCGGAGCCCATGAGCTTAAAGATCTCGGGGTCGTCAAAGGGAATCTCTTCCTCTTTGATGTCGATGCCGAAGTTCTTTTTGATGTTGGCCTTGGCCTTGGAGATAACCGTCAGCGTACGCAGGCCCAGGAAGTCCATCTTGAGCAGGCCCATGTCGGCAACGGTATGGCCCTCGTACTGGGTAATCTCGACGCCGCCCTTGGTATCGAGCTTGGTGGGCACGTGCTCGTTGACGGGGTCGCGGCAAATCAGAACGGCGCACGCGTGCACGCCCTCGCCACGGGTAAGGCCCTCGATCGAGAGCGCCGTGTCGATGATGCGGCGGGCGTCGTCGTCCTTTTTATAGGCCTCGGCAAAGTCGGGGTTAAACAGATCCTCTTTGCCGGGTTGTTTTTCGAGTACCTGCTTGAGCTTGACCTTGGGGTCGCTCGAGACCATCTTGGACAGACGCTGGCCCATGTAGACCGGGTAGTCCAGGACGCGCGCGGCGTCGTTGATGGCCTGCTTGGCCTTGATGGTCGAGTAGGTGATGACGTGGGTGACCTTCTCGGGACCGTAGAGCTGGCGAACGTGCTCCACGACCTCGAGGCGCCGCTCATCGTCGAAGTCCATATCGATATCGGGCATCTCGGTACGCTGCGGGGACAGGAACCTCTCGAACATCAGGCCGTTCTCGAGCGGGTCGAACGCGGTGATGTTCATGGCGTAGGCGACGATAGCGCCGGCGGCAGAACCACGGCCGGGGCCGACGCCGATGCCGTTGTCCTTGGCCCATTGCACGTACTCGGCAACGATGAGGAAGTAGGCGGCAAAGCCCTTGTCACAGATGACCTTGTATTCGTACTCAAAGCGCTCTTTGATGTTGACGCCACCGATCTCGCGTGTGGCCCAGTCGTCGCCATAGTGCTGGCGCAGGCCCTTCTCGCACTCACGGCGGAACTGGCTCTCGTGCGTCTCACCGGGATCGAGCAACGGAAAGCGCGGCAGGATGATAGAGTCCCAGTCCAGCTCAACGTAGCACTTGTCGGCGATCTCGAGCGTGTTGTCGCAGGCCTCGGGGCAATACGGGAACATCGCCCGCATCTCCTCCTCGGTCTTCATGTAAAACTCCGAGCCGGTCATGCGCATGCGGTTGGGGTCATCGACCTTGGCGTTCATGCCAATACACATGATGACGTCCTGCACGGGCGCATCCTCGCGGCGCAGGTAGTGGAAGTCGTTGGTGGCGATGACCTTGACGCCCACCTGCTTGGCGATATCGATGAGCGTGCGGTCCATCTGCTCGTCGGTCAGGCCGTTGTCGGTGGTGATGCCATGTTCCTGGATCTCGATGTAGAAGTCGCCGGGGTCGAAGGTATCGCGGAAGGTCTCGGCCCACTTGATGGCGCCCTCCATGTCACCGCGGTCGATGTATTTGGGGATGATGCCCGCGATGCAGGCGCTCGTGCAGATCATGCCCTTGGCGTGGCGGCGTAGGTTGTCGAGCGTCACGCGCGGCTTGTAGTAAAAGCCCTGCACGGCGGCCTCGGAAACCGTCTGCATCAGGTTGACGTAGCCTTCCTGGTCTTTGGCCAGAAGGATCATGTGGTAGAGCTCGGGCTTGTGGTCGCGGGCAAGGGTCTCGTCCGGCGTAAAGTAGACCTCGCAGCCAAAGATGGGCTTGATGACCAGAGGCGGCTTGAGCTCGTCGATATTGCCCTTCTCGTCCCACATGGCCATGTCCTTCACATACTGGGCATGCTCGCGCGGGTTTTCCTCGGGGTCGGGCTCCACCAGCTCGTCGCGGCGGTCCTTTTCCAAGAAGGCCTTGTCGTGGCTCCAGGTTTTGTACTCGGGCGTGTTGTGATTGACGGCGTCGCAGGCCAGCGCCAGGTCGGGCACGCCATACATGTAGCCGTGGTCGGTAATGGCCACGGCGGGCATGCCAAGTTCAACGGCACGATTGACCATATCCTGGATACGGGTTGCGCCGTCGAGCATGGAGAAAACAGTGTGATTGTGCAGATGGACGAATGCCATGTGATGAGCTCCGATGCGGGTTCGTGTTCTGACTGAACGATTTTACCGCACGGCGCGGACGGCACCCGAACCTAGCCAAACCAACACGGCTCCTCTTGCAGTTGCGGTGAAATGCGGACTGATTGGCGGATTTTCTGGCCAAAACAGTCCGTATTCCACCGCAAGTTATCTGAGGGCTAGAGATTGTAGATGACTACTTGAGGTTCGGCGGGTTCGACGAAGATGGCTGGATTCGCCTGCTCCACGCGAACGAACTTGACCGTCACCGTCTCAAAGCCCGCCTTGTGCAACACGTCGGCGTAGACGCGCGCCTGCAGGGCGTGCTTCTCGAGCAGCTGGTCCGGCGTCTCATCCGGCGTGCCACCCGTCTTGTAATCGATGACCAGTGCGCGTGACGGATCGGCCGGGTCGGTCGCCAAAGCGTCGATGGCGCCTTCGGCATATGCACCGTAGCGGGCGATGTCCTCGTCCTCGCAGCCCAGCGAGAAGAACGGCACCTCGGCGCGAACGCACGGCCACGCGAACAGCTCGGCACGAACCGACGACTTGAGCCAGCGCTCCAGAGCGACATCGAAGCGCTCGCGCTGTTCTGGCGTCAGGTGCCACAGGCGAGCCAGGGCGTCGGCACGCTCAGCGGGCAGCGCATCGGCACCCATCTCGATGAGCCACTGGCAGGCGGCGTGGAAGGCCGAGCCCAGCGCCATGGGATTGCCGGCGGGCTCGACAGCGGCCACGTCTGCATCCGTCATCTCCGAGCCATCCGACTCTGCATCATCGCCGGACTCGTCCATGGGAACACGAGCCTCGGCGGCACGGTCTTCCGTCTCGGCATGGAGTGCCGCGGCGATTGACGAGTAGCTATACGAGTCACGCGCCGGGAACGGACAGATGCCCATGCGCACGCCCACTGCCTGGGGATACACAAGCTCAAACGAATCGGGCTTGGGGTCAGCAGGACCGGGCACAGTTGAGTGCGCAGCACTATCGGCGACATCGACATCGCCGCGAACAAGCCTGCTCTCGGCATCCAGTGAAGCGTTGGCTTCAAACGCCTGCTCGCCAAAGGTAAAGCCCGCGAGCGAGATGAGCTCGTAGTCGCCCGGCTTGGAGTTGTCGAACACCAAACGGTCGCTATCGAGCTGCGGCATGTCCAGAGCGTCCGTCGGCAGAATGCGGCGCAGGACATCGTAGGTCAGATCCGTCTCGACATCGAAGGTCGGCGCCGCCACCTTGCCGCGGCTCACGCCGGCATCCATCGCCAAGATCACCAGCTCGCGCGCACGCGTCATGGCGACATAGAGCAGACGAGCCCGCTCCTCGAGCGAAAGCTGCAGGTCGTCGTTGCGCAGGCGAACGAATGCCTCGGCGGGAGAACCCGTCGCGCAGACATCCTCCATGAGCTCCGGCGGCAACCACAGCGACGTGCCCTTGCCCTTAAACGCATGCTCAAACTGCTTTTTGACGTCATCGCCCTTCACAAAGGTCCCATCGGCAAGCTTAACGCCATCAAAACGAGCTGGCAGTGCCACGACCTGCGCTCCGCCCTCGACACGCCCCATCTGAGCCGCACCGGACGGCTTGAGCACGCCAAAACACTCGGCAACCGCCACGACCGGATACTCCAGACCCTTGGACGCATGCACGGTCATGATGCGCACCGCGCCGTCGCCCTCCTCGTTGAGGGCACCCGGGGCCTCCTTGCCCGCCAAGAAGCGGTCGAAGGCCAGCGCGATGGAACGCGGCGAGTTGCCGAACTCGGCCTCCTCCTCGGCCACGGCGTCGAGCGCCTTGAGCACGTTGGCGGCGATGGCCTTGCCCTCGGGGCCGCGCTGCGCCAGGCGCACGAACCAGCCGGAGGCATTGACCGCGTCGCGCGCGATGGCGGCGAACGAATCACGCCCCACGCGACGCAGTGCGTAGCGCAGCACCTCGCGGGCACGCGTCACAAGCGGCAAGCCCTGCAAGCCCGGCACGTCGGAATCGCTCATGATGCCCATGTCGATATTCCGGCGCGAGGTCTCCCCTGTCTCGCTATCGAGCTTGGTCGCCAGCGCCAGGAACTCCTGAGCGCCGAGCGCAAACATCGGCGAGGCGAGCAGCGGCATAAGGCCCCGCGCCGTATCGGCCGGATTGGCGAGCGCACAAACCAGGGCGCGCACCGTCTGCACCTCGGCTGCTTGGGCAAAGACCGAGCCGCCCGCGATGACGCAGTCGAGCCCCTGATCGCGGAAGGCCTGGGCGTAGACGTCGGCGTTGGTCATGCGGCCCAGCAGCAGTACCATGCCGCCCTGGGGCTGGCCGGCATCGGCAAGCGCGCGGAAGCGCTCGGCGATCGCACGGGCCTTGGCCTGTGTGCGCTCCTGCATACTACCGCCGGCAACAAAGAGGGCCTGGCGGCGCGAGGCGTCCGCCACCAGCGTGTCCTTGCGGCCGTCGCTCGCCTCAAGATCCAAAAAGCCCTGCATCAGGCCGCCGTCATCGCCGTCGAAGACGCGTGCCACGTAACGCAGCACCTCGTCATGGCTGCGGAAGTTGCGCACGAGTTTGACGAGTTCGCCGGCAGGGGCATCGGCCACGGCAGTCGCCTCGGGCGCGGCAGACGAGCCCACCTTGCGCTCCTGACGACGGAACACCTCGACCTCGGCGCCACGGAAGCGGTAGATCGACTGTTGCGCATCGCCCACGGTGCACAACGCGCGCTCCCCCGCGCCCGTCAGATAGCGAATCAAATCGACCTGCATCTGGTCGGTGTCTTGGAACTCGTCGATCATGACCATCTTAAAGCGGCCCTCGTACGCAGCACGGATGGCAGGGTAATCGCGCAGGGCCTCGTAGGCCATACGCAGCAGGTCGTTATTATCGAGGGCGGACTGGGCAGCCTTCAATGCGCGATACTCGGCCTCGACGGAACGGGCCAGGCCCACCAGCGCATCGAGCGCGGGACCACCGCAGGCAAGCACGATATTGATAAACGCATCGGCGGCCTCGGCCTTGAGCAGCTCGACCTGCTCCTTGGGGAACGCCTTGCTCGCGCGCGGCATGGCGCACGACATCATGAGTCGCGCCGCATCCTCCATGGTTTTGCCGCTCGCCTCAAACGCGTCGATGGCATCGAGCGCCACCTGCGCCTTCTCGGTCGCGGCCTTGCTTGCGCCCAGCGCCGCGCGATAGGCATCCGCAAGCGCCGAGGTATCGGCCTGGCCGCGCGCCACATGCACGTCGTCCATGCCGCCCGGCATCTGGCTCGAGAGCTCCAGCAGCTCGCGCACCAGGCCCTTGATGGTGGTGCCGGCGCCAAAGGGGCCGCCCTCGCCCGCCATGGGATACCAGGCGTAGAGGGCCTTAAGCGAAGCGGCGAGCTCGGGGGCGGCATCGGGCGCCGTCGCGCGGGCCAGCACATGCTCAACAGCCTTGTCCATAAGCTCGTCGGTATCGGTGAGCACCATGAACTCGGGATCGATGCCCAGCTCCAACGAATGTGCGCGCAGGATACGCGAGCACATGCCGTGAATGGTCGAGATCCATGCGTCGTCGACCGTCAGTGCCTCCTCGTCCATGCCCTCGTCGATGAGCGCACGGCGCACGCGGTCGCGAATCTCGGCCGCGGCGTCTTTGGTAAAGGTAATGGCGAGCACCTGGTCCAAATGCTCGACAAACGGACCGGATTCGGGCGAGAGCGCGTAGACGATGCGGCGCGTAAGAGTAAAGGTCTTGCCCGAACCGGCGCCCGCCGAGACAAACAGCGGACGGTCGAGCGTTTTGACGATCTGCAGTTGCTGCGGCATCAAGGTAGAAAGATCCATGGTCTACACGTCCCTCCTTACAAACGTTCCTTGGTGGTTATACGAACAGCGCGCATGCGCGGCTTGCGCCGATGTCGGGTCGACAGCGGCGACGTCACCCGCCTCGAGCTCGCGCAGGCGCTCGGCAATGCCGGTCTCCACGCGGTCGAGCAGGGCATCGAAGTCCATGCTGCCGCCCTCGCCCGGGAAGCCCTTCTTGAGGCCCGGGATGCGACCGTCACCACGCTCTTCCTCGAGCAACTCGGCACTTGCGGCGCCACGCAGCGCGGGTTTGCCGCCCTTGGTCGAGAAATAGAGCGCAGCACGGGTATCTAGGCCCAGCGCCCGACGCATGGCCTGCGCGTAGATGAGTGTCTGGGTATGGGGCGGCAGCCAGCGCGGGTCGTCGATGGGGGCCTCGCCCGACTCCTCGTCGCGCACCGTGGGGTCGGCGAGCTTAAACTCCTCGACACCCGAACGATGCTTGTAGTCGATTACCACGGCGCGATTCTCGGCATCCACATCTACGCGGTCGATGCGCCCGCCGAGCGGCCAGCCGGCATACTCGACCTTGAGCTCGTTAAAGGCGAACTCCAGGTAGCGCGGAGCAAAAGGGGTCAGTGCCTCGGCTTCATAGGCAAGCACACCCTCCAGCTGCGGCAGAATCTCGGCCACCTGGCGCTCCTCTACCGGGGAGAGCGGCACGAGCGGGCCCTCGTTGCCACGCTTGGAAGCATGCTCGACCAAGGTCTCGTCAAAGACCTCGCGCAGTAGCTCCTGAGCGCGCGGCAGGTTCTCGGGCGTCACGCGCTCCATGCCCTCCTGGGGCAGACGGGCGTGCAGGTGCTCCAGCACGTCATGGACAAAGTTGCCCTTCTCCATATTGCCAAAGCCGGCGTCGATCGACTGGGGCTTCACGCGGTATGAGACGAACCAGCATAGCGGGCAGGTCGAATAGGCCTCGATCTGCGAGGCAGACGTCAGGCGCGGCACCAGCGGCGCATCCTCGCCCTCGCCATCGCGACGGCGCAGGACCAGATACGGAATGGCTTCATCGCTCAGATGCTGAGGAGCTTCGCAGGTCACGCGCTCGCGCCTAAGTCCTTCGCCTGCCGCGGGATCGAAGTCGGCGATGATATCACCCTCGCCCACGCGCGTGGGCTTGGCAGCGCCAGCGGCCTCGGCATGTGCCCACAGCTCGGTCCACACGGCCGCCGGATAGCACTCGCGCGCCTGACGATCGTGGGTCACACGGGCGAGCGCGACCGGACCGCTCGCCGCCTGCATTGCACGGCCAAAGCGCACGCGCAGCAGGGCGGCGGGCTCCAAAGACACGCCGTCGCGGCGCAGCTCGGCCGTCAACGTGGCAAGCGGGCCCTCTTCGTGCGAAAGCGGGTAGCTGTCCAGATCGACATCGGCAAACAGCACGGCATCGTAGCCGTCAGGACGCAAAACCGACGCATCGGCAAGCGACGCGAAGCGTACCTGTGCCCGTGGCGTGCGATCGACCTCGTAGGTCTCGTAATCGTAAGCGGTACTGCGCTTGTCCACTTTGGTTCGAACGCCGTCGAGAACCGGCACGGTCGCGGCCTGCGACACGTCGAGCGCGCGAGCATCGTTCATAAGGATGTCGATGGCATGGCGCAGCAAAGCCGTCTCTGCCTGGCGACGGGCCTGGCCGTCAAGGCCGCCTAGAGCGCGATCGGGCAACGCCTCGGCAACGGCAAGCATGGCCTTAAGCGCCGTCACGGGCTTGTCACGCCACAGCGCCTGGAACACGTCCGAGACCACACACGGTACGTTCTTAAACCAGTTATCGTCGCTCGTCGCCTTGCGCGCGCCCCTCACCTGGCCCTGAACGCTCTGCAGCAGGCTCTTGACGCCCGCGGTAGTCTTGCTGCGCGAGAGACGCATATTCTTATCGAAGGTACGGGCATTGACGGCATCAGCGCCCGAAAGCGGACTGTAGATCCAGTCGGTAAGCTCCGGCGCGGGCCACCACTCAGTCTTGGAAGCGGTGCCCTCGTCGGCGGCTTTCATACGCTCGATCAGGTTGGCGAGCGCCGTAAACTGCCTGCCCGCGATGGACTGGGAAAACGCCGTGAACTCAGTCGTCTCGGCCGCAATGTGACGCGCCGCCAAACGGGCGGCGAGCTCGCCGAACAGCTGGGGTGCCCGGGCAGAAACGACGAGCACGCGCACGGGGTCGGCGGGCGTTGCAGTAGCTTTATCGGCCTTGGACTCCTTGTGCGCTTTCACCAACTTATCGATGGCGTCCGCATAGACATGAGCACGGGCATGGGGGCCGGCGACCTCAATAAAGGCAGGCTGAGCGGCGGCCCCGCAAGCGACATCAGACGCGACGGCGTCCTCCCCCAGCGGCGCGATCTCAAACAGCACACCGCGGGCATCAAATGCCGTGGCAAGCTCCTCGCGCATCGCCGCCTGCTCGCGGGCAAGCAGCACGACGACCTCTCCCCCATTGTTCGCCACGGCAGACAGCAGCTCGAGTAGACCGTGCGTAAACGACGTGGTACCGCGCACGCATACGGCGCGGGCGCACGCCGGCAGGCTATCGGCCAGGGCACCGGCCATAATGTCGGCTGCCTCGCAGGGCTCGACCATATCTCGACGGTCCAAACCGCCCGCGTAGGCACGCAAAAGCTCAAACACACGAGCCTCGGCATCGCTTTTTGGCTCAGGCTGGCAATTGTTGCCACCGCATCGCTCGGCCGTCGTCCCCGCCACACCCGGCAGCACATCGCGGGCCATGCGCGCAAGCATGCGCACCGTGCCCTGGCTGCGCGAAAGCGGCTGCAGGTCGGCATCGTCGAGACGCGTGACCATGTCCGAGAACAGCATCTGGCGCTGCAGGTTGTCGACGAAACCGCGCCCGTCGCCCAAAAGCTCCCAAAGCGAGCGAAGCCACGATGCGGGTGTCTTGTAGTCGATACCCAGCGAAATGCCGGCTTCCGCCGCACCATGACGGCACAGATCGAGCTCGGCAAACGTAGACGCCAGCAAAACGGCACGTCCATGGCGGGCAATAAGGTCGGCAAGCAGCGCCGCCTCGGCGTCGCTCAAATCCGTGCCGGCATTGGTGGTATAGATTCGAACAGGCATGGTCCTCCGCTCAAACTGTTCGCAATAATCAATGCATCCATCCTACCCGCCCAAGCGGACACATTGCCACCGCAGTTCCATCTTTTGGTACAAAGCAACCTGAACCCAACGCACCAGCCGATTGCAGGCATATAAAAACCGCCCCCGGAGGGACGGTTCTTCGTAATTCAATGTTGTCGCTGGCCTACTCGCCGTCCTCCAGCTTAATGAGGATTTTGCGGTAGCCACCGTACTCGCCGTTGAGCGCCTTGGACACACGGCTCACCGTGGTGGACGAAGCGCCGGTACGGGCCTGAACCTCAACATAAGGCTCGCCCTCGTCCAAATAGCGCGCAACCTGCAAACGCTGAGAAAGGTCGCAAATCTCGCGCGGCGTGCAGATATCGGTCAAAAACGCTTGGATATCCTTCTCGTCATCCAAAAGACTAAATGCGTGGACCAGCTGCTTGACATCAGGCTTGTCAAACATGTTCTCGATATTCATCGATCACCGCCAAACCCGCCAAAAGGCATCGAAGTTGATACTGACATCGGGCATCGTTCGCCCGTTCTATGCAATAGGGCAACGCCTGTGGCTTTTGCCCGTAGCAGTGTAGCACACCACCAAACTAAAGCGACAAGACTCTCTGCCAGCGGCGCGTTTTTCAGGACGAACGCCGTTTAGAAACCATATGCGCACGTAAGCTCCACGAATATTTGAGACAATGGGCGCCCAAACACCGCGGCGCGCCCGCGCAACCATCCAGGTCGCCGCCGTAAGCCGCTTCACGCGACGCCAGCAATCCCGGCGCAAGAAAGGATTCACGCCATGCGCTTTATGCTTAACTGGCTCTTCACCTCGATCGCCATCGCGATCGCCACGTTCCTCGTCCCCGGTATCCAACCCTTCGGCTTTGCCGAGACCTGGGTCTGCTTTGCCTTTGTGGGACTGTTCCTGAACATTGTCGATTCGTTCGTCAAACCGTTCCTCACGGTCATCTCGCTGCCGCTCACGATCATTACGCTGGGCATTTTCCAGCTTGTCGTCAACAGCTTTATGCTTGAGCTCGCGAGTTACCTGTCGGTCAACCTGCTGGGCGTCGGCATCTCCATCGCCAGCTTTGGATCGGCCTTTATGGGCAGCATCCTGGTGTCCATCACGCGCAGCATCCTCGACAGCATCGCTGAGGACTAAAACGGCCATTCCGGCCGTGTCCGTCTCAACAGCCCAAAACGAAGGCCGCCCATCGCAAAAATGGGCGGCCTTCTTATTTGCCAAGTCTCAAAGGGCGAGAAAATCTACCATTTCCACCCCGTCCCCAAATGCAGGTGTGGGTTAGATGACGTAGTCGTAGCCATGGTTGGGAGCGACAAGTTGATCGAGCGTCACACCGTCGAGGTAGTCGTTGATGAGCTTGTCCAGGTTCTTCCACACGTCGAGCGTGGGGCACTCATCCGAACGCGAGCAGCCCTTGCAGTCGCCATCCAGGCAGGCGACCGGCGCCAGACTGCCCTCGGTCAGGCGCAAGATCTCGCCCACCGTGTATTGCTCGGGCGGGCGCGTGAGCACATAGCCGCCGCCCTTGCCGCGCATGCCCGAGAGCATGTTGGCGCGCACGAGCGTAGCCAAAATGTTCTCGAGATATTTCTCGGAAATCCCCTGTCGCGCCGCGATCTCTTTGAGCGGGATGCGACCGGCTGCCTGGTGCTCGGCCAGATCGACCATAACGCGCAGGGCATATCTGCCCTTAGTAGAAACCAACATGTATAGTGCTGCCTTTCGGTCATTTAGTCCGTAGAAATTCTAGCCGAAATATTGGTTTTGAAAATACCCGTTCCGGTCAAGATGGTTAATCGACTCGTAATAATCTTCTATTTCCTATTGCGTTACTAGGCTTTACTGTCTACTATGCTTGCCAACAGCAAAACGAACAACCCATAAGGTTTGTGGGTTTCGCTGCTACACACACCGTAAAACCACACGGTATCCAGTCATTTGAACACTTTGGAGGTTCACCATGAGCAATGTTTACACGTCCATCGATCAGCTTATCGGCCACACTCCGCTTCTGGAGCTCACTCACTTTGAGGCCGATGAGGACCTCAAGGCCCGCGTGCTCGTCAAGCTGGAATACTTCAACCCCGCCGGCTCCGTTAAAGACCGCGTCGCCAAGAACATGATCGACGAGGCCGAGAAGGCCGGCAAGCTCGTGCGCGGTGGCGACTACACCATCATCGAGCCCACGAGTGGCAACACCGGCGTCGGCATCGCCTCGGTGGCGGCGGCTCGCGGCTACAAGGTGATCATCACCATGCCCGAGACTATGTCCGTCGAACGCCGCAAGCTTATGCAGGCATATGGCGCGCAGCTCGTGCTCACCGACGGTTCCAAGGGCATGAAGGGCGCCATCGCCAAGGCCGAGGAACTGCAGAAGGAGACGCCCAACAGCATCATCGCCGGCCAGTTTGTGAACCCCGCCAACCCCGCCATCCACAAGGCCACGACCGGCCCCGAGATCTGGGATGACACCGACGGCAAGGTCGACATCTTCGTCGCCGGCGTCGGCACCGGCGGCACCGTGACCGGCGTGGGCGAGTTCCTTAAGGAGCAGAACCCCGAGATTCAGGTCGTCGCCGTCGAGCCCGCCACCTCCCCGGTGCTCTCCAAGGGCCAGGCCGGCCCGCACAAGATCCAGGGTATCGGCGCCGGTTTTGTGCCCGACGTCCTCGACACCCAGGTCTATGACGAGATCATCCCCGTCGAGAACGACGACGCCTTTGCGACCGGCCGCGCCGTGGGCCACAAGGAGGGCGTGCTCGTGGGCATTTCGTCCGGCGCCGCCGTGTGGGCCGCGCTGCAGCTGGCCAAGCGCCCCGAGAACGAGGGCAAGACCATCGTGGCCCTGCTTGCCGACACCGGCGAGCGCTACCTGTCCACGGCGCTCTTCCAGGACTAGGGCCTGTCGCCCATAGGTTGAGCCCACGGACGAGCCGGTCTCCTCTCTCTCCCGGCAGTCTGAGCCCATCCAATCAGGGTGTCCCACATGACGCCCGAACTTGCTACAATGTCTGCGGCGCGGAACCAGCCTCCCGCGCCGCTTTTCTTTTTTGGCCGCATGCCACCAAGGAGAACCTCCCCATGCACAATAAGCGCGTGCTCGTCGCCATGAGCGGCGGTGTCGATTCCAGCGTGACCGCGTACCTGCTCAAAAGCCAGGGCTACGAATGCGTCGGCGCCACCATGCGCCTCACCTGCCCCGCACCCGACCCCGCCACGGGCATGAGCAAAGTTGACCGCGACATCGCCGACGCAAAGGCCGTGGCCGAGCGCCTGGGGATACCCCACCATGTGCTCGACCTGCAGCAGACCTTCGACCGCAACGTTATCGAGCGCTTCGTGACTGCCTACCAGGAAGGGTTGACGCCCAATCCGTGCATCATCTGCAACCGCCATATTAAGTTTGGCGCGCTGCTCGATGCGGCACTCGATATGGGCTGCGACTACATCGCCACAGGTCACTACGCCAAAACGAGCCAGGCGTCCGACGGCACCTGGCAGCTGCATCGCGGCGAAGACCCCAAGAAGGACCAGAGCTACTTTTTGTATTCGCTCACGCAGGAGCGCCTGGTGCACACGATCTTTCCGCTGGCAGGCCTAGACAAAGAGCGCGACGTGCGCCGCATAGCCGCCGAGCAGGGCTTTACCAACGCCAAGAAGGCCGAAAGCGAGGACATCTGCTTTATTCCAGATGGTGACTACGCGGGCTATATCGAGCGCCGCTGCGGACATGCCGCTGCACCGGGCGACATCGTATGGCGCGACGGCAGCGTGGTCGGGCGCCACAACGGCGCACTGCGCTATACCATCGGCCAGCGCAAGGGTTTGGGCGTAGCGATGGCGCATCCCGTATACGTGACAGGCGTCGACGCCGTCAACAACACCGTGCATCTGGGCGAGGCCGAGGACCTGACCGCCGCGGCGCTCACGGCCGATGAGTGGATCTGGAGCGCGCCGGACGCGCGCATGGAGGCCGAGCTGGATGCCGGCGGCATTCGCGTAGGCGCCAAGTACCGCTACCGTCAGAAAGACCAGGCAGCGACCCTTACGCGCGGCGCAGACGGGCAAATGCTGCTAACTTTTGACGAGCCGCAACGAGCCATCGCCCCCGGCCAAGCCGTTGTAGTCTACCGCGGCGACATCGTCCTGGGCGGCGGTACCGTGACCGGCGCCATCAAGTAGTCCCATCCCCTTCATAAGTTGCGGTGAAATAGGGACTGCTTATGCGTTTCAAATGCAAAAACAGTCCCTATTTCACCGCAACGCACAAGAGCGCCCCTGCCGGCAACGTTATACCGGCTAGTGCGCTCTTAACTTGCCACGCGCTATAAATGCGCCTAACGCTGCACGTAGGCGCGGACGAGTTCGTAGGTGTTGCGCACACCGTCGATGTGGCTGCGCTCGTAGTTGTGACTCGCGTACACGCCGGGGCCGATCAGGCCGTGACGAATGTCGTAGCCGGCCGAGAGCGTGGCCTCAACGTCCGAGCCGTAGTGCGGATACACATCGATGGCGTAATCGAGCTCCAGCTCGCGCGCGATGTTGGACAGCGTGGTCACCAGGTCGTAGTTGTACGGACCGCCCGAATCCTTGGCGCAAATCGAAACCATGCGCTCGGTGCAGCCTAGGTCGTCGCCCACACAGCCCATGTCCACACTGATCATCTCGCGCGTGTCGGCCGGCACAAAGGCACCGCCGTGACCGACCTCCTCGTACACAGTAAAGAGCAGCGACACCTTGCGCGAAAGCGTCACCTCGCCGCCAGCAACGGCGCGGGCCAAACCCAGCAGAATCGACGCGGACAGCTTGTCGTCAAGGAAGCGACTCTTGATGTAGCCGCTCTCCGTCACCGTGGTACGCGGGTCCATGGCGATGATATCGCCCGTCTGAATACCCAGCTCAAGCACATCGTCCTTGCTGTCAACGTTCTCGTCGAGCAGAATTTCCATGTTCTTCTCGATGGTCTTGACCGGCTCGTCGGCCACGTGCGCCGAAGGCTCGGTATTGAGGACCACACCCGTGTACACATTGCCATCGCGCGTGTAGACGGTGCAGTTCTCGCCATCGGCCGTAGACCACTGATGCCCACCGAGCGTCGTGGGGCGCAGGCGGCCATTGTCCTTAATGGAACGCACCATGGCGCCCAGGGTGTCGACATGGCTCGCCAACACAAGCGGCTCGCCCTCGCCGCCAAGCTCAACGAGCACGTTACCCTTATTAGAACGCTCAGGCCCAAACCCCATATCGCGCAGGGTCTCCATCAGATAATCAGTCGCCGCACGAGTATAGCCGGTAGGCGAAGCAATAGAAGTCAGCGTCTTAAGCTGTCCTGCGATATAGGAGAGCGTCTCCTCTAGAGAAGCATCAATATTAGAAGTCATATGCATCCTTCCAAGTAAAACTAAGACCGAGTCTCGATTTTAACCGTTCTGCACGTGCAATGCCCCAGGAGCCGAGCCGCCTCCAGACGTCCCCGCACCGGTTTTGTGCACGTGCACGGTTTACAATCTCAATCTTGCATAAATCCTATTGGTATTTGCATAGAAATGAGGCATCTTTTTGCTTCGTCTCAGGGTGCCCCACCTTGGACCGTGCAAAAAACGGAGTATTCAGCACCGTGGGCCCCAACGGCCCCACCACGAACGACAAAACGACGCGGTTACAGCAGTGTTGCAGGTCGTCGCAAAGCAGAAACTCAGTAACAACCCCCTCCACTCATCGATAGCCCGCCCACAATGGCTGTCGATGGGCGCCTGCGGATCACTACCGCCCATTCACAACGTTATGCATTTTTAAGAGCTTGTTGAATACTCCCAAAAATGCACGCAGGGAAGTGCACCACCTATCCGCAGCGGGCAGTACGCCTTGGTTTTGTCCGTCTCAGGGCATCGACGCAGCACAAAAAGCCCCGCCGTGCGTAGCACGGCGGGGCCAGCGGCACGTCAAAAGACCATACACCTACGGGCGAAGGACCACCAAACTGGGCTAGGCAGCCGGGCAGATCTTCTTGAAGAGCTCGATGACGTCGTCGAGCGTCGCCTCGCGCGGGTTGCCCGGGAAGCAAGCGTCGGCCATGGCGTCCTTGGCCAGAACCTCGATCTCGTCGGCCTTCATGGCCTCGCAGACGTGCGGAATGTTCACGTCGGCGGAAAGCTGCTTGACGGCGGCGATAGCGGCGTCGGCAGCCTCGTCGGTGCTCATGCCCGTGGTGTCAACGCCCATGGCAATGGCAACCTTGGCCAGGCGCTCAGCGCAAACCGGCTTGTTGAACTCCATGGCGATCGGCAGCAGCATGGCGCAAGCGACGCCGTGCGGGGTGTCGTAGTGAGCAGACAGGGTGTGAGCCATGGCGTGGTCGATGCCCAGGCCAACATTGGAGAAGCCCATGCCGGCGACATACTGACCAAGAGCCATGCCCTCACGGCCGGAGCCGGGCTGGCCGGACTTGGCCTCGGCGACGGAGTCGCGCAGGTTCTCGCTGATCAGCTTAATGGCCTCAAAGTGGAACATGTCGGAAAGCTCCCAGGCGCCCTTGGTGGTGTAGCCCTCGATGGCGTGGGTCAGTGCGTCCATGCCAGTGGAAGCGGTCAGGCCGGCGGGCATGGAGGCCATCATGTCGGGATCGACGACGGCGACCTCGGGGGCGTCGTTGGTGTCGACGCACACGAACTTGCGGACCTTCTCGGGGTCGGTGATGACGTAGTTGATGGTCACCTCGGCGGCGGTACCGGCGGTCGTCGGCACAGCGATGGTGAACACGGCGTGGTTCTTAGTGGGAGCAACGCCCTCGAGGCTGCGGACATCGGCGAACTCGGGGTTGTTGATGATGATGCCGATGGCCTTAGCAGTGTCCATGGAGGAGCCACCACCGATGGTCACGATAGCGTCAGCCTCGGCGGCCTTGAAGGCCTCGACGCCGTCCTTGACGTTCTGGATAGTGGGGTTGGGCTTGATCTCGGAGTAGAGGCTCCAAGCGATGCCGGCAGCGTCGAGCTCGTCGGTCACCTTAGCGGTAACGCCAAACTTGACCAGATCGGGGTCGGAGCAGACGAAGATCTTCTTGTAGCCGCGACGCTGGAGCTCGCCGGGGATCTCCTTGATGGCGCCGGAACCATGATAAGAGATGGTATTGAGAACGAAACGATTAGCCATTGATAGCCTCCCATCGTGTGCGGGGCATCCATTACGCCCCACGCTATGAGTCCCATCCTAACGCTTTTGAAACAAAAAACGCGCGAGAACGTCAATAGTGTTAAAGCGTTTCAACAGATGATGAAAAATATTGCGGCAAAGGGACAACCCCTTTGCCGCATTCGGTTACTTTCGGCAGCCCTCTTTCCAAGCCTCGGCCGCAACCTTCCAGCGTAAGCGCAAGTCGCGCTCGCGGTCGATGAACATGATGGCAAACGCGACAAACAGCAGCAAGCTCGCCACGACGATGGCGTGCAGGCCCATGCGCTCAATACACCAGTTGCCCAACACGGCGCCAAACACAAAGGTAAAGATCACGCCAAAGTACAGCAGGCCGTTTTCCAAAAAGCCGCGCCTGTGGGTGATGATGTAATCGTCCACGTTTTGCAGCGCGTTGCGCAAGTTGCCGATGCACATGGTCGTAGCGATGCCGTGACCGTGGATCTTGCGGAAGCTCTCAACCTGCATGCCGCAGGCAAACGAGGTGAGGCAGTTGGCGAGCAGGTTGAAATTGCCGCCCGGGATAAAGCTCACGCCCAGCAAGATGACGGCTTCAAAGAACACCGTTACCTGGCGCCAGTGAATCACGCTGCCAAACCGCTCATGCACCAGGTCGGCAAGCATAATGCCCACGGCAAACGACACCACGGGGAAGAAGTAGCGTCCCGCAAGTGCCCAGTTGCCCTCCGAGATGCTCACGCCCACGAGCAGGATGTTGCCTGTCTGCGCGTTGGCGAAAACATGATCGCGCCCAATGTACGAATAGACGTCCATAAAGCCACCGGCGAGCGCCAAGATGATGCCCAGCTCAATAGACTCCGATATCTGTTTGGCACGCTGCATCGTCGTGCATCCTCCTTGTTGACGACTCTCTCGTGCGTTGGCGGAAACATAGCCGCCGTTCATACTGTAACCCATTGACAACATGGCGTGCGCGCGAGACGGGTTCTCCAACGCGCAGATACACAGTCTGGAAACAAACGGCGGGCGCGGCGACGCTCTCACTCACCAGCCCATGTACTCCCCCAGTCTTTTTAGCTCCGTCCCAAAAAGACTGGTTACAATTACGTGCAGCATACAGACACCGGGAGGGATCGTGGCAAAAAAGCCTCAGCACGCTCAGAACAACCAGCGCAGTCAGCAGGGCAAACAGGGCCAGCAGCAAAAGCGCGGCGGCAAGGCGCAGGCCACGGTCGCCCGCACCAAGCATTCCCAAGCGACGCCCACCCGTCCCTGGCGCCCGGGCCGCGATAAGTTCCTCCCCGTCAGTCGTGCCGACATGGATGCGCGCGGTTGGGACCAGTGCGACTTTGTCTACATCTGCGGCGACGCCTACGTGGACCATCCCAGCTTTGGCATGGCCATCATCAGCCGCGTCCTCGACGCGCACGGCTACAAGGTGGGCATTATCTGCCAACCCGACTGGACTGACCCCGCCAGCATCACGGTGCTCGGCGAGCCGCGTCTGGGCTTTCTCGTCAGTGCCGGCAACATGGATTCCATGGTCAACCACTATTCGGTGACCAAGCATCGCCGCCACACCGACGCCTATACCCCCGGTGGCGAGGAGGGGCGCCGTCCCAATCGCGCCGTCACGGTCTACGGCAACCTCATCCGCCAGACGTTTAAGGACGCCCCCATCATTATCGGTGGCATCGAGGCAAGTCTGCGTCGCCTGGCCCACTACGACTACTGGCAGGACAAGCTCAAGCGCTCGGTGCTGCTCGACTCGGGCGCCGACATCCTCATCTACGGCATGGGCGAGCACGCGATCGTTGAGATCGCCGACGCGCTCGACGCCGGACTGCCCGTCGATCAGATTACCTATATCAACGGCACCGTTTACCGCACGGGTTCGCTCGACGAGGTCTATGACTACGACCTGCTGCCCAGCTGGGACGACCTTGCCGCCGACAAGCTCAACTACGCGCGCAGCTTTAACGTGCAGCAGCAGAATATGGACCCCATCACCGGGCATCGCCTGGTAGAGCCCTACCCCAACAGCGTCTATGTGGTGCAAAACCCGCCGTCGGCGACACTCACCACCGACGAGATGGACGAGGTGGCCGAACTCCCCTACGCACGCGATTGGCATCCCGACTACGACGCAGCGGGCGGCGTGCCGGCCTTTGCCGAGATCAAGTTTTCCATTAGCTCCAACCGCGGATGCTTTGGCGAGTGCTCGTTTTGCGCCCTCACCTTCCACCAGGGCCGCGTGCTGCAGATGCGCAGCCACGACTCGATCATGCGCGAGGCCGAGCTGCTCACGCGCGACCCCGAGTTTAAGGGCTACATCAACGACGTGGGAGGACCGACGGCCAACTTTAGCCGTCCTGCCTGCGACAAGCAGCTCAAGCACGGCGTGTGCAAGAACAAGCGCTGCCTGTGGCCGAGCGTGTGCAAGAACATGGTGGTCGACGAGAGCGGCTACACGCAGCTGTTGCGCGACCTGCGCCAGCTGCCGGGCGTCAAAAAGGTCTTCGTGCGTAGCGGCATCCGCTTCGACTACACCATGGCCGATGCCTCGGACGAGTTTTTGCGCGAGCTGCTAGAGTACCATGTCTCGGGCCAGCTACGCGTAGCACCCGAGCACGTGAGCGACGCGGTGCTCTCTGTGATGGGCAAGCCGAGCCGAGCCGTCTACGATGCATTCTGCCGTAAATTTGAACGCTTGAATCGCGAGTATGGACTCAAGCAGTATGTGGTGCCGTACCTCATCTCGAGCCACCCGGGCTCAACCATGAAGGAAGCCGTGGACCTTGCCGAGGCCGTGCGCGACATGGGCTACATGCCCGAGCAGGTGCAGGACTTCTACCCCACACCGTCCACCATGTCGACGTGCATGTACTACACCGGCGTGGACCCGCGCACCATGGAGCCGATCTATGTGGCGCGCGACCCGCACGAGAAGGCCATGCAACGCGCGCTCATCCAGTATCGCAAGCCCGAGAACTACAAGCTGGTACGCGAGGCGCTGGAAAAGGCCGGGCGCCGCGACCTGATCGGCTACACCAAGCATTGCCTGATCCGTCCCGTGCCGCCGCGCCCGGGCGAGGCATCGGCCAGCGGCGGACACGGCACTGGCAAGAAGGGCGGCAAGGCCCACGGTGGCGCCGCCGGCAAGGGGCCCAAGGGCAGCAAGGGCCACGGCGGCATGTCGCGTGCGCAGAACACCGCCGGTCGCAATCGCGCGGCCCAGGGACGGCAGGGCGCCAACGGAGGCGGTCGCCGCAACTAGCGCAGCGAGGCGGCATGCCGCCGTTGGCGACACGACACGCCCCACCAATAAAATGCCGCTCGCCGGGGCGTCGCAGAACGATTCCCCGGCGAGCGGCCGATTAATATTGTCTATCTCAAAACGTCGTTACTTTTTGTCGAAACGACCATAGAGCGCAAACGAGAGCGCCGCAGAGATAACCCAAGTCAAAGCGATGCAGACGACAATCATGATCAGGTTCATGGGATTGCCGCTTGGATCGGCATAAACGGGCAACGAGGTAATGCCGGGCATAACAAAGCCGAAGCACTTTGCGCCGAGAACAACGGTAAGCGCACCGCCAATGCCATCCGCGATCATCGCAGCGATAAGCGGAGTCCTGTTAGGAACCTGAACGGTAAACAAGGCGGGCTCGGAAATTCCCATAAATGCTGAGAAGGCGCACGTCATTGCAGCGGACTTGAGCTTTTCGTCGGTCATGCGCAGGGCTGCACCAAAAGACGCACCGCTTTCGGCGAGGTTATGGCAGAAAGAGATCGGGAGCAGATAGTCATACCCAAGCGTTGCGATATTGGAAATCTGGATAGGGCTCGTTGACTGATGCATGCCGAAGAGCACGATAAGCGGCATAAAGAAGCCCAGCAGAAAACCGGCAACGGGGCCTAACGTCGAGAATAGCCAAACGATACCGTTGGCAAGACCAAGACCGCACCAGGCACCAATCGGAGCGAGCACAAACAAGTTGACGGGAATCACGATAGCAAGGGAGAGCGCCGGAACGACAACGAGCTTAAAAAGATCCGGCACGACTTTGTCGATTGCACGATATACAAAAGACAAGCCAATGACGCCAAAGATAACCGGGAACACGGAATCGGCGTAGCTAAAAATCGGCACCGTAAAACCGAACAGCGCAAGAGGCGTCTCGCCCGTACCGACAGCGTTGACAATGGTCGGGTACATCAGCGATCCGGCAACACAAAGCGCAAGCGAACGGTTGACTCGGAACTTATCAGCTGTAGACATTGCCAGCAAAAACGGCAAGAAGTAGAACGGGATATCCGAAATCATATTGAATATCGCAAAGTCGCCGGCACCCGTGTCGATTCCAAAAGCCGCGATAGCAGCCAGGATGCCCTTTACGATGCCTCCCGCCACCAGTGCGGGAATGATAGCGGAGAAGATGCCGGTGATGATATCGAATACGCAAGCCGAACCTTTTTGGAGCTCAGGCTGCTCGGCGTCGGCGGAGACCTCGCCACCCATCCTGTCGCCTAGCATGGGCTCCAATTCGTCATATACCGACCCCACGCTGGCGCCGATGATAACCTGCCACTGCCCGTCTTTAACCTGCGCGCCCAAGGCGCCGTCAAGCGTCTTAAGGGCCTCCAGGTCTGCCTTGCTATCGTCCTTCAGGTTGAATCTGAGCCTTGTAATGCAGTGCGTTGCCATAACAACGTTATCGGCGCCGCCCACGAGCTCGAGGACACGAGCGGCCAGTTCCTTCTTGTCTGCCACAGCAATCACTCCTACCCAAGATCCTCGCCATTAGTGGCGATACATTTCTGATACCAATAGAAAGAGTCTTTACGCGAGCGCTCCGCAGTGCCGTTGCCGCAATTATCCAGATCGACATAGATAAGCCCGTAGCGCTTGTCCATCGTAAGAGGACCGCAGGCAACAAGGTCAATGAATCCCCAGATCATGTATCCGCGCACGTCAACGCCATCGATCACTGCTTCCTTAAGGCACTTTATGTGCTGGCGCAAATAATCGATTCGATACTCGTCGTGGATGCTGCCATCCTCCTCGACTACATCAGATGTACCGAGGCCGTTCTCGGCGATATACAGGGGCAGCCCATAGCGGTCATACATCTGGTTAAGGGTAACCCTCAGACCAATGGGATCGAGCTGCCAACCCCACTCACTCGTCTCGAGATAAGGGTTCTTGTTTGCCATGACCAGATTACCCGCAGTCTTCTCCCATCCCTGATCGCAGGTGGATACCTGGGAAAAGTAGTACGAAAAGGCCAGGAAGTCGACCGTGTTGCGAGCAATGAGCTCTTCATCGCCCGGTTCCATTTGAATCTCGATATCACACGCATCGAAATAGCGATTCATATAAGCGGGGTATTTTCCACGAGCCATCACGTCCGTATAGAACCAGTTGGAATACTGGTCGTCGTGAATAGCCTGCATGTTATCTTCGGGACGGCAGGTGGCGGGATACGTACAGAATCGAGCGATCATGCCGCCAACGGGAGTATCGGGCGAAAGACGATGGACAATCTCGACGGCACGCGCATTGGCAACGAACTCGTGGTGCAGGCACTGGAAGATGGCTCGATCGAAGTTCTCCCCCTCTTCGTCTTTGACCAGACAGACCCCGTCCCAAGGCGAAAAACGTGCGGCATTGAACTCGTTAAAAGGCAGCCAGAAATCGACCAGATCGCCCAATTCCGTAACGATTGTCTCGACATAGCGGGCAAAGAAATCAATCGTCTTGCGATTCTTCCATCCCCCATATGTGGTGACAAGATTTACCGGGATGTCATAGTGGAGCATGGTGACGAAGGTTTTAATGCCGTGCTTTTTGCACTCACCCAGCATGCTTCGATACCACTCGATGCCTTCGCGGTTAGGTTCAAGATCATCTCCGTTAGGATAGATTCGGCTCCAGCAAATAGAAGTGCGGAACAGCTTGAGGCCCATCTCCGCAAAAAGCGCGATGTCCTCACGGTAGTGATGATAGAAGTCGTTACCGCGCCTAAACGGGTAGAACTCAACACCATCATCTGCGAGAGCGTTCATTAGTTCGTCATGGCAGAAGGGGTTGTTTTGATGCTTGTCCTCAATCTGGTCATGAGTCCAGGTACCATCCAGCCATCGACAATCCTGCGTCGACTTTCCCTTTCCGCCCTCATTCCAGGCGCCATCGGCCTGCGAGCACGATATGGCTCCGCCCCATAAAAAGTCGGAGTCAAACCCATGTTTTAACTTACTCATTTGCCCTCCTTGATCGGATGCTCCAGCGGATAACCCAATACTAGGAAGAACAAGATGCATAAGATATCGCATAGAAAGCGTGGGTTTATAACATTTTTTTAGATATAATACCGTTTAAGGCATCGATTCTACCGTTCACCCCTGGAGCACCCCATGGATTCGAATCTCAAACAGCTGCTCTATACGCATACCGAGACCGAAGAGTGGCATCGCACACATCCGGGAGAGCTCAGCCCGCGATATAACAGGGTGGAAACCACAACCATTAACGGCGAAGAGGTCTATCTGTTTGATTGGAAAGAAACTCTCGACGAAAACCCCGTGGGCCTTATCAAGGAGTCGCGCTTTACCGATATTCCTCCTCATATCAATCGGGATATGGAGCTTAACTACGTGTACGACGGCGTCTGCACGTTTATCGTCAACGGACGGCGACTACTCCTTAAAAAGGGCGACGTGCTCATTTGCAACACCGGCGTAGTCAGAAGCGTTCCATACGTTAAGGGCGAACATGATATCGTCATTTCGATCGTCTTCAAAAAAGAAATGTTCGATTCGTTGTTCCTGAGCCAGCTACCCGGCGCGTCACCATTAACGAATCTTCTATTTGATTTTGTGTCCAAAAACCGCGAGGCCCGAAAATATCTCATTCTTCCAGAGGAATACGCCCGACATGCGCGACGCCTCATCGAGATGCTCTTTATCGAATATCACTTTAAAGATGCCTATTCCAATGAACTCATGAGGCACCTCGCCGTCAGCCTATTCCTTGTTCTCATTCGAGGACTGTACCGACGCTCCGCAACTGATAACCAGGCGATCATGTCGGACGAACGCATCGTGTCGATTCTGAATCATATTGAGCGAAGCTACGGCGACTGCACACTCGAAAGCATTGCGAGCGATACGGGTTATAGCACCAGCTATCTCAGCAGCTTGATCAAGCAAAAAACCGGCAAAACGTTTTCGCAAATCAAGCTCAACCAGCAGCTCACAGAGGCGGCATATCTTCTCAATAACACCGAGCGCAGCGTGCAGTATGTAGCCCGAAAAGTCGGCATCTCCAACATGTCATTCTTTTACTCAAAATTTAAAGAAGCATTCGGTGAAACGCCAGGTGCGTTCAGGACGCATCGGTCTAATTAAAGGCGTTATTACTCAGACCGATCAGCTTCGCGCGACACGGGAATGCACAATCGAAGCAGCGAGCGCATCGCCTCTACCAGCACAAAGCCGACGATGGCAACCGTGACCGCCACGTCGAACGGCGTGTTCACAAACCAGAGCAACGTCATGAGATACGACCCGGCATTAAAGGCAAAGTGCAGCAGGATCGTGTAACGGAGCTTTCCAGTGGTCACGAGCACCCAGCCAAAAATGAGGCCGGCGGCACCCGCATAGCAGCCCTGCACCCAATTCATGTGCATAAAACCGAAGATTGCCGCCTGCAGCACAATCGCCGCGGCGATACCCCACGTGCTTGGGGCCGCCCAGGGCACCATGGCTCCGTCCTGCGCGCTCGCACGACGCCGGCGCTTCCAAAGTGGGCGGCACTGTGGATTAAACGCACGCAGTGAGAACTCAAAGATGACGCCGCGAGCCAGGAGCTCTTCGCAAAATGGCGCGCCAATCACCGTGGTCAGAACGGCCAGATAGCTCGTGTCGCCCATGCCTGTTTCCTCGACGAGCTCGCCATAGTCTGCCGCAACCTCGGGCAGCAGCGACAGCACGCCGTCGCATAGGTAGCTAATGACCACCTGCATGGACAGGCCGATCACGACAACGCAGACGATGCGCTTCCATACCGCGCCTGCTCCCCCACCGAGCGGGCGCTCGCCTTGCCGGCGCGCCATGAAGGAGCGGGGCCACAGATAGCGCCACCACAGCAGCGCCATAAAAAACGACGCCGTCTGAGCGGCGGCCTGGAACCATTGGATATCGAGATTGTCGATCGGATAGCCCGTCAGCACCGATACGGCATCGAGAACTGAAAACAGAACCACGCTCAGGGCTATATCGGCAGCAACAACGCCAAAACAGGCAAGCGCCCAAATCATCGCATTGAGCATGCCAACCTCCTCAAAACCCGGCACTTAGGGACGTTCCTTAACTGCCGGCAGAAAAGGAACGTCCCCAAGTGCCGGCAGTTTGGGACAGTCATTGTTGATGAGAATCGGGCGCAGCGCCAAAAGCCCCGCTGGGCGAAATGTCGAACGGAAAGGTGCCGCAGCGATTGAAGGCGGCGATGAACATGCGGATGGCGTTGGACGGCGTGGTGCCCACGAGCTGGGTTGCCGCCGCGAAGGCTGCCTTTTCCTCGGGCAAGACCTTCGCGACTACGGGGGTCATGTGTTCTGCCATGGCGCTTCCTTTTTGAAACGACGGTAGTGCGGATAGATGCGGGCCACGCGGCTGGGCGACGGGCTGTGAAGGCAACCCGATTGGCCCGCATCCGGAGTTTGTTTCTACGGCGTTGGTATTACTTGGTAATCCTAAGTATTACCCCGCAGATAGAATACCACACCCGACCCCATGGGGACGGAGGAAAACGAATCATTTTGTTGCTGAGTTAGTATTTAGAGCGTGATGATATCCGAGATATCGAGGGCCTGAGCGTCGGCGACATCGTGCGTGGCAAGCAACAGCATACGACCGTCGAGCAGGTCGAGCACGGCCTCGGCCGTCGCATCGCGCGCGGCGGCGTCCAGGCCGGTAAAGGGCTCATCCAGAATGACGGCACAGCCGCCACACAGCAGGGCGCGGGCGATCTCGACGCGACGGCGCTGCCCGCCCGAAAGCTCGGCCACGAGAGCATGCACATCGATTCCCGGCACCAGCAGGCGCAGCAATGCCGCGGCGCTCGACGCATCCACACGCGCATCGGCGCACACCAGCACGTTATCCAGCGCCGAGGCGGACTCGACCAGGCGTGCATCCTGAAACACCATCGAGCGCGGCGCGCACTCCCCCGCTGCCAACGAAAGCAGCGTCGACTTGCCCATGCCCGAAGCGCCCATCACGCAGATACGCCCACCCGCAGGCACGTTGAGCACCAGACCATCCAGCGCCGGCGCCCAGGGCGCACGATCGCCCACGGCAAGCGCAAGCTCCGCTGCGGCGCCATCGCTCGCAGCCCCCGCACGCCCGCGCAGTCCATGCCCATGCGCCCGCACGGCCGCGCGCCACGCCACGGGTCCCGAAACCCGCAGCAGCCACACCAGCACGCGCTCACACGCCCACGAGGCGGCAACGACCAGCACGGTCCACGCCAGCAAATCAGCCGTCTCAATCAAAAGCTTTGCCTGATAGATGCGCTCGCCCACGGTGCCCACCGCCATGCCGATCAGCTCGGCTGCCACGCCGGCCTTCCAGCTCATGCCGATCACGGCGCGGGCGCACGAAAGCACAAACGGCAGGACTTCGCGCCAGGTATGGGCGCAAAACAGGCGCCAGCCGCGCACGCCATGCAGACGGAACATCTGCTCCAGCGGTTTATTCACCTGTGCCAAGCCCTCGGCCAGCGAAAAATACACGCCCGGCAGCGCCATCAAAAAGACCGCGGCGATGCTCACGCGCGCCGATCCCAACCAAATAAGCAGCAGGACCACCACGCAGGCAACCGGCGTCGCCTTAACAAACGAAAGTGCCGGAGCCACCAGGCGCGCAAACGCCCGCAACCGTGACGAAATCCCGGCAAGCACGCCACCACACACCGCGGCAAGCGCCAGCCCGCCCAGTATCCGCGCGCCCGAGCCCACCAAAATCGCCCAGGTACCGCCATCGCACACCAGGCGCAGCAGCGCCACGGCAACAGCACCCGGCCCCGGCAAGATCAGTGGCTGCGCCACCAGCACCGCCGCGAAGACCCACATTGCAAGCCAAAAGGCGGCGACGGCACCTGCTGCCGCCACCGCCTTCATACGCTCTGTCATTTGTCGAGCAAACGCACGCACGGGCTACTCCATGCAGTAGAAATCGTCAGCCGGAAGTTTACCACCCACGGCGCTCGCGTCCGCGTCGGACAGCACCTGCAGATACCCACTAAGTGCCGCCTTCATATCCTTGCCCGTCTGGCACACGAGCATGCACCCGGGAATCGCCTTCTCGGCGATCTTGGCGTTGTCCACGATGCCGGCATCGACCACGGCCTGCGCCCAGTCTGCCGGCGCCGCATTGACAGCCTTAACGCTCGCCGCATGGCAGCTCAAGAACTCCACCACAGCCTCGGGATGTTCCTCGGCAAACGCGCGGCGCACCACGGTCACGCCCGTCAGCAGGCGCGAACCCGTGTCACCTGCCAACTCGTCCCACACATCGGTCAGGCTTACCGGAGCCGACAGCCTGCCTTCGCTCTTGGCGATGGCAGCGGTCTTGAACGGCTCCGGCAGCACGCCCACGGCGGACGGGTCGGCAAGCAGGGCCGACAGCACCTCGGTGGGCTCGCTCTTAAACTCGAGCGTCACCTGGCCGGTCAGGCCTGCGCGCTCCAGCAGGTAGTTCATGACGTACTCCGGCGTGGTGCCCTTGCCCGTCATATAGACGGTATGGCCCGCCAGATCGCCAAACGAGGCCACACTCGCGTCGCCCGTCACAACGTTCAGCACGCCCAGCGTGTTGATGTCGATGACCTGCACCGCACCCTCGGTCTTGTTGTAGAGCACGCTCGCCACGTTGGCAGGCACCAGGGCGATATCGACATCGCCCTGAATCACCTTGGGCACGATCTCATCGGCTGCAGTGCTGATCGCAAAGTCGAACTCGTTGTCCGTCTCACCATCGGCCGCCCGGTCCATAAACTGCACCAGACCCATCGACGTCGGACCCTTGAGCGAGGCGACGTGCACCTCAACCGGCTCGGCAGCGGCACCGTCAGCAGCAGACCCGGCAGCCGAGCCCGCGGCGGACCCGGTACCGGCAGCCCCGCCGCCACAGCCCGCGAGCGCAAGCGACAGGGCGCCCGCGGCGAGCGCCGAGGCAAACCCCCGGCGCGACATCTCAAAATCAAACGCGCGCATCGCTAGCACGTCCCCTCGTTAGGCATCGTCCATGCGTGATGGTCGGTATGCAGCAGCTCCTCGGCCAGCGGCGAGAGCGGCTCGCCCAAGAACTCGCGGTAGCACGCCTGGACATCGGGATTCTCGTGCGAGAAGCGAATGTCCGCAGCGGCATCCAGACCCCACAGCACCTGACCGCGCTCGGCTGCCAGCTCGCAGCCGTCGTGGATGGGCTGACCGCCGCCACCGACGCAGCCGCCCGGGCATGCCATGACCTCAACGAAGTCATAGCTCACGCGGCCGTCGCGAATCGCGTCGAGCAGACGGGCGGCGTTGCCTAGCCCGTGCGCCACGGCGACGCGCACCTTGGTGCCATCGATACCGGCCACGGCCTCCTTCCAGCCGTCCAGGCCGCGCACATCGGTAAAGAAGTCGGCGTCGGGGTTCTTGCCCGTCACCAGGTAATAGGCCGAGCGCACGGCAGCCTCCATCACGCCGCCCGTGGCGCCAAAGATCACACCCGCGCCCGTGCCAAAGCCCAGCGGCGTGTCGAGCGGCTCCTCAACCAGCGTGTCGACGCTCACGTGGCTCGCGCGGATCATGCGCACCGTCTCGCGCACCGTCAGCGCAACGTCCACATCGGGCGTGCCGTCCTCGCCCACCATGCTCGGCAGCGCGCACTCGGCCTTCTTGGCCGTGCACGGCATCACGGACACCACAAACAGACGCTCGGGCTCCACGCCCAGCACCTTGGCGTAGTAGGTCTTGGCGATGGCGCCAAACATCTGCTGCGGCGACTTGGACGTGGACAGGCTGTCGACAAACTCCGGGTAGCGCGCCTTCACAAAGCGTACCCAGCCCGGGCAGCAGCTCGTGAACATGGGCCAGCTGCGGCTGTCGCCCTCGCCCTTGGCGGCCTTACCCAGGCGCTCGAGCAGCTCGGAGCCCTCCTCCATAATGGTGAGGTCGGCCGAGAAGTCGGTATCGAACACGTACTCAAAGCCCACGCGGCGCAGCGCACAAGCCAGGCGCTCGACAGTAGCCTCCTCGCGCGGAATGCCGAGCTCCTCGCCCCAGGCGCTACGCACGGCCGGCGCAATCTGCACCAGCACGATCTTGTCGGGATCGGCGATGGCATCGAACACGGTCTCGGTATCGTCACGCTCGCGCAGGGCGCCCGTCGGGCAATGCGTGATGCACTGGCCGCACGCGACGCAATCGGTCTTGCCGATCGGCGCACGCCCGCGGGTGCCCACGGCGGTATGCGTGGCGCGGTTGGTCAGATCCCAAATCCCTAAGCCCTGCACGCTCTCGCACACCTTGATGCAGCGCATGCATTTGATGCACTTGTCGTTATCGCGGATGATGGGGAAATCGAAATCCCAGCCCTCGCGCGCCAGGTGCTGCTCGTACGGCAGATAGAAGATGCCCAGGTCGTTGGCGATGGTCTGCAGGTTGCAGTTACCACTGCGCACGCAGCTCGTACAGCGCGAGTCGTGCTGGGACAGCAGCAGCTGCACGTTGGTGCGACGCGCCTCGCGGGCCTTGGGGCTGTTAGTGTGGACCACCATGCCGTCGAGCACGTAGTTGTTGCAGGCGGCAACCAGCTGGTCGCAGCCCTCAACCTCGACCACGCACACGCGGCAACCGCCGATCTCGTTTAGATCGCGCAGGTAGCACAGGGTGGGAATCTGGATGCCGGCGGACTTGGCCGCGTCCAGGATCGTGGTGTGCTCGGGTACCATGACCTCGCAATTATCGATAGTGAGCTTGACCATATTGAGTGCTCCGCTTTCGGTGTTGTCGCTGACAGTGGGGTTGTTGGGCTCTACCATTCCAGGTTCCTCCCTCCGCGGAACGCGCCAAAGCCAAAGTGGTCGCAACGCAGGCAGCGGCTTGCCTCCTGGCGTGCCTCCTCCTCGGTAAGGCCCTGCTCGACCAGATTCCAATCGTGGATGCGCTCGCCGGCCTCGCGCTCGCCCAGCTCGCAGCGGCCGCACTCGTGCTTGCCCTTAAACTGCACGGTCGGCAGCTCAACGTCGAGCTTGATCTTGTGGTCAAAGCCCAGGTAGCGGTCGATATTTGCCGAAGCAACGCGGCCGGCGTTGATGGCCCGGATGACGGTGGCGGGACCGGTCTGGCAGTCACCGCCGCTAAAGAGGCCGTCGAAGTTAGGCACGGCGCCGTCCGAATCGGTGACGACGCAGCCCCACTTGCAGGCGATGCCCATCTCCTCAAACGGCTTGGAATCGATGTCCTGACCAATGGCAACAAACACGCGCTCGCAGGGAATGACGCGCTCGGGCGTCGCGGCGGCACGCGGGGCCGGGCGCCCACGACGGGGCTCGCCGATAATCTGCGGCTGCACGCGCAGACCACTCACGCGACCATCTTCGCCCGTCTCAATAGCGAGCGGTGCGGTGAGCTCAAGAACCTCGCAGCCCTCGGCCTGGGCGCCGGCAATCTCGGCATCCTGGGCCGTCATGTCGCAGATGCGACGGCGGTAGACGATGCTCACCTTTTCGGCACCGCAGCGCACGGCAGAGCGCGCCACGTCCAAGGCCACGTTGCCGCCGCCGATGACGCACACGCGCTGACCGCTCAGGTCGGGCAGCTCGTCGTCGCCGATGGCGCGCAGCATCTTGACGGCCGACTCCACGCCGGGCGCCTCTTCGCCCGGAAGGCCGAGCTTCTTATCGCTGTGGGCACCAATGGCCAGGTAGACGGCATCGAACTCGTCGCGCAGGCGGGCAAGCTCCTCGCCATTGACGGAGTGGTCGAGTTCCACGTTGATGCCGGCGCTCAAGATCCAGTCGATCTCGGCCTGCAGGCGCTCGCGCGGCAGACGGTAGCTGGGAATGCCATAGCGCAGCATGCCGCCCAGGTGGTGGCGCTGCTCAAAGATGGTCACCTTATGGCCCATCACGGCCAGGTAGTAGGCACAGGAAAGGCCGGCCGGGCCGCCGCCGATCACGGCGATGCGCTTGCCGGTGTTGTCGGCCACGCTGGGCTTGTAATCGTTGAGGTCGCTGTGCTCAACGGCAAAACGCTTGAGGGCGAGGATGTTCATGGGATCGTCGACCATGCCGCGACGGCAGTGCATCTCGCAGGGATGCTCGCACACCAAACCGCAGACGAGCGGCAGCGGGTTGTTCTTGCGGATGACCTTGACGGCATCGGCATAGCGGCCGGCCTCGACCAGCGAAATGTAACCGGGAATGTCGACGTGCGCCGGGCAGCCCGAGACGCACGGGACGCGGGCCTCGCGGTCAAAGCCACAGGAGTGCTCGCGGATGTGGTGCTCAAAGTCGTCGCGGAAACCGCGGATAGCCGTAAGCGCCATGGCGCCGGCCTCGTAACCGATGGCGCAGTCGCTCGAAAGATAGATGGTGCGGGCGGTGCGCTCAATCAGATTGAGCGTGGACTCGTCGGCGCGGCCTTCGAGCACATCGGCGAGCAGGTCGCTCAGCGCGCTCAGGCCCACACGGCAGGGCGTGCACTTGCCGCAGCTCTGGGTGGAGCACAGGTTGACGAGCGCTGCCGTAAACTCAACGGGACACGGGGCGAGCGAACTCACCGCCAGACGACGTCCGAGCGCATCGTGCAGGTCGTCCATGACAGCCTGAGCGTGGCTGCGTTCCATTACGTGCAGTCGTGCCATAAGATCCCCTCTCATGCGGCAGCCCGGAGGCGAGGCCGGGCGAAGTTGCTACACGCACAACACTGACCTATAAAGTTGTTAGGCCTCCACGCAGTTCGGCAGGCGGTATGAAATGTCACCCTCGGCGGTGAAATAGAACATTACCGCAGATAAATGCCATATTTGATAAAACGCGTTACCAAACGACAATGCCCCGCCCACGCAATCACGTGGGCGGGGCATTGCTTCAGGCATGCGGCCAGCGACCCTGTTGCTTTTACTTAAGCTCGGGCCAGTAACCCTTGTTGGCCTCGATCATGTCGTCGAGAACCTCCTTGGCGACCTTCATCGACGGCACAGTCTTGTTGAGCGTAAAGGCCTTAAGCGCCTTCTCGTACGAACCCTCGATCGTAGCCTCGACAATGAGCTTCTCGGAGTTCAGCTGCTGCATCATGAGGCCCTGCTGGAACAGCGGAATGTTGTCGCGGCTGATGACCTCGGGGCCGTTCTTGCCAATGTAGGCAGGCAGCTCGACCATAGCGTCGTAGGGCATGTTGGGGATGGCGCCCTTGTTCTCGCAAATGACCAGGAAGCGCTGCTTGGTGTCGTTCTTCAGAGCGATAGCCAGATCGGCAATCCAGTCGCCGTGGCTGCCCGCATAGAACGTGCTCTCGTCGATCTCGCCCGTCTTCTCGTAGTGATCGATACCGTCGAAGAGGTTCTTCTCACGCGTCTCCTCAACCTCGTTAGCACGGGTGCGCTCGGGGTTGGAGTGCTCGACGAACTCCTTCTGCTGCAGGTAGTAGTTCAGATACGTGTTGGGCAGGTACTCCGGGAAGCACTCCATGATCTCGTACTCGCCCTTCCAGACGTAGTACCAGCTGCCCTTGGTGTGGCGGTTCTGCTCGGGGTGCTCGTCGGTGGCCTCCTCGGGCTTCTTTGCCATGAGCGAGCCCATGCCCTTGAGGTACGAATCGGGCAGCAGAATCTCATGCTCCTTGATGTACTCGCGCAGCTGCGGGAGCACCTCCTCGCCCTTGTGGCGGATCGAGGTGAACCAACCAAAGTGGTTGAGGCCAAAGTAATCGTACTCAACATCCTTCTTGTCGATATCGAGCGCGGCGCAAACCACGTCGATGATCGCGATCGGCATGTCGCAGATGTTGATGATGCGAGCGTTCGGGCGCAGCACACGGCAGCCCTCGGAGACGATGGCGGCGGGGTTGGAGTAGTTGAGAATCCAGTAGTCCTTCTTGGCGTACTTCTCAACGTCATCGATCAGCTCGACCATGGGGAAGATGGTGCGCATGCCGTAGGCAAGGCCGCCGCAACCGCAAGTCTCCTGACCCACGCAGCCGTGACGCAGCGGAATCTTCTCGTCCTGCTCGCGCATGGCGTAGCCGCCCACGCGCATCTGGGCAAACACGAAGCTCGCGTCGGTAAAAGCCGTCTCCTTGTCGGTGGTCACCGTGAGCTTGATGTCCAGGCCGAGGTCCTCGTGCAAAATCCAGTCCACGAGCACGCCGATCTTGCGCTGGCGCTCCTCGTTGATGTCGTACAGACGAATCTCGTCAACGTCGAGCTCGTCCTTGCGCAGGGCGATGGACTTGACGATGCCGGGGGTAAAGGTGGATCCGCCACCACACAGAGTAATGATCATTGTTTACTGCTCCTTCTCAATTGCGTTTTCGACCTTGTCGCGCATCTCGGCGACCTTCATGCCAAAGATGATCTGGATATTATTGCCGTTGCGGTTGATGCCGCTGTTGGGCACGTGGTTGATGAGGTCCTCATTGATGAGGTCCGGGTTCTTAACGTTCACGCGAAGACGCGTAAAGCAGTTCTCGAGCTCCTCGATGTTGTCCTTGCCACCAAGACCTGCGACCAGGTCGGCAATACCTGCATCGACGCCCTCTGCGGGAGCCGCGGCAACAGCGCCCTGCTTCACCGCGACAGACGCGGCGGCCTCGCCCTCGGCAACGGACTCGGCGAGCTCGGACTCCTCCTCGCGACCAGGCGTGTGGAGGTTGAGCTTCTTGATGAGGAAGGTGAAGAGGAAGAAGTACAGAGCGGCGTTGACGACTCCAAGCACCAGCATAACCGGCCAGTTGGTCTTGTCGACACCGAGGACCAGGTTGGAAACCACGATGTTGATGATGCCGCCTGCAGTCGAAGCGGGCACGGAGAGGACCTTGAGCAGGACCAGGAAGATGCCGGAAAGAACCGAGTGAACGACAAAGAGCACGGGAGCGGCAAAGACAAAGAGGAAGTCCATGGGCTCGGTGACACAGGAGAGCACGGCGGTGATGATCAGCGGGATGATAACGGCCTTGGTCTTATCCTTGTTCCCCTTGTAAGCGGTGACGATAAAGGCGAGACCGATACCGATGTAGGGCCACAGGTTGTTGAAGGTGTAGCTGTTGAAGTAGGTGCTATCGGAGAAGGGCTGGCCCGTCATTGCCATCTCGGCGACACGGATGGGATAGGCACCGGCGATAACCTGATCGCCCAGCGTCAGGGTGCCACCCACATCGGAGAACTGGAACGGGGTGTAGATGAGGTGGTGCAGACCGGTAGGAACGAGCAGCTTGTTGAGCATGCCGTAGATAAACAGACCGATGTTGCCCGACTCCTTAATGATGCCGGCAACGGAGGAGATGGCACCCTGAACCGGAGGCCAAACGATGCAGAACCCAGCGCCCATGATCCAGGAAATGATGATCATGATCAGGAACGGAAAGCGAACGCCCGAGAACATCGAAAGGGCAATGGGGAACTGCTTGTTCGAGTACTTGTTGAACACGGCACCGGTGATGCAACCAAGAATGATGCCGCCAAACACGCCGGTATCGAGCACCTGAATGCCCATAACGGTGGCCTGGCCGGTTCCGGTAAGGCCGAGCATGCCGCTCGCATCGGCAAGAGAGCCGGTGGCGTTGAGCACGATGTTGTTAGCCTGCAGGAACAGGAAGAACGACATCAGGGCAATCAGCGAGGCATGGCCCTTGTTCTTCTTTGCCATGGCGCCGGCGATGCCCACGCAGAACAGAATCGAGAGGTTGTTGATGATAAACATCAGCGACTGGTAGACAACGGCGCCCACAAGCTGGAACGGACCGGAGCCCAGTACGGGGACCAAAGCACAAATGGTCTTGTTGGTCAGAATGATGCCCACGATGAGCAGGATGCCGGCAACCGAGAGATACATCATCGGCTGAACGATCGACTTCGCGAGCACCTCCAACGGCGCTTTGAAATTGAACTTCTTTTTTGCGGTCATAGCGGTACTCCCCTTCCTTTTCCGCAAATTAAGACAGATGTGCCCTGGACAAGACCGTGAGCCTTGCCTTATATCAATCGATGTGTGGGCACGTTATGCCTAGAGACCAGGTTCTCCAAGCAGGTTAACAATGTGATATGCGAGATAACTCTTCTCAGCATCGGTAACGACAACGTTATAGGTAGACGACAAGTGGGCGGCTATGGCGTCCGCGCACGAGAATGCGCACGGATACGCCGTTTCATCGATTCGGAACAGCGCGTCTCCGTTGATTTGCCCGGCCGTAGGATCGAGCGCTCGCTGTGCGAAAAACTGCAGGTGACGAACGAAACGCTCATAGGGCAGCGAGGTGTCATCGAGGGTCGTAGCATAGCGCTCGGAAACAATCGCGAGCACGTCACGAACAAGCTGGACCGAAACGATCAGACGATCGGAGCGTTGCGGCATGGTGGCGTTGACGATATGCAGCGTAATGAAACCCTGCTCCTCCTCGCTCATCTGGATGCCCATATACTCCTTGATAATCTGCAGCGCACGGCCCGCAAGTGCATACTCCTTGCGATAGAACTGCTGGATCTCGAGCAGCAACGGATTCTCACAGGAGACGCCCTTGCGCTCACGCTCCAAAGCAAGGCTGATGTGGTCTGCGAGAGCAATGAGAATCTTGTCATTGATATCGACATTGAGCTCTCGACGAAGCATCTGAACGATGTCCTCGGAAATCACGAGGTTGACGGTGGGGATGGACTCCAAAAGATGTGCCAAGCGGTCGATCGTACGCGAATCCTGAGAAGTTCCCTCCTGCAACGCGTAGGTCTTTTCGACTGATGCCTCGTCGATGGCATCGCCGGCATGACGGCCAAAGCAGAGGCCTCGACCGATGACGATGAGCTCGGAGCCATCGTCCGAAGTGACCATTGCGACGTTGTTGTTAAAAACTCGCTTGATAACCACGGTACCCACCACAAGAATTTACTCGGAAAGCCAGACGACAGGCTCTTTAACAGCAACAGGGCCGGAAGCATGCTCACGAAGAGTCGAGTTCTCCGAACGCTCGCACACGATAACGAAGACCGTGGGATCAAAGCCGGCAGCGCGAACCACGTCGAAATCGACCTCGACGAGGGGCTGGCCCGCGTCGACATGGTCACCCTGGGCAACAAGCGCATGGAAGCCCTTGCCCTCAAGTTTAACAGTGTCGATTCCGATATGCAGCATCACCTGAGCAGAGCTGTCGTCGGACATGATGCCCAACGCGTGCTCAGTCGGAAACAGCGCAGCGACGGTGCCGGAAACAGGAGCGCACACCGTTCCCTCATTGGGAACCACGGCAACGCCGTCGCCCACTGCACGGCTGCTAAAAGCGGGATCATTGGTATTTTCTAGATGAACAAGCTCGCCGGAAACGGGAGCGAGGATTTCGAACTCGGAAGCCGCAGTCGTCTGCTTATCCGAGCCACCCATAAGGCGAGAAAAGAAACCCATGGTGACATGTCCCTTCATAAATATAGCCCAACCAAAATCAATCGAATGCGCCCATTGAGACGCTCGCGATCAAAGACTTTGGTTAGGCCCACGTCCGAGGGGACTCGGTAACCTTCCGCATTTCTTTTACGGGGGTTATTGTAGACAAGCCCAAAGCCGGAACAATCATTATGACCGGCGAACGGTATTTTTTCTCCGATAAACGGTATTTATGCGGTACTTAGGGACGTTCCTTTTCTGCCGGCACCCGGGGACACTCCTTGCTCTGGTGCATTGGGGACAGGTTTGTTTGCACCAGGTCGGTGCAGATTAACCTGGCCCCATTGCGCCAATTTCGTATGCGCTAGATGAAGAGCTCGCATTCCTTCCGCACGACGCAAACCTTGCTCAGCATCTGGGAAACAGCGGATAGTTTGCTGGAATCAAGCTTGCGAGCACCTCGCGGACATACGGCGATGCAGCGCATGCAGGAGATGCACGCCTCGCCAGCTGCTCGTTTGGGGTCACCCTTGTCGATAGCACAAACGGGGCACGCCGCGGCGCATGCACCGCAGGAGACGCAATCCTCTGTTGCCTCGGGCGCCATGCGGTGACCTCCAGCTTGTTTATAAGGACGATTGCCGGGGATAGAGGGCTCGGACGCATCCTCAGCCAACAGCTTTTGCTGAATTTGCTGAGCAAACTCAGCAAGCTGCGCCGCATCCTGCGCATCCGGACGACCGGCAGCAAACTGTCGCGCAATGGAATGTTCTGCAATGGCCGCAACTGCCGCGATCACCCGGAATCCCGCATGCTTCGCAACGTCCTCCAGCTCTACGAGCGTGTCCTCAAACGCGCGGTTTCCGTAGACGCACACCAGAACGGCCCGCGCTCCGTTGCCGTGAACCATGCCCAACCGGTCAGCCACCACAGCCGGGATTCTACCGGCATACGCCGGCACAGAGATTACGGCCACGTCGTCCTCAGTCATCGAGACAGCGCTGAAATCTAGCCCGCTATCGGTCAGATCGACGGTAACGGTATTCTTGTCCAGTGCCCCGGCCACAAGGCCAGACACCTTCTGCGTTCCACCCGTCGGACTAAACACAATTTCGAATACGCTCATCGAGACACCCTCCCCCCTACGTCTGGCAACGCGTCAAGCCGTTTTCACATCCAGCCAGAGTATACGGCACGTGGGATCCCCATTTTGGTGCATCAAGCACCCCAATGCACCAACCCTACGCTGTCTGCCTCTTCGTTTTGTATAAATTACGGTACAGATTGTATATATTTACGGGATACCGCCGTGTTCTCCCGAGGTACCCCATCCTGGCCCGTGCAAAAAACGGAGTATTCTGCAACGTGACCGCGCCAGCAATACCCCGAGCGGGCAAACCTTTAGGGCGCTGCGTCATTTTGGGTTCCGACATGGCGAGAATGACGCGCCCCTGCTCCGGAAAACGACGAAATCTGACTCAGAACGCTCGCTAGGGATATCCGAAAGCCACCGTTGGCGACGTCAAATCATATGCAGACAACTCGAACTGCAGAATACTCCAAAAAATGCACGGCGCACCCCATGGGACCCATTGCCGCATGGTAGGAAACAGGCCCACGGCATCCTCTAGACGCATTCCCGAGGAAATCACATTTGAACTAGCGATCGGATACGGCAAACAAAAAGGGCCCCGAGCGTAGTTGCTCGGGGCCCTTGGTTCACCTCGCTCTAGCGGGCGATGCGTGTGTTATTTGCGCTTGCCGCCGCCGTCACCGGGACGACGGGAGCTGCCGCCACGCTTGCCACCACGACTATTGCCATAGCTGCCACGGTTATCGCGACCGCCGGCACGGCCGCCACGGGAGCCGGCCTGGTTGCCGCCACGCCCGCCACGATAGCCGCCACGACGCTCCTCGCGGGTATCGTCGTAGTTGCGCCAGTCATCGCGACGATCGCGGCTGGCACGCGGGTCACGACGATCGCGCGACTCATTCGAACGACCAGCGCCGCCGCGGCCGCCATTGCCGCGAGCGCCCTCGCGACGCTCGCCGCCGCGGCTAACGCGCTCTTCAAAGCGCTTGCCGCCACGGGACTCACCGCCACGAGCACCTCGCTCACCGCGACCCTCGCCGCCGCGACGCTCATCACGGCCACCGCGCTCGTCATCACGACCGGAACGACGGCGGTCGCCCGAACCGCGCTTGCCACCGCGCGAACCGCGGCCCTCGTCCTCGCGCTCGACACGACGACGGCCGCCACGGTCCTCGTCCTCACGACGACGGCGGTGTGCCTCGCCCTGGAACTGCTTGGCACGACGCTCGGCACGGTTGCCGCGCGCAGGCTGCTCAGCGGCACCAGCACCAGCGCGCTCCTCGGCAGCCACCTCGCGAGCCACGCTCTCCACGGCCTCGTCCACGCGAGCCTGAACGCCCTCGCGCACGCGGGTCTTGCCGCCGCGCTTAGGACGGCTCGGGCGCTCGCCGTCGCCGCGACGCTCGTCGCGACCGCGGTTGGAACGACCGGCCACATCGCCGTAGTCATCGCCGTTGCGCTTGCCGTCGCGACGTGCCTGCTCGAGCTTCTTCTTGCTCTTGGACTTGCCGCGCTTGGTCTTCTTCTTCACCTTAAAGGCCGCAGGGTCGCGCTCGGGGTCAACCGCGGGCGGATTGGGGCCCACATGCAGGTCGCCGGCCTCGTAGATGTCGGCCGTCTTGTCCATGAGTTTCTCGATCTCGTAGAACTCATCGACGTCCTGCTCGGTCACAAACGTAATGGCCCAGCCCAGCTCGCCGGCACGGCCCGTGCGGCCGATGCGGTGGATGTAGTCGGTCGGCTCGGCCGGCACGTCAAAGTTCACGACGTAGCGCACGTCGCTAATGTCGATGCCGCGGGCGAGAACATCGGTTGCCACCAGCACGTCGACGGTGCCGTCGCGGAAGGCAGAAAGCGCGCGCTCGCGCTGGGCCTGGCTGCGGTTGCCATGAATCGCGGCGGCCTTGATGCCCTTACGCTCCAGACGACGGCAGCAGCTGTCGGCGCGATGCTTGGTGCGCATAAAGACGATGGTGCGCTCCGGGCCCTCCTTCTTGAGGAACTCGGGCAGCAGGTTGTTTTTGGCCTCGATGGACACCGGGAACACAAACTGGTCGACGGTGTCGGCGGTCGACGTGGCGGGCGCGATCTCCACGCGAGCCGGATCGCTCACCAGGTCGGTGATCTCGCCCACGGCCTCCTCGTCGAGCGTCGCCGAGAACAGCAGCGTCTGGCGCTCGGCCGGCGTCTCGCGCACAATGCGGCGGACGGCGGGCAAAAAGCCCATGTCGAGCATGCGGTCGGCCTCGTCGAGTACCAGCACCTTGACCTCGTTCAGGTGGCAGGCGCCCTGCTCGATCAGGTCGACCAGACGGCCCGGCGTGGCGACCAGGATATCGCAGCCGTACTTGAGTGCCGCGGTCTGCGGCTTGTAGCTCACGCCACCCACGACGGTCACGGCGACATGGCCGGTGACGTCGGCGATCTTGCTCGCGACCTCGTCGATCTGCTGGGCGAGCTCGCGCGTGGGGGTGATGACGAGCATCACGGGGCCGCGGCCGTTGCCCTCGGGCTTCTTGGCACCGCGACGGCGGTTGCGGCCGCCGCGCTCGCGCACGGGTTTGGGCGGAGCAATGTGCTCCAGATTGTTCATGGTCGGCAGCAAGAAGGCGGCCGTCTTGCCGGTGCCGGTTTGAGCGGCGGCAAGCAGGTCGCGACCCTCGAGCACCACGGGGATCGAGCCGGCCTGCACGGGCGTCGGCGCCGTGTAGCCCAGGTTCTCGATAGCACGGAGTATCTCGTCCGAAAGCCCCAGCTCGTTAAAGGCGGGCAGGCTCTCGGTAGCGGACTCGACGGCCTGGGCAGCATTGGCCTCATCGGCGGCATCGAAGGCGGCCTGGGTCATGGCCTCGCGGGCCTCGTCCAGAATCTCGGCGTCGGTGACGTCGGATACAGAATTACGCATATGTTGTTGTTCCTTATCTGCACGCGCAATGGGCACGGCATGCGGCCGCGCGGGCGTGCTTGGTAGTGCGCTAATACATACAAAAACAGGTGCGCACAGAGAGGACGTTGCTCAGCACGCTGGCGATCGCTTTGGCAGCCCTATCACGCGCCGTCCAGACGCAGCAGCTCTAAGCGATGGAGCAGATTCGCCGCCGGTTAGTATACCCGTGCTTCGCATGCCCCCACGTAAACCACAGATGACGAGGCGGACGAGGTGGGCCTGGCCGATTGTGTCAATCTGTAACAGATGCAGGGCAAAACCGGGTCCAAATGTTACAGAACAAGACAGAGGGGGATTTCCGTTCAGTCCAACCAAAATCTCTCGGTCTTCCTGCAATTTCGAACATGTGGCCTATAATGTTGCTTTGGTTACGCTATATATTGCGCAACCATTTAATACGTCGCCCACCGGGGGCCATTAATTCCTATCGCCATATTGGCTAGGAAGCAATCAAAGGAGGTATCCGTGGCAGCAGAGACGCCTTGCTCGGTCCTCTATAACGATATTCGCTCGTTCGGCGGTCTTAAACATCTCGAGATCGCCCGAATGCTCATCAATGGAAACTCCTATCTCGGCAGTACCCTGCTCGAGAAATGCTCTTCCAACCGCTCGTATCTCACCCGTTACATCGTCCATCGCAAGCCTGACCAGTGCGCGCCCGCCATCTACAGCGACTTTACCGTCACCACGCTCAACCTTTCCGCGGCAATCTGCAGCAAGCTCGGCGGCGGCGAGTCCGCCTATCAGGCAATCGCCGAGCACTATCGCGGTCCGGCCGCCAACGAAATGATGTCGGCTCTCGCCAGCTACAAGCTGGACAGCCGCCTATATGCAAATGCCCTCAATCGCATCGACAACTTTGACGGCAATGCCGTGCGCGAGAAAAGCACGCTTTACCTTATGCTCTTTGTGGCAACGGGGGCGCTCGCCGATCCCGTTCAGGGCGTGGCCACCGTCGAGCGCTTTTGCGACAGCAAGACGGGCGGGCACTTTGGCACCACCGAAACTACCGTCGGACGTGGCTTTATGAGCAGCCTGGAGCAGCCGCACACCGTCGCTCCCAACCTCGGCCTGCTCAGAACCCATGCCGACAACTGCGCCGGCATGCAAATCCATCCCCTCACACGCGATCCGCGCGGCACCGTGATTGGTTCTTTGCCCAAAACCTCGCCCAGCATCACCGATGTGGGCGCCGACGCATCGCGCGAGCATCTTCGCATTTGGCTTGAGGGTGAGCACTGGTACGCCCAGGGCCTTGGGTCGACCAACGGCACAGTGCTCGAATCGGGCGCGGGTGACGGCGATATTGTGATTGAGCCGCCGCGCGACCAACGCGAGCCTGGCAAGATCTATCCCCCAGTGGAAATCGAAAACAGCGACAGGCTCCATCTGGGTCTCTACACGACATTCCTTGTCATTGTGGACTAGCGCGGACGGCGATCGGAAGACGGTCGCCGTCCGTCTTTCGTCTTCTACCTTCTGCGTCGTAAACGACAATGCTCAGCGGTATACGTGGGCAGTGCGGCTATCATGGTATTTTACCGATATCCGCACTGCTCGCGTATACGTGCGGCAACCCATGCCAGACAAAGGAACGCCATGGATACTACCGATAGCGCCTATGGCGACAAACTCATCCGTCTCGATACGTTCGATACCGCCGTGGCGGTCGACCCCAGCGCCGAGGACGACGCCAAACGTCGGTTTATGACGCTTATTCTCCAGACGGCCCACCGCAACAACGGCAACATCGGGCACGTGCTGCGCGCGACCAACACGAGCGGCGAGGTCTTTGCCGTCAAGCTGCTCAAGGACAACGCTATCCTTTCCGGCCAAGCCCCCGACCGCTCCGCCGAGCAATCGGCAGCGCACCTGGCCAGCACCGCCGCGCTGTTCGAGGAGTACCGTCATCTGTGTACCGTCTCGCACCTGCGCGGATTTCCGCGCGTCTATGGCTACGGATCGTGCGAGGATGACCCTCTCATCCTCATGGAGTGGGTCGAGGGCACCTCGCTCAAGCAGGCGCTGCCCCTGCTTCCGCACGACGCCTCGGGCGGGCTGACCACCCAGATGGTCGCCGCCGTCGGAAACGCCGTGCTTCGTGCGCTCTTGATGACCCAAGGCCTCGTGAATCCGGTCATCCATCGCGACCTGTCGCCTGCCAATATCATGTTCCGCACCACCAGCCGAACGCTCGAGCAGCAGATTGCTGATTGTTCCTTTGACCCCTGCCTCATCGACATGGGCTCCGCGACCATGGCTCTCGGCGACGACACGATCACCCGGCGCGCCGACATCTGGCGTTTTGCCACGCCCGCATACGCCGCGCCCGAGATGCTCACGCAGGATATCGAAGGCATCGCGGCCCTTCGCCGTTCGCCGGCAATCGACGTCTATGCGCTTTCGAGCATTCTGTACCAGCTCTACAGCGGTCGCAAACCGTTTGACTTTGAGTCGACGGACGCCGCTGCAACCGGCTCGTTCTATCTCGTAAAGACCAAGACCAAGCCGGCACCGCTCGAGCCGCGCTGCGAGGGCGATGAGGCGCTCGTCCAGATCATCATGAAGGGTCTCTCAGTCGAGCAGTGCGATCGTCCCACCGAGCAGCAGATGCTCGAGGTGCTCTCGGCATACCTCACCGACGCCGAATCCGAAGGCCGCGAAGGTGCAGGAGACGAGGCCGCAATTGATATCGATTCTGGCACGCACCTTAAGGTCGACGTCGCCGGCAAGCGCGCACGAGAGATCCTGAATCAGGCCCGCCACGATGCCATGACCCGCCGCCGCTTTATTATCGGCGGCGCTATCGCAGCCGTTGCGGGGCTCAGCGTTATCGGGGCGGCAACCCATGGCTTTGGCATCCCCGACTACCTCGACGGCATCCGCGGTTCACTTGACGACTACACCTGGGATCAGCTGCAGGAGATTTCGCTCAAGATTAAGGCCGCCGAGACCCGTAGCGAGGCACGCGAGATTGCCAAGCGCTATCACCTGCTCGATGCCGATGGGCATATCCCCTATCCGTGTACCAAGCGCGTGAAACTCACCAACGGGCTGGAGGTCGGCGCGCAGCTTGTGGGCATCCGTCACGATGAGCTTCTGGACGGGACGGGCAAGGCCGGACTGACGTTTATGTTCGACGCGGGTATTGCCGAGCGCAACGCTGCGGCTGAACCGCCGAGCGCCGGCTGGGCAGTTTGCGAGCTGCGGGAATGGCTCGACGGCGACGGCCTTAAGCTGCTGCCCAACAAGTTGCGCGCGCTCATCAAATCTGTCAAAAAGGTCTCGAATAACGCTGGCGCCGCCAACAGTGCATCGTGTCTGAGCGAGTTGCCCGCAACCCTTTGGCTGCCCGCCATGGTCGAGCTGTGCGGTACGCAACCGCCCGATTCGTTTGCCAAGGACTATCACTACCTGGCAGAAATCTACAACGGCGAGGGCAAGGAGTATCAGCTCTTCCGCGAGCTCAAGGTGAGCCCGTATTCCACGAACGAGACGATGGTCCGCCAGTGGAAGGGCAAGGACACCTGCTGGTGGGAGCGCACGGTGAGCCCCGACTCATCGGAGACCGAAGGCACGCTCTACATAAACCGTGTGGGCCACGACGGCGACGCCTTTACGTACGCAACGCCTGCGGACAAGCCAAACAAACGAACCTGCGTGATCCCCGGATTCTGTATCTAGAGAGCGGGCGTCTTGCCGTGACGGGACCCCTCCCCGGCAATTGTCTCAATCTGTAACAGTTAGAGGTCATATTTGCTGCTAGATGTTACAGAACGAGACATTGAGTTTCCTGCCAACTGTTTGTCTTGATCTGTAACAAATACTCGGTAAAACGGGGTCTAGTTGTTACAGATCGAGACGTTAGTTTTCGGCTGAAATGTTTGTCTAAATCTGTAACAGCTATGGTTCAAAAACCGATCCAGACGTTACAGATTGAGATGTTTGGTTGAGACGGTCCATCGGCCAACCAACCACCCTCATCTGTAACGAAATGTCATACATTTCTTTCTGTACTGGACACCCCCAGGGGGTATGGGTGTATAGTATCGGCAGGTTAACACTTTCAACACCGAACCACAGAAAGGAGGAGCCATGGCTCAAGATAAGTTTGATGTGGGCGGCATGACGTGCGCCGCTTGCCAGGCGCACGTGGACCGCGCCGTCAGCAAGCTCGACGGCGTCCAAAGCGTCGCGGTCAACCTGCTCGCCGGTTCCATGATGGTCGACTATGACCCCGCGCAGGTCTCCCCCGACGATATCTGCAGCGCTGTCGATCGCGCTGGCTACTCGGCCTCGCCCGTCAGCACGGGCACCGACGCCGCCCAAAACGGCAGTACGCAAGCCAGGTCCGGCGCCGCCCATATGGAGTCGCCCACCAAAAAGCTGGAGGCCGCCGCCTCTGCCATGCGCACCCGCCTCATCATCTCGATCATCTTCCTCATCCCACTGTTCTACATAGGCATGGGGCACATGCTCGGTTGGCCACTGCCCGGCGTCTTCACCGACCACACCCACAGCATGACGCTCGCGCTCACCGAGCTCGTCCTGCTCATTCCCATCGTCTACGTCAACGACGCATACTTTATCAACGGGTTTAAATCGCTTACGCACGGCGCGCCTACCATGGACGCCCTTATTGCCGTGGGCGCCACCGCGTCCATCGCCTGGTCGCTCTACGCCATGTTCATCATGGCCGACCAGCTAGCCGCGGGTCAGGTCCACGAGGCCATGATGACGAGCATGGACAACCTGTATTTTGAGAGCGCCGGCACGATCTTGTCGCTCGTCACCGTAGGCAAATATCTCGAGACACGCAGCAAATCCAAGACTGGCGGCGCCATCGAGGCGCTCATTGACCTGGCACCCAAGACCGCGACCGTCGTGGCCGTCGACGGTACCGAGACCACCGTCGATGTCGATGCCATTCTGCCCGGCCAGGTGCTGCGTGTGCGCCCCGGCGAGTCCATCCCTGTCGACGGCGTGGTACTCGAGGGCGCTTCGGCCGTGGACGAAAGCGCACTGACCGGCGAGTCCATCCCCGTGGAGAAGACCGCCGGCGCCACCGTCAACGCCGCCACCGTCAACCGCACCGGATCGTTTACCTTCCGCGCTACGCGTGTGGGCGCTGACACGTCGCTCGCCAAGATTATCCAGCTCGTCGAGGACGCCAACGCCACCAAGGCACCCATTGCTCGACTGGCCGACAAGGTCGCCGGCGTGTTCGTGCCTGTGGTATTCGTGATCTCGGCCGTGACCTTTGTGGTGTGGATGGCACTGACCAGCGACGTGAATGAGGCGCTAACCTCCGCCGTCGCTGTGCTGGCGATCAGCTGCCCGTGCGCGCTGGGCCTGGCCACGCCCGTCGCCATTATGGTCGGCACCGGCAAGGGCGCCGAGATGGGCATTCTGTTTAAGAGCGCCGAGGCGCTGGAGAACCTGCGCAGCGTGGGCACCGTGGTGCTCGATAAGACGGGCACGGTCACCCGCGGCAAGCCTGCCGTGACCGATATCGTGGTAGCCACGCGCGCTGACGGCTCGCCCGCCATGAGCGAAAAGGCGCTGCTCAAGTTGGCCGCCGCGTTGGAGCGCTCGAGCGAGCACCCGCTGGCCGAGGCGATTATGGCCGAGTGTGAGACACGCGGGATCGTCGCGCGCATGGTCGAGGACTTTACTGCCGTGCCCGGGCGAGGCGTTACGGCACGCGAGGGGCAAAACGCCATTGCCGCCGGCAATATGCGCCTGATGGACGAGTTGGGCGTTACCGTGCCCGCGGGTCTTGCCGAGCAATTTGCCGTCGAAGGCAAGACGCCGCTGTTCTTTGCCAAGAACGGCGAGCTTGCTGGCACCATTGCCGTGGCTGACGAGGTCAAGGAGACGAGCGCCGGGGCCATCGCCGCACTGCGCTCGCTTGGCGTCGACGTGCGCATGCTCACCGGCGACAACCGCGTGACGGCCGAGGCCATCGCCCGCCGCGTGGGGCTGAGCAGCGAACAGGTCATCGCCGACGTCCTCCCCGCCGACAAGGAACGCCACGTGCGCGAACTGCAGGATGCGGGCGGCAAGGTCGCCATGGTGGGCGACGGCATCAATGACTCCCCCGCCCTGGCGCGCGCCGACGTGGGCCTTGCCATCGGCACCGGCGCCGACATCGCCAAAGAAGGGGCAGATGTGGTGCTCATGCGCAGCGACCTCATGGACGTCGCCCGCGCCATCGAGCTTTCGCGCGCCACGATCCGCAACATCAAGCAGGACCTGTTCTGGGCACTGTTCTACAACGGCATCGGCATTCCGCTGGCGGCGGGCGTGTTCTTCCCGCTCACCGGATGGCAACTCTCGCCGATGTTTGGCGCCGCGGCCATGAGCCTGTCGAGCGTGTGCGTCGTGTCCAATGCCCTGCGTTTGAAATCCTTTAAGCCTAAAGTGGCAAAATAGGCTCACCATTAAGTCCATTTAGAACGGGTTTTCCAAGTGCCCGAGATTGACCTGAAAGAGGAGCGACGCGTACTTTGGTACGCGAGCGACGGTTTGAAGGTCAAGGTCGGGTGCCTGGGAAAGCCGACACAACAGAGAGGAATACCCATGCGTTTCACAATTAAGACTTCCGGCCTTATGTGCGGCCACTGCGACGCCACCGTCGAGACCGCGCTGCTCAACGTTGCGGGCGTAACCGACGCCGACGCCGACCACGAGACTCAGACCGTCCAGGTGGAGTGCGCCGACACCGTAACCGCCGAGCAACTCGCCGCCGCTGTCGAGGCCGCGGGCGAGAAATTCCACGCCCTGTCTGTGACCGCCGCATAGCAGTCGCTGCCTACTGAATCCTCAGAAGTTGCGGTGAAATACGGACTGTTGTGCCGCCCTAGGCCTTTAAACGGTCCGTATTTCACCGCAACTGACGGGGACATCCGGAAGATCGACCAGAAACGAGGACCCGACATGATGGCAGACCATAAATCGGTGACCCGCATGCTCAAGACGGCACGCGGCCAGATCGACGGCATCTTGCGGATGGTCGAGGAGGACCGTTACTGCGTCGATATTTCCACGCAGCTCATGGCAACGCAGGCGCTCCTCGCGCGCATTAACGCCGACGTGCTCAAGGCGCATATCGAGGGCTGCGTGACTTCGGCAATCGAATCGGGCGACGAAGACCTCAAAGCCGCCAAGCTCGCCGAAATCGAACGCGTCGTCGACAAGCTCTCCAAGTAATAGGGGCATTGGGGACAGATTTCTTTGCACCGTCTTGGTATTCCGGGGACAGGTATGTTTGCACCACATTGGTGCAGATTAACCTGTCCCCCTTGCTCTAAATCGGGTATAAAGGCGTGCAGCATATCGAACGAAAGGCAATTTGCATGAATGACTTTATGAAGGGTCGCAATGGTGCCGATGAACTCACCATCGTGATGGGTTTTGCCGGCATCGTCATCGCGATGATCGGATCGATAGCCCGCATCCAGTGGCTCAGCTGGATTGCCATCGCCGTAATCGTGATTGGCGTGCTGCGCGGCCTGTCCAAAAATATCGACGCACGTCACAAGGAGAACGAGGCCTTTGTCGCCGCGACTGCAAACGTACCCGGCTTGGGCAAGTTTGTAGCTAGCTTGGGCGGCGGAGCTGCAGCGGCCAACGCCTCGCGCGCAGCCGGTACTAGCAAGGAAGACTTTGAACGTGCCAAGCGCACAGCCAAGAAGATGTGGAAGGGCCGCAAGACCACGGCCTATCTTAAGTGCCCCAACTGCGGCCAGATGCTCTCCGTTCCCAAGGGCAAAGGCAAGATCCGCGTCACCTGCCCCAAGTGCCATGCCAAGATGGAGACGCGCTCATAGCTGCCATACTATGGGACAAATAAAAGCCGAGGCCTCGCACTGGGACCTCGGCTTTTTCTGATTATGACAAAAGGATTGTCCCTTTGTCGCATCGCCATATCGCGCGCTTACGCCACGCCATCGCGGGCAAGCTCCTCGGCCAACGCCTCGGCAGGCATGGCCATAATCGCGTCGAGCTCGGCGTCCACCTCGGGAATACGCTTCACCTTGAGCTTGCGCACCAGATCACCGCGACACATCACGTGCGTCGGATCACGCAGCGCGCACAGGTCATCGAGCGGGTTCTCGCGCGTCACCAGAATATCGGCGGCCTTGCCGCACTCGATTGTGCCGGTCTCGCCGCCCAGCCCCAGCAGCTCGGCATTGACCTGCGTGGCCGTATGCAGCGCGAAAGCGTTGCCCACGCCGACATACTTGGCAAAATAGGCCACCTCACGCCACATGTCGTACTGCGTCACGAACGGGCAGCTCGAGTCCGTGCCAAGGCCCACCTTAACGCCAGCTTCCAGTGCGGCACGGGCGCTCTCGATGATGCCCGAGCACACGATGTCACCGTTCTTCTTTTGTGTATCGGTCGAATGGGTCTTTTCCGGGTCGAGCAATACAAACGGCAGCGCCGGGCTGATAGTGCAGGTAACGCTGGGCGCACGCCCCTCGAGCTGCGTGCCCGCGGCGCCGCGGTACAGTTCCAAGATCTCGGGAGTCATCGGGGCACCGTGCTCGATCGTATCGACGCCGGCCTCAAGCGCGGCCTTCACGCCTTCGGTGCTCTCGACATGAGCCATAACCGGCAGGCCCACCTCGTGCGCCGCCTTGCACGCCGCCGCGGCAACCTCGACCGGCATACGCAGCACACCCGGCTCGCCCACCTCGGTAGCGTCGAACACGCCGCCCGTCACGAACAGCTTGATGACGTCGGCACCGCGCGCATACAGGTCGCGCACCTGTTCGGCTGCCTCGGCGGGACTGTTGGCCACCTGGGCGAACAAACCCGCACCATGACCGCCCGGCACCGTGACACCCGTTCCCGGCGCCACCAGGCGAGGACCTTGATACTTGCCGGCATCGATAGCATCGCGCACGGCAAGATCGGCAAACAGCGGGTCGCCCGCGCCGCGCACCGTGGTCACGCCACTTGCCAGTTGTTGTTGGGCGCTGCCCTTAAGAATATGGCGCACGATGGCGCGCCCCACGGGATTATCGAGCTTCTTCATCAGCGCGCCCGCATCGCCCGCCGAAACCGGCTTGCCCGAACCGCACAGATGCACATGCATATTGATGAGGCCTGGCATGAGATACGCACCTGCCAGGTCGATAACCTCGGCACCCGTAGGCGCCTGCGCCACAGCACTCGGCCCCATCCACGTGATGACACCGCGCTCAACGGCCACGGCCATATCGGGCTGCGGCTCCATATGTTTCGAGCCATCCAGGACGGTCGCATTGATAAACAACGTGGAACGATCGGCAGACGCCATATCGAGCTCCTCCCCCTCAGAAAACTTGAACATCTGTCCATTATTATCCAGCGCGGCAGGATTGCTGCGGACATATCGGTTAACGGAGGGAAGAGGGGATGTGGGGGGGACGGAATACGTTGCAGCCCCACCCCAGCAACATCAGGGGAATGTCTCGATCTGTAACAGGTACAGGGTTATTGGGCCCCTTGATGTTACAGATCAAGACATTCGGTCGACGTTTCACCGGTTTGTCTCAATCTGTAACAATTACGAACTCAAACAACTTCTAAACGTTACAGATCGAGACAAAACCTCTCAGCGCCCATACCACTGGCGTCTCCATTCCTCAGCCAGATCGGCCCGCTGTTGAATTCCCGCCAGTCTCATCTTTTCAGCCAGCTTCCCCGGGTTCTTGAGTTCATCAAACGTAAACCGAAGCACCTTGTGCCCGAGCATCGTCAGATGAGACTCTCGCTGACGTTCTGCCACGAATGGGTCGACCGACCCCCGATCCCCACCATCCTGCAGGGTATACTTTCCCTTCCCGTCGAGCTCGCCGATGACACACGTCCCGTTCTCGAGCCGCCAAAAATAGTCGACGCGAAACACCTGGCTCGAATCGAGCGGGTCGCGAAACTCCACCTGCAGCTCCGGAACTGGAAAGCCGTACGCAATAAAGAACGCTCGGAACCGAGACTCGCCGCCGTTTTCGGACAGCCCGTCCGCATACGACGCAATCACCTGTGCCCTGCGATACCCTCGCCTGCCCTCGCAATCGGCGCGGAGGCGCTCGCACAAATCCCAACGTGATACGCCTTTCGCCCGCAGTGCAGAATCGGCAATCGCCAACCCGTAGGAGAACGGCGCACGCAGTAAGCAATCCTCCACCGTGCGCCAAAACGACGTCACCCGCACGCCATCAACACGCTCGAGCACGCCCGCCATCTGCGGACGCAACAACCTGCACCCGCCGCTCAACGTCACCGAACAACCCGTCTTAACAAGAAAGCGCGGCCCGAGCAGATCATTCGGCACCTCCAGACCCCACAAAAGCGCCGCGTCATAGCCCCAAAACGCCCAATCGGGATGAAATTCCGCAAGCCCTTTGATAGTCCTCAGCGCTCGCTCCGCCGGCGTCAATGCATCCCAATCATGCTGAAAACAGAACAGGTACGGCTCGGGCTCCGCGATATCGTCGGTTCCAACATGGCGTCGCAGCCACATGAGCTCGGTATTGTCATGCGTTGCGAGCAGCGCACCTTGCTTGGCCGTCTCCGTGAGCCGCGCGAGCATTCTATTCCGCGCCAACGTGTTGCGAGTCGCATGTTTGTGTTTGAGAACGGTATTAGACACTTTCGTCACCACCACGTCAGACAAATGGACCATCGTCACCGTTGCCTCCGCTGACAAATGTCTTGATCTGTAACAGGAAGACAGTCTTTGAGCCTCTAGTTGTTACAGAACAAGATCTTTCGACAGCCGCCAACCTTCCGTCTCAATCTGTAACAGTTACGGGCTCAAACAGCCGCTAAACGTTACAGATTGAGACAAAGTCAGGGCTGTAGGGCGACACCAGTCACATCCCCTACTCCCATTCTTGTTCGTAGATGTTGAGGGACTTTACGTAGCGCCCCTGGGCGCCCATGATGTCGCGGACCAGACGCAAGAAGAAACTGATGCACGAGGTGTCAAAGCCATCCTGCAGGTCCTCCGGATGCACCGCACCAGGCCCATCGACCGCCGTGTCACTCAGGCGTGCGATGTCATACAGATAGAGTTGTCCCGCCGTCAGCCAGACATCGTCGACGCAGGCGAGGCGCACCGCAATCGCTCCGTCGCTCCAATGCTCCTTTTGCACGATATGCGGATCGTAGACGTCAAAGCGACGGTCGGTGCGTGTGTCCTTCAGCGCGACCATACCAGTCGCAGGATCCTTGTCCAAAATGCCAAAGCGCGAGAAATACTGCGTGTCGCATACCTGCTCGAGCCGCTTGAGCGAGGCAGGCGAAAGCGATGCCGGCGGCTCATCAACATACAGCTCGAGCAGCGTCTTGCCATGGCGATAGGGGCGCTCGAAGAGCAGCCAATCGGTAAATGCCATGTTGTAGGCCATGATTTCGTTTTGGGAAGGCTCGGTGCAATAGCCGAGCCACGGGTCGACAATGATCTCGAACTGCTCGCGCGCCGGCTCCAAAAACTGAAACTTCCGCAGCATCCAAAAATGGGCCATGTCGGCAATATCGTTGCCAACGGCTTCGGCCAGATGCGCTCGGTCTAAAACGTGGTCAGTCACGGCATCCTCCTCAAACTGATGAACCTCAATTTGAGCTTACGAGGAGGGTGGGCAGCCACTGTCAGCACGGACAAAATAGGCCTCCGGCTGCAAACCAACTGCTGACCAAACACTTGACGGGATGCTTGACCGAAAATGCGCACCGCAACAAAACCGCAGGTAAACATAGACGTCCAACCCGCCCTTTTGAGCCAAGCGCCCCCGGCCACCACAGAAACAGCAGAGCACCACAGCTCAAGAAGACGCCGAATGGACACTCGCGCGTCGACAAACAAACGAACCGCTCGCAAAGAGTGTCCCCAACGGCTAGACAAAAAATGACTAGTCATTGGGGACGTTCTTAAATGACTACTTTACAGCTCCAGCGCCTCGGCGACTTCGGCAGCGCAGGCCAGGGCGTCGGCCATGGCGCTTACCACGAGCGAACTGCCATTGTGAGCGTCACCGGCAACATACACCGGCACGGCATCCGCGGAGACGCCGTCGACACGTGCCGCAAGATGCGAGCCCTCGGCGGCCATCACAGGCAGCGGACGACCAGCGGTGGCAACAGGCACGCCTACCGCATCGAACACGCCATGCTCAGGACCCGTAAAGCCGCAGGCGATCAGCACCAGCTGCGCCGGCACCTCGTGCTCGGAGCCCGCAATGCGTTCAGGCTTGCCGGCCGACCAATCTAGGTCGGCCACGCGCAGGCCCGCGGCAGTGCCCTTCTTATCCAGCAGTACCTCGAGCGTATCCACGCCCCAAGCGCGCATCTCGCCGCCCATGGCAGCGATGGCCTCCTGCTGGCCGTAGTCGGTCTTCTTAACGTTTGGCCACTGCGGCCAGGGGTTGCTCGCCGCGCGCGCATCAGGCGCCGCCGGCAAGAACTCAAACTGGCGCACGCTGCGCGCACCCTGACGTACCGCGGTGCCCACGCAGTCGTTACCGGTATCGCCGCCGCCAATGACCACGACGTCCAAGCCGCGTGCATCGATGGCAGGCTCGCCGCCATCGAGCACCGAGACGGTCGAAGCCGTCAGATAGTCCACGGCATACACCACGCCGGGGGCGTCAATGTTCGCAGCCGAAAGCCCGCGCGGGGCACGGGCACCAGCAGCCACCACGACAGCGTCAAAGTCATCGAGCTTGGCCGCCACCGCAGGGTCCGTCACGTCGGCACTCAGCTCAAACACAATGCCCAACTCGCGCATGAGCGCCACGCGACGCTCGACCACGGACTTCTCGAGCTTCATGTTGGGAATGCCGTACATGAGCAGGCCGCCCGGGCGGTCGTCACGCTCAAACACCGTCACGCGGGCACCGCGACGCGCAAGCTCCCATGCTGCCACCAGACCAGCGGGACCGGAGCCCACCACGGCAACCGTGGGTGCGCCCTCCCCTGCCGGCTCAAAGCGGCGCGGACCGCCGTTGGCCCACTCATGGTCGCTGATCGCACGCTCGTTGTCATGGATCGTCGTGGGCTGGCCGTCAACCGAACCCAGGTTGCACGCGGCCTCGCACAGCGCCGGGCACACGCGACTCGTGAACTCGGGCATGGGCGAGGTGAGTGACAGGCGCTCGGCAGCCTCGTCCCAACGGCCGCGGTACACCAGCTCGTTCCACTCGGGAATCAGGTTGTGCAGCGGACAGCCGCTCGGACGTGCCTTGCCAAAGCTCGCGCCCATCTGGCAAAACGCCACGCCGCACATCATGCAGCGGCTCGCCTGGGCGCGGCGCGCATCGTCGTCGAGTTCCACGTACAGCGGATCGAAATCGCGGCTGCGCTCCTCCACGGGGCGAAGCTCGTGGGTCACGCGATCGATATCAAGAAAAGCACCGGGCTTACCCATGGCACTTACGCCTCCTTCTTAGTCGAAGCAACAGAGCTGGCGGCGGCGGGCACAGCGCCAGCGACACCACCCGCCACATCAAAGCGAGCGACATCGGCGGCGTCGGCGCGACCGGTCACAATGTCAAACGCCAGCTCCTCGGCCTGCTCATGCGTCTTGCCGACGGCCTCGGCGGCGGCGACAATCGCCAGCACGCGCTCGTACTCGGTCGGAATGACCTTCACAAAGTGCTTGCTCATCGTCTCAAAGCTGTAGAGCAACTTAATGCCGCGCGGGCTCTGCGTCGCGTCCACGTGCTCCTGGACGAGCGCACGAATCTGCGCCAGCTCACCGGCCGTCGGGGCTTTAAGCTCAACGCTCTCGTGGTTCACACGGGCATCGAGCGTGCCGTACTGGTCAAAGACGTAAGCCACGCCGCCCGTCATGCCGGCGGCGAAGTTCTGCCCGACCTCGCCCAGAATGAGCGCCAGACCTCCCGTCATGTACTCGCAGCCATGGTTGCCGCAGCCCTCGACCACCACCGTGGCACCGGAGTTGCGTACGCCAAAGCGCTGGCCGGCCAGGCCGTTAATGAAGCCGCGGCCACTCGTGGCGCCAAAGAACGCAACATTGCCCACGATGATGTTCTCGTCGAACTTGTAGGTCGCATGCGGGTTGGGGCGCACCGACACCTCGCCGCCCGAAAGGCCCTTGCCAAAGTAGTCGTTGGCGTCGCCGCACACGTTGAGCGTAATGCCGCGCGGCAGGAAGGCGCCAAAGCTCTGACCAGCCGAACCATCGCAATCGATGGTGATGGAGCCGGCGGGCAGGCCCTCGGGATGCGCCTTGGTCACCGCGTTACCCAAGATGGTGCCCACGCAGCGGTTGACGTTGGCGATATCGGCGCGGAAGCGAATCGGACGCAGGTGCGCACGGGCATCGGCCGTATAGGGCACAAACAACGTGGAGTCGAGCGTCTTGTCGAGCTCGCTGTCGGCAGCCATCTGCGGCAGGAAGTGACGGCCGTCGGCACCCGGGATATGGGCACCGAACTCGCAGGTCGCGCTCGCCAGCACGGGCGACAGATCGAGCAGGTTGGCCTTGCGGTTGCCCGGGACCTCAATCTGGCGCAAGCACTCGGGATGGCCGACCATCTCGTCGACGGTGCGGAAGCCCAGGCTCGCCATGACCTCACGCAGCTGCTCGGCAACAAAGAGCATAAAGTGCTCGACGTGCTCGGGCTTGCCGCGGAAGCCGCGACGCAAGCGACAGTTTTGCGTGGCAATGCCGGCCGGGCAGGTATCCTGCTGGCAGTCGCGCTGCATGAGGCAGCCCATGGAGATGAGCGGCATGGTCGCAAAGCCAAACTCCTCGGCACCCAGCAGGCAGGCGACGGCGACATCGGTACCGTCCATGAGCTTGCCGTCGGCCTCGAGCACCACGCGAGAGCGCAGGCCGTTTTGCAGCAGCGTCTGCTGGGCCTCGGCAAGGCCAAGCTCCAGCGGCAGACCCGCGTGCCAGATAGAGTCGCGCGCAGCGGCACCCGAGCCGCCATTGTGGCCGCTGATCAAGATCTTGTCGGCAGCGCCCTTGGCCACGCCGGTGGCGATGGTGCCGACGCCGGCCTCGCTGACCAGCTTGACCGACACGCGTGCGCCGGGGTTGGCGTTCTTAAGGTCAAAGATCAGCTCTGCCAGGTCCTCGATAGAGTAAATATCGTGGTGCGGCGGAGGCGAGATCAGGCCGATGCCGGGCGTGGACTGACGGACCTCGGCAATCCAGGGGTAGACCTTCTTGCCGGGCAGGTGGCCGCCCTCGCCGGGCTTGGCGCCCTGGGCCATCTTGATCTGAATCTCGAAGGCGCTGCACAGGTAGCGGCTCGTCACGCCAAAGCGCGCGCTTGCCACCTGCTTGATGGCGGAATTCTTGGAGTCACCGTTAGCCAGCGGGGTCTCGCGACGCGGGTCCTCGCCGCCCTCGCCCGAGTTGGAACGGCCGTGCAGGCGGTTCATGGCGATGGCCATGCACTCGTGCGCCTCTTTGCTGATGGAGCCATACGACATGGCGCCGGTGTTAAAGCGGCGGACGATATTGAGCGCAGGCTCCACCTCGTCGAGCGAAACCGGCGTGCGACCGCTGGCATCAAAGTCCAGCAGGTCGCGCAGGCGCACGGCACGGCCGGTGCGGTGCAGGCGGGCGCTGTACTCCTTAAAGGTGTCGTAGCTGTCCTCGCGGCAGGCGGTCTGCAGCAGGTAGACGGTCTGAGGGTCGATCAGGTGATCTTCGCCACCGAACGGGCGCCACTTGGTCAGGCCCAGTGTGGGCAGCTGATCAGGAGCCGGACTCTTAAGGATGGCAAGCGCGGCATCATAGCGCTCATTCTGCTCGCGCTCGACGTCCTCGACACCCATACCGCCCACACGGCTCACCGTGCCGACGAAGTACGCGTTGACGAACTCCGGCGTAAAGCCCACGGCCTCGAAGATCTGCGCAGAGTGGTAGCTCTGCACCGTGGAGATGCCCATCTTGGACATGATGGAGACGATGCCCGCCGTCGCGGCCTTGTTGTAGTTGGCGATGCCCTGCTCGACCGTCACGTCCAGGTCGCCGCGTGCCGCCAGATCGCGGATGCACGCATGCGCGTTGTACGGATAGATGCCGCTCGCGGAGTAGCCCACCAGTGCCGCAAAGTCATGCGGGGACACGGCGTCGCCACACTCCACCACGATGTCGGCAAAGGTGCGCACGCCAGCGCGGATCAGGTGGTTGTGCACGCAGCCCACGGCGAGCAGCGACGGCACGGGCACCTCGCCCGCAGCGGCACGATTGCTCAACACCACGATGTTCACGCCGTCGCGGACCGCAGCCTCAACGTCCTCGGCAAGCTGCTTGAGCGCAGCCTGCAGTGCGCCCTCGCCGGCGTCGCGGCGGTAGACGGCACGGAAGCGACGGGTCTTAAAGCCCACACGGTCGATGGCACAGATACGCTCGAACTCCTCCTCGTTGAGCAACGGGCGCTCCAAGCGCACCAGCTGGCAGGCCGTGCGGGAGTCCTCGAGCAGGTTGCCGTGGTTGCCCAGGTAGAGCGTGGTCGAGGTGACCATATGCTCGCGCAGGGCATCGATCGGCGGGTTCGTGACCTGGGCGAACAGCTGATAGAAGTAGTCGAAGAACGAGCGCGTCTTCTTGGACAGGCAGGCCAGCGGCGCATCGATACCCATCGAGGCGAGCGGCGCCTTGCCCTGCTGGGCCATGGGACGCACGACTTCGTCAACATCATCCCAGTGATACCCGAGCTTGGCCATGCGCACGGCGGCGGGCACCTCGGTATCCTCGGCGGGCGTGGGCGCGACGGGCTTGTCGAGCGCGTCGACGGTCAGCGTCTCCTCGGCGATCCAGTCGCGATAGGGCTTTTCCTTGGCGTAACGGGCGCGCAGCTCGTCGTTGTAGATGACGCGGCCGCGGGCAAAATCGACCTCGAGCATCTGGCCCGGTCCCAGGCAGCCGCTCGTCAGGATGTTCTCGGGGCTCACCTCGATGGTGCCCACCTCGCTTGCCAGCATAAAGCGACCGTCGCGCGTCACATAGTAGCGGGCGGGACGCAGGCCGTTACGGTCGAGGGCGGCACCCAGCGTGCGACCGTCGGTAAAGGCGATGGCCGCCGGGCCATCCCACGGCTCCATGAGCATGGACTGGTAAGCGTCGTAGGCGCGACGCTCCTCACTCAGGCTGTCGTTGTGGTCCCACGGCTCAGGCAGCAGCATGGACGCGGCACGCGTAAGCGGGCGACCGTTCATGACCAAAAACTCAAGCACGTTGTCCAGAATCGCGGAATCGGAGCCCTCGCGGTTGATGATGGGCATCACGCGCTCAAGATCATGCTGCAGCACGGGACTGTACAGGTTGGGCTCGCGGGCGCGAATCCAGTTGACGTTGCCCTTGAGGGTGTTGATCTCGCCGTTATGGATGATAAAACGGTTGGGGTGCGCGCGTTCCCAGCTGGGCGTGGTGTTGGTGGAGTAGCGCGAGTGGACGAGCGCCACGGCCGTCTTGACGGCGGCGTCGTTGAGATCGATGAAGAAGCGGCGCATCTGCGTGGCGACCAGCATACCCTTGTACACGATGGTGCGCGAGCTCATGGAGCACACATAGAAGATCTTGTCGCGCAGGGCAAACTCGACGTCGGCCTTCTTCTCGATGGTGCGGCGGCACACGTACAGACGACGCTCGAAGGCATCGCCGGCGGGCGTGTCGTCCGGACGGCCCAGGAAGGCCTGCAAGATGGTGGGCATGCAGGCACGGACCGTCTCGCCCAAATCGTGCGGGTCGACCGGCACCTCGCGCCAAAAAAGCAGCGGCACGCCGGCCTCGGCGCAGCCCTCCTCAAACACGCGGTGGGCATCCTCTACGCCCTTGTCGTCCTGCGGGAAGAACAGCATGGCCACGCCATAGTCGCCCTCTGCCGGCAGAATCTGGCCGCACTTTTGAGCCTCTTTGCGGAAAAAATGATGCGGAACCTGGAACAGGATGCCGGCGCCGTCGCCGGTGTTCTTCTCGAGTCCCGTACCGCCGCGGTGCTCCAAGTTGACCAGAATGGACAGCGCGTCGTCCAGAATCTGGTGATGGCGCTCACCGTTGATATCGGCAAGCGCGCCGATGCCGCATGCATCGTGGTCGAATTCGGGGCGATAAAGGCCCTGCTGCTGAGCGGAATCTGCCTGCATCGCGATCCTCCCCTAGGTGTTAGACAGTCAGTTGACTAGGCATACTAGGTGCATCGCCGGCCCGTTGTGTTTCCCGCCCGTTTCGAAACAATCGCGTAACGCACACCCTACGAGTGGACACCGCCGACCTCAAGGACGGCAACAAGGGCCCCAAGTTCGACCTGTAAGCTCACCGCTTCAAACATCTCAATCTGTAACAGTAAGACCCAATTTCCATCCCTAGTTGTTACAGATCAAGACATTTCGGCAACTCCTTTCCCCATCCTATTCAAATACAACAATTTTGTTAGTCTCGGTTAACCTTTAAGCCTAAAACGGGTACCCTTTACGGCGTCAAACAAACGGCACGCAGGAGTGCACCATGCTCAACCATCTCAAACAACACTTTGGTTCCCGGCGCACCGGTGGTCACGGAGGCCTAGACATTGCGCGGCATATCGGCCCCGGGCTGCTCGTGACCGTCGGCTTTATCGACCCGGGCAACTGGGCCTCCAATATGGCCGCAGGCTCGCAGTTTGGCTACGCGCTGCTGTGGATCGTCACGCTGTCCACGATTATGCTGATCGTCTTGCAGCACAACGCGGCGCACCTGGGCATCGCCACGGGCGCCTGCCTTGCCGAGGCCACGACCCGCTTTCTCCCCCGCTTCGTTGGGCGCACGGTGCTCGCCAGTGCCTACCTCGCGACCATCGCCACCGCCATGGCCGAGGTCCTGGGCGGCGCGATCGCACTCCAGATGCTCTTTGGGCTGCCCGTGCGCGCGGGCTGCGTCATCGTGGCGGCAGTATCGATGGCGATGCTCATGACAAGCTCCTACAAGCGCGCCGAGCGATGGATCATCGCCTTCGTAGGCGTGGTAGGACTCTCGTTTTTGGCTGAGCTTACGCTGGTCAAGGTCGACTGGCCGCAGGCCACCGCAAGCTGGATCACACCCAGTATGCCCACCGGCTCGGCCGCGATTATCGTAAGTGTCCTAGGCGCGGTTGTTATGCCTCACAACCTCTTCCTGCACTCCGAGGTCATCCAATCCATGCACTTCGAAGGCCAAGGCGAGCAGGTTATCGAGGAACGTCTGCGCTACGAGCTCTTCGACACGCTCTTTTCGATGGGCGTGGGCTGGGCGATCAACTCGGCCATGGTCATCCTGGCCGCAACGACCTTCTTTGCGCACGGCATTGTCGTAGACGACCTCGCCGTCGCAGCGGACACGCTCTCCCCCATTCTGGGCCCGGCAAGCTCGACCATCTTTGCGGTGGCACTGCTGTTTGCGGGCATATCGAGTAGTGTGACGGCGGGCATGGCGGCGGGCACCATCACCGCGGGCATGTTCGACGAGGAATACGACATCCACGACCGGCACTCATCGATTGGAGTGGCGGTCTGTTTCGTCGGCGCAGTGGCGGCGTGCCTGATCGTCCCGAATCCTTTTGAGGGTCTCATCTGGAGTCAGGCGCTGCTGTCGCTTCAGTTGCCGATTACGGTCTTTGTGCTCATACGACTCACCAGTTCGCCCCGCGTTATGGGCAAATATGTCAACTCGCGCCCGCTCAACGCGCTGCTCGTAGGGATCGGCGTCATCGTGACGATTCTCGACATCGTGCTGCTAACGGGGATGTAATTGGGATGACGTGGCTGTCCAGATATAACGTCTCAATCTGTAACACGTAAGGCCGTTTTAAACCGTCAGATAAATCAAAAGGGTCCCAGCCGGAATATCCAGCCGGGACCCTTGGACAGAGCTCTGTATGGCTAATCGCCGTGTGTCTACGAGCTACTCCTCGACAAGCTCAAACTCATCGGGACCAACGCCGCACACCGGGCACACGTAATCCTCGGGCAGCTCGGGCGTGTCGACCTCAACCTCGTAACCGCAAACGGTGCACACAAACTTATACGTCTTCTTCTCCTCAGCCATGATGTTCTCCTCTCGAACGTGACTGCTGGTGTACTTACTTATTAGTATATATTCTCAATAATATAATGCAAGTATTTTTAGAACATTTCTAGCCTTGATACGACGAGGCTTTGGGCGGCGTCTTGCCCTTTAGCACCTTGTGATAGTAGTCATAGGTCAGCGAGGCCTCGCTGCTCAGGCGCTCGGCATCCTCGACCTCGCCAATAAACAGCAGATGCGTGCCCACATCCACAGTGTCGATCAAACGGCAGCTAAACAGGGCCGCCGCGTGCTCAGGCACATAGGGCATGCCCAGAGCCGTCTCGCGGGTCTCGTATTTGGCAAACTTGTCATAATCGCTGCTGGTGCGGAACCCAAAGTTACCGATGTAGAGCATGTCGGCGGTCTGATCGATCACGGTCAGCGCGAACGCTTTGGCCGATGCGATGACGCCCGAGGTGACATTGTCCTTGTTCACGGCAACCGAAATACGCGGCGGCATGGACGTCACCTGCACCGCAGTGTTGATGACGCAGCCGGCGCGCAGCCCGTCTGCCGCAGCGCTCACCACGTACAGACCGCTCGGCATGGTAAAGAACGCAGTTTTGTCCATAACGATCACTCCCCTAGCTCGGGTTGGAACCTCATGAATGTATGTACCCACAAAAAAGGCGGCACCCATAACGGACGTCGCCTTTGAGACATATGTGTCAGAACAGTAAGAAAGATGAGACGCCCGCAGTTGCGGTGAAATAGGGACTGAATAGCCCCTCAAACAGGCAAAACAGTCCGTATTCCACCGCAACTTATGCAGAGTGCCTAACGGTTGCGCTCTTTGAGGGCGCGGTCGATCTCGCGTTGGACATCACGCTTGGCCATGTCCTCGCGCTTGTCGTAGAGCTTCTTGCCGCGACCCAGACCCAGCAGCAGCTTTACGCGGCCGTCGGTATTAAAGTAGAGTTCCAACGGAACCAGCGCATAACCACGGTTGCGAAGTTTGCCGTCAAGAAAGTCGATCTCCTTGCGGTGCAGCAGCAGACGACGCCGACGGTCGGGATCGCGATTCCACACGCCACCATGGCTATAAGGGTGGATATGCAGGCCGACGAGCCAGCACTCCCCGCCGCGGATCAGCGCGAAGGTATCGGTGATCTGGCAGGCGCGCTCGCGAATCGACTTGACCTCGGTGCCACTCAGTTCAATACCGCACTCAAATGTCTCATCGATAAAGTACTCGTGATGTGCCGAGCGATTCTTGGAAATGAGTTTGCGCTCGCGCTTACTGGGCATCGCCGGCCTCCTTGGCGCCGTCGGCGTTTGAGCCCGCAGCCTCGCGCTTTGCCTTGCGCTCGGCATTGAGCTCAGCGTCGCTCTCGCGCACCAGTTTGATAATCGCCGCGCAGGCCTCCTCGCCCACCAAGTCGCGAGCACGCACCGTCAGGCGCGTCGCCTCCTGCTTGTCGCCGTCACTTGCAGCATCGGTCGCGCACATAATCAGGCAGATGGCAATCTCGGCCGAAGGCGAGGTCGGCACGCCTTGCAGGGCCAGTTCACCCATCACGTGGTCGTCGCTCTCATCGGCGGCATCCGGATAGGTGGTATGGATCTTGTTGAGCAGGCGCGTCGTATGCGCATCGTTGGGCGCCAGGCGCAGCGCCAGACGCGCGCAGCCCACGGCAGCCGAAACGTTCTCGGTCTCGGGCTCCAAGAAGTACTGACCTAGATTGGCGTAAGCGCGGGCGGCGCACTTGCCATCGCTTGCACGCTCCAGCACCGAGAACGAGAGCGATGCCCATTCCTGCTTGTCCTCGAGTGCGCGGAACAGCTCGGCCAGATCCAGGCGATAGTTGCAGTTCATGGGGTCCCAACGCACAGCCTGCATCAGGGCATTACGAGCGCTCACATAATCCTGCTGGCGAATGTAGGCAAACGCCATGTCAGAGTACAGGCGGTCAAACGGCACCTCGACCTGCACGAGCTCGCGCGGATCCTTCTCCACGCGGCGATAGGCCAAGCGCTCAAACTTGCTATCGAAGCTAAAGTATTGGCGCTTCTCCTCCGTCTTGCACTCAGCGTCGATATACTCCTCGGCGAGCTCCACCAGACGCTCCAGCAGCGGCGTCGCCGTAGCCAGGTCGCCCTGCGCCAGATAGTTCTCGGCATACGTGATGTCTTGCAAGCTGATGGGCAGATCCATGGCTACTCCTCGATCTGAGCGAAACACGGCAGGCGCCGTATATACGGTCAATACACAAAACCCGGGTCTCTTACGAGGCCCGGGCGTTCAATTTTGGTAGCCCGTACCAGATTCGAACTGGTGATCTCCGCCTTGAGAGGGCGGCGTCCTAAACCGCTAGACGAACGGGCCATATGTAGCAAATGCAATGGCTGGGATGGAGGGAGTCGAACCCCCATTGACGGAACCAGAATCCGCTGTCCTGCCATTAGACGACATCCCAATGACTGCATCGCTGCGCTCGGCTGTGCCTTTGCGCAAGAAAGAAATATACGGGAAGTCTCGCCGTGACGCAAGCCCCAATTTTGACTTTTTTGAAATTCAGTCAAATTGGCCTAATTTAGTCCAACCCGTGAAGGACCTGTGAAGCCGACCGCTGTACACGAAGGGCAAAACGCCGCGAGCGGTAGCCGTCAACCGTTGGCAGATTCTACCGCGAAAACGATAGCACCAGGCAACACAATCGAAGTATCAATGATCGCGTAGATATCGAGGCGCCGTGGACGAAGAGCTTGATTACCTATGGGAGACCCTGGGCCTTGAGATCACTGCCGACCTTTGGCCCGAACGGGACAAAATCCATCCCACACTGCGCCCCGCCATTACTGTGGTGCAGGCAAAATACCGCCGTGCATCCTTTTTGATCATGCGGATGTCATGGCACGCGGGACTCCCCGACCTTAAGCGAATCCAGGCAAGCCTCGTCGAGTTGTCCGGTATGCCGACCGTCATATCCGAGGCACACCTGGAGCAGCGCCAGCGTGAGCGACTGCAACAGCAGCGGATTCCCTTTATCTGCCCTGGCGTTCAGGCATATCTGCCTTTTATGGACGAGGAGTACTGGAGCGGCAAGCCCAACAAACACGTAAAGGTCTACGATCCGCACGAATGGGCACAGCTGGCGGACTGACTGGGGCAGGCCCGCCGGCGGAAAGTGCGTCCCAGATTTCAAGCTCAAACTGGTCCCTACTTTCCCGTCGAGCCCTCAACCGGAAACCGTGTCCCGCAATCGAAGCTCAGAATGGGACGTGCTTTCCGCAACCGGCCACTTTGGGAAAGTGCATCCCATTCTGGAAGCGAATTCCGGGTCGCACTTTCCGCAGCCGCTACAGCAACGCCTCGGCCCAAGCCGCTTCCCTAAAGCCGGGAATCGCAAAGTCGTCGCCCACCAGCAGCGGACGCTTGACCAGCATGCCGTCGGTCGCCAGCAGCTCGTAGCACTCCCGATCCGTCATGCCCGCATCCAGACGCGCCTTCAGGCCCAGCTCTCGATATTTCATGCCCGACGAATTAAAGAAACGCCGCACCGGCAGCCCCGAACGAGCAATCCAGGTCGCAAGCTCATCAGCCGTGGGATTGTCCAAAACGATATCGCGGTCGATGTACTCTACCCCATGTTCGTCCAGCCATGCCTTGGCCTTCTTACAGGTCGAGCACTTGGGATATTCAACAAACAGTACGGTCATGGAAATCCTCCGAATATAGATCGGCCAATGCAGGCACACGCCACACGAGGTGCCTTCGTATGATGGGCCAATTGTAGCCCACGGGTCACACGCTAAACGAACCGTACCCCGAATCCGCGTTTGATGAACGGCAGCAGCTCCATTGCCTCGGGCGTGATATGGCCCGCAACGTTCATGCGCTCGTCACCGGGAAGATCGACCCGCGCAATCTCAAGCTCGCCTTCGTAGCGCCCATATCCGCTATTGCTCACAGCAATCGACCCCGCCTTTCGCGGCAGGCCGGCTCCGGCATCCGTCGGCACGGAATCCGGCTTAAGCTTCGTACGTGACTCCTGAGACCTTAAGATGAGGACGCTCGAGTCGGGCCGGTCGTGATGAATCTGTCCGCGCACATAGGCATAACCGGGCTCAAGCTCGCATTGCAGGTCCACGTATCCGGCGGAAACTTGAGCAAACTGCGCCCAGCCCGCATCGGAAAGATCGGGGTCGCCGACCAACACGATGTCGCAATCGGCGCCATGTGCAAGCTCAAGCATATTGAGAGCAACCTTTGACGCGCGACCGCGCTGCGCCTCGACCGTCGGCAGTCCCTCGAATACCGGCCCGCGAACGTTAGCATCACCCGGCACAAAAGCCATGATTTCGAATCCAAGCGCCGCAAGACGAAGATTCACCCGAGCAACATCTTCAAGAGCTAAACCGGTATAAGGCTTGGGGTAAAAATTGTGGCAGGCGGCAAAACGAGTCACATCGGCACCGGCCTCACGCCACGATGCGATTTCATCAGAACTCACTGTCGATGCATTGACCACAATGCGAAATACACCGGACAGCTCCGCGACCCGCTGGGCGCTAAAGCCATAGTCCAAACGAAGGTATTCCAACCCCAGATCGCGCAGGTCCTCGATGCGCTCAAGCCCGAGCAAATCGCACGTGCGAGGCCCCACATCGGCAATGAGCGCAATGCCGCGGGCGGAAAGCAGCGACAGCACATGACGGACCTTATCGGCATACGCCGCTCCCCCATCCTCGGGAATATGCAGCGAGGTGAACGCATAGCGCGCACCCGCCTCGGCACCACGCTCAATCGTCCGCTCAATATCCTGCAGAGGGCTGGAAAGATAAATCGAAATACCCGTTTTCACGCTTCAACGCTCCTTTAAAAAAGGCCGGCGGAGCAGTTAGCCCCGCCGGCACAACCATAGCATCAAGAAATCTGCCGCGCGCCGCGAGCCCCGAGCAACACGGCTCGCGATATCAAACTACTCGCCAAAGAACTCGTTGATCTTCTGCTCGTCGACGCCAAAGAACCACGTCAGGACAAAGCCGGCGGCATAGGCAAGCAGCATAGCGGCAACGTAGCCGAGCTGCTGGCCAGGAACGACGATCAGCAGGCCAAACAGACCGGAAACGCCCTGAGAAACCGTGCCGATGTGAAGCAGCGCCGCGAGCGCGCCGCCAAATCCGGCACCCAGGCAGGCCGTCACAAACGGACGAACGAGCGGCAGCGTAACAGCATACATCAGAGGCTCGCCCACACCCAGGATTCCAACGGGAATGGACTCTGCGACGTACTTCTTGAGCTTGGCGTTCTTGGTCTTAAAGTACAGCGCCAAACCGGCACCGACCTGGCCGCCGCCAGCCATCATAAGGATGGGAAGCAGGTAATTGATACCCTTGGTAGCGCCGTCGGGATCGTTGAGCATAGCGTGGATCGGCGTGAGCGCCTGATGCAGGCCGACGGACACCAGCGGCAAGAAGCCTGCCGACAGGATATAGCCGCCCAGGACGCCCAGCTTCTCGAAGATAAAGGTCAAAACGCTAAAGATGGCAGTCGTCAGCCATGCGCCTACCGGCTGGATGACGAGCATCAGAGCAAAGGCGCCGATGATGAGCACCAGCAGCGGGGACAAGAACGTGTCGAGTGCGTTGGGCATAACCTTGCGAATCTGACGCTCCATCCAGGCAAAAAATGCGCCAGCGATGAGAGCCGCGATCATGCCGCCCGCTGCGGGGTTGTACTGCGCATTGGTGAGCGGCAGCAGAATGGCAGTGGCAGGATCAGCCGCGCCAGGCGCAAGCAGGGGCATGGCACTGTTGGCGATGCACATCATGCCGGCGATGCCGCCCAGCGCAGCGGAACCACCAAACTCACGTGCCGCGTAATAGCCCACCAAGATGGGCAGATAGGCAAACAGGGCCCAGCCCATGGAACGAATGCCCTGGTACCACCACTCGCCTGCAAGCGCGCCTGCCGTCGAAACGTTAATGACGTTGCAGATACCGTTGATGAGGCCAGCCGCAATGATGCCGGGAAGCAGGGCGACGAAGACATTGGAAATCTTCTTGAGGAAGGCCTGAACCGGCTTAGACTCGTACTTGGCCTTCTGCGCGGCCTTGTTTGTGGCCGCAGCGTCAACCACGCTCTCATCGGCAACGCCTTTCGCAAGGCCAGTGAGCTTGGAGAACTCCTCGAGCACCTTATTCACCTTGCCCGGACCCAGCACGATCTGCATCGTGTCGTCCTCGACCAGGCCCATCACGCCGTCGAGCGCCTTAATGCCCTCCGTGTCGACGTTGCCCGCGTCTTTGACGGTCACGCGCAGGCGCGTCATGCACGCCGCGTTTGCCAGCACGTTGTCTTTACCGCCCAAAAGGTCCAGCAGCTTTTGAGCCAGCTCTTTGTTCGTCATAACTCCTCCTTGTATTGGGTATCTCGTCTGGATGTCATATCAGCTCACGCCGCGCACCTATTGGGCGTCGGCATTGCTCTTCTCATGGCCACTCACCGCAGCACGGACATGGCCTCGCGCCCGCTCAAGAGCTACCGTAGCCTGCTCGGCATCGCAGTCCAACAGTACCGAGACAATAGCGGTTTTTACGTGGCCGCCGGCATCTGCAAGCGCCTGAACGGCGCGCTCGCGCGTGCAGCCGGTCGCCTCCATCACGATGTTCTGGCCGCGCACCACCAACTTCTCGTTCGTCTGCTGCACATCGACCATCAGGTTTTGGTATACCTTGCCGATCTTAACCATGGCACCGGTCGAAATCATGTTGAGAATGAGCTTTTGAACCGTTCCCGCCTTGAGCCTCGTTGAACCGGTCAGCACCTCGGGACCGGGCACGGGCTCAATGGCAAGATCTGCGCTCTCCCCGATCTTCGACCCTTGGTTGCAGGCAATTGCAATGGTCTTGCACCCAGTTGCCTTGGCGTACGCAAGGCCGCCCACCACATAAGGAGTACGGCCGCTTGCCGCCAGGCCAACGACAAGATCCTTGTCCGAGAGTCCACGCTCTCGCAGGTCGTTCGCGCCAAGCTCATCGCTGTCTTCGGCACCTTCGACAGCCTTGATAAACGCCGTCTCGCCTCCGGCAATGAGCCCGACAATCAGATCGGGTGACACGCCAAACGTGGGCGGACACTCCGAAGCGTCGAGTACGCCCAGACGACCGCTGGTGCCTGCGCCCATGTAAAAGACGCGCCCGCCGCGCTCGAGTGCCTCAGTAGCCCAGTCGATTGCTGTGGCAACCTGGGGCAACACTTTCGTGACCGACTGGACGGCACGAAGATCCTCATCGTTCATCGTCGTGACGATTTGCAGCGATGTCATCGTATCGAGGTCCATTGACCTTTGATTACGCTGTTCGGTCGTGAATTTTGTTAAATCAAGCATTTCATTCACCTCATCTTTCCTGTTTCTCGATGTAGTTTTGCTTAATGACATGCGTCGCCCGTTCGTAGTCGCTGGCAACGTAAGCAGCGTACAGGGCATCGACAACCATAAGCTGGGCCATACGCGAAGCCATGGCACCGCTGCGGACCAAGGGTTCACTCGCAGCAACGCCGAGCACGGCATCGGCCATGGTGGCAAGCTTGGATGATCCATCTACTTTGGTAACGGCCACAACGGGACAGTTGTGACGTTGAGCCTCGGCGGTGCAGTCCAGCACCTCTTGCGTCAAGCCCGAGTAGCTAAAGGCGATTGCCATATCGCCCTCATGCATGTTCTTGGCACATAAGAGCTGATCATGCCAGTCGTCGTACAGATGGCACTCTTTGTCGACACGCATGAGCTTTTGCGCCAGGTCGTGCGCGACCAAACGAGAGGCACCAATACCGAACAGATTGACTGCGCGCGCCCGCTTAAGACGGGCCGCGCATCGCTCCAAGACGGTGTAATCGAGCGTTCGCGCCGTCGCCTCGATCGTGCGCACGTTGCTTTTCATCACCTTCCCCACGATACGTTCGACGCTGTCATCCATGGAGATGTCCTCGAGGGCTACGTCTTTCTTGTCGCCTAAGAGCGCCAGCTCGGCAATCAGTTCGCGCTGGAACTCCTTGTAGCCCGCAAAACCCAAACGCTTGCAAAAGCGCAAAATGCTCGAGGGCGAGGAGAACGTGACATCGGCAAGACCGCGGACGGACAGCCCGACCACCTCGTGCGGATGAGCGCTTACATATGCGATGACATTGCGTTCCGCCGGGCTCGCGCTGAGCTCACGCTCGCGAAGCCGCAAAAGCAATCCGTTTGCCATCTCAAACACCTCCGTTGAGAAGAATTAAAGACCAACGAACGATTCGTACCGGATACAAACAGCTTTTGCGGTACATTGTGCCGCATCGTGGCGCACAAAGGGCGAGCGTTCTACCGCTCGCCCCTCAAATCCGACCGCTCGGAAATACGCGCGACACAAAATAATTCAACGAGGTTGCATTATCAGAAACGGGTTTGTTACCGGCTAGCGCCTCGCATGGGCGCCGATCGGCCGAGTCGCATGGCGCACCAACGCCGCCGCCAGCAATACCAACAGCATGGCGGTGACATAGCCCGCAGCATCGAATCCTAAATCGATAACGTCGAAATGCCTGCCGGGAACAAAGATCTTATGTACCTGATCGCCAACGGAGCAGGCGGCGCAAAAGAGCAATACGGGCACGCAACGGGAGCATACGCTCCACGGACGCCTGGAAAAGCAAACCACGACCACCGAGGCGAACAATCCGACGAAGAAAAACTCTACGGTATGGGCAACGCGACGGACGTTTGTGCCCACCCACATGCGAATGGAAGCAAGTCGGCCAGACCGGACATTCGAGGCAGCCGAATCGGCGCCCCCGGTCATTCCGTTCTCCGTCTGGGCTTCACCCGTGGCATCGGCAGCCTGAACGCCCATAGCCTGACCCTCCACCACACGCGCGGTGGACTCGCTCAGCAACGACGTCTGCACCGCGTTTTGCTCCGTCAGCACCCAGATGCCCGCCAGCGTTGCAGCGAACAGAACGATCGCGGTCCATCCGATTATTTGTTTTACGCGCGCCAAGGGCCAACCTCCTTTTTTGAATATCAGCGAGTGTAGCCCCAAATGGCATCGTCACCGTATCAAAATTTGAATCGCAACAGGAAGCGACAAAGCGACGCAAACCCCTACCCCGCCTCGCGCATCCAGCGATCGAACGTCCCCACGCACACGCCCAGGCATTTTGCTGCCTGGCTGCGGGTAATATCGCCTGCCTCATAGCTATCGCGCACCAGCTCAAACTGAGGAGGGCACGGCTTGCGAGGTCGACCGAAACGAACCCCTCGCGCCCGCGCCGCTGCAATTCCCTCCGCCTGGCGCCGATGGATATTCTCGCGCTCCACCTGCGCCACGTAGCTCAGCAGTTGCAGCACAATATCGGCAATCAGGGTGTTGGTCACATCCGGCGCGCCGCTGGCCCTAGCGCGCGTGTCAAGCAATGGCATGTCCAACACCACAATGGCAACCCCGAGCTCCTTGGTAATGCGTCGCCATTCCTCAAGAATCTCGGAGTAATTACGACCAAGTCGGTCGATAGAAAGCACCACCAGCACGTCCCCGTCTCCCAGGACGTGCAACAGCTCGCGATAATGCGGTCGATCGAAGTCCTTGCCGCTCGCATGGTCGGCATAAATATTCGCTGAGCCCACGCCATAGGCGCCCAGCGCATCCAGCTGCCGATTCAGATTCTGATCGCGCGAACTCACCCGCGCATACCCGTACACCGTCGCCATCTCATCCCCGCTTTCTTGTAAACCTGCCAAAAGGGACAGGTTTATTTTGGTAGGTTTTACCTCTCAAATAGCAGGTAAGCGGGCGGCCGAGCAGACGGCAAGGTAGCCACTATTCAAATGCGGAGGGCGGCCCCGAAAGACCGCCCTCCGCTCTCTCGCCACGAGTCGGGATTTAGCTAATGGATAAGCTTAAAGTCCAAGTGCCCGCGCGTGGTATTGACGCGCGAGACCTCGACAATCACGCGCTGACCCAGTTCATAGTAAATCCCCGTGTCGGCGCCCGTCAGCGTAAGCGCATCCTCGTCGAACTCGAACCACTCGTTGCCCAGGCTCTTGATCGAAACCAAGCCTTCGACCTGCGTTAGGTCCAAGCGCACAAAGAGGCCCATGCTGCTAACCCACGAGACAGTTCCGGCATAGCGCTCGCCCAGACGGTCCTCATAGTACTGGGCAATCTTGATCTTTTGCGTCGCATGGCTGGCGGCATCTGCCGCGCGCTCGGCATCGCTGCATGCGCGGCAGATCTGCGGCAGAATGCGCGGCAGCGACTCGCGCCCCTTGCCGATCAGCCGCGGCGTACGGACCAAGGCGTCCTTACCGCCGAGCTGTTCATAGGCCAACTGCAGTTTGAGCACGCGGTGCACCACCAAATCGGGGTAGCGACGGATGGGACTCGTAAAGTGACAGTAGCACGGCGCGGCGAGCGCAAAGTGGCCCTCGTTGCGCGGCTTGTACAGCGCGCGCTGCATGCTGCGCAGAAGCAGCGTGTTAACGAGCGGTGCGTTGGCCGTACCGGCGGCAGCATCAACTGCAGCCTGCAGCTCATCGGGACTCCCCAGGGCAATACCAGCAGCACGGCGATCGTCGATGATGCCTAGCTGCGCCAGCGCAACGGCGGCACCGTGCAGGCTATCGGGGCTCGGATCCTCATGCACGCGATAGCAGGCCTCGATATCACGGTCTGCCAGCCACTCTGCAACGCACTCGTTGGCGAGCAGCATGGCTTCCTCGATAAGCGACGTGGCACACGAACGCTCACGCGCCACAATCTGCACGGGTACTCCGTCCTCATCCAACAGAGCACGAATCTCGGCCGTGTCAAAATCGACTGAGCCGCGGGCGCGACGAATACGACGGCGAAGTTCGGCGAGTTCGTTGGCGGCGACAAGGAAATCGCCGAGGTCGACGTTGTAGCCGCGGGCGACCTCCTCGCACGCAAGACCGCGCTCAAGCGCTTCCTCGCGCGAGGCCTCGGCAGCCGCAACATCCTCGGCCGCGCCCTCCAGCACCGAATACTCAACCGCACCGGCGCGCACCAGCAGCGCCTCGGCGCCGTCATAGTCCATACGCACACGCGAGCGAATCACGCTGGGGTACGGATCGTAATGCCGCACGCGACCCTGCGCATCGAGCTCGATATCGACGGTAAACGCAAGACGGTCCTCGTCAGGGCGAAGCGAGCACAGGTCACAGGACAGGCGTTCGGGCAGCATGGGAAGCACGCGATCGGCCAGATACACCGATGTCGTACGATGACGAGCCTCAAGATCGATATGCCCGTCCCAAGCCACATAGTGTGAAACGTCGGCGATATGCACACCCAGCTTGTAGCCACCCTCAGGCGTGCGCCCCAACGAAATGGCATCGTCAAAGTCGCGCGCGTCGACTGGGTCGATCGTGATGACAAAGCGGTCGCGCAGATCGCGGCGGAGCAGGTCCTTAAGCGCCGCGGACACATCGAGCGAAAGCCCCTCGGCCTCGTCCAGCGCGGCCCCAGGATAGCTATCGGTATAGCCGTAACGCGCCATCACATATTGAACGCCCAAATCGGGCGCGTCATCTCCGCCAATGCGGCGTTCGATCGTCACGGTGCCCGATTCCAGGCGCGTCGGGTAGGTCAAAATGCGCGCGACAACGGCATCACCCGGGTGGACGCCCAGACGATCCGCCGAGGTATCCTCGGGCAGAATGAAGAAGTCGGCCTTCAGACGCGAATCGAGCGGCTCGATCACACCGAGCGGACCGGCGGTCTGGTACGTACCCACCACGCTTATGGCTGCGCGCTCAACCACGCCTTCGATCACGGCGCGCCGCTCACCGTGCGGGCTGTTCTTAATGCTCACGGCAACGGTATCGCCATCCATGATCTCGCGCTTGCCACGGCCCATGACCTTGTAGTCGCCATTCTCGGTTATGACATAGGCACTGTGCTCATGGAGCTGCACGCGCCCGGTCAGGCTCGGACGGCGTTCGCTGCGCACCGGCCCGCGCTTATTGCGAGCTCCACGCTTATGCTTGTTATTGCGCCCCATGGCGCCTCCTAACTATCGATTGCGAACTCCAAAGAGTCTACCCAAATGATTCGCTTTCCTGCCGTCCCCTAGGGATCAAAAAACGGGCCGCCCCATAAGAGACGACCCGTTGGAAGGGGTGAGTTCCAGGCATGCCTACACGCGCAGGTAGCGGCGCATGGCGATGGCAGAACCAAAGAGACCGATAATCACGCCGACCAGAATCAGCGCGGCGTAGGTCACCAGGTAGTACTGCATCGGCAGCGCAAACGACATCCAGCCGATGCTCTCCTGCAGACGCGGAACCATCAGGTTACGCAGCAGCTCCAGCACGCCGATGGAAAGCAGCGAGCCCAAAATGGCCTGCAGCACGCCCTCGGTAATGAACGGCCCGCGAATGAAGCCGTTGCTTGCGCCCACCAGACGCATGATCGCGATCTCACGACGACGCGCCGTAATGGACAGGCGAATCGTGTTGTTGATGAAAATGAACGCGATAAAGGTCAGCAGGCCGACGAGCACCACAGCGGCGATACGGATGTAGTTCGTCACCTGGAACAGGCGGCTCACTTCCTCCTGGCCGTACAGAACGCTCGCGTTGACGTCGCCGTCGTCCGCGATCTTCTGGAAGTCGGCGTTCTTCTTGAGCTTCTGGGCCGTGCTCTCGACCATGGACGGATCGTCCATCTCGATGGCAAACGAAGCCGGCAGCGGGTTCTGACCGTCGAGCGCGCTCATGGTAGCGTCGGCGTTGCCCGACATCTTGCTCGTGTACTCGGCCAGCGCGTCGTCCTTGTCCTTGTACGTCACGGACTTGACGTTGCTCCACGTCTTGAGCTCGGCCTCAAAGGCCTGAACATCTGCCTGGTCGGCGTCATCGCTAATAAAGGCGTTGATGACGACCTGATCCTCGACGGTGCCGATCACGGAGTTCAGCATCGCGGAACCCATAATGAACAGGCCGATGATAAACAGCGAAAGGAAAATCGTGATGACGGCGCCGAGCGAGGTGGTCCAGTTACGGAAGAAGTGGCTGATTGCCTCTTTGAAGGAGTAGCCCACGTTAGTTGGTGCCATAGTTGCCGTAACCTCCCCTCTCCTGGTCGCGGATAACGTGGCCGCCCTCGAGGGCGATCACGCGACGGTGCATGCTATCGACCATCTCGCGGTCGTGCGTGGCGACGATCACGGTGGTGCCGGTGCGGTTAATACGCTCGAGCAGCTTCATGATGCCCAGCGAGATCGCCGGGTCGAGGTTACCCGTGGGCTCGTCGCAGATCAGCAGCGGCGGGCGGTTGACCATAGCGCGGGCGACGGCAACGCGCTGCTGCTCGCCACCGGAAAGCTGGTCGGGCAGGGAGTCCATCTGATCGGCCAGACCGACCAGACGCAGCACCTCGGGTACCTGGCTGCGAATGACGCCCTTGGGCTTGCCGATGCACTGCAGGGCAAACGCCACGTTTTCGTAGGCGGTTTTTTGCGGCAGAAGCTTAAAGTCCTGGAACACGGCGCCAATCTGGCGGCGCAGGAACGGAACCTTGCGGTTCTTGATCTTCATGAGGTCCTGACCGGCAACCAGGATGCGGCCGCTCGTCGGCTTGACGTCGCGGTTGAGCGTCGACAGCAGCGTGGTCTTACCCGAGCCGGAGTGACCGACCAAGAAGACAAACTCGCCCGGATAGATCTCGATGTTGATGTCGTCGAGCGCGGGCTTGTTGGGCTGCGCCGGGTAGATCTTGGTGACGTGCTCCATGAGGATGACGGGCTCGACACCGGCCTGCTTGGCCATCTTCTTGCGGCTGGCCTGCGGATCGATGGGCGCGAACACCGACGTAAAATCGGGGTTGTTGAGCGCGTTATCGAGCCTTGCGACCTCGGCGGCCTGATCGCTCTCGACCACCGGGGCAGCAGGCTGCGTGGGGTCGGGAATAGCGGCAAAGAGACCGGACTGCGCAGGCTGAGGAGCCGGCGTCGCAGGGGCCATGGGGTCGGGAATGCCGACCATGGTAGGCTGCGGCGTGGCGGCGCCAGCCTGAGGTTGCTCCACGCGAGCGGTCACGGCCTGAACGGGCTCAAAACCCGCCGTGCCGGAAAGCGCGACATCGCTGGTGGGATTGTAGGCAAAGGGATCGGATGCCGGCTGTGCCTGATCTGCCGGCTGAGCGGGGGCCTGAGCAACAGGCTGGCCCTCTGAATCCGGAGTGGCGAAACGACTGCCCTGGACGCCTGCCTGCGTCTTGGGGGCATCATCGCCCGCACCGGAGGTACGGAAGTGGTTACCCACTGGTGCTCCTTATCGTCGTGCGTTTAAACTACATGAGCGCTTAGTATTTTAGCAGCATTAGCTTTGCTGCACATAAGAAGCATGGCGTGCTTAGGGATCCCGTCGGCCGGGCACAGGGTTACTCTCCAAATCGTCCTCGGACATGTCGGAGCCCCGCTGCGCGCTTCGCGCGGCGGGGGCTCCTCCGTCCTGCGGAAAGATTTGGAGAGTAACCCTGTGCCCGGCCTGCGGTAACTAAGGGGTCGCCGCGTTTTACTTGGGGTGCTGTATATACAAAGTTGGAAGGGTCTGAATTGCGCTTTGTCGATATATGCCCTTTTCCCTAATGGGACCGTGCTTGAGGGGCGTCTTCATAAGTTGCGGTGAAATAGGGACTGTTTTACCAGTTAAAAGGTCTAATCAGTCCTTATTTCACCGCAACTGAAACAGGGGCGCTCTCCAAGAGAGCGCCCCTGCCGGGTTTCCATAGTACTGGCGAAACAGTTTTGTAGTTCTGGCGAAGCAGTCCTTGAGATCCGCCTTGCCTTATGCCAAGAACTCCTTGGTGGTCGCCACGATGTTGGCGGCGTCCAGGCCGTACTTGTGCAGGAGCTCGGCACCCGGGCCAGACTCACCGAAGGTGTCGTTGACGCCGATCTTCTTGAGCGGCGTCGGGCACTGCTCGCACAGGACGTCGGCAACGGCGCTGCCCAGGCCACCGATCACAGAGTGCTCCTCGACGGTCACGACGTGGCCGGTCTTGGTGGCGCTCTTGACGATCAGGTCGGCGTCGATGGGCTTGATGGTGTGCATGTTGATGACCTCGGCGTCGATGCCCTCGGCAGCGAGCCGCTCGGCGGCCTCGAGAGCCTCGCCGACCATCAGGCCGCAGGCGATGATGGTCACATCGGCGCCCTCGCGCATGACAATGCCCTTACCCAACTCGAACTTGTAGGTCTCGGGATCGTTGATAACCGGCGAGGCCAGACGGGCAAAGCGCATGTACACCGGACCGTCGCACTCGTAGGCGGCGCGCGTTACGGCGCGGGCCTCGACGTCGTCGGCAGGAACGATCACAGTCATGCCGGGGATGACGCGCATGAGGGCAATATCCTCGCAGCACTGGTGCGTGGCGCCATCCTCGCCCACCGAGATACCGGCATGCGTGGCACCGATCTTAACGTTGAGGTGCGGGTAGCCGATGGAGTTGCGGACCTGCTCAAAGGCGCGACCGGCAGCGAACATGGCAAAGGTGCTCGCGAAGGCAACGCGGCCGGTGGTCGCGATACCGGCGGCGACGCCCATCAGGTTGCTCTCGGCAATGCCCACATCGAAGAAGCGGTCGGGGCAGGCTGCCTTGAACTTGCCGGTCTGCGTGGCGGCAGCCAGGTCGGCGTCGAGGACCACAAAGTCATCGTGCTCGTTGGCGAGCTCGACGAGGGCCTCGCCGTAGCTTACGCGCGTGGCGATTTTCTTGACGTCTGCCATCCTAGAGCTCCTCTCCGGCGGCCGTGAGCTCTGCCATGGCCTGCTCAAACTGTTCATCGTTGGGGGCCTTACCGTGCCAACCCACCTGGTTCTCCATAAAGGAAACGCCCTTGCCCTTCATGGTCTCGGCGATAATGGCGGTCGGCTGGCCCTTGGTAGCGCGAGCCTCGGCAAAGGCGGCGCGGATCTGGTCGAAGTCGTTGCCGTCGGCGAGCTCCACCACGTGGAACTTAAAGGCGCGGAACTTGTCGGCGAGCGGCATGGGGTCGTTGACCTCCTCGACGGGGCCGTCGATCTGCAGGCCGTTGTGGTCGACGATCACGCAGAGGTTATCGAGCTGCTGGTTGCCGGCAAACATGGCGGCCTCCCAGACCTGGCCCTCCTCGCTCTCGCCATCGCCCAGCAGGGCGTACGTGCGGTAAGTATCACCCCAGTGCTTGGCGGCAACCGCCATGCCCACGGCGGCGGAGATGCCCTGGCCCAGCGAGCCGGTGGACATATCGACGCCCGGGGTGTCGTTCATGTTGGGATGGCCCTGCAGGTGGCTGCCGATATGACGCAGCGTCTCGAGGTCCTCCTTGGGGAAGAACCCGCGCTCGGCGAGCACGGCGTACAGACCCGGAGCACAGTGGCCCTTGGAGAGCACAAAGCGATCGCGGTCGGCCTTGCGGGGATCGGCCGGGTCGACGTTCATTTCCTCAAAGTACAGATAGGTCATGATGTCGGCAGCGCCGAGCGAACCGCCCGGATGGCCGGACTTGGCAGCGTGCACTCCGGTGACGATGCCCTTCCTTACCTCGTTGGCAACCTTTTTGAGCTCTTCGTCGCTCATTGTGCCTTCCTTTCATCCTCATTAGACAAAATGCGCACGGCACGGAAAGGTAGTCCCAACACAGCCGCAATGCACGTACGTCATTCATTATGCTGGAAACTGATGGCTTTACCAGAGTTTTTATCATTATTTGAACAATTTAGCAGGCAGAACCGCTGATGAAACGGTTTATCAATGTGAACGTCTTTTGGATGGAACGCGGTCGACCCTACGCGCTAATGTCCTTGAATCCCTCGCCGAAGGCTTCCGTAACGTCAGCGACCGTCACGATGGCATGAGGATCGCGCTCGCGCACGATCGTCTTGAGGGTATTGAGCTCTCGACGGCTCACGATGACCATAACCACTGGCTTCTCGGCACCCGAATACATGCCAGTCGCCTTAAACTTGGTACAACCACGACCCAGGCCATACATGATATCGGCAGCGATATCAGGAAACTTGTCCGAGATGATGAGTACCATACGGCGTTTGTTGCCACCATCGACCACGGCATCGATCACGTAGCCGCTAATGACCATCGAAAGGCCTGCATACAGTGCGTTTTCGATTGAAAAGACCGGAGCCGATAGCGCGCATACGGCAACATCGATCGCCATGACGGTCGAGCCCACCGGCAGCGAGGTGTTACGCGAGATGATTTGGCCAATCGTGTCCGAGCCGCCGGTGTTGGCGCCGGCGCGCAACACCATGCCGTAACCGATGCCCGTAATAATGCCGCCCCACATGGCAGGGAGCATCAGGTCCGCATCCGCCAGAGGTGCTACAAACGGGGCGAACAGATCGGTAAAGAAGCCCAGCAGCACAAAGCCCGTCGCGGTCTGCACCACGTAGAACATGCCGCCCTCGCGCATAACGACCAACAACAGCAAGGCGTTCATCACGATCGTCTGAATACCAACGGGAAGCGATAGGCCGCGCGCCGCGCCGACCGCCTGGATAATGGTGGCAAGGCCCGTAACGCCACCGGCGGCAAGACCGTTGGGAATCAAAAACAAGTCGGTCGCGATGGCGGCCAAGGCACACCCCAACATGATCTGGGGCAGGTCGTGAAAGAAGTTCATCGAAAGAATGCGCTTGATGTCCAGACGATATGCCATGCTGCCTCCCTCAAAAAAGCGCACCCCATCGGATGCGCTTTGAACTTCTTCTTGTATTCGATTCTACCGATTCGCCGGACAAAAACCACCCCTGCGCAGGGTTTATTCTGGATACAAACCCGTCCAACCGTTGGGCTTGGCATCGGCTTGAAGCCGCCCGATGTTTTAGACCTCCGAGCCTTCTGCATCGGCGTTGCCGGTAGCCCAGCGATGGTAGCCAATAACAAACGGGTCCAGGTCGCCATCGTCAAGAACTGCCTCGACGTTGCTGGTCTCAACGCCCGTGCGTAGGTCCTTAACCATCTGATACGGGTAGAGCACGTAGCTGCGAATCTGGTTGCCAAAACCAATCGTGGTCTTGGGCCCGCGGATCTCATCGAGCGCCTCGGCGCGCTTCTCGAGCTCAATCTCGTACAGGCGAGCCTTGAGGATCTGCATGCACGCGGCCTTGTTTTGAATCTGGCTGCGCTCGTTTTGGCAGGTGACCACAATGCCGCTGGGGAAATGCGTCACGCGCACGGCGGAGTCGGTGGTGTTAACGCCCTGACCGCCCGGGCCACTCGCGTGGTACACGTCCACGCGGATGTCATCGGGACTGATTTCGATGTCGATATCATCGGGTAGCACGGGGATGACCTCGACGCCGGCAAACGTGGTCTGGCGGCGCTTCTTGTCGTCGGTGGGGCTAATGCGAACCAAGCGGTGGACGCCGGCCTCGGCGCGCAGCATGCCAAATGCGTCCTTGCCCTCGACGGTAAAGGTCGCACGGTCGATGCCGATAACCTCGGCCGCGGGACAGTCGTTGATGGTGACCTTCCAGCCGCGACGCTGGCAGTACTTCATGTACATCTTAAAGAGCATGAAGGTCCAGTCCTGGGCCTCCAGACCACCCTGTCCGGGCTTGATGGTCACAATGGCATCGCCGTGATCGAACTCACCGGTAAACCAGCTCGAAAGCTCAAGCTCATCGATGGCACGGGCCAGGCGCTCAGCCGTGGCTGTAGCCTCCTCGCGAAGGGCGACGGCGTCGGGGTCATCCCCCATCTCCTCGGCAAGCTCCAGCGCGGCGCGGGCATCGGAAAGCTCGCCGCGCGCGGTGTCCACGGCAGCGATATCTTCCTTGGTACGCGCGATCTCCTCCATGGTGGCACGGGCGGCGTCGGCGTCATCCCAAAAGCCAGGGGCAACACTTTTGGCCTCGAGCTCGGTCACGCGCGTGCGCTTTTCGTCCAAATGGAGATACGACTCGACCTCGCCGAGCCGGTCCGCGAACGCGTCCAGCTCGGCGGGCGTCACCTCTAAAGCCTCAGCCATTAACGATTCCTGCCGTGGCAGTACTTAAACTTCTTGCCGCTACCGCAGGGGCACGGGTCGTTGCGGCCCACGTTGACGTACGGATCGTCGCTCTCGGACTTGCGATAGGTGGTCACCTTGCCACCGTTGTTGACGGCAGCCGGACCACCCTGGACAGCCGTGCGGGCCTGCACCTGCGCCTGCTTGCGCAGCACCGAGTCGCCGTTGTCACCATCGACCTCGGCAGGACCGGAGAAGTGCGCGCCCTCGAGCGCGGGCTTCTCCTTGTGCTCCACGGCACGCGGGGCAGCCTTGATCTCGATGCGCAGAACCGTGCGCAGGTAATCCTCATACATGGTATCGACGAGTATCTGGAACGCGCCGTAGGCCTCGGTCTTGTACTCGACCAGCGGGTCGCGCTGGCCAAAGCCGCGCAGGCCGATGCCGGTCTTGAGGTAGTCCATCTCCTGCAGGTAGTTCATCCAGCGGGTATCGATGACGCGCAGCATGACCTGGGTGTTGAGCTCGCGCATCAGGTCCTCGCCCAAGCGCTCGGCCTTCATGTTGTAGCACTTCTCTACGTAAGCCAGGACATCGGCAGCAAGGGCTTCAAAGTCCTCGTCGGGGAACTGAGGGGTATCGATATGCCCGGTCAGCTCGACGACCCACTTACGCAGACCCTCAAGATCGCGCTCGCCCTCGTGGCTGTCCTTGGTGCAGAACTCCTGCACGCAGCGGTACACGGTATCGTGCATGACCTCGGTGATGTGGTCGGTCAGGTCCTTGCCGTCCAGAATCTTGTTGCGCTCGGCGTAGATGACCTGGCGCTGCTTGTTCATAACGTCGTCGTACTCAAGAACGCTCTTACGCATGGAGAAGTTGATGCTCTCGACCTTGTGCTGGGCGCTCTCGACGGCCTTGGAGATGATCTTGTGCTGGATGGGCATGTCGTCGCCCATGTCGGCCGTGACCATCATCTTGGAGACGCGGTCCATCTTGTCGCCGCCGAACAGGCGCATGAGGTCGTCCTCGAGCGACAGGTAGAACTGGGTCTCGCCCGGATCGCCCTGACGGCCGGAGCGGCCGCGCAGCTGGTTGTCGATACGGCGGGACTCGTGGCGCTCGGTGCCGATGACGGTCAGGCCGCCGGCGGCAAGCACGCGCTCGCGCTCGGCCTTGCAAGTCTCCTTGGCCTCGGCGTTAAACTGCTCGAGCTGCTCGGGCGTCACATCCTCCATGGTCAGACCCTCGTACTCCAGGCGCTCGCGCACCAGCTCGTCGGGGTTGCCGCCCAGCAGGATGTCGGTACCACGACCGGCCATGTTAGTAGCGATGGTCACGGCGCCGTAGCGTCCGGCCTGGGCAACGATGTGGGCCTCGCGTTCATGGTGCTTGGCGTTGAGGACCTCGTGTGCGATGCCGCGCTTGGTAAGGGCGGCGGACAGCTTCTCGGAACTCTCGATGGAGACGGTGCCCACCAGGACCGGCTGGCCCTTGGCGTGACGTCGCTCGACATCGTCGGCGACGGCGTTGTACTTGGCCTGAATGGTGCGGTACACCAGGTCCTCGTGATCCACGCGCTGCACGGGCTTGTTGGAAGGGATGACTTCGACGGGCAGCTTGTAGATCTCGCGGAACTCGGCATCCTCGGTAAGTGCCGTGCCGGTCATGCCGGAGAGCTTGTCATACAGACGGAAGTAGTTCTGCAGGGTGATGGTGGCCAGGGTCTGGTTCTCCTCGCGTACGAGCACGCCCTCTTTGGCCTCGATGGCCTGGTGCAGGCCCTCAGAATAGCGGCGGCCTTCCATAATGCGGCCGGTGAACTCGTCGACGATCTTGACCTCGCCGTTGGTGACCACGTACTGCTTATCGCGGTGGAACATGTACTGGGCCTTCAGCGCCTGCTGCAGGTGGTTGACCAGCTGGCCGGAGAGATCGGCATAGATGTCATCGATACCCAGGCGGCGCTCGATTTTCTTAAGGCCGCGCTCGGTGGCGGCAATGGTGTGCTTGGCCTCGTCCATGACGTAGTCGCCCGTGGGCTCCACGTCCTCGGTGGCGGTGAGCATGTCGTGCGACACGTCCTCGCCGCGCTCAAGGCCACGCACGGCACGCGCGAAGTCCTTGTAGGTACTGGCGGACTTGGTGCCAGCGCCCGAGATGATCAGCGGGGTGCGGGCCTCATCGATCAGGATGGAGTCAACCTCGTCGACGATGGCGTAGTTGTGACCGCGCTGCACGCGCTGCTCGGGGCGGGTGACCATGTTGTCGCGCAGGTAATCGAAACCGAACTCGGAGTTGGTGCCGTAGGTGACGTCTGCCTGGTAGGCCGGACGCTTGAGCTCGAGCGGCATGTTGTTCTGGAGCAGACCGACGGTCATGCCCAGGTACTTGTAGATGCGGCCCATCCACTCGGAGTCGCGCTTTGCCAGGTAATCGTTGACGGTAACGACATGCACGCCCTTGCCGGCGATAGCGTTGAGATAGCCGGCCAACGTGGAGACGAGGGTCTTACCTTCGCCGGTCTTCATCTCGGCGATGTGGCCCTCGTGCAGTGCCATGGCGCCAATGAGCTGCACGTCAAAGTGGCGCATACCCATGGTGCGCTTGGAAGCCTCACGCACGGTGGCAAAGGCCTCGGGGAGCATGTCGTCGAGCGACTCGCCGTTGGCGTAACGCTCGCGGAACTTATCGGTCTGGCCGCGGAGCTCCTCCTCGGTCATCTTCTCAAACTGGGGCTCAAGACCGTTGATCTGGTCGACGATCTTGTAGTAGCGCTTAAGGTCCTTATCGGATCCAAAGGACAGCAGCTTTGACATGAATCCCATGTGGTTTTCCTTTTTGGCCATCGCCCACGTCGTGCAGTTGCGGGCGAGTTAAACACAGATGATTGTACTTTAGCCAAACAAGGCGCGGCCTATACGGTCGACCTCGACCGCCACGTAATAACTACGACCAACCTGCCACAATGGGACAGGTTAATTTTGGCAGGTTTTATCTGGGCAAACGCCGCCTCTCTGCCATGTGGTGCCATGGGGGCAGGTTGGTTTGCACCAATAAAAAGAAAAGGACCGCGCACCCAAACGGATGCACGGCCCTTATGCCATGAATGCGAGCGATTCCGCGGCGAGCTATTTACTCAGCAGCCTCGGTGGTCTCAGCCTCGGCAGCGGCCTCCTCGACGGGAGCCTCTGCGGGAGCCTCGGCGGCCTGCTTGGCAGCCTCCTCGGCGAACTTAGCGGCACGCTTAGCCTTCTCGGCAGCCTTAGCCTCAGCGGCGGCCTTGCGAGCGGCCTCGCCCTCAGCAGCCTTGGCGGCCTTGGCAGCCTTGGCCTCCTCGGCCTTCTTGAGCTGGGCGGCAGCGGCGCCACCGAACTTGTCGGCGAAGCGCTGGACGCGTCCACCGGTGTCGACGAACTTCTGCTGGCCGGTGTAGAACGGGTGGCACTCGTTGCAAAGCTCAACCTTCATCTCGGACACGGTAGCGTGCGTCTTGAAGGTGTTGCCGCAGGAGCACGTCACCGTGCACTCGACATACTGGGGATGGATACCCTGCTTCATGGTAGGACTCCTTATTGGTCAGGCGCTGGTTACCGATCAGCGCATAAGGCGTCTTGGTTTCCGACCAAGACAACAAACTTGGCTATAGTACCACGGCGCCGCGTGTCCCACAAAAGGTTCACGGTCTTTTCGGAACGACACGAATCTGACCCATCGAAACACATCTCCACCGTTCCTTCAACTGGGAAAATGCCGTCCCCGGGGCCTGAGAAGGGCCCCGGGGACGTTCGACTGACTGCGGGAACGGCCTTTCCGCTCAATGTGTTCGGCTGAGATCGGAAATCAACCAAACTGAACTAGGTTCAGTTGACATGGTTAAAAACGAGGGGCGACGCTTTTGCGTCACCCCTCGTCCCGGCCGGGTTGCTTTAGTTGTACACACGGTAGTTACACTTGAACTGGGTTATGTGTCCATAGTTGGGGCCGTACCAACCCGATGTATAGCTGATTACTTTTGCGCCTAGATATTCGTATCTCTTGTTGTAGCGAAGCTCACGGTAGGTCGTGTCGTACTCTGCTACGTAAAACGCGTCTCCAGAGAAGGCTTTGTACCGGTCCTTAACCGTCGAAGCCATGTACGCGGGTTCGACATCGCCTTTCTCCCCGTTGAGCGCATAGACGGGTGCCGCGATTCCGCATAAAGCCGTTGCCACGAGGATGGCGTAGACAGCCATGCGCGACGCATTGGACTTCAGCTGTTCAAATAGTTTCATGTCATTCACCTCGCTCGTATGTATCGAGGTATTCCTGCTTGAGCGTCTGCGAGGACGACTCGATCTTTTCCACGAGCGTGCCGGCCTCGATGAAGTAGAACGAGTTGGTGAGGTCTGCCAGGTCGTCGAGCAGGTGGCTTGAAATGAGCACGCTGCGTCCCCGCGCCACCTCGCTGCGCATCGCGTCGCAGGAGGTTTTCCGCTTTCCCGGATCGAGGCCGTTCAGCGGTTCATCGAGGATGAGGTACGGGCAACCGGTCGCTATCGCCATGGCAAGCTTTACCTGCTGCTTCATTCCTGTCGAGAGTTTACGGGTCGGCTTGTCGAGATATGGGGAGATTCCGAGGGAGTCGCAGAGCGAGTCGATGTCGGCGGCCGATTTCCACGCCTCCCTAACGAAAGCAAGGTGCTCGATGGCCGATAGCGTGGGATAGAGATCCGTGCCGCCCGAAGAGCTCAGGTAGACGAGTTCTGCAAATTCGGCTGATCGACGTTGGCAGATTCCGTCTGCCGCCAGGCTTCCCGAGCGGATGCGGGTGGGAAATTGGCCCGACAGCGCTTCAAGAAGGGTGGTTTTCCCCGAGCCGTTGGGGGCAACGAGGCCCGCCGCCGTTCCCGGGCTCAGGAAAAGCGACCCGAGTGAAAGTATCGTCGTGCTTCCGTATCCCACGCTCGCGTCTAGAAGCTCGAGCCCATGGTGCTTTTTCGCGGGTCCAGGCTGTTTGGGGGAACGTGTCGCAACGGCGCCGACCGTAAAAAGGACCGCGACGTATGCCAGGGCCACGGCAAGCATCGATGCGCTGCCTGAACCGGAGCCAATGAATTCTGTCGGGAAGCATCCTACGTAACCCGTTGCCTCGATAGGCGAGAATACGGCCAGCGGCAGGAGATTGAGCGCGGCGTTATGCCCTAGTGCCGAATCGGACAGTAACGGGAATACCGGGGCCGCGACAAGCAGCGCGGAGGTAAGGGGGCCCGCGAGGACGCGCCTCGTTGCGGTCGATAGGACGGCGGAGCAAACGGATATCAAGGTTCCGCCCGCAAGAAGCGCGAGAAGCAGGGCTGTGAAGACGTTTCCCGCGGTCGTGGTGGTAAGCGCGCCGTCATGGAAGAAGGCGATCGGGTACCCAATTTGCCCGAAGCCGTTTAGGGCCAAGGCGTAAATGCCCCCGGGTGCGAGGCCGGCGAGGAGCATCGCGGTCCCCGCGGCGATTATCGAAAACGCGATCTGGATAAGGCGCCGGAATTTGGGCACGGGCGCCTTCGCCGCCAGGGTCGCAGGCCTTGTGGCCCCGAGCAGGAGTATCGACGAGAGAAGGAAGGGAATGAAGGGAAGGAAAGACGGCACCATGGCAATGGCGTAAGGCAGGAAGGAAAGGAATGGCAGGTCGTTTGCGGAGGCCGGGATATCCGTGATGCCGGAGCTGCTCAGAGCGCGGCAATACGCGAGGTCTGCGTCATTGGTCTCTTGGTCTCCCACGATGGACCCGGATTGGAAGCCTTCGTCCATGAGCGCGTAGTAGCTCTCGGCAGAATCGAGAAAGGCGGCGTCGGTTTGAGCGGCGAGGGCGGCGTTCGCGTATCTTGCAAGCTCCGCGTCAGCTTGCTGCTCTGGCGATAGGTCTATGCCGCTGGCCTGGGGCGCGCGCGCATTGAATGCGTCGACAAAGCTCTGCATGCCCTGTTTCATAAAGAAGGGCCCGTAGATGGGTGAATTGAACGCAATGGGGACGGAAAAGGCTGCAGCGAGAACGAGCGTACAAATCCATACGGCCCTGTCTCTTAGGATTAGTTTGAGAAGAAGTCGACAGTACATTTAGAAGCACCTACGTTCCTCAAAGCATCGTTAGATTAAAAGTAACAGACCGGATGAAGATACGTGCGACGGGGGCGAGGCGAATGGCCGAGCGGTATCGATACGCGGGTTCAACGGTATCACATTGGCCACATAGATTTTTAACTTGCATTTCTACCCGCCCTTTTCGTAGAGTCGCCGATACGTGCTTAGCGCACCCTCGGCGCGTCCGGCAGGCTTTGCGAAATGGGATCCAGGAGACTTCGGCGCAGCATCATCTTGCGGAATGCTTCTAATGAGCCTCCCATCCTTCAAAAACAGAATCTCATCGCACAGCCTATCGACCGAATCCAAGATGTGGGATGACATGATGATGCACGTACCAGAATCGGCCAGCTTCCTGAGAATCTCGGAATGCAAGTCCACCCTGCTGGGGTCGAGCGCGTTCATGGGCTCATCTAATAGAAGGTACCGCGCGCCCGTCGCATACGCAATCGCTAGGGTAAGCTGCTGCTTCATGCCCTGGCTCAGAGTGCGGATCCTCATCTTCGCGAACTCGCCTATCTGCGTTTGTTCCACTATCTCTTCGATATCGCGAGCATGCGGCCACATATCGCAAACCATCTTGAGGTGATCTTCCGCACGCAATCCGGGATACAGCAGCGTCCCCTCACCAGGTGCATAGAAGATCATAGAACGGACCTCTCTCGCACCCGTACCCTGCACCTCATCCAGAACGATGCTCCCGTCCACGCGAGGACCCGGCAAACCTGCCATCGCACGCAGCAACGTCGTCTTTCCATGCCCGTTCGGAGCGACGAGACCGTAGACCGTACCCGGGGCAAACTCAGCGTTCACCGAATCTACGAGCACCTTCTTTCCATAAGAGATCGTCAGCGTTTGAAGGTCAATCATCGAGATCATCCCCTTTCGATCTTTGGAACACTCAGGCGCACCATCAACGGAGATACGGCGCCCAAGACCACCAGCAGAGCGCCCGATGCGCCGACGACCTCTCCAAAAGGCATCGCGTTCGTCCCTCGCCCAAGGAACCCAATCGTCCCCACCTGGGAAGCGGGATCAAACGAGGCGAATGGAGCCAGCAGCGCGACGCCCATGCCCACGCTTTCAACATGAGCGCTCAACGAACCCAACACCAAGAGAACCGCGCAAACCATTCCGGTGACAACGGGGTTGCGGCTAATCGCTGCTGTCAACGCAGCGACGACGGAAATCACGCCGTATGCCATGACCAGCAACGGAATACTGCACAACACCGCCTCCCTCACCGTGGACGTTGTCGAAGCTCCCGCCCGAATGAGAGCGACGGGATACTCCGATCCACCCGCACCGTTCTTAATCACGGACACAACGACAGCGGGAACCATCGACACCAAAAGCAGCACCAAGCCAAGCAGGAGAGCCAGCGCAACAGCCGTCAGAAAACGCACATGCGCTGTTGCGGGGATCTGGAGAACCAGAAGGGAACGACACTGCAGGTGGGTGCACGCGAGCGATGTGACAACCACGGGCAACAGCAAAAATAAGGAGGGAAGCGCTGCCTGGAGATACGAAAGGAGGATTAATGGGGGCATCTTCGTACTTAACTCGTAAACCTTGGGGTCCGGCAAGCTCGCGATCGACTCAAGCAGAAGGGCGCGCGCCTCCGCACGAGAAGGAGTCTCCGGCTCGATTCCGATCGATTGCAGGAGAGTCGCATCTGCCGCGCCCAGCTCACCTCGAGCGCGCTCGTACGTCGCAAGGCTTCGAAACCCCTCCGCAGGCATAAGCGCGTACACGAAACCCGAAAGAGCATCCCGCATGTCTTCCAGGGCCGCTTTGCCCTCGACGTCCATATTCGCAGCGTTCTGCTCTAGATACCGATCTATTGAACGGAGCTCCCCATCCCTATACCGAACAGCGGAAACGTTATCAGCGTCAGGAAACATCTCGACCAGAGCCGGGGCCAGCATCGTCGTCGACATTGCAATCGCGCATACGGCGAGGGTAGGAGAACGCAGGAGCAGTTTCCCCATCGTTCTTACGTATGCAACGGCGGAGGCACAAGCGCTCGAACGAGTTGCCGTTCTCGATGCAGTGAAAGAACCTCTCTCAAGACAAATCGGGGATATCGGGCACGCGCAGCCGCTCTTTCCAGCAACGCAAAGCAGGCTAATTGCCAGCACCTCGATCCCGATTGCGCATACGAGGGCAATCGCGCCACGCTCGAAGCAAAGTCCAGGCAGATTCACTATCTGCGTTGTCGGGTACGGGCTATAGGCGCCGACGGTCAACTCAGTGTTCGCATACGTAAGGGGATTCAACAGGGCGAACTCACGTAAAGCGATGGATCTTCCGTAATACCCGGGAACCATCGTCACCCCCATCAGGGCACATACGAACACGATTCCAAGCGTAGGGTTATTGGCAATCTTCACGGCAAGGTGAACGACAAGCGAGATGAACGCTGCCACCAAGAATTGCAAGATGGCCGTCTGCGCGAACACCAGCCAAGCCGGTTTGATAACCGGAGTCGCATATTGAATGTAGCCTATCGGATAGAACGGCGAGCCCGGGCCATTCTTCACAAGCGCGGCGATTATCCCTGGAAGATTGATGGCGAGGACGGCAAGCATTGCAAAAACACTCGCCCATACGCTCGATGCAACAAGTCTACCCAGCTCGCCCATCGGTGCCTGGATGATGAGCTTTTCACGTTTGTTAAGACGCGCGGCAAGGAACGAGACGGCAACGGCCGTTGCGACCCATAGCAAGTACTCCTTCGATCCGTCATAATAGGTGTACTCTCCATCCGATATCTGCAGAAACGGAAGTAGGGGAGAGAGCGGTGCCAAGATAAGACGTCCCGCGGCAAGAGGGTACAGAAGCGCGGGCATGCTTGATGAAGAGGTATAGACACCGTCCTCCCCCGCATTCACAAGCGCATCCGCATAGGATGCTGACAATTCCTGCTCAACACGGGTTATTCCCGACTCGAGGTATTCGACCCGTCCGTCGATGCCAGCCGCGCTCCTGAAGACGGGCAGAGCACAAAGAACCATCAACGCAACAACGACAACACAGAGCGACCTGGAGGAGAGAAGCGACCTAAAGATCGCCTTCGAGATTTTGAGCATATTCATCGCCAACCTTAACCTCATCCAGTCGGAACAGAGGGGTCGAACAAAATGCTCGGCCCTTCCTCGCATCTAGTAGGTGCTATAGACAAATTGCCATTTATCAGTTGTGCCAAGAACACCACAGGAGCACATTGCAGCGAGGCGGGATTCCCTATGATGCGCGGATCGGCGATAGCCATTTCGGTAGGAGATCGTCTTGTAAGAGATGTTGAACATCGAGATGCTGTGCCCGCTTACGCCGCGAGGACAGCTGTAGCTCCAGTAGGTATCGACGACGTCGTCCGTATACCCGAGGGGCTCAACGAGGGCACACTGGCTGCTCTCCTGGGAAGGGGGCATCGGGGTATCCGCAAAAGCGGGGGCTCCCGGCAGCAACAGACAAAGAGCGAGGCCGAGGAAAACCAAGAGCTTACACGACTTAACAGTACTGAACATAATCCTCTCCAATCTAGAGGGGTTTCGGTTGCAGCATGCTGTGATTACTTGCCGGTAAAGTCAATTTAACATAAACTGTTAAAAAGTAACCTGAGTTTTTTAAATTCTTCGGAGGTTATTATGAGTTCCGACAATCGCACTCCCCGGCTTCATTCCTTCCGCATCGCATGTGCGATAGCCTCTGCGACCCTTTGCGCCACCGCCATCGCACAAGTGGCGTTCTCCTTAAAGCCAGCAATCGAAGTGCTCGACAACCCTGTAATTGCAGACTCCCCCGCGTATCCAGCCCTTGCGATCTCGACATTGGTCCCTGCCGTCATCGGTATCGCTACGACCATCCTCAGCGCCGTTCTCGTGTGGACGATCAAGAGCGGAGACCCCTTCAAGAAAGGGTCTGCGACATGCTTGAAGGTGCTCGGCATTCTCTTCGTTGTTCAAGCTGCCACCAGCCTCTACGCCGGCTCACTCAAAACCTCCGTTTCGATGTTTGGCGGCGAGGGGGCCGTCGGCGCCCAAGAGATCGCTTCATCATTCGATTGGACCTCTCTGGTTCTCGGCATCGTCCTGTTCATGCTTTCCCAGCTCTTCTTGTACGCCCGAGAGCTGTACCTCGACTCCGACGAGATTGCGTAAGGAAACGCCATGCCCGTAATTGTTCGCCTCGACAAGATCATGGCCGAGCGAAAGATTTCCTCGAACGAACTTGCCGAAAGGATTGGAACCACGCCCGTGAACCTGTCCCGTATTAAAAAAGGGCATATTCGCGGCATTCGCTTCAACACACTCGAGCAGCTATGCCTCGCCCTTCGTTGCCAACCCGGAGACCTTCTCGAAGTCATGAGCGAAGAGGATGCCCGAAAGGAGTTCGGACTCGATTGGTCCGCCGAGGATTAGAGGGCGGTCGTACTCGCCCTGCACACGGGGATGCGAATCGGCGAGGTCTGCGGCCTTCGGTGGTGCGATGTGGATTTCGAGACGGGCCTGATCTCGATCAGACACTCGGTGGCGTACGCGAAGGGAATGGGTTCGTTCATCAAGGACACCAAGACCCATGACGCCAGGGGTATCCCCATCGACCCGGTCGGCCTACTCCCCTTCCTGAAGGAGACCCACGAGATCGACTGCGGAAAGCTGCGCTTGCGCGGCCTTACCGGGGTGGTCGAGATCGGGGACTGCTACATCCTGTCGGAGCCGGGCGCGACCTTCGCGACGACAAGCTATATCCGCAGGGCGTTCAAGACGTTCTCGGAGACCAACGGCCTCATGGGCACCAACGACGAGCTGATCACGTTCCACGGCCTTCGCCACACGTTCGCAACGCAGTGGATCCGCCAAGGCGGCGATATCAAGGCGCTCCAATCGATCCTCGGCCACAAGGACGCCATGGCGACGCTCAACGTCTACGCCGACATCGAGCCCATCTCCAAAATCCATAACATGCTGCGCGCCACGCCGTGCCTTTGGCGCGGGCACCTCGGGCCGAGGGTCGATCCGGGTCCCATGTTCCAACAGAGGATCCAGGAGTCCATCGAGACGCTCCAGGCGTTCGGCTACGGCATCACCGAGCCGGACGACCGAAATATCGCCATACGCGACGTGAAGACGAACAGTTGGCTCTAGCTCACCGAGTACGCGGCAGTGCTGGGCCCATCCCAACTGAGGTCACGGTGGTCCGATAGGGGCGCCGCCCGCGGCATGCGCCGCGGAGCGGTATCCCCTACCGAAGGGCGGGGATGCCCTCCGCTTCCAGTTCGGAATCAGCCGTCGGAGGCGTTCGGCTGACTGCGGGAACGGCCTGTCCGCTCAATGTGTTCGGCTGAGATCGGAAATCAACCCAACACGAGCCGGACACGCGCCAGACGGCTCTTCCCCGTGCGGCCTTCCCCCTTACGCTCATGTTGCAGGCATGTAACGCCGCAGCGAGCGCGCCTTTTTTGCGCCAGACAGGTACAATGATGAACACTGTACCGTAGCGGAGCGCCCCGCGCGCGCCGCAATCACGCGAAAGGGTTTCCCATGGCCGAGATCTCGTCCTCCCGTATCGTCATCACCGTCCTTGGCAAGAACCGCCCCGGCATCGTCGCCGGCGTCACCCGCGTCCTGGGCGAGGCCAACGTCGACATCCGCGACATCACGCAGTCCATTATCGAGGGCATCTTCACCATGACCATGCTGGCCGATACCGCCGAGTCCAAGCTCGACTTCGCTGAGCTGCAGAAGGCCCTGGCCGAGGCCGGCGAGCTTTCGGGCGTCAACGTGTCCATCCAGCGCGAGGACGTCTTTAACTTTATGTACCGCCTGTAGCGAACAAGCCGCTGGGGATAGCCTGACGCGCGCATGCCCATGCAAGCCACCCCGATGCGGCCCGGAGAGGAGCGCGCATGGCCTACGACGCCAAGAAAATCTATTACCGCTTCGATGACCACTTGAGCCGACTGGTTCTGGATTACGAAGCAAGCCGCCAGATTTCGTCTGAGAGCGAAAGCCTCTACCACGGCCTGCCGACCGACCCTTATGACGAGGGCTTGTTCGAAGAGCACAATGTCAAGCGCGGCCTGCGCAATGCCGACGGCTCGGGCGTGGTCGCGGGCCTCACTCGTATCTCGGATGTGCACGGCTACAACAAGGTCGACGGAAAGGTCGTGCCCGATCAGGGCAAGCTCACGCTTCGCGGCTACAGCATCGAGGATCTGGTCAACAATGCCCAGGCCGAGAATCGCTACGGCTACGAAGAAGTCGCCTATCTGCTTATCACGGGTTCGCTGCCCAACAAGGAAGAGCTCGACGGCTTTTGCGAGCGCCTGGGCGCCTTTAGACATCTGAGCGACGAGTACGTTAAAGAGTTCCCTATGACCACGGTGTCGTCGAGCATCATGAACGTGCTCCAGCGCGCCGTACTGTTGCTATACGCCTTCGATGCCGAACCAGACGTGATCACGCCCGAGCACGAAATCGACGTCGCCATTTCCATGCTCGCACGTCTCCCGCGCATCGCCGCCTTCGCACACATGGCCTCGGTCGCCAAGCTTCGCGGCTCCGAGGTTCATGTACCGCACCCCACGCCCGGTCTCTCCACCGCCGAGACCATCCTACAGGTCCTGCGCGGCGGCATGGCGTTCACCCGCGATGAGGCGATGCTGCTCGACGTTATGCTCATGCTGCATGCCGAGCACGGCGGCGGCAACAACTCCACCTTCGCCTGCCGCGTGCTGTCGTCTTCGGCCACCGACCCGTATTCCGCCTACGCCGCGGCTATCGGCTCGCTCAAGGGCCCGCGCCACGGCGGTGCCAATGCCAAGGTCGTGTCTATGCACGAGGACATCCGCGCGCATGTCTCCAATTGGGAGGACGAGGACGAGGTCGCGGCCTACCTGGGCAAGATCCTCGACAAGCAGGCCTTCGACGGCACAGGTCTCATCTACGGCATGGGCCACGCCGTCTATACGCTGAGCGACCCTCGTGCCGAGGTGTGCCGCCGTTACGCGCGCACGCTTGCCGCCAAGAAGGACTTGGGCGAGGAGTTCGCACTCATCGAGCGCATCGAGCGCCTGGCCCCGCAAGTGATGCGCGATCACGGCATGACCAAGCCTATCTGCGCCAACATCGACCTGTACACGGGCTTTATCTACAAGATGCTCGGCGTGCCCGAGACGCTCTTTACGCCGCTGTTCGCCGTCGCCCGCATGGCCGGCTGGTCGGCGCACCGCATGGAAGAGCTCTTCTGCGCGCACCGCATCATCCGTCCCGCGTATCGCCCGGTTATCGAGCCGCTGGAGTACAAGCCGCTCGCCGATCGCTAGGATGCGGACCGTTATAGAACCCGAGCGTGGCCAGGGCATCACCGCCCTCGGCCACGCTTTTTATGCCAGTAGAAAGGGCTGCATCAAATGATTGTGTTTTCCGATATGGATGGAACGCTGCTGACGAGTGATAAGCAGATGAGCGACGCCACCTGGGCGATGCTCGACGAGCTTGCGCGCCGCGATATTGAGTTTGTGCCCTGCACGGGGCGCCCGCTGTCGGGCATCTTTGAGCCCATCCTCGCCCACCCCGCCGTACACTATGCGGTCTGTGCCAACGGTGCCAGCGTCTGGCAGCTCGACGACGGTACGCCCACCGATACCTCACGTGCTACGCGCATTTTGAGCCGACCGCTCGACCGCGCCATCGCCCACCGCGTCCATAGCATTGCCGCCGGTCACGATGTGACCTTCGATATCTTCGCGGACGGACAGTGCTTCCTCCCCCGCTCGCTCTACTCGCGCCTGGACGAATTCTGCGGCGGCGACCCCCACATCGCGGCTTCGCTCAAGCGCACACGAACACCGATCGACATGGATATCGACAGCAAGATCGACGAGGTCGAGACGCTCGAACGCATCGCCATGTACTGGCACGACCCGGCCGATCGCGACGCCATCGCGTTGGAGCTCGACACGCTCGGAGGCATTGAGGTCACGCGTTCGTACGCCATGAATATCGAGGTCATGGGCGAGGGCGCCACCAAGGGAACGGCCCTCACGTGGCTATGCGAGCACCTGGGCGAGCGTCTCGCCGACGCTTGGGCGTTCGGCGACAACATCAACGACATCCCCATGCTGCAGGCAGCGGGCCACGGCATGGCCATGATCAACGGCGAACCCGAGGACCGCGAGGCCGCCGACGCCATCACCGAATACGACAACGACCACGACGGCGTCGCCCGGACCATCATGGCCGGCCTCGCCTAGCAGCAGCAACCCGGCAGGGTAGCTAATTTGGGGACACTCTTCGCGGGGCGCCGCAAGGACTGTCCCCATCTGCCGGATTAAGCGAGACTCTCCAGCACGCGACGGAGCTCCTGCTGGACGGCGTGGTCGCGATTACAACCCACCACGCGATCGGCCACCGCTTTGAGCGCGGGACGCGCGTTTTCCATCGCGCAGCCCGTGCCGACAAAGCGAATGATCTCGTAGTCGTTCATCGAGTCGCCAAACGCCATGACCTCGTCGCGTTCGACGCCATAGTGCTCCATGAGCTGCTCGATTCCCGAGGCTTTCGACACACCGGGCTGCATGGCATCGATCCATGCGTTTCCAGAAGGCGCAAAGGTAAAGAGCTGGCCAAGCTCGCGCTGCAGTACGTAGGCACTGTCCATAACGGCACAGTCATCGCAAAAGATACTCGCCTTGATGATATTTACGCTGGGATCGGGCAGCTCCCAAATGCGCTCGGCATTGGGAAGGTCCTTATCGACCTCACGCACGAACTTGCACTCGTCATCGAGCAGGAAGGACTTGGTTCGGTCAAAGAGCGCAAGATGCAGATTGGGAAACGTCCTGACGGCTTGGGCGAGCCTTCGAATCGCCAGGTGGGAATACACCTCACGGTCTACCATCTTACCGTCGGCGTAGACTTGGGCGCCGTTAGCGGCGACAAAGTCCATCTTGTCGCGAACGGGCGCAAAGAACTCGCACAGGCGATCGTAGCGACGACCTGACGATGCAGCGAAATGCACGCCATGCTCGTGTAGCGCCAGAATCAGTTCGTAGGTCTCGGGAGGCACCTGGCCGTTTTCGTCAAGCAGTGTGCCGTCCATATCGGATGCAATCAGTTTAAACATAGAAAAGCTCCCTTCGGGCTTGATGGAATCGGACGTATATCCAAAATCACCGTACCCAAAGGGAGCTCAAATAAGACTCCGCGGGCGCAAACGTTACAAGGACCTAGCAAATAGCTCACGCGCGCCAGAGGCCCCACGGTCGCGACGTCAGGCAGCCCGCCAAAGAGTGTCCCCGACGATTAGTCGTTTAAGAACGTCCCCGATGACTAGTCGGCATAGGTGAAGGTTGTAACGTCGAACATGCCCTCGGGGCGGATGCGGAGCGTCGGGATGACCGGCAGGGGCAGGAAGATGATGCCCATGATGGGGTCGAGCGGCGGCTCAATACCCATGGCGCGCGCCTTGACCATAAAGTCGTCGTGCTGCGCAGCAACGTCCTCGGCCGCGCCTTCGCTCATAAGGCCACCGAGCGCCAGCGGAATACGCGCCACGACCTTGCCGTTGCGCACCAGCACGTGGCCGCCCTGGCCCACGGCCTCGACGGCAGCCATCATATCAGCCGCGCTGTCGCCCACCACGCACACGTTGTGCGAGTCGTGGCCGATCGTCGAGGCGATGGCACCGCCCGTGATGGTAAAGCCGCGCACCCAGCCGCGACCGATATGCTTGCCGACCAGGCCCAGGCCAGCGGGGCCGTCGCCATCGGCGCCCTCGGCCTGCAGCGACACGCCGCGGCCGTGGCGCTCGATCAGCATAATGCGGCGCAGGCCCTCGGCACTCTCGGGGCGAGCCATACCCGTGATGGCCTTACCCGGCACCACGTCGATCACGGCCTCGCCCGGCTTAAAGGCATAGTCGAACACGTCGAGCGATAGCTTCGGCAGTTTAACGGAAGCGCGCAGCTCATCGGCAAGGGCCGCAACCTCGGCCATCTCGGGTGCAATCTCGCCCACAAAGGTGCCGTCCTGCGCCACCAGAGCACCGGAGGCATATACGCGATGCGGAGCCGTGGCAAACGTCAGGTCGTTGAGTACCAGCAGGTCGGCACGCTTGCCCGGGGCGATGGCGCCACGCAGTTCGTGCGGGTCGCGGCAACCGTGGTCCAGGCCAAACGCCTCGGCCGTGGACAGGGACGCCATAGAGATGGCAACCACGGGGTCGATACCGGCCTCGACAGCCACGCGGCAGGCATTGTCAATCATACCGGTCGAAAGCGCGTCGGAGGGAGCGCGGTCGTCGGTCGCAAAGCAGCAGCGGCGGGCACGGGCAGGATTCTCCAGCAGCATCGGAAACAGGTTGGTCAGGTCATGGCTGCACGTGCCTTCGCGCAGCATCACGTACATACCGCGAGACAGCTTGTCGAGCGCCTCCTCGGGAATCGTCGACTCGTGGTCGGCGATAATACCTGCTGCGGCATAGGCGTTGAGGTCCTTACCAGCAACGAGCGGCGCGTGGCCGTCAACCTGCTTGGACGGCGTCTGGTTGGCAGCATCGATGCGAGCACAGGTCTCGGGGTCGGCCATAAAGACGCCCGGCAGGTTCATCATTTCGCCCAGACCAAAGACATCGCCTGGATGCTCGGCAAAAAACGCCTGCATATCGGCAGCCGAAATAACGGCACCGGCCTGCTCGTCGGGCAGCGCGGGCACGCACGAAGGCATCATGTACTTGATGGAGATGGGTGCGCGGCGGCCGTCCTCGATCATAAAGCGCAAGCCGTCGAGACCGGCAACATTGGCAATCTCGTGGCTGTCGGCAATGGCGGTGGTAGTACCGCGCGTCGCGGCCATGCGAGCATACTCGGCGGGACGGATGTTCGAAGACTCGATATGCAGATGCCCGTCAATAAAACCGGGAGCGAGATAGCGACCCTGGCAGTCGATGACCTCAGTTGCCTCGTAGGTGCCAGCGGCATCGTCGCGACCATCGTAGAGCACGCCGACGATCACACCGTCCTTGACGGCAACGCTACCGGGCGCCACACGCTGGCCATACACGTCGACGATCTGCGCATTGGTAAACAGCGTGTCGACGGGCACGCGCCCCTCGGCAGCATCGATCACAGACCTCATGACCTCAACGGACATACATACTCCTTTAACCGTAGAAAAAAGCTGCGGAGCGGACAGACCTTCACCGCAGCAAGCCAATAGCCATTGTATGCCCAAACGATGGGTCAACAATACGCCTCTCCGCTTAACGGCACACGCCGCTTGGCGCAATGGGGGCAGGTTACTTTGCACCAATGACAAGGAGTGTCCCAAAGTGCCGGCACAAAAGGAACGTCCCCAAGTGCCAACCACGGAAGCGCCGATGTTTTGGCATCGCCAGCGAGCGGGTCGCATTTGTGACAAGGTGACGTGAAACGAAAGGGCGCTGACCTTCTGGTCGCGCCCTTGAAGTTGAACGTCAGATTGTCCAAATGCGGCCCGCGCAGCGTCGAGCGGTTACGCGGTTTGGCAAAACCGCGTAACTAAATGAGCTTGAAGCCCTTGCGCTTGCCTACGGAGAGGGTGTCGCCCAGCTTGAGGGCGCTGGGATCGATGTTATAGCTCTTGGGAGCCACGGCCTTGCCGTTGATCTTGACGCCGCCGCCGTCGATATCGCGACGAGCCTGGCCGGCGCTCGCCGAAAGACCCAGGTCCTTGAGCAAGCCGGCGAGGTAGATCTGGCCCTCGTCGTTAACGGTCAGCTCGACATGCTTCTCGGGGAAGTCGGCGAGCTGGCCCTCCTTGAACACGCGGTCGAACTCGGCCTGAGCCTCGTCGCCGGCACCGACGCCGTGGTAGGTGTCGCACAGGTCGCGGCCCAGAGCGCGCTTGAGCTCGTAGGGGTCGGCAGAACCATCGGCCAGGGCAGCGTCGATCTTGTCGACCTCGGCCGGGGTGAGCGAGCTCGCCAGGCGGTAGTACTTGCCGATCATCTCGTCGGGGATGGACATGGTCTTGCCGAACATGTCCTTGGGCGCGTCGGTCAGGCCGATGTAGTTACCGTAGGACTTGGACATCTTACGAACGCCATCGGTGCCCTCGAGCAGCGGCATGGTGAGCGCGATCTGGGGCTCCATGCCCATCTTCTCCATGAGCTCACGGCCGGCGAGCAGGTTGAAAAGCTGGTCGGTGCCGCCCATCTCCACGTCAGCCTTAATCATGACCGAATCGTATGCCTGCATCACGGGATACAGGAACTCGTGCAGGGCGATCGGCGTCTGGGACTGGTAGCGCTTGGTAAAGTCATCGCGCTCAAGAATGCGGGCAACGGTGAACTTGGAGCACACCTGCAGCAGGCCGGCCAGATCCATCGAAAGGATCCAATCGCCGTTGTGCACGATGGTGGTCTTCTCGGGGTCCAGGATCTTCATGGCCTGGCTCACGTAGGTCTCGGCGTTGGCCTCGATCTGCTCCTGCGAAAGCTGCGGACGCGTGGAGTTCTTGCCCGAGGGGTCACCAATCAACGCGGTACCGTTGCCGATGATGAGGGTGACGTTGTGGCCCAGGTCCTGGAACTGGCGCATCTTGCGCAGCGGCACGGCATGGCCCAGGTGCAGGTCGGGGCTGGTGGGGTCGACGCCGAGCTTGATGTTGAGGGGCTCGCCCTTCTCAAGCTTCTTGCGAAGGTCGGCCTCGGGAACGATCTGCGCGGCGCCCGAGGTGATGATACGCATTTGCTCGTCAACAGACAGCATTGGGTATCCTCCTTTTGCTATAGCACCCTCGCCGAAAACGGCGGTGCTGGAAGTCCATAAACTCTCTTATGATAACAAACTGACGCGACGCGGCACCTACGACAGGAAAATCCTCGTCCTGCCGCATGCGTCAATGGCAACTGGCAGACGTGTACCGTCACGCTCAACCAGATAGCGCACCTGCCGACGACGCAAGCAGTCGCGGCAACGGACCTGTCCCGTCGCATCGGTGGCGCAGACGCCCTCGGCGGTCAGCAGGCAGTGCTCGCACACCATAAGCTCGGGACGGTCGGCGTCGACCGGACCAAAGACGCCGGGTTCAGCAGCCAGTTCGGCAATACGCTCCGCATCATTGCCGAGCAACTCGGCCGGCAAGTACACCCGCCCCGCACCGAGTCCGCGCAGCCAGGTAAGCGTGGCCCGATTCGCGCAGAACACCGGCGCCGCCACGTCAAATGTCACGCCCAGCTCGCGAGCGATCACCACCTGTCCCAGGTTGCGGCAGACGACGCACCCGGCACGCTGCATCAGTGAGCGGGTCCGGTCAGCGTCACCCGTGCGGCACACTTCGTCAAGCACCACAACGGCGTCGGACAAATCGAGTTCTCCGCGCGGGTCGGCATCCATCAGCTGCCAAGCAAAAACCATGCGAGCGGGAACCGCGCACTCCACCAACTCCGTCGACGCACCACCATCCACCGCAACGCCCTCAAAGGGCAGCACCTCAACGGCACGCGCAACGGGCGCAATCGCATCCGCCTCGGCCCGCATGCGCTCCAACACCGCCGCCGTCTGATCCAACACGCCGGCGCTGCGAATCAGGTATACCTCGCAGCCCGCGTCCACCTTACGCTTGCAATGCACGACGACGCGCTTCCCCGCTGCGGCATCCACCGGGCAGGGCACCTGCGGCCAGCGCTTGGGCACATCGGGACGCGTGTCGACACCCGGATAGAACCGAATCTCGAGCGTGTCACCCGCCGCCACAGCGGCGTCGAGCTCAACGGTCACCTCTTCGTGGCCCACAGCGACCAAGCGCCCCACGCGCACGCCCTGGTTAATTGCGCGCTCAAAGCTCATCAGCCCGGCACCCGAACGCCCTCGCAGGTACGCATCGGTAAACCCACGGTTAAACGACCTTCCCAGCTCGCGCTCAAGCTCTTCCACGGCACCGGAGTCCCACGCGCCGTCGCGCAGCATATCGAGCGCCCGGCGCCACACCCGTACCACGTTGAATACGTAATCGGGGTTCTTCATGCGCCCCTCGATCTTGAGCGACGCCACGCCGGCATCTACAAGCTCAGGCAGATGTGCAATACCCAGATAGTCGCGCGGGCACAGCAGGCGATCTCCCTCGACGGCAACAACGCTCTGTCCCGCCTCGTCCACTAGGTCGTACGCCAGACGGCACGGCTGCGTGCAGTCGCCGCGCATCGCCGAGCGCCCACGCCGCAGGGCCGAGAACTCGCACGCCCCCGAATAGCCGATGCAAATCGCACCGTGGCAGAATACCTCGATGGGCACGCCCGTGGCACATAGCGCCGCAATCTCGTCGACCGTCAGCTCGCGTGCCGTCGTCACGCGCTCGACCCCCAGCTCATCGGCGGCAAGCCGCACGGCGCCTTCGCTATGAGCGCCCGCCTGCGTGGACAGGTGAATCTCGACCCCGGGAATCGCCGCGCGCAGCGCGCAGGCCAACCCGGCATCGGCGACAATCAGAGCATCGGCGCCCAACTCCAGTGCATGAGCTCCCAACGCCACCGCGTCGGACAACTCATCGTCAAACACGAACACGTTGAGCGTCACGTACACGCGCACGCCATGGGCATGCGCCACGGCGCAGCCGCGCGCAAACTCGTCATCCGTAAAGCCATGCGCGCTCACGCGGGCGTTAAAGCCGCCCAACCCCGCATAGATGGCATCGGCACCCGCGGCGATGGCCGCAAGCATCTGGTCGAGCCCGCCCGCCGGCGCCAGCAGCTCGGGCAGCGCCACACCGGCAGCATCCAATCCAGTCTCGTATTGTCCGCTCGGCCCCATCGCCCGAATCGCCATCGGCAAACTCCTTACCAAGGTATGCATTCACTCTGAAAAATGCCGTCTTCCAGCATACACGAGGCCTCGCGCGCCCCGTTTGGTTTATCGTGTAATAACTTATGTCCATCCTGCCCCGACGGCACATCCGCCGTCCGGCACGACATACCTGGAGGTCAATATATGGGTCCTCGCCAACGACAGGGACGCAGCCGTTCAAAGACGCATGCCCTGCCCATAATCCTGCTCTCGTTTTTGGGCTTTTTGCTTATCGCGGGCGTGGCGTTTGGCATCGGCATGGTCGGCAACGTCAACCGCTGGCTGTCCGATCTGCCCGACTACACCGACGCCAACGCGTATCTGGTGAGCGAGCCCACCGAGATCGTCGACTGCAACGGCAACAAGATCGCAAGCTTCTACACGCAAAACCGCAAGTCCATCACCAAGGACGAGGTCTCCCCCTACGTGCTGCAGGGCACCGTTGACGTCGAGGACGAGCGCTTCTACGAGCACGGCGGTATCGACCTGTGGGGTATCGCGCGTGCTGCGGTGGCAACCCTCGGCGGCGGGCACGAAGGCGCCTCGACTATCACCCAGCAGCTGGTGCGCAACACCATCCTGCAGGAGGAGCAGTTCGACTCGACCATCGAGCGTAAGGTGCGCGAGGCCTACATCGCCGTAAAGATGGAGGACATGTACTCCAAAGACGAGATCCTCATGATGTACCTCAACACCATCTATTACGGCCACGGCGCCTACGGTATCGAGGCCGCCGCCGAGACCTACCTATCCAAGAGCGCCGCCGACCTCACCCTGAGCGAAGCCGCGCTGCTCATCGGCCTTCCCAACTCGCCTTCGCAGTACGACCCCACGGTCAATCCCGACCTGGCACTGTCTCGCCGCAACAAGGTCCTCGACAACATGCTGCGCCTGGGCCACATCACCCAGGAGGAGCACGATGCCGCACAGGCCGAGCCCATCACCCTCAACGTGACCGAGATTTCGGGCAGCGGCGTCGACGTATACTCGCAGCCCTACTTTGTCGCCTATGTTAAGCAGCTGCTGGAGCAGGAGTTCTCGACCGACGTGCTCTTTAAGGGCGGCCTGACCGTCAAGACCACCATCGACCCCACGATGCAGCAGGTGGCAGAGAATGCCGTCCGCGAGCAGCTCGACACGCTCTCACTCGACGGCCTGGACATGGGCATGGTCGTCGTCGACCCCAAGACCGGCTACATCAAGTGCATGGTGGGCGGCTACGACTACAACGCCGACGAGAACCACGTAAACCATGCCACGGCCAAGCGTCCCGTCGGCTCCACCTTCAAGGCCTTTACACTGGCAACTGCCATCCAAAACGGCATGAACCCCAACGTCACCCTCAACTGCAACTCGCCGCTCAAGGCCAAGGGCACCACGACCGAGGTCCAAAACTACGCCAACCATAGCTATGGCAACATCACGCTTAAGCAGGCGACGGCATACTCCTCCAACACCGGCTACATCCAGGTGGCGGAAGCCGTCGGCAACAGCAAGATCATCTCGCTCGTCAAAAAGCTCGGCATCGATCCCGCCAAGGACAACATCGAGGACGTTCCCGTCATGACGCTCGGCACCGGCTCGATCTCGCCGCTCGAGATGGCCGCCGCCTACGCGACGTTTGCCAACGGCGGCTACTATCGCCAGCCGATCGCCATCACCGAGATTGACTCTCGTACCGGTTCGGTGCTGTATCAGCACACCGACAATCCCTCACAGGTGCTTACCGAGGGCGAGGCCGCCGCGGTCACCGATGTTCTGTCCGGCGTCATGCAGGGCGGCGGTACGGGTGCTGCCGGTGCCCTGAGCGTCAACCAGCCCTATGCCGGCAAGACGGGCACCACCGACAACACCACCAACCTGTGGTTCTGCGGCTATACCCCGCAGCTGGCGTGCGCTCTGTGGACCGGCTATTCCGCGGGCGAGATCCCTATCCAAAAATACGGCACAGACCTGCTGGGCGACAGCACCAACCTGCCTGTCTTTAAGCGGTTTATGAACACCGTTCTGACCGGTACCGAGCGCGAGGAGTTTGCGACCGGAACGGCGCCCACCTACAAGAACAACAGCGTCTGGAAGTTCTACGGCACCAACAACACCAAGAAGACGGAGAACGACGACAAGGACGAGAACGAGGACGAAGAGGAAACCACAACGACGACAACGACGACCACGACCACCGAGACCACAGGCGGCGACACCACCGGCGGCACCGGTACGACCGGTGGCTCGACGGGCGGCTCCACTGGTGGTTCGACCGGCGGCGATGGCGGCACGCCTACGCCTACGCCTACACCCACTCCCGACCCCTCGCCCACGCCTGACGATACGGTTGGCTAGAAATTCATCCGGCCATTAGCAACAAGGCCCCCGAGCAGCTTATTAAAGTGCTCGGGGGCCTTTTAGTTTAAAGCGACCTGGTGGACGGCCTTTATACCGGCAAACAATATAGGGGGTACCGACCAACGTCGATACCCCCTTACAAGCCACCATGTCACGCACACAGTGCCGAGCGCACGACCCGCACGCCTACTTGCGAGAATTGCTCAGCTTATTGATCAGCGCCTCGAGACGCTCGCCGTCCTCGGCCGTCTGGGCAATAACCAAAATCGTATCGTTGCCGGCAAGCGAGCCAAGCACATCGGGCAACTCTGCCGCATCAACGGCGGCGGCGATGCCGGAAGCCGTACCAGGCTGAGCCTTGATCATAACCAGATTATCGGTGCGCAGAACGCCCGTTACGAGCTCGGAAACCATACGCTGCAGGTGCAGGTCCTCTGCCAGAACATAGATACCCTCGGGGAGCTTACGCAGCCCCATATCGGCAATATCGCGAGAGACAGTCGCCTGCGTGCAATCAAAGCCCATAGCGCGGAGCTCATCGACCAGCACGCGCTGCGTGCGGACGTCCTTATTGCGCACAATATCTCTAATGGCATCCTGGCGCCCATTGCGTTTTTTAGCCATACAAACCCTCTCTCCAAAAGATGGCGGAGACAATCAATCAGTGACTGAATAGTTTAACGCTATTTGAAGGCTTTTGTGTATAAGAACGCATTTCGAAACAATTCTATGCAAATTTGTTTCGAAATGAGCCGTTTAGGCGGTTTTTGCGCCCGTCCGGTTAAGAAAAGCTGCCAGATGCGTACACATCACGCAGCGCGCGGGCTTGGCGCTGGCGATCGGCCCAAACAACAAACCGAGTCCCCGATGGTTATCCTTGAGCGCGGCGACCATCTGACGGGTTCGAGGCGCATCGAGCATATCACGCATGCGGGCGGAACGCTCGATTGACGACACCCCATGCGGGCTCAGACACAAATTCTCGATGCAGGCGACCAGTCCGGCAAAGTAGAACTTTTGGCTTGCCAGCTTGAGCCGACCACCGCTGTCTGCTTCCGAGAGTGAGTCCGCAAGCTCGTCGAGCGCTCGAGTGTCATCGGATACCTTGGCATACATGGTGGGATCAAAGGCATCTGTAAGTTTAGGTGCCGCCGTGTGGAAACAAGCATCGCCGCAGCCGGACACGCATCGTGTCTGCGAAAGCGCGCATGCCATAAACCCAACTGTGCGAAACACCTTGTCGCACAAAAGGCATGCCTCAAACAGCGAGCGGCTGTACATCACACCAGAGGTCTGAACGACTAGGCCGCCTAAAATCAACTGAGGCAGCCCGGCCACCATCGAAGATTTGCTATCAATGGAAATATGAGCAGCATCCAAGACGCGCGAATGGCGCTCTCGATGTGCATCATAGCGGTCGAGCGACACCGTGGGGAGCACTATGTCTGCCGTAGAATCGCACGCGATATTGACCATCTTGGAAAGGGACTGCGGAGCAAACCACTCATCGGCGTTCATAGCGATGATTTGAGAGCCGCGCGAGGCAGCAAAACCGGCACGAAGACAAGCGCCGCGCTTCGCGTCCTCGACGTCAATCAAATCAATATGAATGTCCCTGTCGGCAGCAACTTGAAGCGAATGGCGCACACCGGGCGCAGCATCGCGACAGACAACGACAATCTGCAAATCGTAGAGGTCTTGGTTCTGGATACTCTCGAGCGCACGCATCGCATAGCTGAGCGAACCTTCTACCACAAGGATCACCGAAAGTCGCGGATGCGAGCCACGTCGAACCAAGTTATCCGTCCTCTCGACAGCAGTGAATCAAACTGTCGTTCATGGTACACCCCGGCAATAAAAGCAATGAGACACCGGTTGTATTGCACGCCAAGAACAGATGTTGCACACGCGCAGCCCACAGATGACAGGTGCCGACGCACGACGCGCCGAGCCCTCCCCTAGTCGAGCACGACAAGCTCGGCGGGATCGTAATCCACGCCCATAAACGTAAGGCCGCAGGCAGGAGCCGTGGGGCCCGCAGCGGTACGGTCGCAAGCATCGATGACCTCGCGCATCCACTCGGGTTCACGGCGATGCATGCCAATCGCGACAAGCGTGCCAACGATCGTACGGACCATCGAATGCAGAAACGCATTGCCCTCGATGGTAAACGTCAGGATGTCCTCGCCAAACGCAACCTCATGGCCAAACTCGGCGCGCATTACGCAGCGGTGCGTAGGTTTGCCCACGGCAGAAGCAACCTTGCAAAAGCTTTTAAAGTCCTGCTCGCCCAGCAGCGCGGGGCAGGCAGCAGACATAGCCTCAACATCCAAGGGATAGCGATGCCACCACACCGCACCGCGGGACAGCACGGGGCGCGCATCTCGATCGGCAATACGGTACGTATACGTACGGGAACGCGCGTCAAAACGTGCAGAAAAGCCTTTACGGGCCTTGTAGACCTCGTTGATGGCGATATCTTTGGGCAGCAGGGCATCCATAGCCCGCAGCCACCTACGGCGCGTTAGGGCGAGCTCAGCGTCCGTTACGGGCACGCTGATGTACTGAGCCACGGCATGCACGCCGGCATCGGTGCGACCCGCGCACGTCAGATCGATCGGACGGCGAAGCAGCGTCTCGATGGCTCGACGCAGCTCACCCGCAACCGTCGTCTGTCCCGGCTGCTCGGCAAAGCCGCTATAGGACGAGCCATCGTATGCCACGCGGAAAACGAGCGTGGCATCGAGCTCTGGAATCGAATTGAAATCAGACGGCGCGGTCATGGGCGCTCCCAACAAACAGGCAATGGCATTTCGACAAAAAAAGAGGGGTACGCGAACGTACCCCTCGAATATAGCCTATGCAGACGGATTGTCTACTCAGCGGTCTCCTCAGCAGGAGCCTCCTCGGCAGCCTCGACCTTCTTGGGAGCAGCGGCCTTCTTGGGGGCCGGAGCAGCCTTCTTGGCCTTAGGCGTGCAAGGCTCGGTGACGAGCTCCATGATAACGATGGGAGCATTGTCGCCCTTACGGTTACCGAGCTTCATGATGCGGGTGTAACCGCCGTTGCGGTCCTGCCACATACCCTGGGCAGCCTTGTCGAAGATCTCGGCAACGAGCTGCTTATCGCCGAGCTTGGCGATAGCCAGACGACGAGAGTGCAGGTCGCCCTTCTTGGCCCAGGTGATGATCGGATCGACGACCGAACGCAGCGCCTTAGCGCGGGTCTCGGTGGTCTTGATGCGGTCGTTCTCGAAGAGGGCCTTAGCAAGGCTCTTCTTCATGGCCTTGGTGTGGCTCGCATCGGTGCCGAGCTTCAGGCCCTTCTTAACGTTGTGACGCATGGTCTAGTTTCTCCTCAAATATGCGAAGCATTAAGCCTTCAGGCTCAGGCCCATGGACTCAAGCTTGTCCTTCACTTCCTCGATCGACTTAACACCGAAGTTACGGATGTTGAGCAGATCGTTCTCCGAGAACTCAACGAGCTGACGGACCGAGTGAATGCTGGCGCGCTTAAGGCAGTTGTAGGAACGGACGGAAAGGTCCAGATCCTCGATCTGCTTGTCCAGCTCGGCGTTGTCGTTGGTGACCTCGGGAGCGAAGATCGAAGCCTCCTCCTCGACCTCGGGGGTCTCGGCAAGGTTCATAAAGGCGGCCATATGCTGGTTGATGATATTAGCAGCCTGGACCACGGCGTCGCGCGGGGCGATGGAGCCGTTGGTCTCGATCTCGAGGACAAGGCGGTCGTAGTCGGTGTGCTGACCGACACGGCAAGCCTCAACGAGCTTGGCGCAACGGGAAACCGGCGAGTACAGCGAGTCGACGTGGATCACACCGATGGGATCGTTGTCGCGCTTGTTGGCCTCGCCAGAAACATAGCCGCGGCCATAGCCGATGCGCATGCTCATGGTGAGATGGCCACCCTCGGTGAGCGAAGCGATGTGCTGCTCGGGGTTGACCAGCTCAAACTCGGACGGAATAAAGAAGTCCGCACCGGTGACCTCGCAGGGGCCGTCAACCGAAATGGTGGCGGTCGCCTCGTCGGTCGTGCCGAGAGCCCTGAAGACAAGACCCTTGACATTCAGGACGATGTCGGTGACATCCTCGACCATGTTAGGGATGGTCATGAACTCGTGCTGCGCACCATCGATCTGAATAGCCTCGACGGCGGCACCCTCGAGCGAGGACAAAAGAACGCGACGAAGGGAGTTACCCAGCGTATCGCCGTAGCCACGCTCGAGCGGCTCGACGGAGACACGAGCAGACGTCTCGTTGATCTCTTCGACCTGAACCTGAGGCCTAATGAATTCTGACATGTATTACCTCCAGCCTCAGCAGCCCGGATGGACTACTTAGAGTAGAGCTCGACGATGAGCTGCTCGTTGATATCACCGCTGATCTGCTCACGCGTCGGCAGAGCGAGCACGTTACCAGACAGCTTCTCGATATCGACCTCGAGCCAGCCAGGGACCTCAAAGCGCTCGGAGGAAATCAGGGCCTCCTTGATGGGGAGGAGGTCACGGAACTTCTCGCCGACAGCGACGACGTCGCCGGCCTTGACGCGGTAGGACGGGATGTCCACGCGCTTGCCGTTCACGGTGAAGTGACCGTGACGGACGGACTGACGAGCCTCTTTGCGGGTGCGGGCGAAGCCAAGACGGAAGACGACGTTGTCGAGGCGAGACTCAAGAATGATCATGAGGTTCTCACCGGTGACGCCGTTCATCTTACGGGCCTTGTTGAAGTAGCCGTGGAACTGCTTCTCCAGAACGCCATAGATGAACTTGACCTTCTGCTTCTCGCGCAGCTGCATGCCGTACTCAGATTCCTTGCGACGGCGCTTGGGCTGACGGATAGATTCCTTCTTGCTGCTGTAACCGAGCTCAGCGGGATCGATCCCGAGCTGACGGCAGCGCTTAAGAACAGGAGTCCTGTCGATTGCCATATTGATACGATCCTTTCAGTTACACGCGGCGACGCTTCTTGGGGCGGCAGCCGTTGTGCGGAATGGGGGTCTTGTCCTGGATGCTCGAGACCTCGAGGCCAGCAGCCTGGAGGGAGCGGATGGCGGTCTCACGACCGGAGCCGGGGCCCTTGACGAAGACGGAAACCTTCTTCATACCGTGCTCCATGGCCTGCTTGGCAGCAGCCTCGGCAGCCATCTGGGCAGCGAACGGCGTGGACTTACGGGAGCCCTTGAAGCCCACCTGGCCAGCCGACTTCCAGGAAATGACGTTGCCCTGGGGATCGGTGATCGAAACGATCGTGTTGTTGAACGTAGAACGAATGTGAGCCTGGCCCACGGAAATGTTCTTACGGTCCGCGCGCTTCAGACGGGCAGCGCGAACGTTCTTCTTAGCAGTAGCCATCTATCTAGCGCTCCTTATTTCTTCTTCTTAGCACCGATCTGACGCTTCGGGCCCTTGCGGGTACGAGCGTTAGTGTGGGTGCGCTGGCCGCGGACCGGGAGGCCCTTGCGGTGACGAAGGCCGCGGTTGCAGCCGATGTCCATAAGGCGCTTGACGTTCTGGTTGCGCTCACGGCGGAGGTCGCCCTCAACCATGATCTGGTTCTTATCGATATAATCGCGGATGGCGTTAACCTCATCCTCGGTGAGGTCCTTAACGCGCGTATCCACGTTAACGTTGCACTCGACGCAAATCTTCGTCGCAGTGGTGCGGCCGATGCCGTAAATGTAGGTCAGACCGATCTCAACGCGCTTCTCACGCGGGAGGTCGACACCATTAATACGGGCCAACGTAGTCTCCTCTCTTAACCCTGACGCTGCTTATGACGGGGGTTCTCGCAAATGACGAGGACCTTGCCATGGCGCCTAATGATTTTGCACTTATCGCACATCTTCTTGACCGAAGGACGTACCTTCATCGTTCTTCCTTTCGGTAGCGCTCAAACTACTTCCCTACTATCTACTCGCCCAGCCGCAGGCGTTTAAAACTATGGCTGGTCTTCACACACAATCCGACCGTAGGTTGAGCTAAGCCTGCAGTCGGAAATGGAGTGCGTGTATGCGTGCCGCTATTTGTAGCGATAGGTGATGCGGCCGCGGGTCAGGTCGTACGGGGAAAGCTCCACGACAACCCTGTCACCGGGGAGAATACGGATGTAATTCATTCGGATCTTGCCAGAAATGTTGCACAGAACCGAATGACCGTTCTCGAGCTCGACCTTAAACATGGCGTTGGGCAACGGTTCCTTTACCGTACCCTCGAGCTCAATTGCGTCTTCCTTCTTCACAAGCAATCATCTTTCTCTAGAAAACGACAGCGATTGAGTATTCTACAACACGTATGCACGCATCGTAATAACTTCGTAATGGCTCCACAACTAAATGGAACTTGTTACATTTCTCCGCCTTGGAGGGAGCACCAAGCACCTTGGGCATCCGTGGTGAGAATCACCGGACCATCATTGGTAATGGCGACGGTGTTCTCGTAGTGCGCGGCGGGCAGGTGGTCGTTGGTCGTGACGATCCAACCGTCGGAGCCCGTGCTCACATGGTTGGAACCCATCGTAACCATCGGCTCGATGGCAATGACCATGCCGGCCTGGAGGCGAACGCCCCTCCCCTTCTTTCCATAGTTAGGAACGTTGGGGTCCTCGTGCATCACGCGGCCAATGCCATGGCCCACATAATCGCGAAGCACGCCGTAACCGTGAGACTCGGCGAGGGACTGAACGGCATAACCGACGTCCCCGATATGGTTACCGGGAACAGCCTGCTCGATGGCAGCCTTAAGGCAATCGCGCGTGATCTCGCACAAAGCCTTGGCTTCGGGCGTGGGGGTGCCGACGAAAAACGTCCAAGCGTTATCGCCGACCCAACCGTCGACAACGGCTCCCGTATCGATGGAGATGATATCGCCATCGCGCAGGATCATGTCGGGGTTGGGAATACCGTGTACCACGGCATCGTTAATCGATGCGCAAATGGTTCCGGGAAACCCGCCGTAACCCTTAAAGGCTGGGGTGCCACCATGCATGCGGATAATCTGCTCCGCGAGCTGATCGAGCTCAAAAGTCGAAACGCCGGGGCGCACCATGGCTCCAACGTGGCGGAGCGCCATCTTAGATAGCGCTCCTGCCTTCTTCATCTGCTCGATTTGCGTTGCAGACTTAATCTTGATCATAGACCGAGAGCCTCTTTGACATCCCCGTACACAGTCTCGCGAGCCTGGTCACCGTTGACCGACTTGAGCAGACCCTGGCCACGATAGTAGTCGACGAGCGGGCTCGTGGACTTCTCGTAGACGTCGAGACGGTTCTTGATGGTCTCGGGCTTGTCGTCGTCGCGCTGATACATCTCGCCGCCACACTTGGGGCAGGTAGCATCGGCAGCGGTGCCGGTGTAACCGCAGGCGCGGCAGGTGCGACGCGAAGACAGACGATCGATAATGACCTCGGGGGCCACATCGACCAGAAGGGCGCAGTCGATCTCGCGACCCATGGCGGAGAGCTCGGAATCGAGCGTCACGGCCTGGGCGGTGTTGCGCGGGAAGCCGTCGAGGATGAAGCCCTGCTGGGCGTCATCGGCGGCAAGACGCTCCTTGACAAGGTCGATCACGAGCTGATCGGGAACGAGCTCGCCAGCGTCCATGTACTTCTTAGCCTGAATACCAAGCTCGGTGCCACCCTTGACGGCAGCACGCAGCAGGTCGCCCGTGGAAATGTGAGCGACGCCAAACTCGGCGACGAGCTCCTGTGCGACGGTACCCTTACCGGCACCCGGAGCTCCGAGCAATACGAGGTTCATGAGCAATCCTCCTCTAGCCTATTTAAAGAATCCATCGTAATCATACATCTTGATCTGGCCTTCGAGCTTATCGACCGTGTCGAGCACGACGCCGACCATGATGAGGATGGACGTGCCGCCAAATGCCTGGATCAGATGGTTACCCGTGAAGGAGAAGATGATCGAAGGCACGATGGCGATGAGCGCCAAAAAGACAGCGCTGGGAAGCGTGATCTTGTTAAGCGCGTTCTTGATGTAGGCCGCGGTAGCCCTACCCGGACGGACGCCCGGAATAAAGCCGCCCTGCTTCTTAAGGTTATCGGCCGTGTCATCGGGGTTGAACACCATGGAGGTGTAGAAGTACGCGAAGAACACGATGAGGACAACGTTAAGCACCCAGTTGAGCCAACCGGTCGAAAGCGCGGAGGCAACTGCCTGAATCCAGCCGATGCCGGGGAAGAACACGGCAATCTGAGCCGGGAAGTACAGCAGCGCCGAAGCGAAGATGATCGGCACGACACCCGCGGTGTTGACCTTGATGGGCAGGTAGGTGGTCTGGCCACCCATCATGCGACGGCCCACGACGCGCTTGGCGTAGGAGACCGGGATGCGGCGCTGGCCGCGCTCAAGGAAAACAATCAGCGGGATAACCAGCAGAATGATGGCGCATATGATCACCATGGTGATGATGCCACCGGCATTGCCCTCAGTGCTGGAGAAGATAGCCTGCGGCAGACCGGCCATGATGTTCGCAAAGATGATCAGCGACATGCCATTGCCGATACCGCGCTGGGTGATGAGCTCACCAATCCACATGATCAGCATGGCACCCGCGGTGAGCGTGCCGACGATCATGAGGTCGAAGATGATCTCGGGAGCGCCGGCGCCAGTAAAGCTGATGCCGAAGCTCTTAAAGAGGAAGAGGTAGCCCACGGAGTTGAGGATTGCCAGAGCCAAGGTGAGGTAACGCGAATACTGCGTAATCTTAGTCTGACCGACCTCGCCCTCGCGGGCAAGCTCATGCAGGGAAGGCACGACGGCCTGGAGCATCTGGAGGATGATCGAGCTGGTGATGTAAGGCATGATGCCCAGCGAAAACACCGACACATAGCTCAACGCGCCGCCAGAGAAAAGATTCAGGAGGGCCATAGCACCTGCGGCGACCGAATTGTTATCGGTCGAGAAAAGGCCCAGCATCCCCTGGAAGGGAATGCCGGGCACAGGAACGTGCGCACCAATGCGGTACACGACGAGCATAGCTATGGTAAAAAGAATCTTTTCGCGCAATTCTTTGATGCGGAAAGCATTCTTAAGACCATTTAGCACGGCAGCTCGACCTTTCCGCCGGCGGCCTCGATCTTGGCCTGCGCAGAAGCGCTGACCTTGTCGACCTTGACCGTGAACTTCTTGGTGAGCTCACCATTGCCGAGCACCTTGACGGGCTCGAACTCGCTCTTGGTGATGCGAGCGGCCTTAAGAGCGGCACCGTCGATCACAGCGCCGTCCTCGAACTTACGCTCGAGACGCTCAACGTTAACAGCGGTGTACTCGATACGACGGGGGTTGCGGAAGCCCGGAAGCTTGGGCAGGCGCATAGCCAGCGGAGTCTGGCCACCCTCGAAGCCGGCACCCTTGGTGCCACCAGAGCGGGAACCCTGGCCCTTCTGGCCGCGGCCAGAAGTGGTGCCGTGACCCGAAGAATTGCCACGGCCGACGCGCTTGCGGTTCTTGGTGGAACCGGGCGCGGGAGTAAGATCGTGAAGCTGCATTTGCTACTCCTCTACAATCTCGACAAGGTGCTTGACCTTGAAGATCATGCCGCGGACGGACTCGTTGTCAGCAATCTCGCGAACCTCGCGGATCCTGTGGAGACCGAGGGCACGGACAGTACGGACCTGGTCCTGCTTGCAACCGTTGGTGCTGCGGACCTGCTTGATCTTGATGGTGTCAGCCATGCTTAGTTCTCCTTACCGACGAACATCTCGGAGACCGTCAGGCCACGGCGAGCCGCGACGTCCTCAGGGCTGGAGAGCTCCTTGAGGCCCTCGACGGCAGCCTTGATGATGTTGAGGCCGTTGTCGGTACCGAGGGACTTGGACAGGACGTTCTTGATGCCAGCAAGCTCAAAGAGGGGACGCACAGCGCCGCCGGCGATAACGCCGGTACCCTCGACAGCGGGCTTAATGATGATGCGGCCGGCACCAAAGTGGCCGAGAACCTCGTGCGGGATGGTGCCCTGCTCGGTCACCGGCACGTGGAACATGTTCTTCTTGGCATCGAGAGATGCCTTGGAGATGGCCATGGGCACCTCAGCGGACTTGCCCATGCCAACGCCGACGTTGCCCTTGCCGTCGCCAACGACGACGAGAGCGACGAGGCTCATGCGACGACCACCCTTGACGGTCTTCGACACGCGGTTGATGTAAACGACGCGCTCCTCGAACTCGGAGGCCTCGCGCTGCTGCTTCTGATTACGAGCCATGTGCTACATACCTCCTAGAACTCGAGACCGGCGGCACGAGCACCGTCGGCGAGGGCCTTGACGCGGCCATGGTAGATACGGCCACCGCGATCGAAGGCGACCTTGGTGATGCCGGCCTCGATGGCGCGCTTGCCAACGAGCTGACCGACCTTCTCCGCAGCCTCCTTGTTCGAGGTGTGGGTGCCCTTGAACTCGGCCTCGAGGGTCGAGGCAGAGACGAGCGTCAGGCTGGAGCCCTTGCTGTCGTCGATGATCTGGGCATAGATGTTGGCGTTAGTACGGGTCACGCGAAGACGCGGACGCTCGGAAGTACCCGAGACCTTGCCGCGAACACGACGCTGACGACGCTTGAGGCCTTCCAGCTTCGCCTTATGCTTGTTCATACGTAAACTCCTAAAAAGGTTGATCTTGCCAGCACCTGACGGGGTGCTGGTCTTATGCGAGTGAGTCGGTTACGACTACTTGGCGGCCTTACCCAGCTTGCGGCGGATGTGCTCGCCAACGTAGTGGATACCCTTGCCCTTGTAAGGCTCGGGAGGACGATGGCCGCGGATCTCAGCGGCGATCTGACCGACCTGCTGCTTGTTGATACCCTTGACGTTCACGTGGGTGTTGTCGGGAACCTCGAAGGTGATGCCCTCGGGAGCCTCGACGATCACGGGGTGCGAGAAGCCCAGGGAGAACTCGAGGTTCTTACCCTTCTGCTGCACGCGGTAACCGACGCCGGCGAGCTCGAGCTTCTTCTCGAAGCCCTCGGAAACGCCAACAACCATGTTGTGGATGAGGGCGCGGGTGAGGCCGTGGCGGGCACGGGTCTCACGCTCGTCGTCGGGACGGGAAACGGTGAGGACGTTGTCCTCGACATTGATAGCGAGCTTCTCAAAGACATCGAGCTCGAGCTGGCCCTTGGGGCCCTTGACGACAACGTTGTTGCCGTTGACTGCCACTTCGACTCCGGCGGGAATCTGGACAGGCTTATTACCGATACGAGACACGGTGATCTCCTTTCCTTCTACCTACCGAGCGAATTACCAGACGTAAGCGATAATCTCGCCGCCGACGTTGTGCTTGCGAGCATCGCGGTCGGTCATGACGCCATGGCTGGTGGAAATAATGGCGGTACCAAGGCCACCGCGGACGCGGGGCATGTCGGCAACGCCGGTGTACTTACGCAGGCCCGGCTTGGAAATGCGGCGGATGCCGTTGATGACCTTAGCCTTCTTGGGACCATACTTAAGCGTGATGTGCAGAGTCTTCTGGGGAACGGTGTCCTCGACATCGTAGCCCTCGATGTAGCCCTCCTCGTGCAGAACACGAGCGATCTCGACGAGCTTCTTGCTGCTCGGCATGGAGACCGTGGCCTTGTTCACAGAGTTAGCGTTACGGATGCGCGTAAGCATATCTGCGATCGGGTCTGTAAGGTTCATACAGATTCTCCTTCGTTCTTGATGAACACGTGCTCTTGGTTCTTCGCCGCCCTTAACGGCAAAGCCTTTTTAGCGCGTTTTCCCTGTTCCAAACTGATGCTTGAAACGCTGGTAGTGACTTACCAGCTGGCCTTCTTAACGCCGGGAAGCTCGCCCTTGAGTGCAAGCTCGCGGAAGCAGACACGGCACAGGCCGAACTTGCGGTACACAGAGTGCGGACGGCCGCAGCGCTGGCAGCGCGTGTACTCACGAGTAGAGAACTTCTGCTTGCGATTGCACTTGACGATCATCGATGTCTTAGCCACTTATATCCTCCTCACATAGAGTATTGTTCGCCCCAAGCGCCGCCCCCTTGTGGGAACGGCGCTTATAGGGCAGGTGAACCTATTTCTTGAACGGGAAACCGAAGGCGTCCAGAAGGGCCTTGGCCTCCTCATCGGTGTTGGCGGTGGTCACGAAAGTGATGTCCATACCACGCTGGTGATCGACGGAGTCGAAGTCGATCTCGGGGAAGATGAGCTGCTCGGTGACGCCCATGGAGAAGTTACCACGGCCGTCGAAGCTCTTGGCGGAGATACCGCGGAAGTCGCGGATACGAGGGATCGCGACGGAGGTCAGACGATCGAAGAACTCCCACATACGGTCGCCACGCAGGGTAACCTTGCAGCCGATCGGCATACCAGCGCGCAGGCGGAAGGTAGCGATGGACTTGCGGGCACGGGTGATCATCGGCTGCTGGCCGGTGATGGCGCGCAGGTCGCGCACAGCACCGTCGATGGCCTTGGAATCGGTAGCGGCCTCGCCGACACCCATGTTCACGACGATCTTCTCAAACTTGGGGATCATCATGACGTTCTCGTACTGGAACTTGTCCTGAAGCTGCTGCTTGACCTCGTTGTTGTACTTGGTCTTCAGACGCGGCACATACTTCTCTTCTGCCATTGTTCACTCCTTCTTGGGGTTTTAAGCACGGGGCGTGGCCACGATGGGTTGTCCTCGTGCCTCCTGGCTGCATCCGCGCCGCTCATGGCATTTCGCGGTTTGGACTCGACGCAGCAGGAGCCGACAAAACAATCGGTACTATACGCGCATCGGGAGCGTATTTCCAGAAAAACCTCGTCTGCCTGCACAACTCCACAACTCCCCCGCACAAATTGATCCCAAAAAGCAGTTGCGGTGAAATAGGGACTGTTTGGCGGCCTAACAGGCTTAAACAGTCCGTATTTCACCGCAACTTATTGGTGGGGATGCGATTAGCGCTTGCGGGGGACGAGTTTGGTGCGGCGCAGGTGGATCATCTCGGCGGCGATGGAGATGGCGATCTCCTCGGGGTCCTCGGCCTCGATGGCAACGCCGATCGGAAGGTGCAGCTCGTCGATCTGGTCCTGCGTAAAGCCTTCCTGCTCCAGGCGGGCACGCACAAAGGCCGTCTTACGGCGCGAACCCAGACAGCCCAGGTAGGCAGGCTTGGCGCGCATGGCCTGAATCACCACGTCGATATCGGACTTGTGACCCGCCGTGGCGACGACCACCAAGTCGCGCGGACCGATGGGACACAGCTCGCTCAGGTTCTTGTAATCGACCAGGCGACGATCGTAGACACCGGGCACCCATTCGGGCGTCAACGTGCCGGGGCGGTTATCGCAGGCCACGACGGCAAAGCCCGCCGCCGTGAGCACGCGCGCCGTCGCGGCGCCTACGTGTCCGCAGCCAAAGATGTAGGTCAGGCCCTCGGGGCAGAGCGTCTCGATGTGCGCCGCGGGAATCTCAGAGGCAGCGTTGGTGTAGGTGACGTTACTCCCCTCCTCCACCAGTGAAAGCCCGGGGCAGCCCGCAATGGTATGGCGCGATGCCTCGCCATGGTACTCGGCCACATCGCCCTCGAGCGCGCTCGCGATAAACGGCTCAAAGTCGATGACGAAGTCGCCGATGCGCCGATAGACCAAGACGTCGGCAATTTCCTGGAACAACGGTGCCTGGGTCGCATCCAGATGCAGATAGCACAGGCAAATGGCTCCGCCGCAGATCATGCCGGTATCGGAGTTCTCGCCGCCCATGGTGTAGCGGACCAGACGCGACTGTCCCGCGCTCAGGAGTTCGCGCGCCTCATCCAGCGCAAAGAGCTCAATCTTGCCGCCGCCGATAGTGCCCGCCTGGCTGCCATCGGCAAAGACGGCCATCCATGCGCCCACACCGCGCGGTGACGACCCCGCCGTGCCGGCCACGACCACGAGCTCGCACGTCTCGCCAGCACGCAGGGCGACAAGCGCCGCATTCACAACATCGAGCTTTTCCATTGCCGCCTTCTATCCTCTAAAGATATCGGTGAGCATAGCGAGTGCCTCGAGCACGCCGCCGCCGACCGACGTCGCCTTATCTGAAATGTAGTTGATATAGCTGGCATCGCCGCGCGGATCGACATCGGCGCATTTAAAGCCCTCGGTCACCTGCACGCCGTTCGCCAAAAGTCCGCGCAGGCAGCCATCGATCTGCGTGCACATGGGCGTATCGCTCGCGTAGCCAATCACGTCTCCGGCGCTCACGATGTCGCCGATTGCGTGGTCGGACCGAAACACGCCGGCGGCGGGGCTGTGGATAACGCGCTCCCTGCCGTATCCGCCGATCATGCCCGGCACACCCGTGTTGGGCTGGGGCGAACCTTGGGTAATGACACGGCCCAGGAAATGCCCGCGCATGGTTTCGACCACGGCGTCGCAGTCAACCGGCGCGGTGAAGCCCGGTCCCACGGCAATAACGGCAGGTGCCATGTCGCGCGTGGTACCCAGGTTGCGCTTGGCCAGAATCGCGTCGACCACAGCCGCGGGTTTAAGCTCATCGAGCATCTTGGCCTGAGGGTCCACCACCACGGCGACATCCCCCGCTTGGGTAATCTCGAGCGCCTCAGCCGGCGTCTGCGCCAAGCGGGCGCGAATGCCCTCGACCTCGACCTCGCCCAAGCGAATGGCCTCGCAAAAACTGATTGTGCGACGGATGCACGTGGGAACCGCGATATCGGCCATGACGACCGACACGCCGGTGCGCACCAAACGGGCAGCGACACCCGTGGCGATATCGCCGGCGCCGCGAACATAAACGAGCATTCCCGGGGCACCTCCCTGTGCTACGGTTTGAGCAGAGCAAAAAGCGGTTCGACCGCTACTCTGATGATTATTTATTATCACAGTATTATACGGCGGTGAACAGATGGAAACGACGAGCGGAAACCTTGCCTCCGCGCTCAAGATCGAGCCGGGCATTACTGCAATTATCGGCAGTGGAGGCAAGTCGACCTTGCTGAAGACGCTCGGCCTTGAGCTTATGCGCGCTGGCGGCCGCGTGCTCCTCTGCACCACCACGCGCATGTTCCCCGTCGCCGGCGTGCCGTGGGACGGGTCGAGCCGTCGCCTGGACGCCGCGCCCTGGAAGCCAGGTGCCCCACACGCCCTAGGCTGCACCTGCGAGGCCTGCGCGGGGCTTGTGCGGGGAAGCATCTGCCAGACAGGTGTCTTGGACCCCCAGACAGGCAAGTTCTCCTCCCCTGCCGAGCCGCTCGACCAGCTGGCGCAGCGCTTTGACTACGTCCTGGCCGAGGCGGACGGCAGCAAGCGGCTCCCGCTCAAGGCGCACGCCGCCTGGGAGCCGGTGATTCCCTCTGGCACGGCCAACATCGTCTGGATCGTCGGCGCCTCGGGGTTCGGCAAGCCCATCAACGAAGCCGTCCACCGCCCCGAGCTCTTTTGCGAGCGTTGCGGCTGCGAGCTCACTGACATCGCCACGCCCGAGCGCGTCGCCATGGTGCTCAATGCCGAGATGCAGGCGCTGAAACTCAGCACCGCACGCGTCATGCTCAACCAAGCCGACACGCTCAGCGACCCCACGATGGCCGACCGCTTCGAGGCAGCTCTCGACCGCCCCGTCGTCGCCAGCAGCCTCAAGTAGCCGGCCCCATCTCCTCAGTTGCGGTGAAATACGGACTGTTTGGCCGCCCGACGGCCGCAAACAGTCCGTATTTCACCGCAACTGAGGAGGGGACACGGCATCTTTGCTGCTAGCGGGGCACGTAGCGACCGGGCTGGGCTCCGGTGGGCTCGCCATCGCGCGCCACCAGCACGCCGTTCACAAACACGGCCTTGGCGCGGCCATGTGCCTCAAAGCCCTCGAGCGGCGTGTAGTCCACGGCCTGATGCTGCGTCGCGGCGCTGATCGTCCAACGCGCGCAAGGATCCCACACGCACACATCGGCATCGGCACCCTCGGCAAGACAGCCCTTGCGCGGATACATGCCAAACACGCGCGCCGGGTTCTCGCTCATCAAGCGGCACAGGTCCTCGGGGCCCAGCTGGCCCTCAAAGCTCGTGGCAATCGCGACGGGGCGATGCTCCACGCCGGGCCCGCCGTTGGGAATCGCGCGGAAGTCGTCGCGCCCGCGGTCCTTTTGCCCGTGCAGGTTAAAGCTGCAGTGGTCGGTCGCAATCGTATCGATCTCGCCGGCCACAAGCGCCTCGCGCAGCGCGGCACGGTCACCGGCATGGCGCAGCGGCGGACTCATCACGTACTTGGCGCCCGCAAAGCCGTCCTCGCCCTGCTCCAGATAGCAGGTGTCGTCGAGCATCAGATACTGGGGGCATGTCTCGACATAGATGTTCTTCTGCCCGCGCGCCTTGGCAGCGCGAATGGCCTCGAGCCCCAGCTTGGTCGAAAGGTGCACCACGTTGACTGGGGCGTCGCCGGCCAGGTGCGCCAGATACAGCAGGCGGCTCACGGCTTCGGCCTCACACACGTCCGGGCGGCTGAGCGCATGCCCCTCGGGCCCATGAATCCCCTGCTCGTACACGCGCTTCTGCAGCTCATTCACCAGCGTACCGTTCTCGCAATGCACGCACAGTATGCCGCCAATACGCTTGAGCTCCTCGAGCACCTCGAGCGTCTCGGCATCGTCCAGGCGCAAATGATCGTAGGCAAAGTAGGTCTTAAACGACGATACGCCCGCCTCGCGCATAGCCGAAAGATCGGCGCGGTTGCGTTCATTCCACTCGGCGAGTGCCATATGAAAGGCGTAGTTGGCCGTGCAGGTTCCGTCGGAACGACGATGCCACTCGGCCAAGGCATCGGGCATGGTCACGCCGCGATCAGCCGTCGCGTAGTCCACGATGGTCGTCGTACCGCCGCAGGCAGCCGCACGCGTGCCGGTTTCAAAGCTATCGGCTGTCCAATCCATGCCAGTCCAGCACTGCATGTGCGTGTGGCCGTCGATAAAGCCGGGAAACACCCAGCAGCCCGCGGCGTCCTCGACGGTATCGCCCTCGGCCGGCTCAATCGCCGCGGCAATCCGCACAATCTTGTCGCCCTCCATGGCAAGATCGGCGCGGCGAAGCCCCTGTGGCGTCACGAGCGCGCCGTTTTTGATGATGATCATGTTGCTCCTTATTGATTAATACAGTTGGCCACGCGATCAAAATACGAGCAGGCCGCGATATGCTCCGTTATGCGTCGCTGTCCCTCTGCGGTATCGACATCCCACAGCTCGTAGGCACGCGCCTCGACCAGCACCACGTCGGTACGGTCCTTGAGAATCGAGCCCCCGCCGTCCTTGCCCTCAAGACGCATGAGTGCATCGAATAGTTCCGCCGGAAAGAGCACCGGGCTCGAAGGCTCACCGTTGCACGCCAAGCGCACCGGATGTTTGCGGCCACGCTCGTCAAACGCGCGAACCATGGCCTCAAAAGAGTCCGTGCTCACAAGCGGCTGGTCGCCCGGCAAAAAGAGGCAACCTTTCCAGTTGCGTTCGACTCCCCACGAAAGGCCCGCACGGACGCTTTCGCTGCGCAGCTCGCCATCGTGCAGAACGCACGGGCAATGCTTGTCCTCGCAAATCTGAGCGACCTCGGGCCAACGCGTCGAAACCACGACGTCAAAGCCCCGGGGAACCGAATCGATGGCCCGGGCAATCAGCGGCTCGCCATAGATATCGGCAAGCATCTTGTTAGAGCCAAACCGCTTGCCCTCGCCCGAAGCCATAATGACGCAACCGAGTTTCATCTCCGCAAACCTCCCCTGGCTGCCTTGGACACCATAGCTGCTATACCCACCATACCGAGCTCGCACTCCGTCGGAACAGGCACGCACTCGTTTTCCAGCGAACGCCCCTTGGCTCCCCATAGCACAAAGGAGGGCACCCCGCGACGCAGGGCACCCTCCTCAATGGTGCAGATATGCCTACTCAGCGTCGCCGGTAAACGTGGTACCGGTCTTGCCGGCAAGGCCATCGCGCGCCTTCTCGAGCAGCGTGATGAGCGCCGTGCGGCCCGGCTTGCTCTCGGCAAACGTCGAGGCTGCCTGGACCTTGGGCAGCATGGAGCCGCGACCAAACTCGTTGGCCTCGGACAGACGCTTTACGTCAGCCGCGGTCAGCGTGTCGAGCCACTGCTCGTGGTCGGTGCCAAAGCCAATGGCAACCTTCTCCACGGCCGTCAGGATAATCAGGGCATCGGCATCGAGCTGCTCGGCGAGCTTCTCGGCCGCAAAGTCCTTATCGATGACGGCAGCAGCGCCCTTAAGGTGGTTGCCCTGGGCCTTGGTGACGGGAATACCGCCACCGCCGCAGGAAATCACCACGTGGTTGGACTCGACGAGCGACTTAATGGTGTCGAGCTCGACGATGTTCACGGGCTTGGGTGAGGCAACCACGCGACGGAAGCCCTGCTTCTCGTCGTGGATGAACTGATAGCCGCGGTCGGCTTCCAGCTCCTTGGCCTCGGCCTCGCTCATCCACGGACCAATCGGCTTGACCGGGTCGGCAAAGGCCGGATCGTCTGCCGCAACCTCGACCTGGGTGAGCACGGTGGCGACACCCTTGTCGATATTGCGGTCGAGCATTTCCTCGCGCAGGGCGTTTTGCAGGTCATAGCCAATGTAGCCCTGGCTCATGGCGCCGCAAACGGACAGCGGGCAGGGAATGTACTTCTGTGGATTAGATCGCGTGAGCTCGGCCATCGCGTTGGCGATCATGCCCACCTGGGGGCCGTTGCCATGCACGACGACGACCTCGTTGCCTTCCTCGATCAGGTCGACGATGGCCTTAGAAGTCGTCTTGACGGCCTCCATCTGCTCGGGAAGGTTGGCGCCGAGGGCGTTTCCGCCCAAGGCGACAACAATACGCTTAGCCATTTCTCAGCCCAGCTTTAGGCCTGGAGCCAACGGGCGGTGTTGCGCTCGTCGAGGGCCTTGAGGGTAGCGGCGGGATCGGCAACCTTCTGCAGGAACATCATGGCTGCGATGGCGTACGGCTTGTAGCTGGCCTCCTTGTACATGCCCACGCGGTGCATGTCGAAGACGTCGGCGTTGACCTCGCCGTGCTCGCAGGAGACACCGGAGATGTCGGCGGGCAGCGGGTGCATAAAGATGGTGTCCTGGCCGTTGGCAGTCTTCTCCATGAGCTCGGTCGTGGAGCACCAGTCCTGATGGGTAGCGTTCTGGGCGAGCAGCTCCTTCTCGAGCGCTGCGATGCCGGCGTCGTCGCCCTCGGCGTACAGGTTGGTGCGCTTCTCCATGGCGGCAAACGGAGCCCAGCTCTTGGGGATCACGATGTCGGCGCCCTCGAAGGCCTCGGCCATGGTGTTGACCTGCTTAAAGGTGGTGCCGGACTCGGCGGCGTAGCCCTTGGCGCGCTCGACGACCTCGGGCATGAGGTCGTAGCCCTCGGGGTGAGCCAGGGTGACGTCCATGCCAAAGCGGGGCAGCAGGCTGATCAGCGACTGCGGGCAGGACAGCGGCTTGCCGTAAGAGGGCGAATAGGCCCAGGTGACGGCAACCTTCTTGCCCTTGAGGTTCTCAAGGCCGCCAAACTCGTTGATGAGGTAGAGCATGTCGGCAGAGGACTGCGTGGGGTGGTCGGAATCGGACTGCAGGGAGATGAGCGTGGGACGGTGATCCAGAACGCCGTCCTCGTAAGCCTGCTGGACAGACTCGGAGACCTCGGCCATGTAGGCGTCGCCCTTGCCGATGTACATGTCGTCGCGGATGCCGATGACGTCGGCCATGAAGGAGATCATGGTAGCGGTCTCGCGGACGGTCTCGCCGTGAGCGATCTGGGACTTCTTCTCGTCCAGGTCCTGCAGCTCAAGGCCGAGCAGGTTGGCGGCCTTAGAGAAGGAGAAGCGCGTACGGGTGGAGTTGTCGCGGAACAGGGAGACGGCCAGGCCCGAGTCGAAGATCTTGGACGAGACGTTGTTCTCGCGCAGATCGCGCAGGGCGTCGGCGACGATGTAGAGAGCCTTGAGCTCGTCGGTGGTCTTGTCCCAAGTGTGCAGGAAGTCGCTACCGTACATACCCTTAAAATCGAGGCCGTTCAGCTGCTCGACGAGCTCGGTAAACTTAGCGTCCATGGAAATGTCCTTTCTAAAGATGAAACGATCGCAATGAGTAGATGTGCTCCGGCATGCGCGTGTGGCTAGAACATGCAGAGCACCATGACGAGGACCCGCCACCGTTGAGGAAGCATGGGAGATAACGACCGCGGGCCCCAAGTCAACAGGGGGTGCCGGGGACACGAGCGTCCCCCGGCTCAACAAAATCGAGGAATGGGACTAATCGATCTTGTTGTTGGTCAGACCGGCACGGAACACGGTGGCGTCGCCATCGGCCTGGCTCGGATCGTAGAGGTTCAGGGCAGCCACATACATGGCGGCAGCGGTGACCAGGTCGTCCTTGTAGGTGACCTCGTTGGGAGCGTGAGCCTGAGACTCGGCACCCGGGCCAAAGCCCACGCAGGGGATGCCGTAGCGGCCCTGGATGGAGACGCAGTTCGTGGAGAAGGTCCACTTGTCGCACAGCGGGCGACCGGTGCGCTTGTCCATGCTGGGCTCGCAGCCGATGCGCTCGTCACCAAACATGGCCTTGTGGGCGTCGACGAGGGCCTTGACGTGCGGAGCGGTCTCCTTGTTGATCCACGTGGGAAAGTAAGCCTCGGTCTCGTAGACCTCGCCGGTCCAGGACGGACGGTCGTACATGTACATGGAGACCTTCACGTCGTCGCCGTACTTCTTGGCGGCCGGCAGGTTGCGGATCTCGTCCAGGCAGGACTCCCAGGTCTCGCCGGCGGTCATGCGACGGTCGATGGAGATGGCGCAGGAATCGGCCACGGCGCAGCGGCTGGGGCTGGTGTAGAAGATCTGGCTGACGGTGCAGGTGCCGCGACCCAGGAAGCGGGCATCCTCGTAGTGCTCGGGGTTGTACTTGGGGTCGAGCATCTTGACGAGGCCCTTGATGTCGGTCGACTCGTCACAGCCGTTGTTGTTGAGGGCGCGGACGTCGGCGATGATGTCGGCCATCTTGTAGATGGCGTTGTCGCCGCGGTCGGGAGCGGAGCCGTGGCAGGAGGTGCCGTGAACGTCGACGCGGATCTCCATGCGGCCGCGGTGACCGCGATAGATGCCGCCGTCGGTGGGCTCGGTGGAAATGACGAACTCGGGCTTAATGCCGTCCTTGTTGTAGATGTACTGCCAGCACATGCCGTCGCAGTCCTCTTCCTGGACGGTGCCGACGACCATGATCTTGTAGCCCTCGGGGATGAGGCCCATGTCCTTCATCATCTTGGCAGCATAGGTAGCAGAAGCCATGCCGCCCTCCTGGTCGGAGCCGCCGCGGCCGTAGATGATCTCGTCGGTCTCGTAGCCCTCGTAGGGATCGGCATCCCAGTTCTCGATGTTGCCGATGCCGACGGTGTCGATGTGGGAGTCGATGGCGATGATCTTGTCGCCCTCGCCCATAAAGCCCATGACGTTGCCCAGGCCGTCGACCTTGACCTCGTCATAGCCAAGGCTCTCCATCTCGGCCTTGATGCAGGCAACAACCTCACCCTCCTCGCAAGACTCAGAGGGATGGGAGATCATAGCGCGCAGGAAGCGAGTCATATCAGCACGATGGGACTCAGCAGCAGCCTTGATAGCGTCGAAATCGAGTTCTTTAGCCATTGTTCTTAACCTTTCAAACGAAGGAATCTACCTGTGAGGTGGCGGAGCGATACCTATTTATTCCGCCCAGTATTAGCAAGTGGGGTATTCGCCTTCCCAGACGATGCGGCGGTACTGGTCGGGGTCCGTGTCACCTTCCGTGGAGAAGCAGAGCACGGAGCTCGTCTTGTCCAGGCCGATGAGTTCCTTGAGCTCGGCGTACTCGGGATCGAGCATGAGGGTCTCGACCAGGCCGGTGGTCACAGCGCCGGACTCGCCGGAGATGACGCGCGGGTCGCCCTTCTCGGGAGCGCCCAGGGTGCGCATGCCGCGAGCGGTGACCCAGTCGGGGCAGGACACGAAGGCGGTGGCGTGGTTGCGCAGGATATCCCAGCCCAGAATGTTGGGCTCGCCGCAGCACAGACCGGCCATGATGGAAGGCATGTCGCCGTCCACGATGCGCGGATCGCCGTCGCCGGCGGCAGCGCCCTTGTACAGGCAGGCGGCAGGCGCGCACTCAACCACGACGAAGGTGGGCGGGTTATCGGGATACAGGTTGGTGAAGTAGCCCACCACGGCGCCGGCGAGCGAACCCACGCCAGCCTGGACAAACACGTGCGTCGGGCGGTTGATGGCCATCTCGCGCAGCTGCTCGGCAGCCTCGGAAGCCATGGTGCCGTAACCCTCCATGATCCAGGACGGGATCTTCTCGTAGCCCTCCCAGGCGGTGTCCTGAACGATGACGCCGCGCTCGCAGGCATCGGCCTCGGCGGCGGCCATGCGCACGCACTCGTCGTAGTTGACCTCTTCGATGGTCACCGTTGCGCCCTCGGCGGCGATGTTATCGAAGCGGGGCTTAGTGGAACCCTTGGGCATGTGAACGACGGCCTTCTGGCCCAGCTTGTTGGCAGCCCATGCCACGCCGCGGCCATGGTTGCCGTCGGTGGCGGTAAAGAAGGTAGCCTGGCCAAAGTCCTTGGCAAGCTGATCGGAAGTCAGGTAATCGAAGGTGCAGTCGGCAACGTCCTTGCCGGTCTCGTCGGCAATATAGTTGGCCATGGCAAACGAGCCGCCCAGGACCTTAAAGGCGTTGAGGCCAAAGCGATAGCTCTCGTCCTTAACGCACAGGTTGGACAGGCCCAGGCGCGCGGCCTGACCGTCCAGGCGAGCAAGCGGAGTGACGGTGTACTGGGGGAACGACTGGTGGAAGGCGCGGGCCTTCTTCACGTGGTCGAGGCTCATGATTCCCAAGTGCTTGTCATCGCTCTTGGGCATCGTGTTGCTCGCCCACTGGATCTTATCGGCCATACGGTGAACTCCTTAAGTCCTCTCTTGCCGGCCCCCGCATACGCGTTTCAGCCCATTCCCATTCATGCGACTGAACTTTTATGTGGATGCCAAACAAAAAGTTTGTTAGTAATGTTCTATCACACTTTTTGATTGGCATACCTAACGAATTGTTTGTTGCCGCAATCGGTACTTTTTCGCCGCCGAACGGTCATGAATTGCCTTGTTGATGGATTTGTTTGCGGTCAAGTGTGGTTTATGGCAAAGTGTGCCCAAACTAATTTTTAGGAAGGCACCCATGACCCCCGCACAGATTGAGTTTTACAAGCGCCTCGCACACGGTCTGGCGCTCCAATTTGGCCCCAACTGCGAAGTCGTCGTCCACGATCTGGAGACCGAGGACGTGGACCACTCCATCGTAGTGATCGAAAACGGCCACGTCAGCGGGCGCAAACTGGGTGACGGCCCCAGCCATATTGTGTTTGAGTCCATGCACGAGGGCACCACCGACGTGCACGACCGCGAGCCATACCTCACCAAAACCACCGATGGCAAGCTGCTCAAGTCCTCGACCATCTTTATCCGCAACGACGAGGGCAAGCCCGTCGGCATTTTGGGCATCAACTTTGACATTACGCTTATGAAGGCTTTTGAGCGTTCGCTCGACGCCTTTACCGGCACTGGCGGCACGGGCTATACCGAGCCCGAGCCCATTACCAAGAACATCGGCGACCTGCTCGAGGACCTGCTGCACGAGTGCGAGCAGTTTGTGGGCAAGCCCGCGGCACTCATGACCAAAGACGAGCGCATTCGTGCCATTGGCTACCTCGACCGTCGCGGTGCCTTCCTCATTTCCAAGTCGAGCGAGCGCGCCTGCGAGTTCTTTGGCATCTCCAAGTACAGCTTCTATAGCTACCTCAATGAGGCCAAGGCGGCGGCCGGCGACAAGTAGGCACTCGCCTGGATTGCCCCTCCCCTTTTGGGCGCGAGTTCTGGAAAGCACGAATCCAAGACCGAGCCGCTTGGGAAGTTCCATATAATCAATGTCATTGGTATTTCGAAAGGATGGAATAGAATGGCGTTGAGCAAGGCATCATGCACCGATCGCGGATTGATTCCGGCAATTGGTGGACATGTGCACCGCATGTTCGATGAGGGTGAAGACGACCTGTTTTCGCTGAGCCTTGACGACGTGATGAATGATCGCCCGTGGACCGCCGACGAACTCATGAGCGGCGGGGCTCGCCCGTCAAGTCCCAATCCCGCACTTGCGCCTAAGTCCGCACCTGCGCCGACTCCTGCGCAGTCGCCTGTTTCGACGCCCGCGCCTACGCCCGCACCCACTTCGGCGCCCACACCAGCTCCCCGCCCCGCAAGTGACCCGTCCGAGACGGCGGCATTTCTCGCTGCAGCGACGCAGGGCAAATCGGCCGACAGCACCGTTATGTACAACGCCCAGCAGTTACCTGTTCCTGCGGCACGCAAGCCTCCGGTCACAAGGCTCGATGAGCCCGTTGCCCATCAGGTTGCCCACGATTCCTGGGCTGCAGCCGATCTGGATGAGACCTCTACCGGCATGCCGGCGCTCGACGTTCCAGTTAACCCGCTTTTTGCCGCCAACACGAGCGCCGCGGACTATGAGGGCGATGCGGCATATTCCGATTATTCCGATGGCTATGCTGGCAACGGTCGCATCGAGACAGAGGATTATGGCACCGCATCGAGCGATTATCTCAACGATCCGTACGCTGCCACGCCCGCACCGGAATATGACCCGGAGGCCGCGCCCGCACCGGCGTATACCAAAAGCACGGGCGAAGAGCGCTTCGCCGATTATTACGCCGAGGAAAAGGCGCTGCGTTTCTCGGAATTTCCGCAGGCAGTCAAGGTTGCCTTTATCGCCATTATCATTGCCCTGCTCGGTGTCATTGCGTTTGAAGGATTCCAGCTGTTCCGCGGCCCCACCGCGTCCGAATCGGCAACGCAGCAAAAAGAGGACGACAACCAGTACCTGGACATCAACACCCTCAAGGGCGACCCCAACGACGGGGACGACGAGTAGCGAGGGCTGAAGGCGGCCACAGGATCCCGCATCCAGCACCAGCTTCTAAGTGCTGTTTTGTCATCCAGCTATACTTTTCCGGATAATTTGCCCATCGAATTTGACACTTTTTCCGGATTTTATACTCTGTCCCTCCAGATGCGCTTTACGGTGCAGGCGTTGGAAGAAGGGCCATGTGCCGCTGGCGGCCCACATGTTCTGCAGATCAAGCTGCTCGGAGACGACTCGCGCGAGCCGTCCAGCTGGAAGCTCTTTGCCGACGGCGCGTGCGTTGCGGACGGATCCGGCGCCTTTGCCCGCGAGTGCTTCTGCGAGGGCGCCGAGGTGTTTCTGGACCTGTGCCGCGACGCCGTACGCGTGACCGAGCTGTACCAGTGGAGCCAGAGGGAGTACGAGCTGCTGAGTGCGGCCCGCAGGATCGTAAGGGTGTAGACGGGCGGACGAGCCATCGACGATTTTGAGCTGGCAAGGGCCGGGAACTAGATTCCCGGCCTTCAACCTAGCACTGCTTTATGAGATCGAGCACCGCAGGAATGTCATCGGCATTCCGAAGCGCAACGTAAGTGGGTAAGCCCGGGCCAAATCCACCCTGCGTACGCTTGTCCTGGCACATGTCCTCTGGATCCGTTAGATCATCCACACTCTTTGCCAAGCCAACGGCAATCCAACCACCGTTGCTGGTCCTGCCTTCTAGCACGGCATGCAGTTTTCGCTTGCCCGACCTGAAGCCTACATAGTACTTAGCTATGTAGGACTCCCACGAAGGGTTACCACTCAGAACGGACTCGCGCACCTCATCGAAAAGCTTCTGATTGAGCCCACCTTCGGCAAAAGTGGGGTGGTTCTCCTGCAGAGTCCAGACAGGAGCCTCGTCAGACTCCCCACGAGAAGGACGGTACTTGTCGACGACGTCTGCCGGAAGGTCGGGATACTTCCATATCTCGCACGCTTCTTTCGCCAGCTCGTCCGCGCGCTGCCCAATCTCTTCCTCACCCCATTTTTCATGCGAGATAATCGATTTGTTTAGGTAGAGCGGGCTGCACTTAAATCCGACGTCAGGCAGATTGAGCTTGTCCGAGAACGACCGGTTTGAGTACTCCTGGTTGTAGCCCGTCAGCGTAAGATTTCCCAAGTTGTTGCACAGCCTGTCGTGGACGTCTTCCCAGTTCTCACCAAGCGATTCCTTCCAGCCGTGCTCATCATCGATCGTCTGGGGCATGATGTGCTCGATCTGGTAATCGTCGGCTGAGATGGACTCCTTCGGGTGGTGCCAGTTCTCCATGCGTTCCAGGTAATAGCGCTTTTTAGAGAAGCGGTTGTAGCAGTCACGCGTCTTAAACTCCTCGACAAAATGCTCGTCTGTCGGAAAGTATGCGGTCATACCGCTGCTGTGGATAAGGAGCATCGCCGTAACGTACTCCTCGATATCGTCCTGCTGCTCGAGATTGCGATACATGCCGGCAAAGAAATTATTTAGGCCCGTGGTAAGTCTGCCGCAAACCGCTCGCCTGAACAGAAACGACTCGATAGTCTCACAGATACGTAAAAACGCATTGCGGTCTAGTCCATTCCCCTCGTAAACCGAATAAAGCAACATTAAAAGGGGCCTTATCTGCTTCACGTCGAGGCTTACGATTCTGCCGAACACTCGGCGCAGTCCGTCGTCCTTCTCCTTACCAAGGAACAGACTGGCGTATCTATGTGCATACCCGCGCAGCTCCTTAAGCAGGCCCTCGGTGTCACCATCGTAGTCGTCGGCGAAATAGCGCTTAAACTCGTAGTAGGCCTCGTTCTCCTTCGGCATCCTATTGGGAACTTTAAGCCACAGCCAGTACCAGATAAATGCATTGAACTCGTCCTCGCCGCCTTTTCCGAACAGGCGCTCAAGCGGGTGCCAGTAACCCTCGTAAAGCTTGGTCTGCTCGTCATTGGGAAGAGACATAAGAACGTAGTTACGAATGAGGTCAATAGGCGTGAGCGGCTTGCCCTTGGAGTTCATGGACTCAAATATGAGCTGGGCATTATCAACGCCCGCGGTGAGCTTGGTGTCGATGACCTGCACGCGGTTTAGCCCCGCCCAAAGCCTTGCAGGGTCGAATGATTTCCCGTGCATCTTTTCACGGAAGAACGCATGGTTCTCGACGATGCGATCCGATTTTTCATCTGGCACGGGAGACCCAGACACGATGGAAAACAGCGTCTCTTTATCGTCCTGCGAGAGCACCAACTTGTAGCGCGCCAGACCGTTGTAGTCATCATCGTTAAAGAGGTAGTTCTTCCGCAGCGCTGAAATCTTGAGATCGCCAAGGAAGCCGGCCTTGTCGGGATTACCCTCCAGATAGTCAGCCAGAGCAGCGATCATCAACGAAAACGTCGTCATGCGCTGCTGCCCGTCAATCAGGAGCACGCGCGAAATACTCGTGGCAGAGCTCTCGGACTCGGGGATATAGAGCATCGACCCCACGAAGTGCGATACGCCATCACGACCCGCTCGCATTACGTCATCCCAAAGCACCTCGCACTCTTTTATACTCCACGAGTAGACTCGCTGGTACACGGGAATGACGAATTGCATCTTCGCCACGCCCATAAGGTCGAGTAGATTTGCCTCGGTTGCTTTCATTTACGCTTGTCCCCTTTCTTGTTTACGCCGCTTGCGGTCAGTCCCCCACTGAACGAAAGGCGCTAAAGACCAGAGCATCGAAGCGCTGGAGCAACCGGGATGCTCGTCTCACTAGATTTTACAACGCTTGTCGCGAATACAGTTGAAAGCCAATCCGGTTCCGATGGCTCCCCCTATGAGAAGAGGGTGGATGCCAAGGGTCGCGTGACT
>CABSNM010000002.1 GCA_902479065.1 uncultured Collinsella sp.
CATTATCGTCCTAAATCGGAAAAAAGCTATATGTCAATTTTGGTCTAACAGAGCCATAAATTTCCCCAGCGATTCCGCGTCATCCAAAACGATGAGACCATGTACGAATCCGGTGTGGTCGAGACCGGCAAGACAATCGAAACGTGCCCCGCCGGCGACATCAAAGAAGGCGAGGCGTACATCGAGATCCAGGCACTCGATGCAAAGACCCTCGACAGCCACGGCAATCCGACACGTGTCAAGGTACGGGTTGAGCAAGCCGAGAACTAGCCTTCCGGCCGACGCGGCACCGCACACAATTCACCAGCATTCGTCCAATCATCGCGGGGACGGCCCGCGGCGAATAGAAAGGAACGACCATGGACATCACCAGGAACATGAACGGAGCCAGAGCGCTCGTCGTGGGCGCAGGGCTCGCGCTCGCGCTCGCAATGGGTGCCGTCCCGACGCCAGCTATGGCGGCCGGGCGCGTTGGAACCACGAAAGTAATGGTCAGGACCGAGATCGACAACGTTGAGTTCAAAGTTCCGACGGTTATTCCCTTCGTCGCCAAGGCCGACGGCACGCTTCAGGGCCCCTCAGAAGACGCGACCACCATCGACAATCATTCGGCCTACGGCATCCATGTCACCAACATGAAGATCGACGCCATGAACACCTGGACCATTGCTGCCGACGCCAAGGCCGGAACCGCGCAGAACTCCATCGACTTTAAGGTCGGCCCCGACGGCGCACTCCAGAACGCCAGCGCCGCAACGCAGGGGACGGGCCTCGATCTTTCCAAGAACGCAGCCTTCGACATGGGCTACCAGGGCATTGCCGGCGGCAAGGACAAAATTAAGCTCAAGACAAGCGGAAACGTCGCCCGCGTCACGCGCGACATCTTCCGCGTAACCGGCGAAGGCGATCAGGTTGCAACGATCACCTGGACGGTCGAGCCCGGTGCGCACACGGCATAAGGCTGTCGCCCTGGCCGCCGCCGTCAGCATCCTAGCGTTTGGGCCAGCCATGGCCTTTGCCCAGCAAGAACAGGCGCAGGCCGCCACGCAAGTGACGGTCGACCTCTCGGAGCTCGACCGCGGCGACCGCGAGGAACCGTTGGCGCAGACAGGCGACAGACGATGGCTCTTGGCAGCAGGCGCCACAGCAGCAGGCGCGGGCACCGCCGGCCTCGGTCTGCACATCAAACGCAGCCAGAAACAAAACACGGACAGGCCGCACTAAATTAGCTAAGGAGACCCCATGGCATCGAAGAACCTTTTGCCCGTCGTCGCACTCTGCGGCGCGCTCGCAACCGGAACGCCTGTCGCCGCTTGGGCGACTCCCGCCATGGCAGACTCCTTACCAGCAGCCCTAAGCTCCGCACCAAATCCGCCGAGCGCCATTGCGTGCAAGCGTTTTTCGATCGCACAGGCCGCAATCTCGACCTCGGGATGCCTTCGTCGTAATACGGACGGCTCGATAGTCGTGGATATCAATCGTTCGAACAAGGCAAACGGCTCCCAGGCGGGGTGCGCCGTCTGCACATGGCGCTCGGTTGTGCTCGATGCAGATGGCGATCCATGCAATTTAGAGCTGCGCATCGACATCGCTTCGGTCGATGACTCGGCGAACGGAGCGAAGGTCGCCTTCGACGGTGCGTTTTTCGAGAAAGGAGGCGGTATATGTCTGGGCTGCGCCGCCGCGAATGCAGACGATGCGCAGCCCACCCTCTCATTCACGGCATCGTTGCGGCTGACCAAAGCCGGCACCGATGCCATCGCGGCGGGAGGAGCGTCCCTGCTGTTCTACGCCGTCAGCACCAAAGACACAGACGCTCATTTCGAGAAGCCAGCCGGATCACTCAGCCTTACACGAGGGATAGAGGCAGGCCCTATTGAAATCGATGCCCACGCGCAAAGCAGGCAACGCATTCTTGCCGACCCGGCGCTTCTCGAAATGGAGTGGAACGGATCCGGAGCCATCGGAATTCTCCCCTCCGCGCTTGACGCCAAGACGCTCCCCTCAAACGACGAATCCATCAACGCAACCATACAAGAGGAGAGCACGGATAAAGAAGCAGGTGCGGGCGACACGCCGTCGCCGACAAACAACGTCCCAGCTTCTTTCGAAGCGCTGAATGAGCCCGCTGCCGATCCAAACGATCCCGAGCTCGCGGACAATCTGGGGCTTGCTGATCCTCAAGAGATCGATGAAGGTAACTGCTGCGTGCTTGCCGCGCTCGACCACACAGAGGTCATCGACGCTGCGAACATCGAAGTTGCCGCCGCCAATCAGCCCGTCCGCAAGTCGGCTATCATCGCATTTCCTGAATCCATCGAAGTCGTCTTTTTGCCATCGGGCGAGGTCGTGGCCCCAACACTGCTCACCTTGTTGGGCGCCAAGAATACTCGAAACGAAATTAAAAAGGTCACAGTTGTCGACCCTGCAACCACCGCCAAGCTGCGTCTATACGCCGTTGCTCCAGACGGAGGCAAGACCTTGGAATTCGATGGTGACACACTCCTAGCCTGGCGACGTCTGGACATTATGCAAGACGTCTCGTACCAGATCGAGCTCGAAGGGTTTGATCGTGCCCGCGATGCCAATATCATCGCCGCGGCTATTGAATCCCCGCAGCGGCTTATGACACTGCGTTTTGAATACTATCCCTATGTCCCGACAACCACCTGAGGCTTAAATGCTGCGCGTCGTTGCTAATGCCACTTATATAACGTATTAGATGAGTCGCGATGTACCTCGCATTCCACTCTGCTACGATTGCCACGTTGGCATCAATACGGGAGGGCTCATGCCGGGCTTGGGAACAATCATCAACGTTGTGCTTTTGATTGCGGGCGGTCTTTTGGGATTAGCGGGCGGTCGCTTCATTACACCGCGCATCCAAGACACGCTCATGAAAGCATCGGGGCTGTGCGTCCTGTTTATCGGCCTGGGCGGCACCATGCAAAAGATGCTCATCATCGATGGAAAGGCACTAGCGACCACCGGTACCACCATGCTCATCGTCTCGTTCGCCCTCGGCTCGCTCATCGGCGAGGCCGTCAACTTGGAAGCCGCCATCGAGAACCTTGGCGAATGGCTCAAGCGCAAGACTGGCAGTGAGGGCGATAACGGGTTCACCAACGCTTTTGTCTCGACTTCACTCACCGTGTGCATCGGCGCCATGGCCATTGTGGGATCGATCCAGGACGGCCTGCTCGGTGACTGGTCAACGCTTGCCCTGAAAGGCGCATTGGACTGCATCATCGTCTGCACCATGACGGCGTCGCTCGGACGCGGCTGCATCTTCTCGGCCCTGCCCGTCGCCGTGTTCCAGGGGACGATCACGTTGTTTGCCGGCGCGCTCTCCCCCATCATGACCACAGCAGCCCTCAACAGCCTTTCGCTCGTAGGCTCCATGCTCATCTTCTGCGTCGGCGTCAACCTCATCCGTCCTCAGACCTTCCGCACGGCCAATATGCTCCCCTCCGTCGTCATCGCCGTCATCTACGCCCTCCTGTTCTAAATCTATCAACGCAGCGGTATCTCGAACACCTGTTTGATGCTGTGCTATGATATGAGATCACCGTAGCTGCGTTCGAGAGGAGGAGCGGTGGCCGACCAGGACATCAAGATGCTCATCGAGCGCATTATGGCCGAGGCCCGGACCCATCAGTCTGCCCGCTTCTCACATGAAGTCTACGCAGACGAGCCGATTCTCAAAACCGGCCGACAGATGCAGAATTTCCTCCCCGACCAGTACCGTAAAATGCGCGAGATATCGCGCTGGCAGGATGACCCCAAGGGCGGTGCGGGCCGCTGGCTTTCGAAAGCCGAGCTTTTTTACCGCCAGGGCCTGCTGATGGCCGACTTTGAGGACGACTGTCCCTACAACGGCACCTTTAAGTCGTACTTTCCCACCTACAACGCCATGAGCGACCGGCAGCTGCGCGGCTACTTTACCTGGCGTGCCCAAGTGCGCCGCGGAACCGTCGAGGAAACGTCTACGTCCTTTGCCTTTCTGTATCTCTATGAGCTGATTTGCGGCATTGGCGTAGATGACCCACTCGACGGTTTTAACAAGATCAAGGCCTTTTGGGATGTCTATCGCGCCTTCGAGCCCGGCATTGATCGGTTTGCACGCGTGTGGTTGCAGGATTACGCCGTATTCCATGGGCTCGACCCCAAGCTGCTCCGCGACTCTAAAACCGTCATGTTCGATAACGCCCTTATCGAGCTGCGGCGCGCGGCACGAGACCTTGTACCGGCACCGGCACCGTCCGACCAGACCCCCAAACGTCGCAAAACCTCCGAGCCCACGCTCCCCCTTCCGCCCGATGAGGTGCGCGAGGAGCGACTCATGGCCGCCATCAACGCCCTCTCCACGTACAACCTAAGTAACTCGCGGCTTGACCGCAGCCACCACCGCGATCTGCGCCACGTGGCATGCGCCGTGTATGTCCGCATGGCGCGCTACTATGACACGCACCGAAAGACCGGCATCGTAGCGAGCTTGTTTGGGGAGGAGACGGCCATGCCCTACACCATGTTTGCCTCGGCCGTATTCTTTGCGCCCGAGCGCCACGAGGACTGCGAATACCGCCTGGATCCCATCCACATCTACCGTTGCCAAAACGGCTTTTGGGAATGTATGCGTATCCATGGTAGTAGGCAAAAGAGCAGCAAGCTCGGTGAAATGATGCGCGCCTGCGACCAACGCCTGCGCCTGGCGCTGGACCCCGCCCATCCCCTTAAGGAAGAAAAGGTCCCCAAATATATGGCCAAGATTATCGATGACGAGATTGTGGCATGGCTTTCGTGGGACGCCGCACACCAGCCCGTCAAGATCGATATCGACCTGACTCAGCTGGGGCACATTCGGAGCGCCGCTGCGCAAACGCGCGAAGCACTTTTAATCGACGAAGAGCGCGAGGACGGCGCACCTGTGGAAGCCGAGGCAGCGGACTCAGGGCAACCGGAAGCCGAGCCCGTAGCCGACGCGATTGTCGAGGCGGTCGCGGCACCCATTCGGCAGGACGAGACCGACGAGCCAACCATATCCACCGAACAGTTTGGTGTCGTGGCACCGCTTCTCGCGCCGACGCCCGCGTTCGCAGCTGTTGCGCCCGCTGACGCCACGAACGAACTCACGCCTGCCGCAGACGCCTATCTCCGCGCGCTGCTCGAGCACAACGCAGTACAGGCGGAATCGGCGGTAGTGCAATCGGAGCAGAGCGAGGACATGCTCGTCGACAGCATCAACGAGGCGCTCTTTGACCTGGTGGGCGACACCGTAATTGAATTTAGCGCGGCAGGGCCGCAGATTATCGAGGACTACGAAGCAGACGTGAGAGGATACCTAGACCATGAGTGATACCGCATCCGCAGCGCCCCGTGTACCCAAACGCGTCGCCGCCGTTATCCTTAACTCGCTCAAGGGCGGCGTGGTCCCGCGCATCGGCCTTCCCTATATCACCGTGGGTCGCGAGGTCGAGATTCGCGCCCTGCTCACCGATTTGAGTCTCATCGCCGATGGCGGCGCGAGCTTCCGCTTCTTAGTCGGTCGCTACGGCGCCGGCAAGAGCTTCTTGCTTCAGACCATCCGAACGCATGCCATGGGCGAGGGATTCGTCGTCGCTGATGCCGACCTTTCCCCTGAGCGCCGCCTGCAGGGCGGTCAGGGACAGGGCCTTGCCACCTACCGCGAGCTCATCCGCAACATATCGACCAAGACGCGCCCTGAGGGCGGTGCGCTCAACCTTATTCTGGATCGCTGGGTCGCCTCGTGCGCCGACGTCGACGAGTCGGTCGTCAATGCCCAACTGGCCCCGCTCGAGGAGATGGTCCACGGCTTCGACTTCACCCGCATGCTCCGCCGCTATCGCACGGCCGTATCCGAGGGCGACGAAGAAGCCATGAGCCGCGTGACCAAATGGATCCGCGGCGAATACCGCACCAAGAGCGAGGCCCGCGCCGAACTGGGGTCCTCAACCATCATCAGCGATGACGACTGGTACGACTACGTCAAACTCATCGCGCGTTTTTTGGTTTGCAGCGGCTACAAGGGCATGCTGGTGCTCATCGACGAACTCGTGAATCTGTATAAGATTCCCAACGCCATCACGCGCCAGTACAACTACGAGAAGATCCTGACCATGTACAACGACACACTTCAGGGCAAGGCGCAGTACCTGGGCATGATTATGGGCGGCACGCCAACCTCCATCGAAGACCGCCGCCGCGGCGTGTTCTCCTACGAGGCTCTGCGCAGCCGACTCGCTCAGGGTCGCTTTGCGCGCGAGGACCTTAAGGACATGCTCGCGCCCATCATCCGTCTGCAGCCACTCACCTACGAGGAGCTGCTGGTGCTGATCGAAAAACTCATGCAAATTCACGCCGGCTACTTTGGCTGGACGCCCACGCTTACCGAGAACGACTTGGTGGACTTCCTCAAGATCGAGTTCGGTCGCGTGGGAGCCGACACGCATCTGACGCCGCGTGAAGTCATTCGTGACTTTATCGAGCTGCTCGACATCCTATGCCAAAACCCCGACGCCAACGTGGCCGAGCTACTGCAAAGCGTCGGCGGCGACGCGCTGGCCCCAGCAACCGCAACAGGCGGCACCGATACCGCAGGCGGCGACCGTAACTTCGCCGAATTCACCATCTAACCTGCCAAAAAGGGACAGGTTTATTTTGGCAGGTTTTATCTGGGAAAACGTTGAGGCAGTCATGCAGCAAGCCGTTGCCAGCCGCGCTGAGAGATTCGTTTTTGAGAGGAGGCCCCGTGAACGCCTTTAACCGCTACGCCCCGTTTATCCAGGATTTCATCTACTCCCACGATTGGGAGAGTCTGCGCTCCATTCAGGTTGCGGCGGCAGATGCCATCTTTAACACACAAGACAATGTGCTCCTAACGGCATCCACGGCTTCCGGCAAAACCGAAGCGGCCTTCTTTCCCATCCTGACCGAGTTTTGGGAGAACCCGCCCGCGAGCGTGGGCGCCCTCTACATCGGCCCCCTCAAAGCGCTCATCAACGATCAGTTCGTCCGCCTCAACGACCTCTGCGAAGAGGCCGACATCCCTGTCTGGCACTGGCACGGCGATGTCTCGCAGTCGCACAAGGCAAAGCTCATCAAAAAGCCGAGCGGTATCCTACAGATTACGCCCGAATCACTCGAGGCACTCCTGATCCACAAGCACATGGCGATCCCGCGCATGTTTTGCGACCTGCGCTATGTGGTCATCGATGAGGTCCACTCGCTCATGCGCGGCGACCGTGGTGGGCAGACGCTCTGCCTTATCGAGCGACTCTCGCGCATGGCCGGCGTACAGCCACGCCGCATTGGCCTTTCGGCCACCATCGGCGATCCCGAGCGCACGGGCGCTTTTCTCTCACAGGGAACGGGGCGCGACTGCGTTATCCCCCGCTTTGAAGAACCGCGCCGCGTGTGGCGCATCTCCATGGAGCACTTCTACAACTCGGGTCCCCAGGCACAGCAGCGGGGATTCGAGAGCATGGATCCTCAAGAGGCCGAAGTGCTTGCGTGCGAGCGCATTGAGGCAGCAGCACCCGCGGCACTGCCCGCATCCGGACAAGACATGCGTCACAGCGGGCAGCTCACACAAGAGGAACGCCGTCAACGTCGTGAGCGGGCACGGGGCAAGGCCACACCCAAGGACCGCCAAACTTCCTCGGCCCCCGAGGGCGAAGTCGACATTCCCCGAGCCACCGAGCAGACACTCCTCAACCCCACCGATACCGCGCCCGACAACGCCGACCCCGGCATGGGTTATATCTTTGAGCACACGCGCGGCCGCAAGTGCCTGGTCTTTGCCAACTCGCGCGAAGAAGCAGAGGCCGTATGCTCCATGCTGCGCAGCTACTGCGAGAGCCGACACGAGCCCGATCGTTTCCTCATCCATCACGGCAATCTTTCGGCATCGTTGCGCGAGACGGCAGAAGAGCTTATGCGCGACGAGGAACAGGCACAGACGACCGTCACCACCTCTACGCTGGAGCTCGGTATCGATATCGGCCGCCTGGAGCGTGCCTTCCAGATCGACGCGCCGTTTACCGTCAGCTCCTTTCTGCAGCGCATGGGCCGCACGGGACGCCGCGATCTTCCGCCCGAGATGTGGTTTGTCATGCGCGAGGAAGAGCCCGAGCCGCGCACGATGATGCCCGAGACCATCCCGTGGAAGCTCCTGCAAGGCATCGCGCTCGTACAACTCTATCGCGAGGAAAAGTGGGTCGAGCCGCCCGAGCTCGATCGGCTCCCTTACAGTCTGCTCTATCACCAGACCATGTCGACCCTCGCCAGCACCGGAGAACTCACACCGGCCGAACTTGCCCAGCGCGTGCTCACACTCAGCTATTTCCATCGCGTCTCGCCCGATGACTATCGCGTGCTGCTGCGCCACCTCATTAAGATCGACCATATCCAGGTCACCGAAGGCGGCGGGCTCATCGTGGGTCTCGCGGGCGAGCGCATCATCAACAACTTTAAGTTCTACGCCGTGTTCCAGGAAAACGAGGAGTTCACCGTTCGCAGCGAATCGGCCGAGCTGGGCACGATCGTCAATCCGCCCCCGCCCGGTGAGCGCATCGCCATCGCCGGACACTGCTGGATTGTCGAGGAAGTGGACTGGAAGCGTCACACCGTCTTTGCCACGCAGGTCAAGGGCCGAGTGCCGGCCTACTTTGGCGACTGCCCCGGCGACATCAATACACACGTACTCGAGCGCATGCGCAAGGCGCTCAACGAGCACGCGGCATATCCGTATCTCATGGGCAACGCACGGGCCCGCTTAGCGCAGGCTCGCCATACGGCCGAGATTTCGGGCGCGGGAACTAAGCCGCTCATCAACCTGGGTGGCGACACCTGGGTGCTCTTCCCCTGGTTGGGCAGCTACGCCTTTTTGGCACTCGAGCGCATGCTCAAGATTAAATGTGCCGCGGAGCTGGGCCTTCGCGGACTCGACCCGTCGCGCCCGTACTTTATGCAATTTAAGATGAAGGCCGACGAGGAGACGTTCTTTGAGGTGCTCGCAGCCGAGGCCGAAAAGGACTTCGACCCCATCGAGCTCGTCTATCCAGGCGAGGTGCCTTATTTTGATCGCTATGACGAGTACGTTCCCGAGGAGCTCGTGCGCAAAGGCTTCGCCGAAGGCGTGCTCGACATCGAAGGCATGAAGCAGCGTGTCCGCAGCTGGCGCGACCATACATAAAACCGGTCTTTTCGGCACGGGGCTTGTTGAGCTACTTTGGCATGACCAAGGAGTGGCTAAAGGAGCCCCGTCATAAACAGACTGGTCGCAGGGAGACGCGCTAGTCGTGGAGGGCGGCACCGAGAAAGTCGACATCGAAGGGCACGGCTTCGGCAAAGGCGTAGTCGCCGTCGCTGGCGATGAGCAGGTAGTTTTCCTCGCCGCCGAACTCCGTATCGCCACAGGGGACCACCCAGGCGTGGGCGAACACCTCGAGCGCCGTGGCGGCGCAATCGCGCAGGAACGTTACGTCGCTCCCCTCGTTTGCGCTCACGATATTGGCAACGTAGATACCCCCGGGGTTCAGGCTGCCTCGCACCAAACGCAACGCCTCAACCGTCGCCAGCTCACGTACGGGTTCGGCACCGCCAAAGCAATCGCTCGCGACCACGTCGTAGCGACGATGCCCCACGCTCGTCACGCCCAGATACGAGCGAGCCTCGGCGGTTATCACCCGCAGGCGATCGCCCGCCGCGCGCTCCAGCTCATCTAGGTAGAACCAGCGACGCGCCAGGCGCGTAATCTCTCCGTCATACTCGATGACGTCCATGCGCAAGCTCTCGTGCGACATCAGAGCGAACTTAGGATAGGCAAACCCGCCGCCGCCCAGCATGAGCATACGGTCGATACCATGCCCGTAAGCATCACGCATTGCGTCCTCAGCCTCAAACACGTCGTCAAATGCACGATAGTACGCAAAGACGGGCTCCGCCCAGCGTTCGCCAACGTAGCTTGCGCTTTGGTAGACGCCGCCCTGCACGAGCACGCGAATCTCATCGCCGCCCTCATCGTGCACGCGTTTCACGCGCGCCAACCCATTGCGGGTTCGCGCAACCTGCAGACAGGCAGCACGAACGGCGACAGCGGCCGCACCAAGCGCCGCGGCTCCCAGGGCAACGCCGGCAACGACGCCAGCAGAAACACTCGGCTTGTTCATCTAGAGCTCCTTTTGCAGATAGAGTCCATGATCGTAAAAACCCAAATGGCGATAGTACTCGCGCGTACCAATCGCGCTGATCACGTTGATGCGCGTATAACCCGCATCCCGGGCAATCTCGCACGCACGCTCTACGAGCAGACGCCCCAACCCATGGTGCTGGGCTGCCTGGCCTTGATACCCCACGCGCGCCGCCATGCCATACACGTGTACCTCGCGAATCATCGCCTCGTCCGGCATCGTCAGCAACTCGTCCGCATGCGCGGCAACAAACGAATGGTCGGGCAGCGACAACCGCAAAAAGCCCGCGATCTTGCCCTGCGGCGTCACCCACTGCAAAAAGCGCTCGTGCGTCACCGGCGTCTCGTACGCCACCTCCTCATCAAGAGATAGCTCATCCAAGTCGGCACCCGCCGTGCTGATCTCGCGATAGCGAATCTCGCGCACCGTCGCACCGTCACCCCGAGCGGCCAAGCGGTTTTCGACGAGCTGACGCAGGTTGGGTTTCTTGTTGCCCACCATGATGTCGTCGGAACTAAAGTCACGGATCATGCGACTGATGCGGCAGAACGCCGGCGTCACCACGATGTCGTCGGCCAGCACATCGAGCAGCTCTTCCTCAGTATAGGGACGCCACTCACCGCGCCCGTAGCAGCCCACCAGACGCGAGCCCTCGATGAGCGCACACGGGTAAACCTTGACCTCGTCGGGCATAAAGGCCCCTTCGGTCATAAAGCGTTCGTAGTCGCGCTTGTCCCCCTCGGGCGTGGCGCCCAGCAAGTTGAGCATAAAATGCGCGTGGATCTTAAAGCCAAACAGGCGCGCAAGCGAAAACGCCCGCTCGATCTGCGCCACCGAAATACGACGCTCGTTGATATCGAGCAAATGTTGGTCGAGACTCTGAATACCCATCTGGATCTTGGTGCAGCCCAGGCAGCGGATAAGCGTGAGGGTCTGCGGCGTCACGGCATCGGGGCGCGTCTCGATAACGAGCCCCACCACGCGATGCTTCGCCGTCTCGTTGATGCGCTGCTGACGCTCAAGCTCCTCCATCGTTGCTGTCTGCCACTCGGCAACCTCACCCCACGGCGTACCAGGGCCGTACAGACGACGCACCGCGCGGTTGTAGCCGCCCACGGCAGCATCCACACGCCCCTGCTCGTCGGTAACACCGCTCGCAAGCTCGGCCTCGTCGGTCGCAATACCGACGGCCCGATAGCGTTCGCGACGCTCCGCCACCACCGGCGGCAGGGCATCGGCGGGAGCGTCATCGAGCAGGCGCCCCGCCTCGGCACGGCTGATGCCCGGACGCGCCAACATGGGGTTGGCCGCCACGCCGGCCACGGCATCGTCATTGAGCGCGCGGAAGAGCTCCGACATAAACCACATCTGATACCCTTGCGGATAGTCGCTCCAGGTACCGCCAAGCACAATGAGCTCGATCTTATCGGTCGCATGACCCATCTGCGAAAGCGCGGTCAGACGAGCGCTCACCTGCAGATACGGGTCAAAGCAATTTTGCTCCGCACGGGCGCATGCCGGCTCGGCATGCAGGTAGCTTTTGGGCATGCGCAGATCGTTGGGGCAAAACAGACAATCGCCCGAGCACGGCCACGGCTTGGTGATGACGGTAATGGTCGCCACGCCCGAAGCCGTGCGACGAGGCTTCATGCGCAGCACCTGCAGCAGTCGACGTTCCAGCTCGGCGTCGACATTCCACGCAGCCCACCGAGCCGGCTCCTCACGTTTAACCCGCTGGTAGAACGGCAGCAGACGGCGCTTGGCCAAGTCGCGCTTATCAGCACCCTCACGGCGCGCCTCGGCATGTATCAGTTTGACGAGCGCTTTGTCGTCCACGGTCTCGCCGCGACGCAGAGCCTCGAGTATGTTCAAGATAATCTGTTCCATGCCCCCATTGTAAAGGCAAAGGCGCCGGAGCCGATCTCGGCTTCGGCGCCTCCATCAAAGAGCGCGTCTATGTCTTCGCCTAGGCTTTCGTCTGCCTCAATACTCCGAATCAAACGACATGTCGCCCGAACCGACCTCAAAACGATACGTAGCAGACTTATCGCCGTTATCGAATTCAAGATTCAAAATGGTCTCGCCATCGTAGCCAAGCGGAAGGAAATCGCTCTCGAAGTCACCGCTGCCCACGGTGAGGCTCGCCTTAAAGCCCGTAGAGTTCGGAACCGTTATCTCTACATCGCCCGAGTCCACGCTTACGTCCATCGACTTCGCGGGGGCCGGGTAGAGCTCGAACGTCACATCGCCCGAACCGACCTCAGCGCTGAGCGCATCAGTCACGCTGCCCGTAAACTCTACATCTCCCGAACCCAGGAAAAGGTCAAAACCATCACAGATGACACCGGCAATCTGCAGATCACCCGAGCCCACGTGCGCGTTGATCCCCTTCAGATGTTCGGCAACACGGCGTGGCAGCTCAACCGTAACCGAGCGGTCAATTGCCTTACCGTCATCACTTCCAAACTGGGAAACCTTGAGCGTCGAGTCCTCGACGGATGCGATGTTTTGCGTCGCGGCCTTGGAGGCATCCACGCCCTTGGCAACGCGTCCCCGCTCGATAACGCGAACCTTGTTGTCATCAACAGCCTTGACGTCCACCGTAGCCGCATCGATATCGAAATCGAGGTAGCGAAACTCATCGGCATCAAAGGTCGTACACGAAAGCTGTTGAGGCCGAGCGGAATAGTTACCGCCATCCAAAAGATCGTCCTCGTCAACCGCATCGTCCATACCGGACAAGCCGGATACAACATCGTCAAGATCCCACGGACCATCAAAATGAATCAATGTCCGCGAAATGCCAAAGACAAGCCCGATGATGAGTACAAACGCTCCGATGCCGACGCCCAGGCGCAGCTTGGATTCATGCGAAAACTTCATCATTCGTCACCCTCTTTGGCACATGGCTCAGCGGTGGTCGTGGTAGCCACGTCAGCATCAGGTTCCGCAGAAGCATCCTTCCCCTGGGCCTTGACCGCCACCGGCGCCGGACCAACCTGGATATCCCCGCGCGCCCAATCGCCATCGAGTGCACGCGCCACCCAGTGATAGATGGGAATCGTAAAGAAGATCAGTGCGGGAAAAGGGCTGGCACCAACCAGGAACATCAGCAAAAAGAACAGCAGCCAGCACACGGCCCAATACGGGAACGACTGGAACGGGCCCTTCACCGGAGTCGAGCCAACCGCGGTGCCACTCGTCGCCTGCGCCGTAGCGGCATTGGCGGCCTGCGCACTCCAGCTTGCCGCCTGCGCCGCCTTGGCCGCGGCATCACTTGCCTGCGTAGCTGCCTCCGTGGCGCGTGCCGCCGCCTCATGGGTGCGGGCGCGCTCCGCCGCCTCGGCCTCGCGCTGACGGGCGCGGTCCTCGTTCTCAAACTCGATATCGTCCTCGATCTCATCGCTCGGATTGAGCAGCTCGTCCAGACTCACGCCATAAAGCTTGGCGAGCGAGATCAGGTTCTCGGTATCGGGCGAGCTCTCCGCGCGCTCCCATTTGCTGACCGCCTGGCGCGACAGCCCCAGCTTTCGCGCCAGCACTTCTTGGCTAAAGCCTTTGCTGCGGCGAAGGTCGGCGAGCCGCTGCGCAGTTTCTACATTCATGGTTCCTCCTATGCTTTTGCCAGCCGTGCCGCCGGACCGCTTTTGTTCTTAAGGCGCCTTGCACAGTTAAAATCTATCCGCCACCGCCAAAAACATGCCACCTATTTTAGTGGGATTTTTGACAACCGGCGGTTGCGGGCGCGCATGAGCTGCGAAAATGTGTCCAAACCAAGCAATGACCCGCAGCCCGGTTGTCCCCGTTGCGGCGTTAACGGTAGTATGGTCGTACCGTTTATTCCGCACCGCCAACGGAGGGAGTCCCGCGCCGTGAACCGCGATTTCGCCTCATCGCTCATCCAGCTCAACAACACGTTCTATCGCGAGCACTCCGCCTCCTTCTCCGATACGCGCCAGGCCCCGTGGCCGGGCTGGGTCCGCACCATGGACATCGCACTCGAACAGCTCGACGTCGCCACCATCGAGCATCCCGTCCGCGTCTTCGATCTTGCCTGCGGCAATATGCGATTCGAGAACTTTGCCGCCGGCGGCGCACTTGCCGCCAAGGGCGTCGACGGCGCAAACGCCTCGGCAGATGCCAGCTGCCCGTTTGAGTTCTATGGTGTCGACTCGTGTCAAGATTTGGCTATCGATGCACATGGCCACGCCCTGCGCATTCCCAACCTGCACTTCCAGGAACTCGATGTGCTTGACGCCCTCATGAAGCTCAACCCCGCCGAGACGCCCGATGTGCTTTTCGACGCCCCGCTCGCCGACATCTCGGTCTGCTTTGGCTTTATGCACCACGTGCCATCGTGCGAGTACCGCGTACGCGTGCTCGACGCCCTGGTGCGCCAGACGCGCCCAGGCGGCATCATCGCCATCAGCTTTTGGGAGTTTATGAACGACGAGCGCATGGCGCGCAAGGCCGTTCGAGCCGAAGCCCGCGCCGAGCTCACCCCGCCGTTTGAGGGTTACGATTCTGCGCAGTTTGAAGCCGGCGACCACCTCATTGGCTGGCAAAACGACCGCCACGCCTACCGCTACTGCCATCACTTTGACGATCAGCAGATCACCGACCTGGTGCGCGGCGTCCGTACGTTCTACAAGAGCGGCGAGGTCCCCGTGCGTGAGCTTGAGCGCTTCCATGCTGACGGTCGCAGCGGCGAGCTCAACCGTTATGTGATCCTCAAGCGCCTGTAGGCATCGACGACTCGCCGCCGAGCCGTGCCGCGTCTTTCGGGCAAACTATGCCCACCCTTTTCAACCCATTGACGGAACGCGCAGCTATGCGTTCCACACTTATGACCAAGGAGCCTCATGGGAGCCGTCCACGTTCGCACGCCTAAGAACTTTGTGCTCGAGGAGCGCCTGGAACGCTACGCCGATGCGATTGAGACAAACCCCGAGGCTTATGCCGGAGATTGGCGCAAGGCCTGTGCGCCCGCAGGCAGCAAGCCCTTCGAGCACCTTCACCTGGATCTTGGCTGTGGCAAGGGCACCTATCTGGTCGAGCGCGCTCGTCGTGAGCCCGACACCCTCTTTATCGGTATGGACCAGGAGCCCATCTGTATCGCCTATGCTGCGCAGAAAATCTACGAGCAGGAACTGATCAACGCACTCGTCCTGCCCCGAGGCGCCGCATCGCTGCCGCAGCTGTTTGCAGCAGGCGAGCTCGATGCCATCACCATTAACTTTCCCACGCCGCAGCCCAAGGCCAAGTACGCCAAAAAACGACTCGTCCATGTCGACCATTTGATGCTCTACCGCCCGCTCTTTGCAGTCAACGCCACCGTCACGCTGCGCACCGACAGCAAGCCATTGCGCGACTACGCCCTGGGGCAGTTTGCCGCGGCAGGCTACGACACGCTTTGGGTAAGTGACGACGTACGCCGCGACCATCCCGAGCACCCCGAGACCGAATATGAATGCCGCACGCGCGAGATGGGTGCCGCCGTCTATGGCATTTGCGCCACACCCGGCGCAAAGCCAACCGACGAACAGCTCACAGCGGGCCGCGTGCAGGAGCAGAGCCTTGCCTGCTACCTGCCCGATAACCTCGATGAGCTCACCTATGTACCTCTGGGCATGGAAGAGGCCGTCGAGAACTTTAGAAACCGCGCCCGCAAAGGCAAGAAGCGTTTGCCGCAAGAGTCCTAGGGGCTTCTGATGGTCGCGGCGTCAGCAAACAAGCGCAAATAAGCGCCAGCGAACGGCCCTCAAGCCTAAGTGAGTAGACTTTTTTGCAATAGCCAAGCACAACCCGCATAGCGAAGCATAAAACCGCAGGTAGAACCCTTGCGCAAAAGCTATGTGCTCGCAATATCGCAAAAAGTCTACTCACTTAGTTAGCGACTACATTTAACGGCCGGGCAGAACGCCCATTTCCTGCATTTTCTCGCGCGCTGGCACCCCGCGCCGCCGCTACGCCATAATAGTTGGCGGACAAACGCGAGAGAAAGCAACCACATGGCACAGACCACGACAGATACCGCCGCCAGCACCGTTTCCGGCGCCGGCGCCGCCAGCTCATTCTCGGGCGGCACGGGAACCGAAGCCGAATTCGGCTCGCTCGGCGCGCTCTCCCCCACCTGGTGGGAGCCCGAGGACGGCAGCGAGCCCGAACCGTGGCTCACGCCCGATCAGGCCTTCGAGCGCTTCTTTGAATGGACGAGCGATCGCGGTATTGAGCTGTGGGACCACCAGGAAGAGGCCCTCATGGATCTAGCCGCCGGTGACCATGTCATTTTGGGAACACCGACCGGATCGGGTAAATCGCTCGTCGCGCTAGGCATGCTCTTTATGGGCATGGCACAGGGCAAGCGCTGCTACTACACGGCTCCTATCAAGGCTCTGGTCAGCGAAAAGTTCTTCGATCTGGTACAGGTGCTCGGCCGCGATAACGTTGGCATGATCACCGGCGATACGCACATCAACACCAAGGCGCCCGTCATCTGCTGCACGGCCGAAATCCTTGCCAACGATGCGCTGCGCGAGGGCGAGGACGCCGATGTGGGCTGCGTGGCCATGGACGAGTTCCACTACTTTGCCGACCCCGACCGTGGTTGGGCCTGGCAGGTGCCGCTGCTCACCCTGCCCCACACGCAGTTTATGCTCATGAGCGCCACGCTCGGCGATGTCACCGCCATCGCCGCCTCGCTCGAGGAGCACACCGGCGCTACCTGCGACTTGGTCGTCGATGCCCCACGCCCCGTGCCGCTGAGCTACGACTACGAGACGACCTCGCTCGAGGGCACCGTCGAGCTCGCGATGCGCCGCGGCGAGGCCCCGCTCTATATCGTGCACTTTAGCCAGGATGCCGCCCTTGCGACGGCACAGTCGCTCGCCAACTTTGGCATTGCCAGCAAGGAGCAGCGCGAGGCCATCAAGGAGGCGGCCAAGGGCACGAGCTTCTCGACGGCCTTCGGCAAGATCCTCAAGCGTTTGCTCGGCTGTGGCGTCGGCGTGCACCACGCCGGTATGCTGCCGCGCTATCGCCTCCTGGTCGAGCGCCTGGCGCAGCAGGGCCTGCTGCCCGTCATTTGCGGCACCGACACACTCGGCGTCGGCATCAACGTGCCCATCCACACCGTGGTCCTCACCGCGCTCACCAAGTTCGACGGCTACAAGATGCGTCGCCTGCGCGCCCGTGAGTTCCATCAGATCGCCGGTCGCGCAGGTCGCTCGGGCTTCGATACCGAGGGCATGGTCATTGCCGAGGCTCCGGAGCACGAGATCGAGAACGCCAAGCTCATGGCCAAGGCAGGCGACGATCCCAAGAAGCTCCGTAAAATTAAAAAGAAGAAGGCCCCCGAGGGCTTTGTCACCTGGAACAAGCAGACCTTTGAGCGCCTGATCGAGACGCAGCCCGAGACGCTCAAGCCGCGCCTGCGCATCACACACTCCATGGTGATTAGCGTGGTCGAGCAGGGCGGCGACGCCCGCGCCCGCGTGCACGACCTCATCGAGACAAGCCTGCAGACCCCCGAGGAAAAGGCAAAGCTCGAGGTTCGCGCCGACGAGATCTTCGCCACGCTCATCGACTCCGGCGTCGTCGTGCGCACCGAGGTGCCGCCCGCACCCGGCGCTCCGGTTGACGCCGCGCCGGACATAGACTACGCGCTGACGGTCGACCTGCCCGAGGACTTTGCGCTCGACCAGCCGCTCTCGCCGTTTTTGCTTGCCGCGCTGGAGCTGCTCGACACCGAGAGTGAGACCTATACCATGGACCTCATCTCGATGGTCGAGGCTACGCTCGAGGACCCCAAGCAGGTATTGCGCGCACAGGAGCGCGCCGCGCGCGACCGCGCGATGGCCGAAATGAAGGCTGACGGCGTCGAATATGAGGAACGCTTGGAGCGCATCCAGGATGTCACCTACGAAAAGCCGCTCGAGGACTTGCTCGATGCCGCCTTCGACAAGTACTGCCAGGAAGTACCTTGGGCCAACGACTACCAGCTCTCGCCCAAGAGCGTCCTGCGCGACATGCTGGAGAGCGCGAGCGATTTTAAGGGCTACATTCAAAAGCTCGGCATCGCCCGCTCCGAGGGCATTCTGCTGCGCTACCTAGCCGAGGCCTACCGTTCCCTCGATCGCACCGTGCCCATTGAGAAGCGCGATGAGCGCTTGCGTGACATTATCTCGTGGCTCGGCTTTGTGGTGCGCTCGGTCGACTCGAGCCTGGTGGACGAGTGGGAGAACGCCGGCAACCCCGCTGCACTCGACGTCACACCGCCGCAGGGCATCGACGAGGTCGTTGCGGACCGTCGCGGCTGCACGCTGTTGGTGCGCAACGCGCTCTTCCGCCGCGTGACCCTTGCCGCCCGCGAGCACGCTCGCGATCTGGGCGAGCTCGACGAGGACTGGGGCATGAGCGAGGTCCGCTGGCAAAAAGCACTCAACGCTTACCATGAGCAGCACGAGGAAATCCTCACCGACGGAAATGCCCGCAGCGCCGCGATGTTTTCCATCGACGAGTCCGACGAGAAGACCGCGCACGTATGGCACGTGCACCAGATCTTTGCCGACGAGGATGGCGACCACGACTTTGGCATCATGGGCGATGTCGACCTGGATGCCACGCAAGACGGCGGCGAGGTCATTTTCAAAAACTACCGCGTCGGCTTTATCGAGGACCTGCTCGGGAACTAGCCGGGCACAATGGAACGAAACGAAGCGGGGCCGTTGGCAATATCGCCAGCGGCCCCGCTTTTGCACTATGCGCTATGCCTTACTCGGCATCCTCGACCTCATACGAATCCGCCTCGGCTGGCTCATCGTTTGTCTCTGTCGCAGCCCCGCGCGCCTCGTCAAACGCCGCCTTCATGGTCTTGTTGCCCCACGTGAGCTTGCGAATGGTAAGATCGTCGGCCTTCTTGTTGGCCAGGCGCAGGTTGTTCTCGGAAGACAGCAACGCCTCCTTGGTTTTCTGCAGATGGCTAATCGTCTTGTCGATCTCATCGATTGCCGTTTGGAACTTGCGGCTCGCGATCTCGTAGTTGCGGCCGAAATCGTTCTTGAACTTTTCCATCTTGGCTTCGAAGTTCGTGACGTCGATGTTCTGCTGCTTGTACTCCGCCAGCTCCTGCTTATAGCGCAGCGAACCCATGGCGGCGTTGCGAAGAAGTGTAATCATGGGAATGAAAAACTGTGGGCGAATCACGTACATCTTCTCGTAGCGATAGCTCACGTCGACTATCCCTGCGTTATAGAGCTCGCTCTCGGGCTCGAGCAGCGTGCAGAGCACCGCGTACTCACAGCCTTTCTGGCGACGATCGTGATCGAGTTTCTTAAAGAAGTCCTCGTTTTTATGCTTGGTCGCGGTCTCATCGTTCTCGTTTTTCATCTCGAACATAATCGAAATGACCTCGTTGCCGCTCGCGTCGCACTCGCGGAAGATAAAGTCGCCCTTGGTACCCTCGGACGCATCGTTATCTTTCTCGAAGTACGCGTTAGGAAATGCCGTCATGCGCAGACGGTTAAACTCGGTCTCGCAGTGCTGCTCGAGCGACTCGCCCACCATCTTGGTGGACAGACGGACCTTCATGTCCTTAAGGCGCTCAATCTCTTCATCCTTGTAGCGAATCAGGTCATCGCTCGCGCGCTTGGCCTGCGCAAGCTCGAGCTCGTGTGCCGCCTTGGCTTGCTCCTCGCGAGAATCGCGCACCGCCAGCTCGCTCGTCAGCTTGGCACGTGCCTCATCGCGCTCTCGCTCCGCCGCGGCGACCGCCTTCGATAGCTCCATTTTTGCAGAAAGTTCTTGCTCACGAAGCTGTGCACGAAGGCCCTCGGCCTCGCGCATGGACTGAGTCTTTGCGGCGGAAAACTTCTCCTGTACCTTCACTCGATAGTCAGCAAGCGCGCGCTCGGCCTCGCTGCGAGCGGCATCGAGTTCGCGTTTCGACTCAGCCGCAGCGGCGGCAAGCGCCATCTCCTGGGCTTTATCCGCCGCGGAGAGCTTTGCCTGCAATTCGGCAATCTGCGCATCGCGTGCGGCTAAATCGTTTTGAGCAGCGTTACGCGCCGCCGACTCGACGAGCTTGGCTTCGTCATCCTTGCGTCCCAGCTGCGCGCGCAAATTGTCGATCTCGCGCTGAAGCTTGGCATTCTCCTTTTGAGCGTCGGCACGGGCTTCAACCGCCGCACGCTGGCTTGCGTTCTCGCGCTCTGCGGCAGCGCCCTCGAGCTTGGCGCGCAGTTCGGCAAGCTCAGCATCGCGCTTGGCGACCTCTTGTGCCAGCTGTTGAGCTGCAGCGTTCTTCTGCTCGACAAGCTGAGCGTTGCGCTGAGACTCCGCCTCCTGCAAAGCAGCCGTCGAACGCGAGCGCTCAAGCTCCAGCGCCTGCTCGCCCTCGCGCTGGACTGCCTTCACACGCTCATCCAGATCGCGCGAAAACTCGGCATCGCGCACTTGCTTGACGATATCCGCATAGCCAGACGCGTCGACCTTAAAAACTTCGCCACAATGCGGGCACTTGATCTCATTCATAGCAGCTCCTCGATGGACGCAAATTTCAATCGCCTACACTCTACCGCGCCGCACGGACAAAAAAGGTGCCGCCGCCATAATGGCAACGGCGCCAGAACCGCCGCAAAGGCGCCTGTCCCCTTTGTGGCGGTTTGTGTGACGGTTCGAGAATTACAGTCCAAAGAAGCCGAGGATTTGGTCTCGGCTTACGGGCTTGTACTCGTTGGCATCGAGACCGACATCGTAACGAAAGATGGGGCGCTCGCGATCGCGGTTGCGCGCGTTGGTGCGGTCTCCCCTGCTGTGGATATGCCCGTGCAGCATAATTGCGCCACGCGCCTTGCCATTCCAGCTTAGCATGGGGTAATGGCTCATCACCAGACGATGGCCCTTGGCATAGCCAGGGGCAATCTCCAGGTAATCGCGCACGTCTTCCCAAATCTGCGGCGCGTCCGGATCTTCCCAGTCGCCGTCATGGTTACCGCGGATGAGCGTCACATTCTTGCATTCGATACGCTCGCGCAGGCGCACCGCCTCCGCCAAGGGCAAACGATAGGTAAAGTCTCCCAGGATGTAGAGACGGTCATCCGCAGCCACGCACTCATTGATGGCATCGATGACCTTGCGGTTCATCTCCTCGACCGAGCCAAACGGCCGGTCCATGTCGTGCAAGATATTCGTATCGCCCAGGTGCAAGTCGGCGGTAAACCACATCATCGTCTGTGTCCTCATTTCGCAACGTGTTCAACTCGTGCTAAGTATACAGACGCAGCGATGCGGCGGTTATCCAAAGAGCCCGCCGAACAGTCCGCGGCGGCGTTTGTCTTGCTTTTTCGAAGCGTCACTCTGAGTTTTCTTGTCCTGCCGTTTCTTACGATCCTGCTCCAACTCATCGTCGTCTAGTAGCAGATCCCACTCAAACGGATCGTCTGTCAAATCGAACTGGTCGTCGTCATCAAACATGGCCGCCTCCATTGCCGACTAGCGGGCATCCACCACGTAGAGGCCAACGCGCACCTGATGCCACGGGCTGCGCTCGGGAGCGACCTGTTGCACGCGGGCCTCAAATACGTCCTCATGGCCGTAATACATCATCAAGGACAGCGGGCCGGCCTCGTTTCCCGGAACATAGCCAAGTTTGGTCTTGCCATAGTAGATTGCAACCGCCTCGGGGTCATGGGGATTATCGCGCTCGGCGCACAGCGTCAGTTTATCGCCCGCTTTAAGATCGCCTAGGGCCAAAGCGCCGTCGGCATACTGAAATCCCGCAATATGAAACGACAGAAGAACACGTGAAGGCTCGTACATGGCAACTCCTCTAACGGCCGGATATACCGGCGCTTAACCTTACTGAGAAGTTTACGGGCCCGTGCGGACACAAATTCACCCGCTCGCACCTTTCGCCCATTTGTTGCAACGCTTGCGAGACAGAGCGCTTGCAGATAAGATAGGAGTACGGATGGCACCCGTGGCAGCGGGTCTTGCCAACTCCGATACACGTTTTCATCGTGAGAAGTGGCCGTCTTCGCTTACGCGGGGGCGGCTATTTCATTCGGCCGATAAACAGGCCGAGTTCGATAGCCGCGATTAACAACGCCAGTAACGAAATAACATCGCTTACGTTCATACCAATTCCCTTCTAAAGGGAGTTGGCCCATCCGCACCCCATAGCAGTAGTCTAACGTAAATGACAGGTAATAGGAACACTTGTTCGTATTACCTGTCATTTCCTAATGCACAAACATGCGCACGAACTTGTGCTTCCAGCTTGCGTAGGGCGCATACCGAAACGGCACGTCCAGCCAGGTTGCCTTGTTCACGATGCTCTTCTTGTGGCTAAACGTATCGAAGCTCTCACGTCCATGGTACTGCCCCATACCGCTCGCTCCCATGCCGCCAAAGCCCATATGGCTCGTAGCCAGATGCATGATGGTGTCGTTGACGCAGCCGCCGCCAAAGGGCACGTAGCGCACAAAGCGCTGCTGAACCTCGCGATCCTGACTAAAGATATACAGGGCCAGCGGCGTCGGACGATCCGTAATAAACGTCTCGGCCTCGTCTAGGCTCTCAAACGTCAACACCGGCAAGATGGGGCCGAAAATCTCCTCCTGCATCACGGCGTCCTCAGGCGCCACGCCGTCTAGAATCGTCGGCTCAATCTTAAGCGATGACTCGCGCTCCGTACCTCCCAGCACAACCTTGTCGGGGTCGATCAGCCCGCGTACGCGCGCAAAATGCTTGGCGTTGACAATATGACCGTAATTCTCATTGTCGAGCGGGTGCTCGCCAAACATGCGCCGGACCTCTTCCTTGATGAGGCCCAACAGCTCATCGTGCACGCGCACGTCGACCAGCAGATAGTCGGGCGCCACGCAGGTCTGCCCCACGTTGAGCCATTTACCAAATGCGATACGGCGTGCCGCGACCTTCAAGTTTGCCGTCGCATCCACGATGCAGGGACTCTTTCCGCCCAGCTCAAGCGTCACGGGCGTGAGGTTTTTGCTCGCGCGCTCCATGACGAGTTTGCCGACCGGAACGCTACCGGTAAAGAAGATCTTGTCCCAGCACTCGTCGAGCAACGCTTCGTTCTCGGCACGCCCGCCTTCGACGACCGTCACCAGGCACGGATCAAATGCTTCCTCGCAAATCTGCCTGAGCACCGCGCTCGAAGCCGGAGCATAGGCGCTCGGCTTGATGACGACGGTATTGCCTGCGGCAAGGGCGCCAGCGAGCGGTTCGAGCGTCAGCAAAAACGGATAGTTCCAGGGCGCCATGATGAGCGTGACGCCATAGGGCACGGCTTGCGTTTTGCACACGCTCACGGCGTTAGCGAGGTCACACGGACGCAGGCGCGGACGACTCCATCGAGCCACATGAGCGATCTGATGACGAATCTCGGAAAGCGAGGTGCCGATCTCGCACATATATGCCTCGTCATGCGACTTTCCCAAATCGGTCTTGAGCGCATGGGCGATATCGCCCTCGTGCGCACGAACCGCATCGCGCAGGCGCACCAGTGCACGGCGGCGAGCATCGACATCAAACGTAGCGTGCGTCTTAAAGTAGATGCGCTGATCGCCGACGATGCGCGCAATTTCCTCGGTGTTCACGGCAACCTCCTAGTTCTCGTCCTCAAACATACCACCCGCGACGACCTCGTACATACGCTCGAGCTCCAAACGGTCCATTAAAAGCGGAACGGGATACAGGGGATTAGCCTCGGCATCGGCATGGGCCGCCATTTGCGGAATATCGGAGCGGCGAATACCCGAGACATATTTGGGGATTCCCAGGGCCTCGTTCATGCGGTCGACCCAATCGATAAAGGCCTCGGCCGCAAGACTGTCCTGCGCGGTGGCCGGCGCAATGCCCGCCATGCGAGCAAGATCGGCAAGCTTGGGGGCGGCGGCGTCACCATAAGCGCGAAGCATGTGCGGCAGGATAATCGCGTTGGCCAAGCCGTGCGGAATCCCGTAACGCCCGCCCAGGCTGTGTGCGATGGCATGAACGTATCCAACATAGGAGCGCGTAAAGGCAACGCCCGCCTTATACGCCGCCGAAAGCATATTGCGACGCGCACGTATGTCGTCACCATGCTCATGGGCCTCGAGCAAATTGTCGCGGATGAGCTGGACCGCCTGACGCGCCATCTTGCGCGTGTAGGGCGTGGTGCTACGGCCGATAAAGGCCTCGACGGCATGCGTCAGGGCGTCCATGCCCGTCTGCCCCGTGGTGGACGCCGGCAACCCGCGCGTAAACTCGGGGTCGTGCACCGCAAAACGCGGGATGAGCACAAAGTCGTTAATGGGGTATTTATAGTGCGTCTCGTTATCGGTGATAACCGCCGCGAGCGTGACTTCGCTTCCCGTACCGGCGGTAGTGGGAACCGCAATAAGTAGCGGCAGGAGACGGTGGACGCGCAACAGGCCACGCATCTTGTTGATGGGCTTGTTCGGCTGTGCAATGCGCGCCCCCACACCCTTGGCGCAGTCCATGGCCGAACCGCCACCAAAGCCGATAATGGCCTGGCAGGCGCTCTCTCGATACAGGGACGCCGCTTCTTCCACGTTTGAAACCGTGGGGTTTGCACGCGTTTCGGCATAGACCGTAACGCCAATCCCCCTGGATGCGAGCGCCGTCTCGAGCGGTGCCGTGAGCCCCAGACGGGCAATGCCGGGATCCGTCACGATAAGGACCTTCTGGATCGAGCGCTTTTGAAGCACCGCGGGCACATCCTCGGCATGCTCTAAAATGCGCGGCTCGGTATAGGGCAGGATCGGCAATGCAATGCGAAAAACCGTCTGATATGTTCGGCACCAGGCACGACGGGCTAGATGCATAAAGGAAACTCCTTCATTTGTTGATAGGTCAACATTTGCTCGCCCGATTGTACTCAGCGGCGGTCAAAGACGGCCTGCCAATCGTTAATCAATCAACATCTTCATATCTCAAAATTGTTTTACTAAAAATCATTCCTAATAGGCTTCACATTTGGTTGCATTTATGGATAATAGAACTCGTCAAGACGCACGTCCGGAGAGGGCCCTTACGGGACCGGACGAGCGCGCAATCGCCATCGATCGAAAGGATCGAATCATGAAGTTTGTTTGCCCCGTTTGCGGTTATGTGGAAGAGTTCGACGGCGACCAGCTGCCCGAGGACTTCAAGTGCCCCCAGTGCGGCGTTCCCGGTTCTCGTTTCCTGAAGCAGGAGGAGGGCCAGCTCGAGTGGGCTGCCGAGCACGTCGTGGGCGTCGCCAAGATGGAGGGCGTCTCCGAGGACATCGTTGCCGACCTGCGCGCCAACTTTGAGGGCGAGTGCTCTGAGGTCGGTATGTACCTGGCCATGGCTCGCGTCGCCCATCGTGAGGGCTATCCCGAGATCGGTCTGTACTGGGAGAAAGCTGCCCACGAGGAGGCCGAGCACGCCGCCAAGTTCGCTGAGCTCCTGGGCGAGGTCGTGACCGACTCCACCAAGAAGAACCTCGAGATGCGCGTTGAGGCCGAGAACGGCGCCACCGCCGGCAAGACTGATCTTGCCAAGCGCGCCAAGGCCGCTGGTCTCGATGCCATTCACGACACCGTGCACGAGATGGCTCGCGACGAGGCCCGCCACGGCAAGGCTTTCGCCGGCCTGCTCAAGCGCTACTTTGGCTAAGCCAACCACTTGAGACATAACCTCTAACTCGATGAAGCCCGGACCATATTGGTTCGGGCCTTTTTCGTGCCTCACGAACTTGTTAACGCCCTGAAATAGGACCGCCTTCGGCATCAGCTTCTCGTCAAAAACTAAGTGAGTAGACTTTTTGGAACTTGCCAAGCAGACCATCCATATCACTTTATAAAGCCGCAGGTAAATGCCTTGTTGCAAACCGGCCTGGTCGCCAAAGTGTCAAAAGTCTACTCACTTAGAACCGCAGCCGTCCACGATCGAGCCATTTTGTGTCTAACGGGCATCTTTCCGTCGATTACTCCCAATTTTGTCCAGTCAACGAATAGTTCAGACCTGAGTAATGTCTCAGCCCTTTGCTCATCTGAGCTTTTATCACGATATTCAGCATCGAGCATCCTGCATACGGCCTTAACGATCGCGCGGAATCTATCCTCATCCGATATCTGTCTGTGTGTCAGGAGAAGCACATCGTAGCCCATGGCCTGAAGGGCCGTCATGCGGTCAGCGTCACGCAAGCCATCCCCTGCGCGTCCGTGCGAGGCCTTTCCCTGACATTCAATGGCCACCTGTCGCCTGCCGTCCGGCGAAGACAGAAGTATGTCGATATATACACGGGACTTTCCCACAATCGCTCGAGCACTTGTGCTTAGCATCACTTCAACATTAAGCTCTATGTCGCAAAAACCTTCGCCTCCCAGGGATCGCGGCAGTGCAAGTAGCAAATACGCCTCGACCTCAAAAGGCGACGCGGCACCCAATGGAACGAGTTGCGATACCGCCATAAATCTATTGCCGTAACGCATCCCACAAACATCTGAACAAAAACGGTCAAGGTCTCCGCCCAAAACCAAAGCGTCTCGACGCCATAAATTTGAGGCGGTGCCGTCCTCGGACGGGCAGCGCGCCCAACCGAACGTTGTCGAAATCGCGCCCGAATCAATTACACGCGAAAGCTCCGCCTCAAGTGCCGCTGGCAGGGCACACACCGCAAACAAGCCACACATCTCCGCCAATACCAAAAGAAGCTGAAGATCCGTCAGATGCCGCGACATGATGAATGTCGTCAGTAGAGGAGACGTAACCAAAAACCCATGCTCCGTTTCCAGCACGGATTCCCTGGGGAGCTCACCAAGAAACAGCCGCTGCCTAATGCTGGCAGGACAAGTCCGTTTGTTTCTCGTCCGAACCAATGTATACAACGGAAAACCGAGCGCGACCGCAGCCGTCGGGTTGCGGACGAGATCATATCGCTGCCGGTCTTCTTCCGGCCGTGGAAGCGGCGGACACAAAGCGCGGACTTGAGGAGGCAAACGCCAGTACCTAAAAGCCGATATGTCACAAAGTAGATCCTTCATAGGCACAGGAAAACACGAATTTCAACCCAGTCAGTCACGCATTGGCGCGAACGCACCAAAAATGGCGCCGAACGGACTGCAAAGTTTTCAACAGCCCTCCCCAACTGGCCAAAAGCTTGCCAAGAGCTGGACGAAGCCCTGTTGAAAACCCCATTTTTTTCTCATGCAGAAGCTTTACGCGGCAAGTGAGTAGACTTTTTTGAACATTCCGAGCAGGCCGGTCTTCCTGCTTCTCAAAACCACAGGTAGATAGCTTGTTTCAAAACGGCCTGGTCGCCAAAGTGCTAAAAGTCTACTCACTTAGGTTGCAGAGTGCCCCCCATTAGCTGCAATTCCAAGGTTGTTAGTACTTTTGGACTCAGATCGTCATACTGAACAAGAATTTGAGTTGAGTTTTCAGGGACAGATGCACCATCGGCACACCAAAAACAGTCACCGATATCGATAAAAGGGATGCTCGAGCGCGTGAGGGCCCGTGCAAAAGTGCTTCTGCCCGTTCCACGCTCCGCAACCACGATACAGTAAAGGCCCGCGTCTGCATGCTCGATCGAGACCTCTCCTGCCGGAAATACCTTCCGCACAAGCGCCATCAGGCCATCACGCGCCTCGCGAGCACGAACGCGCACGCGGTTCACATGTCGCTCGTAATCACCCGATTCCAGCAAACGCGCCAAAGCGACCTGATCAACAGAGCTCACCGACGAGGCGTAGAAACCAAGGTTGCGCCTAAACCGCTCCATTAACTCATCGGGCAACACCATGTACGCCAAACGCAACGCCGATGAAAGGCTCTTCGAAAACGTGTTGGTGTAGATAACCGACTGGGCGGCATCGATCGACGCGAGCGCGGGAATCGGCTTCCCGGCAAGGCGAAACTCACAATCAAAGTCATCTTCGATGAGATACCGACCTGGTCGCTCGGCGGCCCAGCTCAGAAGCGCATAGCGACGCGCAATGCTCGTCACAAGGCCGGTTGGATATTGGTGAGACGGCATCAGGTGAAGTACATCGGTCCCGGTTTTCTGCAGAGCGCTCAAGTCCACCCCCTCATCATCCAACGGGATATGTCGAACTTTGCAGCCCATAGCCTGATAAATGCGCGTCAGACGTAAATAGCCCGGGTCCTCAACGGCATACACCTTGTCAGCGCCAAGCAACTGAACCAACATGGTATCGAGCAGCTGAGCGCCCGCGCCGATAACAATGTTATTGGGGTCGACATTCATACCCCTCGTCCCGCGCAGATGATGAGCAATTGCGCATCGTAGCCGAACGGTGCCCTGTGCCGGTGCGGGCGAAAAGATCTCGCGCTCGTCTTCGGATGTCAGCGTCGCCCGCAGTGCGCTTTGCCAAAGCCGCGCCGCCTCCAAAGCGGAAGGAGAAAGTGCGTCGAATTGCTCGACCCGCCCGCGGACATCATGCGCGCTGGGGTCCACAGAGACGGCATCTCGGTCGATGCCCTCCGAAGCCAAAGGCAAAACCGGTGCATCCGGAAGCTTGCAAGCGTAGTAGCCACGCCGCGGCTTTGAGCAAATATAGCCCTCGGCAAGTAGCTGGCTATATGCATTCTCGATAGTAATGACACTGATTCCCAGATGACTGGCAAAGGCACGCTTAGACGGCAGATGCTCTCCCGCCGCAATACGGCCAGCAACAATATCATCTCGAATTTGCTGGTAAACATACTCATAGAGCGATGCTTCGCCGCGTTTTTCCAAATTGTAGTCAAGCATGAGTTTATCACCTGACCTTATCGAGCTGTTCAATCTGGTATTAAGCTGGCCTTATTATTATCTCGAAAACTGAGTATTTTGCCATACCCAGCTCCCCGATAGGATGTTCCATCAAGCAATGCACATGCCAACCAAGGGAGCAACCATGGCAGAACAGACCAGCAAGGCCGATCGCGTCAAACTCAATCGCGAACTCGCGCAGATGCTCAAGGGCGGCGTCATCATGGACGTCACCACACCCGAGCAGGCGCGCATCGCCGAGGAGGCAGGCGCCTGCGCCGTCATGGCACTCGAGCGCATTCCGGCCGATATCCGTGCCGCGGGCGGCGTCTCGCGCATGAGCGACCCCAAGATGATCAAGGGCATCCAGGAGGCCGTCTCCATCCCTGTTATGGCCAAGTGCCGCATCGGCCACATTGTCGAGGCGCAGGTCCTGCAGGCCATCGAGATCGATTACATCGACGAGTCCGAGGTTCTCTCTCCTGCCGACGACGTCTATCATATCGACAAGACCCAGTTTGACGTGCCGTTTGTCTGCGGCGCTCGCGATCTGGGCGAGGCGCTGCGCCGTGTTGCCGAGGGCGCCACGATGATTCGCACCAAGGGCGAGCCGGGCACGGGCGACGTCGTCCAGGCTGTACGCCACATGCGCAAGATCCAAAAGCAGATCCGCGACGTTGTTGCCCTTCGCGATGACGAGCTCTTTGAGGCAGCCAAGCAACTGCAGGTTCCGGTCGAGCTGGTGCGCGAGGTCCATGCCACGGGTAAGCTTCCCGTCGTGAACTTTGCCGCCGGCGGCGTAGCGACCCCCGCCGACGCCGCGCTGATGATGCAGCTGGGTGCCGAGGGCGTCTTTGTCGGCTCGGGCATCTTTAAGAGCGGCGACCCCGCCAAGCGCGCCGCCGCCATCGTCAAGGCCGTGGCAAACTTCACCGATGCCAAGCTCATCGCTGAGCTTTCGGAGGACCTGGGCGAGGCCATGGTGGGCATCAACGCCGACGAGATCGAGATCATCATGGAGGAGCGCGGGCGCTAGTCCAGCAGAAAGGATCGCACATGAGCGATTACGCAGACCAGACGGTCGCCGTGCTGGCGGTCCAAGGTGCTTTTGCCGAGCACGAGGCAAGACTATCCGAGCTTGGCGCACGTTGTATTGAGCTGAGACAGGCGGCTGATTTGAAGCAGGACTTTGACCGTCTGGTACTTCCCGGCGGCGAGTCTACCGTTCAAGGGAAGCTGCTTGATGAGTTGGGCATGCTCGAGGAGCTTCGTGCCCGTATCGCTGAAGGCATGCCCGTCCTGGGCACCTGCGCCGGCCTGATTCTGCTGGCTCACGACCTTGCCGCCCATGACGATAAGGGCACGCCGCGTTTGGCAACCATGGATGTACTTGTCGAGCGCAATGCCTACGGCAGACAGCTCGGCAGCTTTCGAACCAAGGGACAGGTAGCCGGCATCGACGGTGAAGTGCCGCTGACGTTTATCCGCGCGCCCCGCATCGTCGAGGTCCACGGCGACGCAAAGGCCTTAGCGAAAGTCGACGGCCGTATCGTCGCCGCGCGCCAGGGCAACCAGCTCGGCGTAACCTTCCACCCCGAACTCGACGAAGACACCCGCCTCCACGAACTGTTCCTACAAATGTAGGCATCGAAATCAACAAACGAAACGAGAGTGGATGATCTCCCACTTTAAGCTTGAATGCAGGCTCAAACCGGGAGATCATCCACTCTTGTTCTATGTAGTCGTTTAAGAACGTCCCCAATGACTACAAGGAGTGTCCCAAGCTGCCGGCAGAAAAGGAACGTCCCTAACTGCCGCATCCGGAGCAAGACAACGCCGCAGGCAGAGGACGGACAGCGAGCGGGTCGCATTTGAGGCAAGGTGACGTGAAACGAAAGGGCGCTGACCTTCTGGTCGCGCCCTTGAAGTTGAACGTCAGATTGTCCAAATGCGGCCCGCGCAGCGTCGGCCCGTTACGGCGTTTGGTAAAACGCCGTAACTAATTAAAAGCGATTGCCGCGGAAGCCGCCGCCATTGCGGCCGCCACGATCGCCACCGCGACCGCCGCGGTCGTTACCACGGTTGCCGCCAAAGCCGCCACGGTTGCCGCCGCGGTCGCCATAGCCACCACGGTTGCCGCCAAAGCCGCCGCGACCACCGCGGTCGCCGCCACGGTCACCAAAGCCGCCACGGCCACCGCGATCGCCGCCGCGACCGCCACGGTCGCCGCCGCGGCCACCGCGATCGCCAAAGCCGCCGCGACCGCCGCGGTCGCCGCCGCGGCCACCGCGATCGTCACGGCCGCCGCGAGGACCGCGGTCCTCGTCCAGGCCCATGGCGACGAGCGGAGCGATAACCTTATCGAGAGCGGCCATCAGCTCGGTGGCCTCCTCGTAAGAAAGCTCGGGCAGGAGCTTCTCCTTCTTGTTGGCAAGCTCGACCAGGCCCTCAGCGGCATCCTCGGCAGCGAAGACAACGATCTTGCGCATATCGCCCTCGGCGTCGTCGATGCGGCCGACCAGATCGGCAGCCTCGGCCTCGGCCATCAGGCCATCGAGCTCACGAAGGCGCATGCCCAGCAGGTCGGACATTTCCTTCTGCTCCATCTTGGGCTTGAGGTCAAGGAGCTTGATGGCGCGCTCGATGTTCGCCATGCGCTCGGCCTTGGCCTCCTCCTCCTTGGAAATAGCAAAGCGACGGCTACGCAGCAGGCGGGCGGCCTTCTGCATCTTGTCCATCAGCTCTTCGTCATCGTAATCAACGGCGGCCTCGACAACCTCGGCCTCCTCCTCGGCGGAAACCTCGTCAGCAGCCTCAACCTCGGCAGCTTCGGTCTCCACGGTCTCGACTGCCTCGACCTCGGCAGCCATGGTCTCGTTCTCGGTCTCGTTCATGATCTCTTCGTTCTCGGACATGAGACTCCTTCTTGGCCCTCTCGGGCATCATCGCCCCATTCGCGGGGCCCGTCGCGCACTCTTTGCGCTTTAAACATTCATGCCTCTCGGCAAAACGTCCATTAGTTTATGGTGTCGCCATCCAATCTAGCTGCAGAATCTATGTGCACACATTAATGCGACATGTGCGACTCGCGACGAGCGTACACCAGCGACGTCGCGAACCCGACCACGGCAATCACAGCCGCCACACGCACGGCAGTTGCAAATCCAATCGCCTGGGCAACGTCGGTCGCAGCGCCAGCCGCGCCGGCAGTCGCCGCAGAACTCGAGAGCAGGCCGATAAACAGCGACGGGCCAAACGATGCGGCAATCATGTTCCACGTGTTGAGTAATGCCGTTCCATGAGGATGCTCAGCGGCAGGCAGCGTCTCCAAGCCGGCCGTCTGCGAGGGGCTCAGCACCAAACCGACTCCGGCATACACCACAACGGTCAGCGCCACGACGACGCCGATGTTCATGCTTGCCGCCGTCATCGATATGGCAGTCTGTCCCACGGCAATCAGGGCAAAGCCGACCGGCAGCAGTGGCCATGCGCCGCGGGCGTCCATCACGCGTCCGCCCACAATCGAGGTCACGGCGTTGCAGGCAATCGCCGGCAAAATGAGCAAGCCCGCAACAAGTGCGGTCATGCCGTATGCGCCCTCAAAATAGAGCGGTAACAAAACGCTCATCGAGAACGTCGTCATCATCGACACCACCACAAGCAAACACGCAGGCCAAAAACGAACGCTCGCCATGGGACGCACGTTAAGCACCGGATGCTCGAGCTTGAGCTGACGGGCCGCAAACAGGCCGAGCAGCACAATGGCGGCGAAAAGAGCCACGATGCCGGCAATCAGATTGGTCGAGAACTCGCCTACGGAATACACAAATGCCGTAATGCCGGCGGCAAGCAAAACAACCGACAGAATATCAAGCGTGGTATTCGAGCGCTCTCCGACATTCTGAACAAGCTTAACGCCCGCCGCAGCGACCACAATACCGCCCACCAGCGGCACTACGAACACCGCCCTCCAGCCGAACAACGTGCACATAAGACCGCTGATTACGGGTCCAAACGCCGGCCCTAGCGTAATGCAGGCACCGCCCAGGCTCAGATACAGACCGAGCTTCTCACGCGGGGCACAAGACAGCACCACGTTCATCATGAGCGGAAACAAGATGCCCGATCCCGCAGCCTGCAAAATACGACTTGGCAGCAAAACGCTAAACGACGGAGCGATCAGACACAGGACTTCGCCGGCGACCATACATCCGCATGCGAAAAACAACAGCTTGCGCGTCGAGAAACGGCCGGATAGGAAGGCCATGATGGCCGTAAAGATCGACGTCACGATCATGTAGCCCGAAACGAGCCACTGCGCCGTGGTGGCACTCACCGAAAAGGCTGCCATAATGTCGTGCAACGCCACGTTAATGATGTTCTCGTTAAACGCGGCAACAAAGGCTGCAATATACATTACGACGAGAATCGCCGCAGTGGCCGATGGCGCTACTTGAACTTGTTGCTGAGATTTGCTCCCCATGCATTTCCTTCCTCTTGGAACGACAGTCGCATCGCCCCAGAGGAACAGTCCAGGGCGAAAAATGAGCCCTAGACTTACGCCAGACGCCGTACACGACGAATCTGGCAACATGGTCCAACGTCGAAAGATTGTAACGCGGACGCACAGCCTTCCTTCCGCGCTATTATTAAAAGTCCACGAAAGCATAAGACATGAGGAGCCCGCCATGATTAAGCCCATCATGAAATCCGAGTTCTTTTTGCACCTGCCTTCCGAAGACGCGGGACCCGACGATGCCGTGACCGGGCAGGATCTCCTGGATACACTCCACGTGCATGAGCACGAGTGCGTGGGACTCGCCGCCAACATGATCGGCGTGCGCAAGCGCATCATCTGCGTAAAGGACGGCAACAGGACACTCCTGATGTACAACCCTCAAATTCTTGAGCCGGTCAATGCCTATCAGACGAGCGAAGGATGTCTCTCGCTGATCGGCGAGCGCCCCTGTACCCGCTATCGCCGCATTAAGGTTGAGTATTTGGACGAGAACTTCGTCCACCGCATCAAAAACTTCTCGGGCTACACCGCCGAGATCATCCAACACGAAATCGACCACTGCAATGGCGTCGTGGTTTAGGCCACCTGCCAAAATGAGGGTACCGGAGGCCTCCCTATGGATATCAGCCGCTTTGGCGAATTCGCCATCTTAGCGCAGTCACGCACGTTTCTTGATGCGGCGGAACTGCTTTTCATGTCGCAATCAACCCTCTCCAAGCACATCATGGCAATGGAGCACGAACTCGGCTGCAAGCTCATCGATCGAAGCCAGCGCCACGTAACACTCACCGCGCAAGGTGAAGCGCTCCTCCCCTATGCGCAAAAAATTGCGACGCTTCAGCACCGCTATCTTGCCGCCATTCAAATAGGCGCAGGTGAGCCGCTCGAGCACCTCACCGTAGGTTCTATCCCCATTATGGCCCCTTATGGGATCACGGACGCCGTCATCGATTTTCAGCAGGCGAACCCCTCATATTCTGTCGAGCTCATCGAAGGCGAGGGCGACACACTCAAGCGCATGCTCCTGCACGAGGACATTGACCTGGCCTTCATCCGTGACAGCGGCGCCATCGAGCCGGAGTTCAAAAAGATTCCCTTTACGACCGACCGGCTCGTGGCCGTCCTTCCGCTCGACCATCCACTCGCCGAATGTGACACCGTCGAGATAGACGACCTTATCGACGAGAATTTCCTCATGCTTCCCCAAGGCTCGTTCGTAAGCGAGCTCGTCCTTTCCCTTTGTCGCGAAGCTGGATTTGGCCCACGTGTTACGTTCACCGGCAAACGAGCCGAGAACATCATCTCTCTTGTCGCACGCGGCGCCGGCGTCTCATTCCTCATGCGCAAGCCGGCGGAATCGCTCGCCAGCGGAAAGGTAGCCCTGGTGCCGCTCGAGCCCGCGACGACCTCCGAGGTCAGGCTCTACCTCAAGCGAAACGCCGCGCACTCGCAGGCGGTCGTCTCGTTCATCGGCTTCCTCCCCTACCGTCAGCTCCTGCAGGGCGACCGTACGTCTTCCACCGCGGCACGACCGTCATAATCCCTGCTGCTCCACAACCGCAGACTTGTGTCCGCAAACACGCTGACAACGGCACAAAACACAAATATGCCTCGGGCGGCACGTCGCCGTCCGAGGCATATTTAGTTAAAGTGCGCAGACAGACTAGTCCACCGAGATGTTGAGCGCCTTACCGCCCTCGTCCTTCCTGGTACCGATCGCCATAGCGGCGACAAGAGCCAGAACGAAAGCGACCACACCGGAGATGACAAGGCCGATAAAGCCCGTGTCGATGCCGGCAGGGTTAATAAAGCTCGGGAAACCGAGCGGGCCGGAGGCACCGAAGGCATAGAGTTTGGCACCCATGAGGCCGGCAATGGCGCCGCCTACACCAGCGGAAATAAAGGTTGCCCACATAAGACGCTTACGCGGCAGCAAGATGGCGTAAAGCGCAGGCTCGTTGACACCGAAAATCGAAGAGACAAGGGCGGGAATGTTGACGGCAGCATTTTCCTCGGAATCCTTGGTTCGGATGACCATGCCAAGCACAGCACCGGCGATGGCACAACCGCCTGCATACACGAGCGGATTAATGAGGTCATAGCCGTAGGTTGCGACATCGAGAAACCACAGCGGGATGATACCCCAGTGCAGGCCGAACATGACGAGCAGGCTCCAGAACGTGCCGATGACAAAGCCGGCGAGGGCGGGCTGGACGTTGATGAGCATCAGAATGATCTGGGCAACGATGTTGGAGAGGACCGTCATGACCGGACCGACCACAAGCAGGCCAAGGATGCCGCAAATGAGGAGCGTCAGGATGTTGGAGAAGAACGAGCTCACAAGCGCGGGCAGCGCGTTAGAAAGGGCCTTGTGCACCTTGGAGGCAATCCAGACGATAAAGATCGCAGGCAGAATCGTCGATGAGTAATTCTGCATGATCAGCGGGATGCCAAAAATATCACCATAGACATTGGACTCGAAGACCGTGCCGGCGCCGAGCGTGTAGAGCGGATCTCCGCCCATAAGGGCAACGAGCGTCGGGTAGACGAGGATACCACCGAGCGCCATTCCCATAACGGGCTTAAGTCCGAACTTCTTGGCCGACGTCCAGCCAATGATTAGCGGAAAGTAATAGAAGACCGAATCTCCGATTGCCGAGAGCGTCACATACGTATTGCTGTCCTTGGCTAGCCAACCGGCAACCGTGCAGAGCGCGAGCATCGACTTGATAAAGCCACCGGCCATAAGCACGCCAAGAACCGGTTGCAGGATCTCGGAGATGATGGCCAGCAGACGCGAGAATGGATCGCCCTTTTTGACGTCGTCGCCTTCATCGATATCGAGTGCGGGTTTGGAGTCGAACCCGCCAATCTGAACAAGGTCGTTGTAGACGGCCTCGACAGTGGCACCAATCACGACCTGATACTGTCCGCCGGCCTGGATGACGTCAACGACGCCCTTCGTCGCCTTAAGCTCATTGGTCTGGGCGAGCGATTCATCCTTGAGGTGGAAGCGGAGACGCGTAATGCAGTGGCTCACGTCTAACACATTGTCTCGACCACCGACCTTTGTGATGATTTCATCGCAAAGCTTCTGGTATTTCATGGAATTCTCCTTTTCTGAGCGGGGTATAGCATCGATTTCATGCCTCCGTAGTCGACGTGGGAGGGCAAGGAACCCGCTTCCCCCTTTGAAATCCGCGGACGCACGTACGCCCGGGATGGGAAACGGCAGAGAAGATGGAAGATGCCGATCACATGGCAGCGAGCCTCATTGGCCCATGTCACGCAATCAGGTCTACAGACGCGAATCTGCTGCGCCGAGAAGTCTCGTCGTCTGGCAGAACTTGTCACACAGACGTTCCGGTTCGCCCTGGGGAATCTGAGTACGCTCGGTCTCAAAGGAGAGGCCGTACTCGCGTGCCGGAAGGAAATACTCGAAATAGCCGTTGGTGTAACCGCAAACTATTCCCTCGACCGGGCATTCGCGCTTCATGCGAATACCCAAGTCGCTGCCGAGCTCACTCGGGAACACAAAGAGATGCAGGCCGCCCAAACTGATGACGACACACTTAAGCGTGAGCGAAAAGTCGTCATGGGCAACGGTGTGATAGAACGTCTGAGGCTCGATGCGGTCGAGAACGACCTCGCGATCGAGCTTGATCTGGGAAATCGCCTCGGCAAGACCGGTCGAAACGCGCTCGACCTCGGGAATGCCGCGTCCCTGACGAAAATTGCGGTCGCTACAGTCGCCAGCAGCACCGACGACCATGGCCGGATAGTAACCAAGACTCTGAGCGAGCTTTTTGCCGGTAAGACCGGCGAGTTCGCTCGTGAGCTCCGTGCAGTCGGGTCCGACGCAAGCGGAATGCACCGCCCAGTTCACAAAGCCCGCAAATGGCTTGCCTTCGGTATCGAAGAACGATACGACAATGACCTCATTGTCGGCGAGTTCACCTGGGATGATGCGGTTGTCGTAGAAACCGGTGATGACCTGCTTGCCCAAGCGACAAATCGCGGGCTGTGCGTTGGCGCGGCACTCCTCAAAGCATTGGCAAATGGTATCGAGGAACCAGCGGTAGTAGTTCTCGTCGAATTTTCCCGTCCACCAGCTGCGGTGGTAAGCGACGATTGAAGTATGGTCGTGCGTCGCCGAGAGCAGGACGCAATCACGGTCAATGCCGTAGCGCTCGGCGAGCATTGTCTTGACTTCCTCGGCCATGCTTTCCTCGAACTCGAGGACATCGGCATTAAAGAGAAACACTTCACGTTCGCCTTGCTGGAAGAGGATGGCGTTGGCGAAGACGTCGTCATGGACGCCTGTCGCAGGCTCCAGACGGTTGGGAAGATTGCGGTAGCCAATCAGGTAGATGCCGCCCTGTGGGGTGATTTTGCGGCGCGCGTGTCCAATGTTCATGCACGTTCTCCTTCTGTGTCACGCCGCATTCAAGGCGGCAATGATGATTTCGACGAGGCGCTCATGGGATCCGGCGGCAAAACCGGAGTTCATGGCCTCATAGGTGATCTTTTCGTACGCGTCGGGAGCCGGTAGGTACTTCTGTCCGCCGTTGACGAGCGTGGCAAAGAACACAGAGCCGGACCGAGCGGCGCGCACAGTGGCGCCGAATGCACTCGAGACCTCAGGTTGTACGCCGACAAGCTCGACGTTTCCCAGCCGGAGCAGATAGACCCTCGTGCGCTGCTCGCCAGCGGCATGAAATTCATACGTTCGGTGCGGAGCCAAAGAGTGAAAATCGGCGCGTGTCTGAGCGGGCAGAAAAACGTCGACCGTGCGGGCATCGATGCCGGTGGCGTCATCCTCACGCGCCATGCGAGCGGCCTCGATCAAAGCATCGCCCAAGGCCTGCCCCTGCTGGTGCAGCATGCGGTATCCGTCTTCATGGGCATCGACCGTCTGCTTAACGCCGGCCGCATCGAACATGACGTTCATGGCGCGCTCCGCCGGACCTTGGTCGCCCGCGGCGCCTGGCAGCAACAGGACAACGCCGCCCAGCTCGCGCTCGAGTGACATGGCGGCAAAACCAAAGAGGTCTCCGCTCGCCATGTGCCTCCCCTCGGAGTCGCGCGACCCGTCGAGCACGGAGGACTGAACGTCCGCCGTCGCGAGCACGGCAACATACTCGCCCCCGGCATCCCTTATGGCGAGTACGGGCATCGTGTGGTCGGCAAACCCCCTGGGATTCGAGCCCAACCACCAGCCGGCAGGCGTCTCAATGTCGCGATTAACGTTCACGGGGCATTCGCCCTCCACAGTGGCGAGCGTGGCAGAGCGAATGCCCGCAACAGCGCGCTCGACAGCCGTGCGGGCGGCAGCGACGAGCGCTGCGCGATAGCGCTCGTTGCGGTTGCGGGCAGCATCGTCGACAAGATGCCCGGGAGTGCGGACGTGAGGCATGGAAAACGTGTGGGTAGGAACCACCCAAGAATAAGCACCGCTGCAATTGGCGGCATCCTCAACAACCTCACGCAGATCGGCGAGTAGAGCCGGAGCGATCGAGGTGACCTCAAGCGAAAGGACGCAGGCGCGTCGCCCCGTCCCCTCGATGATAAGGGCACGGGCGAAGACCTCATGACGGAGTTCGTCGAAACCGTCGAACGGCAACACGTCCCCAAGATCGATGGCCACACGAGCGGCCCCAGCCCTCATCTCTCCTTCGTCCATGGCAGATACTCCCCTCTGATTGCCGCTCACTCGACACCGTACAGTTGCTGCGCCGTACCGCCAAGCACAAGGTCGCTGTCTGTATCGCTCAGATTTGCAGCGCGAACGCAGGCGACACCCTCGGTGAGCCACTCGCGTTTAACGGGATAGCTCGTGCCAAAAACAATATGGTCTGCACCCAGCACGTCAACCGCGCAGGCAAGGAGTGTCTTGCCCCAAGGCTGAGCATGGGACATGTCGAAGTAGATGTTGTTCTCGAGGCGCCTGGAAACGGTCTCGGTATCGACCTGAAAACGGCCAGAAGCATCAGGGCGCTTGGGACCATGAGGCAGCAGCATCTCCTTGAACGCAAAGTATGCGCCGCCGAGCATGGAGTGGACCATCTTGATGTTGGGGTAGCGCTCAAAGAAATCGCCAAAGATCTCTCGGCCGATCGCCGTAGTTTGGTCGACGCAGCGGCCATAAGAGCGGCGAAGGTTGTCGTACGCGAGAAGCGATTCGTTCTCGACCGGCACGGGAACATGGTGCACGTAAACGGTGACATGGCGTTCGTTCAGGTGCTCGAAAAAGCTCGAGAAGACCTGGTCGTCGAGATAGCGCTTGCCGTAGTGAGCGCAGAGCTGCACACCCGCAAAACCATCGTCGAGCCTGCGATCGAGCTCCTCCAAATTCGCTTTGGTGCCAAAGGGCGGCACAGCGACAAGCGGAATCAGACGGCCACTTGACGCCTTCGCGTCAGCAGCCATACCGTCGTTGAAACGCCGGCACATCTCGAGCGACATCCACTCGTGACAACCGGGGAGCTTGAGGATCGCCTTGTCGACCCCCGCCTCATCCATATCGGCCAAGCGCTTCTCGAGGGTGTAGTCGCCCTCAATGTAGTTAAGACCCGGAGAACCGGCGGGCATCTCGATCACGATCTGTCGTTTGCCGGCGGAATTCATGGTCAGATAGCCTTCGGTGTCATAGGCGCGGGGTACCTCGGCCAAAAACTGTTCGCAGAGCGTCTCGTCATGAAAGATGTGCTCGTCGAACCAGTAGGAATTTGCATCGATAATCATTGGTTGGAACCGCCTTTCATCTTGTTGAAAACATTCTAGAAAAGCAGGTACCCGGACATCAATTCCAGCTTAAGCCCACTGTATTCCATTTTGGAATAGAACTTACCGCTCACACGCGAACCTCGCCCGCTCAACGAGACAAGCGCTAACAGCACGGGCTTAGACAGAAAACGGTCGGCCCGCATCCGTTGCGGGCCGACCGTTTCATTACAGTCTACCTTTGCCGTTACGCCTGGCGGTAGTGATCGAAGAAATCGGCGAGGTCTTCGAGGGACTCTTTGAGCACTTCCATGCGCGGCAGGTACACGATGCGGAAGTGATCGGGCTCGGCCCAGTTAAAGCCGCCGCCGCGCGTGATCAGAATCTTCTTCTCGTGCAGCAGGTCGAGGGCAAACTGCTCGTCATCGGTGATGTTGAACTTCTTAACATCCATCTTGGGGAAGATGTAGAACGCCGCGCGCGGCTTGACCACCGAGATGCCGTCGATCTTGTTGAGCGCCTCATACACAAAGTTGCGCTGCTCGTAGACACGACCGCCGGGACGGATGTAGTCGTTGACCGACTGATGGCCGCCGAGCGCCGTCTGGACGATCGACTGAGCCGGCACGTTGGAGCACAGGCGCATGTTGGAGAGCATGTTGATGCCCATGATGAAGTCGCTCATGCAGCGCTGGTTGCCCGAAAGCACCATCCAGCCAATGCGATAGCCCGCGATCATGTGCGACTTGGAAAGGCCGCTAAAGGTGACACAGGGCAGATCGGGGGCGAGCGAGGCAATCGAGACGTGCTCGTAGCCGTCCATGCACAGGCGGTCGTAGATCTCATCGGCAAAGATCATCAGCTGATGCCTGCGTGCAATCTCGACGATGCCCTCGAGCACCTCGCGCGGATAGACAGAACCCGTGGGGTTGTTGGGGTTGATGATGACGAGGGCTTTGGTCGCGCTCGTGATCTTGGACTCCATATCCTCCAGGTCGGGATACCAATCCGCCTGCTCATCGCACAGATAATGTACGGGATGACCGCCAGCAAGGGTTGCGCACGCCGTCCAGAGCGGATAGTCGGGGCTGGGGATCAGAATCTCGTCGCCATTGTCGAGCAGCGCGTTCATCGAAAGCTGAATGAGCTCGGACACGCCGTTGCCCGTGTAGATATGCTCCATCTGAACATTGGGCAGGCCCTTGATCTGCGAATACTGCATGATCGCCTTGCGCGCGGAGAACAGGCCGCGCGAATTGGAATAGCCTTCGCAGTCGGGCAGCTGCTGGCGCATGTCCTTGATGACCTCATCGGGCGTGCGGAAACCGAAGGGCGCCGGGTTACCGATATTGAGCTTGAGGATGCGCTCGCCCTCGTCCTCCATACGGGCGGCCTCGTCGACGACGGGACCGCGCACGTCATACAGGACGTTATCGAGCTTGGTGGATTTAGAAAAAGTACGCATGGTGGTGCTCCTTGCAATTTGAGCTGAGGGATGGGGTTCGGGCTTGGAATCGTTGCGGGGTGATGATGCCTCGCCTTGATCGGCGTCGCCGGCAAGCAGCCAGGTAACATCGACCTCCAAAATACGGGCGAGCAGCTCGGCCACATCGCGTCGCGGGATCGTCTTGCCGCTCACATATTGGCTCATCTGACTCTTGCCGAGTTTTTTGCCGAGCATCTCCGACGCGCGGATTACGTCCGACTGGCGAACATCGCGATCGGACATAGTCTGTCGCAGACGATCGCTAAACGTCTCTTGGGCCACAGGAACCTCCTTGCTGGCAAAGTTCAATTTACAGAACACGAATTGAACCAAGGTTCAATTTAGCAAGCAGTATAGCGCCGTACCTCATTCGAAAGTTCAATTTCATAAGAAAACGTACCGAACTCCGAGATTTGCCCAAAGCGGACAATGACGTGTACACGTTTAGAGGTATTCAAGAAATCGAGCGGCAGCAAGTGAAACATCGGCCGTTCGATATATCGCGTTGATCTGCCGATGGGGATGCCCCTCGAGCGGACGCACGGCAACATCGAACTGGCAGCGGCGCAAGATGAGCGCGGGAAGAATGCTCACGCCCAGGCCCTCCTCGACCATGGCCATAATCGCATAGTCATCCCAGGTCGACAGCTTGGAGCGCACCGTCAGCCCCGCCCGACGAAACAGCGGGGTAATTTCGTCGTCGCTACCGCGTTCCAGCAGAATAAACTGCTCGTTGGCCAAATCGGCAAGGGAAACGACCTCCGCGGTGGCAAGCGAGGAGTCCGCTGGCACCACGGCCATCAGCTCGTCTTGCACCAACGGCCGCGACGCCATGCCGGCACCGCGCGGCTCGCGCGGAATAAAGCCCAAGTCGCAGCGGCCTTCTGCCACCCATTGCTCAATCTCGGAGTAATCGCCCATCAGCAACTCATAATCGACGTCCGGATGATCGGCGCGAAAGCGCGCAATCACCGGCGGCAGCACGTGGGTCGCCACACTCGAAAACGTACCGATACAGATCTTGCCACGCATGAGCCCTCGCATCTCGTCCACGCGTCGCTGCAGGCGGCCAAACTCTTCGCATAACGCCTCGACTGCCGGCATGACCTGCCGCCCGTCGGCAGAAAGCACCACGCCCTCGCGGCTTCGATCAAGCACCTTAAAACCCCAGTCTGCCTCAAGGTCGCCCACCATGCGGCTCACGCCCGACTGCGAATAGCTCAGCCGCTCTGCAGCACGCGTAAAGCTGCCGGCACGCACCGTCTCGAGCAGCACTTGCATCTTTTGGATATTGGTCTCCGCGGCACGTCCCCACCCTTGCATGAGTTTTTGTCATGTTTGCTATGCATTATATTCGCTTTTCTTCTAAAGCCAGTTCACCCATAGTGAACATGCTCGGATATAGAGGGGATGTCAGCGCATGAACAACGGACTGTTTACGTACCTAACAGCATTGCTATTGTTTGGCTCCAACGGCATCATCGCCGCTGCCATCGCGCTGCCGAGCTCGGATATCGTGCTACTACGCACGTTTTTGGGCGCACTCTCGCTTGTCACCATTCTCGCCGTCACCCAACGCCATAAGTTGCAGGCGCCATCTCGCCCCCGCGAAGCCGCAGCCCTCCTCCTCTCGGGAGCCGCGCTAGGCGCCAGCTGGATTTTTCTGTTCCGCGCCTACCAGACGATCGGCGTCGGCGTATCCTCGCTGCTGTACTACTGCGGCCCCATCATTGTCATGGCGCTCTCCCCGCTCATCTTTGGCGAAAAGCTGACCGGCGGCAAAATCGCCGGCTTTGTCGCCGTTGCTTGTGGTGCTTTTCTCATTGCAGCGCAAGGTCTAGGCGGCAATATGCCCATTGCGGGTATCGTCTGCGGTATCGCCTCGGCATTTTGCTATGCGCTGATGGTCATCGCTAGCAAGGGTGCGCCACACATCGAAGGCCTCGAGAACTCCACGCTCCAGGTGAGCGCCGCCTTTGCGACCGCGCTGGTCCTCACGCTCATCACGCAGGGCGCTCCCTCATTCCTGTCCGCCGGTGTCGCCGCCAGTATTGATTGGCGCGCCGTCATCATGCTCGGCGTCGTCAACACCGGCATCGGTTGCCTGCTCTATTTTAGTGCTGTCGCCAAGCTGCCCGTTCAGACCGTCGCGGTCGTCGGCTACCTCGAGCCGCTTTCGGCGGTCGTGTTCTCGGCCGTCCTTTTAGGCGAAGCCATAACACCGATCCGCCTGACGGGCGCCGCACTTATCATCGGCGGCGCGATTTTTTGCGAACTCGCCGGCAAACGCGCAAACGCCAAGGCTGGCATCTCCCAGACAGTACGTGCTTAAAAGCCCCTGCTTTGAAATGCTACCTGCATAGATAAATAATCCCCAGCTGAGGATTATTGTCTAAAATAACCCGATGTGCCAAACTGCTCTTGTATATATAAAGACGGCATAAAGATTATCTGTCCTAGACAGATAACCGGATGTCTAAGGGAGTCCCCGTGGCACACAACAAACTGGAGGCAAACCTCCAAGACCAGCGCGGGCAAGGCGGGCACGGAGCCATCCCCCTCTCCGCTGGCATGCTGCTCGTAACGCTCGGCGTCGTCTATGGCGACATCGGCACGAGCCCTATGTACACCATGAAATCAATCGTCGCCAACAACGGCGGCATCGGTACCGTCAGCGAGGACATGATCCTGGGCGCGCTTTCGCTCGTCATCTGGACCATGACGCTCGTGACCACGATCAAGTACGTGGTAATCGCCATGAAGGCCGACAACCACAACGAAGGCGGCATCTTCGCCCTGTTCAGTCTCGTGCGCAAGGTGGCGCCATGGCTGATTCTCCCCGCCATGATCGGCGGCGCGGCGCTGCTCGCCGACGGCATCCTCACCCCCGCGGTCACGGTCACCACAGCCATTGAGGGCCTGCGTACCATCGAGTGGGGCCACGCACTATTGGGTGACGGTCAGACCAATGTGATCATCATCACCATCATCATTATCTGCGGTCTGTTTGCCATGCAGCGCGCCGGCACCTCGTCAATCGGCAAGCTCTTCGGCCCGCTCATGACGCTGTGGTTCCTGTTCTTGGCTGGCGCCGGTCTGTTCAACATGCTCGGCAACCCGTCCATCCTGCGCGCGCTCAACCCCATCCGCGGCATTATGTTCCTGTTCTCGCCCATCAACCACTCGGGCATCATGGTGCTCGGCTTCGTCTTCCTGTCGACGACCGGCGCCGAGGCGCTCTATTCGGACATGGGTCACGTGGGCAAGGCTAACATTTACGCATCCTGGCCGTTCGTAAAGGCGGCCCTCATCCTTAACTATCTGGGTCAGGGCGCTTGGCTGCTCGCCAATAACTCCAACCCCCAGATGCTCGCGATGGATATCGTCAACCCGTTCTATATGATGCTCCCCGAGCCCCTGCGCCCCTTTGTCATCGTGCTTTCGGCCGTGGCGGCCATCATCGCCTCGCAGGCGCTCATCACCGGCTCGTTCTCGCTGGTATCCGAGGCAACGCGCCTCAACCTTATGCCGCACCTGCGCATCCACTACCCCAGCGACACCAAGGGTCAGCTCTATATTCCGCTCGTCAACAACATCATGTGGGTCGGCTGCATCTTCATCGTGCTGCTGTTCCAAAACTCCGAGCGCATGGAGAGCGCCTATGGCCTCGCCATTACCGTGACCATGCTCATGACCACGACGCTGCTGACGAGCTATATCGCCGGCATTCTCAAGCACAAGCTGGGCGCCTGCGTCTTCGCCCTGCCCTTCGGTGCCATTGAGCTGTGCTTCTTCGCCTCGTGCCTCACCATGTTCTTTGACGGCGGCTATGTCATGATCTTCTTGGCCTCGCTGCTGTTTGGCCTTATGTATGTGTGGCGCCGCGGCACCGCCATTGAGCGCACGCAGACGATCCTGTTGCCCGTCTCCAAGTACATCGATCAGCTCGACCGCCTGCGCAACGACAAGACCTACCCCGTGCTCGCTGACAATCTGGTATTTCTCACCAAAAGCCCCGACCCGCTCACGCTCGACCGCGACGTGCTCTATTCCATCTTGGACAAGCACCCCAAGCGCGCTAAGGCATACTGGTTCATCAACGTGCACGTTACCGATGAGCCCTATACGCACGAGTATTCCGTTGAGACCTTTGGCACGGACTTTTTGTTCCGCGTGCGCTTGGACCTAGGCTTTAAGGTCAACCAGCGCATCAACGCCTACCTGCGCCAGATCGTCGGCGACCTGATGGCATCGGGTGAGTTGCCGCCGCAGCATCACACCTACTCTATCTACGAGACACGCGGCAACGTGGGCGACTTCCGTTTTTGCATGCTGCGCAAGATGCTTGCCCCCGAAACGGACATCAACCGCAACGACCACCGTGTGATGGCCATCAAGTACGCCGTCCGCCGCGCCTGCGGAAGCCCGGCGCGCTGGTACGGTCTCGAGAACTCTGCCATCATCATCGAGTACGTGCCGTTGTTTGCCCGCATGCGCCCGGCCGTTAAGCTCGTGCGCACCCAGGTGCCGCTCGAGGTTCAGATTGAAGAGGCCGAGGAAATGGAAGTCGACATCTTCTCGGACGACCTGGTCAACGGCAACGAGGCCGGCAAGAGCATGGACGTCGATCCCACCGAGCTGCTCGAGAGCGTCGCCGATACGCCCGAGCAACAGCAACTCGACGGACTCGAGAGCACCCAGCTCAACGACGCCAACTTCTAGCGACGTCATAAATCAACGACAGCGGCCCTGCACCTCACGAGAGACGCAGGGCCGCTTTGCATTGCAGTAAAGCTAACGGCTACGAACGACGCGGCTCGGGAACCACGAGCCTATCGGGGCTCGCGCCCTCGGCATCCATCAGGCTCACGTAGCGAATCGACGGATCCTCATACATCGCGTAGTAATAATTGCCCGTGCGCGCGCTAAAGCATCCGGTGTAGATAGTCTTCTCGAACTTGCCATCTCCCATCCTGGACGCCCCCTCAATCATCACCACGCCCTCGAGCGAGCGGAACATGCGGACGACGTTTTCGGTCTCGCTCTCCTTTTGCGGGTAATTGGCATTGAGGTACGCCGCCTTTACAAAACGGCTCGGCGAATAGCAATCGCCCGGAATGCCGCGCATGCCGGCACCCGCGCCATAGGGCTTGAGCTCGGCGCCACGCCATGTCGCCGTCTGCGGAAAATCGCTTGTGGCGGTGATATAGGTGCGGAGGTTTTCCATGTGCCACGGGAAGGTCGGCTGGTTGGCAAGGGTGTCGACCGGATCGTCGTATACATGCAGGCCGTCAGCCATCATCTCGACCACGATGCTGCGCTGGCTGTCGCCGATAATCCAATGGAGCAGCGACACGCCCAGCCCCTCTCCGGCAGATTTGGCGACAATCACCGTATCGCGCAGCGCGGCCTCGACCTCATCGACCGTCGAGAACGTCGCTGCCACCCACAGGGGAAACTCATAGGCCGCAATATTGTTCTTGCCGTCGACAGGGCCCTCGGCATACTCGGCATAACCCGGGAAATTGAGACCCGCCACGGCAAGGCCCGCATCGTTGCCGCAGTCGAAGAACATAGGGTAGTTCTTGTAATCGATGCACATACCGATCACCGCGTGCGCCGCTGTCGCGTCGTCGATAAACGAATACGGAATGTGAAACCCGCGCGGCATCACGCGAACCTGTTGGCCATAGTCAAAGCTCCAGTCGAGGTTGCGGCCTAGATACATGTGGCCAGAATTATCGGTAAATCGAATGCTCGTACACATGGCGCCTCCCAGCTTTACGTTCTTGCTAAGGTTATTGTCTCCAAACAAAAAGGGGCTAAACACAAAAGCCCGGACATGACAACAATGTCACGCCCGGGCTATTCAAGCAGGATAAACTCAACCAAGTTAACCCCGCAGGTCGTCTAAGGGGTCAAAGTGCCGCAGATTGCCACGAAAGAGGAGCGAAGCGTACTTAAGGTACGCGAGCGACGATTGAGCGGCAAGGTGCGGTGCTTTGATCCCCTTAGACCAACTTGCCGAGGCAGTGGTCGATCATATGCTGGATCATCTGTGCCTCGAAGCCGACGAAGTCCTGCTTGCGCTCGCGCATCTTGCCGTCGACGATCTGGTCAAAAGCAACCTTGCACTTGATGTAGCGCGTGGACTTGGTGACCTCCTCGTGCGTCAGGCAGCTCTCCTCCATCTTGCTGGCGCCCAGGCCAAACACCAGACGGGGGTTGTAGAGTACGTGAGGCTCGCCGGCATCGTCCAGGTAGACGCAAACCTTCTTGGTAACGCCAATCTGGTTAGCGGCAAGGCAGCCGGCATCGTCGAGCGACTTGATGGTATCGATCAGGTCCTGAGCAACCGACTCGTCCTCGACGGTCGCAACCTCGCAACGCTGGGACAGGATAGCCTCGTCGTGGCAAAGCTCTTTAATCATACGTTCCTCCATAGGGGTCGTTGTAACCGCTTAAGTATACGGTACCCACACATTTTCATGCGAAAAATACCGTCCGTCTGCTACGAAGCGCCGAACATCAACATGCGAGGAACAACAGCGTCGTAAAGGGGCTATAGTGGGAGCGTTCGTGTCAATCGGCCTAAACTCGGGGCCGAACAAGGAAAGGGTATGCATGGACGAACTATTTCACGTCAGCGAGCGCAAGTCCACAATCGGGACCGAACTCCGCGCTGGACTGACAACATTCCTGGCGATGGCCTACATCATCGCCGTCAACCCCGCGGTGCTCTCGGGCGCCGGCATCGATGCGGGAGCGCTCGCCTGCGCCACCTGCCTGGGCGCCGGCATCATGACCATCTGCATGGGCATCTTCGCCAACCGCCCGCTCGCCTGCGCGTCGGGCTTAGGCGTCAACGCGATGATCGCTGGAATCACCACCACCGTCTGCGGCGGTGACTGGCACGTGGCCATGAGCGTCATCTTCCTTGAGGGCGTCGTCATCTTGCTGCTCGTGCTTTGTGGCCTGCGCGAGGCCATCATGGACGCCATCCCCGTGGTCCTGCGCCACGCCATCTCGGTGGGCCTGGGCCTGTTCATCGCCATGATTGGCCTGTGCGATGCCGGCATTATCACCGCTGGCGCCGGTACACTCGTCGGTCTGGGCGACATCACCTCCCCCACCTTCATCGTCGGCATCATCTCCATCCTGGTGACAGTCGCCCTCGCCTGCCGCAACGTCCCCGGCTCGCTGCTCATCGGCATCGTCGTCGCCGTCATCGCCGGTATCCCCCTAGGTGTGACCCAGGCTCCGACCGGTATCATCGCCCCGCTCGACTTCTCGAGCATCGGTGGCCCCATCGCCGACGCCGGCGGCGTGCCTGCCATCGTCAAGGTCCTTACCGACCCCGCGCTCCTCGTCATCTCGTTCTCGCTGCTCATGAGCGACTTCTTCGACACTATGGGCACCGCGATGGCCGTGGCCAAGCAGGGCGAGTTCCTCACCGACGACGGCAACGTCGAGAATATCAAGGAGATCCTGATCGTCGACTCCGCCGCCGCTGCTGTGGGCGGTTTCATGGGCGTCTCCTCCATCACCACCTTCGTCGAGTCCACCTCTGGCGCTGCCGACGGCGGCCGCACGGGCCTCACCTCCGTCACCACCGGCGTGCTGTTCATTCTCGCCGCGTTCTTCTCCCCCATCGTCACCATCGTTTCCAGCGCCGCCACCTGCGGTGCCCTGGTCTACGTCGGCTACCTCATGATGAGCGAGGCCTCCGAGATCGACTGGTCCGACGTGTCGCAGGGTTTCCCGGCGTTCATGATTGTCGCCGGCGTGCCCTTCACCTACTCCATCTCTGCCGGCATTGGTCTGGGCTTTATCGCCTACGTGATCGTCGCGCTCTTTAAGGGCGAGGCCTCCAAGATCAAGCCGCTCATGTGGATCGCAGCCCTCGCCTTCCTCGTCTACTTCTTTGTAGCGTAGCGGCAAAGCTGCCAAAGCAGAACACCAAAGCGCGGAGTCGCATCGAGCGGCTCCGCGCTTTTCTTTTAAAGCCAGGCAACGCACGGACGCGCGATGTATTGCTTCCCGAGTTTTGGACATTTTACCCCCAAAACGGCACTACCGCCGGCTCCATCCTGCAGATATGCTGGGCGTAATCGCATAGGCCCTATGAGGATGGGAGTAACCATGGCCGCCTTGTTCACGACCCCCAAGCGCAATGACAAAACCTCTGGAGCCCATTTTGTCGAGCCCGACGTGCGCCGCCGCACGCTGCTCGCACACGGCAGCTGGCGCCGCGTGACACGCCGCATCGTTGTAGGCGCCGTTTGCGCGCTCACGGTAAGTTCGCTGCTCATGCCGAGCGTCTCGCTCGCGGCCGAGTGGGTGGACGTCGGCGGCACCCAGTACAACGCCGGCACCGCGGCAGGCGACGAGGCCGGCACCTGGAGCTGGGACGGCGCCGACGATATGAAGCTCAACGGCTATGACGGCGGTGCGATCAACTCTGCAGGCAAGCTCAATGTAAGCTACTCGGGCAACAACACCGTCACCAACGACGACGGCCGAGGCATCGAGGTCACGGATGGCGCGAACGAAAACGCCGAGCTCAACATCAAAGGCGACGCGTCCAGCACGCTCAACGTGACATCTTCTGGCGACGCCATCTGGTCCGAAGGCGACATCAACATCGACGGAGCTGGCACCGTCAACGCCACAAGCGCCGAGGGCGACGCCATTGATGCCAAGGGCGATCTCACCATCAAGGGCTCGGGTAACGTCAACGCCACGGGTGATTCTGATGGCATCAGGGCCGATGACAACATCACGATCGACAATAGCGGAACCGTCACCGCCAAGGCCACCGATGATCAGGGTATCGATGCTCACGAGAACCTCACCATCAAGGGCGGCGGCAAGGTAGAGGCAAGCTCTGCCGAGGACAATGCGATTTGGGCCAGTGGCAACATCGAGATTGCGGGCGGCAGCCAGGTCAAGGCAAACTCCAAGGAAGACTATGCCGTTAAGGCCATAGGCGGCCTCACGGTCACGAACGCATCCCTTAACGCAACCGGCGTTGGTTACGGCGTCTATGCCTACAAGGGCATCACACTCGATGGCGCAACCGTGACGGTCCGTGCAAGTGCAGGGAACGATGAAGCCAGCGCCCTCTTCACCGACGAGGACGACATCGTCATCAAGAACGGCTCGATCGTGGATGCATTCGCAGAGGGCGAATTCTCGACTGCGATTTCCACCAGAAACTACAACCCCAACGAAGCGGGTGGTCACATCTACATTAGTGACTCCGTTGTCAAGGCTATAGCCCGCTATGCCGAGAACGGCGGCGACGGTCCCGACTGCTACAGTGCAGACCTGGATGGCGAAATCGCCCCTGAGCGCAGGGGCGTGAACATCGGCATCTTTGCTCAGACCAGCGAGGGCATCACGCCCGCGACCATCTCCATCGTCCGCAGTAAGGTCACGGCCGAGGGAGACACGGCGGCAATCTTTGCCCTTGCCATGAGCGCGGACGGCAAGGCGATCGGCACCATCGAGATCGAAGGCGCCACCATCCTGACGCCTGAAGGCGGCAAGGTCATTGACTATCGCAACAAAGAAGAGCTCAGTGACGGCATCATGTACGAGGCAGGCCAAACCATCGGCACGGGCGATGTCGTAGTCGACTCCCCCTATAACGAAGCTGTTGCCAAGAGCACGGTCATCGCACCGTCCGAGGAGACCAAGCCCGAGGAGAAACCAGGCGAGACCAAGCCCGAGAGTTCCAAGTCCGAGGGCACGAAGACGACCAAGACCGTTGCAGTTGCAGCCACGGGAGCCAAGACCACCGGCAAGCTCGCGGCAACCGGCGACGCCTCGAGCGCAGCTATCGTGGCAGCCGCCTTTGCGGGAACAGCCGCCATCGCCGCAGGCACCGTGGTGAGCCGCAAGCGCTCATAGACGCCTTTGATGCACGGGACGGCACCCATGAAAGCGCCTAGCCCGAGCACCGTTTAACGACGCCATCGCCGAGCTCCCCTCCGGCGGTGGCGTTTTCCGTTTGCGCCCGCACGACGCGCGCGCGAATGTTCTTGATGCTGCCCAACCGGTATACGCTGACGTGCGACAATTGGGACTGCCAACATCACAACACTGAGAGAAGCCTGCCTTGGAAGCGCAAAAGCAGATAACCGTTCATTCGGAACACACGGAAGGTGCGCCCGTCATCTACCTCCCCGTAGTCATGGGCGACGGCAGCGAGGTTTATGACCGCTGCCAAGAGCTCGACTGCCCACCGTTTACCCTCGTCGCCATTGGAGGGCTCGATTGGAATCGCGAGCTGAGTCCCTGGGAATGCAACGGAACTGTACGCGATGCCAAACCCTTTGGCGGTCAGGCGTCCGGATTTCTCGATGAACTGCTGAACCGGATAATCCCAAAGGTCGAATTATCGCTCCCACAGCCACCTGCTTGGCGTGGCATTGCTGGTTATTCGTTGGCGGGTCTCTTTTCGCTTTGGGCTCTCTGGCAAACCGATGCCTTTGACCGCGCCGCAAGCGCATCGGGGTCCCTGTGGTTTCCTGGCTTTATCGACTATGCGCACGAGCACACGATGCCGAACACGTCCGGCGCCGTCTACCTGTCACTCGGCAAAAAAGAAACCAAGACGCCCAACCGCATGATGAGGCACGTACTCGACGACACGTGCGCAATGGAAGAGCTACTCATCGAGCGCGGCATTCCAACAACGATGGAGCTCAACCCCGGCAATCACTTTGCCCAAACCGACTTGCGCATGGCCCGCGGCATCCACTGGATACTGACGCATTAAAAATGGTGCCCACGCGCATATACGCATGGGCACCATATCTTGTTTTAGCTGAACGCAGCTACTACTCAGCAGCCTCCTCGAGCTCGGAGACATCAAACTCAAAGTCGTTACCGGGCAGAATCGCGTTGAGCACGATGCCCACCAGCGAGCCCACGGCAAGGCCGGAAAGCGAAATCGTCACGCCGCCCAACTCCAGCACGATGGCGCCGGCGGTGCTGTACGCAATGCCGAGCGAAAGCACGAGCACCAGGGCGGCCACCAGCACGTTACGGTTGTTTTGGAAATCGACCTGGTTCTCGATGAGGTTGCGGACGCCCACAGCGCTGATCATGCCGTAGAGCACAAGCGACACGCCTCCGATTACACACGCCGGCATGGCGGCAATCACGGCAGCGAACTTGGGGCAGAACGAAAGCACGATGGCGCAACACGCGGCAATGCGGATCACGCGCGGGTCGAACACGCGCGTCAGGGCGAGCACACCGGTGTTCTCGCCATAGGTGGTGTTGGCCGGAGCGCCAAAGAGCGAAGCCAGGATCGTGGCAAGACCATCGCCGAGCAGCGTGCGATGCAGACCGGGATCGGCAATGTAGTTGCGCTCGCAAGTCGAACCGATAGCAGAGATATCGCCGATATGCTCGATCATAGTTGCAAAGGCCAGCGGCATGATGGTGATGATGGCCGTCATGGCGAGGCCGCTATCGAACTGCGGCCCAAAGAGTGCAAACACGGTGTTGTCCCACACGACGGGCAAGCCAACCCAGGGAGCGGCTGCGACGCCCGAAAAATCGACCTCGCCCAGCGCAGCGGCAACGGCATAGCTCACCACAACGCCCAGCAGAATCGGCACGATCTTGACCATGCCGCAGCCCCAAATATTGCAGATCACGATAACGGCAACGGCAATAACAGCCACAAACCAGTTGGTCTGGCAGTTGGCAATAGCGGAGCTTGCCAGAATCAGGCCGATGGAAATGACAATGGGACCGGTCACCACCGGCGGGAAGAAGCGCATGACGCGCTTGGCGCCAAACGCGCGGAACAGAGCCGCAAGCACCGGATAGAGCAGGCCGGCACAAGCTACGCCCAGGCAGGCGTAGGGCAAAAGCTCGGCCTCGCCATTGGGCGCGATGGCGGCATAACCGGCGATAAAGGCAAACGATGAGCCCAAGAATGCGGGGACCTTACCGCGCGACAGGAAGTGGAACAGCAGCGTACCCAGACCGGCAAACAAAAGCGTTGCCGAGACCGAAAGGCCGGTGAGCACCGGCACCAAAACGGTGGCACCAAACATGGCAAACAGGTGCTGCAGACCGAGCAGGAACATGCGCGGACGGCCGAGCGACGATGCGTCGTAGATGGCACCGGTGACAGCGGGCGCCGAGGACTGGGACATGGATGTCCTTTCGAATGGAAGGGCGATCAGGCATATCGGATAACCTGCCCGAACGATACGATCCGAACCATTGTACGCGATACGCTATGCCTCGCACGCGCCGTCACCTGCAAACGCTAGCGCTATTTCCAAACGCGCTCGGCAATGCGCTTGACCAGCGCGATCTTTGCCCATTGCTCGTCCTCGGTCAGCTTGTTGCCAATCTCGCAGCTGGCAAAGCCACACTGCGGAGACAGATACAGGTTCTCGAGCGGCACGTACTTTGCAGCCTCGCGGATGCGCTCGACGATAACGTCCTCGTTCTCGAGCTCTGCCGCCTTGGTGGTCACCAAGCCCAGCACGACCTTCTTGCCGGGAGCAACATACTTCAGCGGCTCAAAACCACCGGCGCGCGGCGTGTCGAACTCCAGATAGAACGCATCGACATCCTCGTTTGCGAACAGGTACGGCGCGATGGGGTCATAGCCGCCCTCGAAGGCATAGGTGGAGTGGTAGTTGCCGCGGCACACATGCGTGTTGATGACCAGATCGTCGGGCTTGTCCGCGATGGCGGCATTGTTGAGCGCCACGCCCAGCTCGCTTACCTTTTGCAGGTCGACCGGGCTCATGCCGGTTTTGGCGACAAAATCGGTATCGCAGTAGATGCCCCAGGTGCAGTCATCAAACTGGATGTTACGGCAGCCTGCTGCGTACAGGTCGGCAATCACCGTGCGATAAGCAGCTGCAATGGCGTCGGCAAGTTCCTCATCGGTCTTATAGACGGCGCGCAGGCTCTCCTGCTGGCCATCGCAGCGATCTAGCGTGACCTCGGAGAACGTCTGGATCGGCGCCGGAATGGTTTGCCGCGCGACCTGGCCCTCCCCCTCAAGCGCCTTGACGAACTTAAAATGTTCCACGAACGGATGGCTCTCGCCGCTGATGGGGCCGGTCACCACGGCAGTATCGGCCGTGGTCTCCTCGTCATGGAACATATAACCAGTGCGTGAGGTGCGGCGCTCAATGCCGTTAAGGCCCCACATAAAATCGAGGTGCCAGTAGCTGCGGCGGAACTCGCCATCGGTGATAACCTGCAAACCGGCGGCCTTTTGCTTAGCCACCAAATCGCGAATGGCGTCGTCCTCGACGGCCTTAAGGCCGGCGGCGTCGAGTGTGCCCGCGGCATAGGCGGCACGTGCATCCTTTACAGCCTGCGGACGAAGAAAGCTACCGACGATATCGGCGCGAAACGGCGCGTTCGGTTGAATCAAAGTGCTCATAGATATCTCCCTTTGCATTGGTTGCTTTACTGGGACAGAGTATGAGCGCTCATATGGCCATCGTAAAATATACATTTATAACAGTTTGATATAGATGTTTCCTATATCAGTCTGGACTGCCATAAAGAGATTTGACCCGCGCGGAGCACAGCAGCCTAGATATGCTGGCGAATCGCGTCGATATAGGCCCGCCCGTAGCGCGTAAGTGTCGTGTTCTTGCGCGTGATAATGCCGATCTCCATGTACTCGTCTACATCGAGCGGAATCGAGATAATACCGGGGCCGTTAAGTTCATGGCTGATCACGCCCGAGCACACCGTGTAGCCGTTGAGGCCCATGACCAGGTTGAACAACGTCGCACGGTCACGCACGCGGATATTCTTGCGGCGCTCAAAGGTCGAGGTCAGCTCCTCAGAATAGTAGAACGAGTTATAGCTGCCCTGCTCGTAAGACAAAAACGGGTAGTCTTCCAAGTCCTCGAGCGTCACGCTGGAGCGGCCCGCCAGCGGATGGTCGGCGCATACGAAGACATGCGGCGTGGCGCAGAAGAGTCCCTCGAATACGAGCTCGTTGGCGGCGAGCATGCGCTCAATGACCTCACGATTGTGCTCCGACAGATACAGGATGCCGAGCTCGCTTTTCATATGCGCGACGTCCTCGATAATCTCGTGGGTCTGTTCCTCGCGCAGGGTAAAGTCGTAGCGCGCGGCATCGAACTCGCGGATCACGTCGACAAACGCGTTGACGGCAAAGGAATAATGCTGGCAGCTCACACTAAAGTGCGGCACCTGCTCGGATGCGCCCTTGTACTTGCCCTCGAGCAGGTCGGCCTGGTCGAGTACCTGGCGCGCATAGCCCAAGAAGGTCTCGCCTTCCTCGGACACAATGACGCCCTTGTTGGTGCGCTCAAAGATGTGCACACCCATCTCGTTTTCGAGATCGCGAATCGACGCGGTAATCGAAGGCTGCGACACAAAGAGCCGGCGCGAGGCCTCGGTAATGCTGCCGCATTCGGCAACTTTGACGACATATCTGAGCTGCTGGAGCTTCATGGCTGTCTCCTTAGCTGTTAGTGAGATTCGCGTCGGCAGTACCCGGCAGGCGCATAAACGGCGGCATCTCCCCCGTCGCGGCGCAGGCGGCAATCTGATGCAGGACTCCGGCGACCGCATCATCCACCGCGGCGCCGATATGCCAGCGCGCGGCAGCCGTGACGGCCTCGTTGGCATTGGCGACTGCAACGGAGTTGGGAACGGCATCGATCATGGGCAGATCGTTATCGGAATCGCCAAATACGGCCACCTCGTCGGGCGTCAGGCTCAAGGCGCGCGCCAGCTCCAGCGCAGCGCAGCCCTTGTCCCAACCATCCGGAAGGATGTCGAACAGGCGCACTCGATTGTTGGGAAACACAAGCGAGAGTTCCGGCACCTCAACGGCAACGCGCTCGCGTAGCTCCGCGAGCTCCTCACGCGAACGGGCACTCCAGATATTCGCCTTAAACACCGGCGCGCCATCGACGACGGGACGACACGGGGCCTCTTCGCCTTTGAGCCACGCATTGCCGCCCGACTCCATAGCGCGACGCACACGCTCGGGATTGCTCGTCACGCAATAGGCATCGTTGCCCCAAAAGTCATCGCCCAGGCTGTAGACTTTTAGAAATGTATCGTCGGTCTCTTGCTCCAGATAGTCAGCCAAACGCATCAGAGCATCGTTGTCGATTGCGCGCGAAGCGACTACTTCGCCGTCGACAAACATCACCTGGCCGTTACAGAACGCACCGGTCGAAAAACACTCGGAACGGTTTTTGAACATCCAGCCCATCGCGGACGGCTGACGACCCGAAACCGGCCCAAAGTGCAGACCCGCCGCCTGCATGGCATGAATACCCTCAATGGCGTAGTCGCTGGCGCCGTCATGCCCGGCTGGAATCAGCGTATCGTCCATATCGGTCAGCACAAGTTTAATCATAAGGCCCCCATTCGTATCGGTCCTACCTATTGTAACGACCTGCCAAAATAAACCTGTCCCTTTTTGGCAGGTGCGCTAGTATAGGGAACAACAGATTCGATGCGGGAGTGCCGGCGGTGCAAACCACAAGGCTGAGAGGGCATGGGGCCCAATCCTTTGAACCTGTCAGTTAATGCTGGCGTAGGGAGCATGCCGCCTTTACAGGGGCGCTGTCTATGCACAGCGCCCCTTTTCTATGCCAAGGAGGCATGTGCAGTGATTGATTCGGAACAGCTTAAGCAACATATGGTCAAGGCCGTAGAGGAAATTCGCGCCACCAATCCGATGGCCGGCTCCATCACCAACACGGTGACGATCGACTTTGTCGCCAACGCACAGCTCGCCGTGGGCGGATCGGCCGCCATGGTCTATCTGCCCGACGAGGGCGAAGCGCTCGTTGCCGGCGGCGGCGCCATCTATCTCAACATGGGCACGCTCTTCCCCATCTACGAGCAGACAATTCCCCGCGCGGCCAAGGCGGCACACGACGCCGGCAAGCCCTGGGTGCTCGATCCGGTGGGCCTGGGCATCGGTAGCCTGCGCACCCAGTTGGTAAACGAACTCAAGCAGTACAAGCCCGCCATCGTGCGCGGCAACGCCTCCGAGATCATCGCGCTCGCCGGCCTGTGGGGTCTTGAGGGCGAGGCGGCCGATCTGAGCCGCGTGCGCGGTGTCGATACCACCGACACGGTAGACGCTGCCCGCGATGCCGCCGTGGCGCTCGCCCGCTACACCGGCGGCGCCGTTGTGGTCTCGGGCGAAGTCGACCTGATTACCGATGGCACAACCGTGGCCAAGTCCCACGGCGGCAGCCCGCTCATGTCCAAGATCACCGGTTGCGGCTGCTCGCAGGGCGGCGTGCTGGCCGTGTATGCCTGCGCCGCCGACCCGTTTACGGCAGCCATCTGCGGCACCGCGGTCTACAACGTTGCCGGCACGCGTGCCGCCGCTGTCGCCGACGCCCCGGCAAGCTTTAAGGTCGCCTTTATCGACGAGCTCTACCGCGCGAGCGCCCAGGACATCGCCAACAACCAGCTCGAGCTCGAGGAGGCGTAAGCCATGTCCGAGCCCGCAACCAATGCCGGAATGAACACGCTCATCGCCGTGGCCATCGCCCCGTGCGGCACCGGCGACGAGCTGTCCGCCGAGGTCGCCGAGGTCGTGCGCGTCATACGCGAGAGCGGCCTTCCCAACCGCACCACCTCGATGTTCACCGAGATCGAGGGCGACTGGGACGAGGTCATGCAGGTCGTGCGCGACGCAACCTTTGTGTTGGCGAGCAAGGGAATCCGCACCGAAGTCGTGCTCAAAGCCGATATTCGGCCCGGATTTACCGACACCATGACCGGCAAGCTCGAGCGCATGGAAGCACAGATCAAGAAGTAGGAGGAAGCACGATGAGCATCCGCGACAACCTTGATATCTCGGCCTATCTGGTACTCGGCCCCGAAAACACCCTCGGGCGCCCCGTGGGCGATGTGGTGGCCCAGGCGCTCGACGCAGGCTTTACCTGTATCCAGGTGCGCTCCAAGGTGGCAAGCGCCCGCGAGATCATTGCACTGACCGGCGACGCCGCGCAGGCAATCGCACAGGCTGGCAAGACCGGTCAGGTCGCCCTGTTAATCGACGACCGTCTGGACTGTGTACTCGCCGCGCGCGAGCAGGGCATTGCCGTCGACGGCGTGCACGTAGGCCAGAGCGACATTCCCGTCGAGGTCTGCCGCAAGCTGCTGGGCCCCGATGCCATTGTGGGCCTTTCGGCCCGTTGCGAGGAGATGCTCGAGTACGTCAAGACCGCCGACATGAGCCTGGTCGACTACCTGGGCATCGGCCCGCTCCACGAGACCGAGACCAAGCGCGACTGCGGACGCGCGGCCGACGGCTCTATCATCACCAAGAGCTTTGAGGACCTGGCCGCACTCCACGCGGCAAGCCCCGTGCCCATCGTGGTGGGCGGCGGCGTCAAGACGGCCGACCTGCCGCAGCTCAAGGCCACCGGCGTCGACGGCTTCTTTGTGGTGAGTGCCGTCTGCAGCGCCGATGACCCCTACGCCGCGGCCAAGGAGCTCGTCGACACTTGGCAGCAGGCATAGGCATAAGCCGAGCAGCTGATCCGCAGCCTCACATCTTCAGCAATGGAAAGCGCATCCCAGTTTGGACCTCCATTCCGGGATGCGCTTTCCGCCGAGATGGCGGCAGCGGCCTCTACCCTGCCAGATATGTCTCCAGTGCCGGCAAGGTCGCCTCAGCATCGCGACGACCAATCTGATAGATGCGCTCGAGCTCATCGGGCTCGCGGCACAGCGACGGCACTTTCACCGATTCGCTCGGACGCACCACAAAGATATCGCCGGCGGCCTCACGACGTGCCAAATCATCGAGCGTGGCATTGTAGACCTCATGCCGATGCTCAAGCGCTGCGACAAACTCCGGATAGTGACGGAACACGCGACGCAGCATAGGCATCACGCTGTTGGGCCGCTTCACAAAGCCCGCCGGCTGCGTGAGCACCACGATATTGCGGTCATACCCCTGAGCAAACAGCCATGCACTGGGAATAGAATCAGCCACGCCGCCATCCAGGTACTTGCGGCCCTCAATGGCGACAGGACGCGTCGCCACGGGAATTGCCGACGACGCCCGGATCCACTCGATATCGCGCTCGTCGCCATACGGCAGGTCGTGGTAGACGGCCTTGCCCGTCTCGATATCGGTACACACGCACGTAAATCGCATGGGGCAGGCGCGATACGCCTCCAAGTCGATGGGATCGCGCTCGATAGGCACCTCGTGATAAGCAAAGTCGGCATTGAACATATCGCCGGTTCGCAGCCAGCTGGTCACGCTCGCATAGCGCTTGTCGGCGCAATAGGCCTTGTTATAGCGAATGGCGCGGCCGATCTGGCGCGATTTAAAGTTGTAGCCAAATGCCGCGCCCGCCGAGACGCCCACCATATGGTCGCAGGTCAAACCGTGCTCCATCCAAACGTCGAGCACGCCCGCCGTATACATACCGCGGTAGCCGCCTCCCTCGAGCGCCAGCCCCACCGTGCGCGTCATATTTGACTGTGCCATGCGACCATCTCCGTTCCTGCGTTTTAAACCGGGACAAGTATACCCGTCAACATATATCGTCCCAGTCGCATTTTTATCGAACATCGCATCGTCGCGCTACCGCCTGTCGAATAATAGCCGCCCACAGCATGTGCACCCATATCCCCGCACTCGAGGAAAGCGGCTTTATGGTGACGCTCGACAAGCACATTTGGCAGATTGTGCCCACCGACCGCGATCAAGGCCGCAGCACGCAAATCATTTCATCGATGCTCGAAATGGCGCAGTCGCTCCATCTGCCCGTCGTGGTCGAAGGCGTCGAGACAAATGAGCAGGCGAACATGCTACGACAAATGGGCGCCCGCTACGCTCAGGGCTTCCTCTACTACCGCCCCATGCAGGCGAAGGATTTTGAGGCATTGCTCGATGGCGGCAATAACAACTGATACGCTCGCGCGCAAAACGCCACCGTCGAAGGGGATATTTGTCTCCATTAGCTAACTTATATCCCCAATTCAAACCGAATTGGGGATATGATACAAACCGTTGTTCCGCCCAAGGAGGTTATCCATCATGAACGAGTCGTATCGCCTGGGCGAGCAATCGATTATTGCCTATCTTCAGCGACTTGCGAACGGCGTCTCGACCGCCGAACTCGATGTTGCCGCGCTGCCTGCTGAGCTACGCGCCGTTGGCGAGCAACTGCAAAAGACGCATGCCATCCTGCAACAAGAGCGCCAGCTGCTTGAGCGCAACGCCTATATCGATCCGCTCACCAACTTGGGCAACCGCAACGGATTCGACCGTCACGTCGAGCAACTCTGGCGCAAAGGCGACCCCTTCACCTGCGCCTATATTGACATCGACCATCTCAAGCATTGCAATGATAGGTTTGGCCACGCCGAAGGCAATCGCTATATTCTGAGCATCTGCCGCACGCTCTCCGAAACCATGGAGCACGATGAGATGCTGTTCCGTATCGGTGGAGACGAGTTTGTGCTCATCTCGCTCTCCGCAAACGAGATTGAACTCGAGCAGCGCTTGGAGCAGGTACGTACCAGGCTGATCGAGGCGAGCTCAGGTGGCAAGGCGCCCATGATCGGCAGCTTTAGCTTTGGCTGCTCGCGCGTCGATCCACTTGCTGGCGACACGCGTCGCCAGATGACAATGGATGCCGATCGCAAGATGTATCGCTATAAGCTTATGCATCGTGTGCAGCAACCGAAAGACGATGACGCGCCGCAACGCCCAATCGTCGATCAGCTTCCCTGCAACGACCGGGTGTTCCAAGCGATCTCCATGAGCTCCGAGACGCGCTATCCGTTTATCCTCAATCTCGATACGGGAGAATCGCAATGGTCTGTTAACGCCGTGCGCGATTTTGACCTGCCCTCCCAGCACCCTTTTAACTCACTCGACATGTGGCTCGCCCGCGTTCATCCCGAGGACCGCGACAACGTACGTACCGAACTCGACATGGTGATAAACGGCACGTGGCACTTCCACTACATGCAGTATCGCGTAATGGATGCCACCGGAAAATACGTGCTTTGCGACTGCACGGGCTACCGCTTGGACGGCACCGATACCGAGCCCGACATGTATGTGGGCATTATCATCAACCGAAGCTTGGCAGATACGACCGATTCCGTGACCGGCTTGGGCGATATTCACGCCCTGGTCAACGCCATTGGCGAAATGCGTCGCGTGGCGCGCAAGGCGGGGTTGATCGCCATTAAAATCGATGATATCGCTCAGGTCAATGCCCGTTTTGGCTTTGATGCGGGCGACCGTGTTTTGGCAGAATGTGCCGCCTGTCTGGTGGAATGCTCGCGCGGTAAGGGTCGTATGTTCCGCTCGACGGGGCCGATGTTCGTGGCGCTTTTCGACGACTTTGATCCCGAAGAAACCGATACGATTGCAGAGGAAATCGAGCGGTTCCTGGGTTCGCCCGTGCTCTTTGGCCCATTTGAATATCAGCCGCCCATTCGCGTGGCCACGCTCCATCTGGACGGCGTCGACCGTCAGCCCGTTTCGATTTTGAACGAGCTCAAAGCGTTGCTCGGGAAAGCCGTGCAGGTGCCAGGTACCAAACTGGATTAGCACCGCGCCCACACCGCCTCCCCCATCGTGCGATAATCCTCTGCAGAAGTCACCGACAGCAGAGGGAGTTTGTGATGAAGGTTCTTTTGGTCAATGGCAGCCCCAAGGCAAACGGCAACACCGCCCGCGCACTCGCCGAGGTCGCCGAGCAACTCAATGCCGAAGGCATTGATACCGAGGTGTTTCAGCTGGGCACCAAGCCCATTCGCGACTGCATTGGCTGTGGTCAGTGCGGCAAGCTCGATTGCCGCTGCACCTTTGACGATGACGTGGTGAACGAGCTGATCGCTGCCGCCGAGCAGGCAGATGGCTTTGTCTTTGGCTCGCCCGTCTACTATGCGCATCCCAGCGGACGCATCCTTTCGGCCCTCGATCGCGCATTCTATGCCGGCAGCAAAGCCTTTGCACACAAGCCGGGCGCTGCCGTCGCCGTTGCCCGTCGCGGCGGCACGTCGACCACCTTCGACGTGCTCAATAAGTACTTCACCATCAACCAGATGCCCGTGGTTGCTTCCACGTACTGGAACAACGTGTTTGGCGCCATGCCGGGCGAGGCCGCCCAGGACGCCGAGGGCCTGGCCACCATGCGCAACATCGGCAAGAACATGGCCTGGCTCCTGCATTGTATCGAGGCAGGACAGGCCGCCGGTATCGAAGCCCCCGAAGCCGATCGCGAGCGCACCAACTTCATCAGGTAGAACGGCGGAACAAATACATGAACGTGCAAATTTTTGGCACCAAAAAGTCTTTCGATACCAAGAAAGCACAGCGCTTCTTCAAAGAGCGCCGCATTAAGGTGCAGTTTATCGACCTTAAGGAAAAGGAGATGAGCAAGGGCGAGCTCACGAGCGTGATGCAGGCGGTCGGCGGTATCGACAAGCTGCTCAACCCCAAGGCCAAGGACGAGGAGACGCTCGCGCTCATCCAGCACCTCACCCCCAGCCAGCGCTTCGACAAGTTGCTCGAGAACCAGCAGGTTCTAGCCGAGCCCATCGTGCGTAACGGCAAAAAGGCCACCGTCGGTTATTGCCCCGATGTATGGGGAGCCTGGGAGTAGCCTGTGTTATTTGCCAGCGCGTGGGTATAAGAGCAGGCGTTTGGCATATGATTCAACTGTAAGCCATGTCTAACAAAGGAGGGCACATGCCCAACAAACCCGTGAAAATCATCATGCTTACCGGATACCTCGGTGCCGGCAAGACCACGCTGCTCAACCACATCCTCGCTAACGACGGCGGTATCCGCGCCGCCGTAATCGTCAACGATATCGGCGAGATCAATGTGGACGCCAGCCTCATCGCCGACGGCGGCCTTTCCGAGACCGACGACCTCATCCCGCTCACCAACGGCTGCATCTGCTGCACGCTTTCGAATGACCTGGCCAACCAGCTGCAGGGCATCGCCGATTCGGGCAACTTCGATTACATCATCATCGAGGCCTCGGGCATTTGCGAGCCCATCCCCATCGCCTACACCATCTCGAGCTTCTGCGACGAGGCCAAGGTGGGCGGCGAGCCTAAGCTCGCGCTCGACAACATCGTGGCCGTGGTCGACTGTGCCCGCATGTACGACGAGTTCAACGGCGGTCGCGACCTGCTGGCTGAGGATATCGACGAGGACGACATCGAGAGCCTGCTCATCCAGCAGATCGAGTTCTGCTCCACGCTGATCCTCAACAAGACCGATACCGTGAGCCCTGAGCAGATCGCTGAGCTCAAGGCCATCGTGCGCAGCCTGCAGAAGGACGCCGTGATCGTCGAGGCCCAAAACGGAGAGGTTCCTATGGAGGAGCTGCTCGACACCGACCGCTTTGACTTTATGCGCGCCTACAACTCCGCCGCCTGGATCGATGCCATGGAACATCCCGAGGAGCACGATGACCCCGAGGTGCTCGAGTACGACATCGAGACCTTTGTTTACTCGCGCCGCAAGCCGTTTGACCTGCAGAAGTTCACCGATTTTGTTGAGCAGGAGTGGCCCGACGAGGTCATTCGCGTCAAGGGTCCGCTGTGGCAGACCGGCGATCCGGACATGTGCTACATGTTTGAGCAGGCCGGCCACCAGATGCGCCTGATGGAGAACGGTCTGTTCGTTGACTCCGCGCCCGAGGGCGAGAAGCAGAAGATCATCGACGAGAACCCCGAGATCATGCAGATTTGGGACGACGAGACGGGCGACCGTATGACGAGCCTGTGCATCATCGGCCGTCACATGGACAAGGATGCGCTCATCGCCTCCCTCGATGCCTGCCTGACCGACTGGCACCGCGCCTAGGTTTATCCAAGCGGGCATTTTTCCGCCTACGCAACCGCCAAACCACCACGAAGGTGCCCTTCGTGGTGGTTTTTCGTTCTGAGCCAAGGAGATTCATGTTCAACATTGTGCTGTACGCGCCCGAGATTCCGGCCAATACGGGCAATATCGGCCGCACCTGCGTGGTTACCGGCGCCCGCCTGCATCTGGTGGAGCCGCTGGGCTTTTCGCTCGATGACAAGACGGTGCGTCGCGCCGGCCTGGGCTACTGGCAAAACTTGGACGTGACAACCTATGCCGGCTGGGAGGATTTCCTTGCCCGCAACGGCCTCTCCCCCGCCGATGGTCGCCTGCACCTGCTGACCAAAAAGGCACGCCGCACCTATGCGCAAAGCACCTACCGTGACGGTGACTACTTGGTCTTTGGCAGCGAGAGCTCGGGCATTCCCGAGCCACTGCTTGCCGCGGCGCCCGAGCGTTGCGAGCGCATCCCCATGCTGCGCGATTGCGACTCACTCGATAACGCCGAGGCTTGGGAAGCTCACGAGGAATCGCTGGGGCATACCGAGGACAGCCACGAGACCATTCTTCAACAGGACATCTGCGGCAACTTCGTCAATCCCGACGACTACCGCATCAGCGCGCTCAACCTCTCCAACAGCGCCGCCATCGTCCTCTACGAGGCCCTACGCCAGGCAGGCTTTCCGGGAATGTGACAAAGGGGCTATCCTTTTGCCACATTCGAGCGCCACGTCGATGGCACACACGCCTAATTGATGCTCTAGATAAAGGCCCTCACTTTTAATCAGAATTAACTAAAGTAAAATGAAGTTAAACGGCGGTGTGAAAGGAGAGCTTTGTGGAATATCTCGAGAACCCGTTTACCCCCAGTTTTGGTGAGGTTCCTGCCCATCTCGCTGGCAGACAACAGATTATTCGAGATTTGGACCGTGCCTTCTTGACCCAGCGCAGGCGCCCAGAATTGACCTCGATCTTCTCAGGCGCACGTGGAACCGGCAAAACCGCTCTCATGTCGTCGCTCGCGACAAGGGCGGAATCCCACGGCTGGATAGCCGTAAAGACGACAGCGCTCCCGGGAATGCTTGAGGAAATCGAGTTCGGGACGAAACGTGCCACAGCTCATCTCATCGACTCGTCCAACCACTTCGAAGTCACCGGTCTCGGAATTGCACCGGTCGGCAGCATCGAGGTCAATCGCGTTCACGATGCCTCAACCTGGCGTTATCGCATGAGCGACATCATCGACCAGCTCAACGAGGCGGGCACCGGTCTGCTCATCACGGTTGACGAGGTGGACCCGACACTCGACGAGATGATTCAGCTCGCAGCCACGTATCAGCACTTTGTGACCGATGGGAAACGCGTCGCCCTGCTCATGGCGGGACTTCCCAACAACGTATCGACGCTACTGAACCACAAGACGGTCTCGTTCCTTCGCCGCGCCCAACAATATCATCTGGGTCGCATTGCCGACTATGACGTACGCGAGGCCTTGATTCGCACGATCCAGGAAAACGATCGCCTGGCAGATGCTGAGGGAATCGATAGAGCCGTTCGCTCGATCTCTGGTTTTCCCTTCCTATTGCAGCTCGTAGGCTACCGTGCCTGGGATCTCACAAGCGATTCGAAGGAAATCTCGTCACGCGACTTTGACCTGGGAATCAAAATCGCGCGCGACGAGATGGACGACCGAATCCTCGCGGCAGCCTATCGGGAACTCACTGCAGAGGACAAGCGATTCCTCATCGCCATGCTCGATGACGAGGAAGAGTCCACCACCGCTGACCTTGTCGAGCGCCTTAAGCGTTCGCCGCAGCAGGTCTCCCGCTACCGACGCCGCATGATAGATGCCGGCATCATCGGGGAACGAGGGCGAGGGCTCGTCGCATTTGAATTGCCATTCTTCCGCGACTATCTCGCGGCTCAATGCGTGAAATAGAAGTCAATGCGACAAAGGGATGCCCCTTTGCCTCATTGTCTATAGGTAGCGGCCGGTAATGCTCTTGGAGCAGGCTGCGATGTCGCCCGGCGTGCCGGCGCAGACGATTTGCCCGCCCGCATCGCCACCGCCCGGGCCCATGTCGATCACGTAATCGGCGTTACGGATAAGGTCGAGATCGTGTTCGATCACGATGACTGTGGCGCCCTTGGTAACGAGGCCGTCGAACACGTTCAACAGCACCTGAACATCGAGCGGATGCAGGCCGATCGTGGGCTCGTCAAATACGAATACGGCATCATCCTGCACGCGGCCCATCTCGCTCGCGAGCTTAAGGCGCTGAGCCTCGCCGCCCGAGAGCGCCGGTGTGGGCTCACCGAGCGTGAGATAGCCCAAGCCCAGGTCGTGCAAGGTCTGCAAGCGCGCCTGAACCTTCTTGAGTCCCACCGTGGCGTCGAGGGCCTCGTCCACACTCATGTCCATGAGCTGCGGCAACGTAAGCAGACTCCCGTCCTTGCCCTCACGATGGATACGCGAAGCCGCGTCCGCATAACGCGAACCGCGACATGCCGGGCAGACGATCTCGACGTCGGGCAAAAACTGCACGTCGAGCGATATCGAGCCCGTGCCATCGCACGTAGGGCAGCGCAAGGCGCCAGTGTTGTAGCTAAAGGCGCCCGCCTTGTAGCCGGCTGCCTTGGCCTCGGGCGTACGGGCAAAGGCGCGGCGCAGCTCATCATGGATATCGGCATAGGTCGCTACCGTCGAGCGCACATTGGCGCCGATGGGCGTGGCGTCAATCAGGTTGGCGCGAGCAATGCCTTCGGCATCGACCCAACGCACGTGCCCCGGCAGGCGCTCGCCAGCTGCCTGGGCCTTAAGCGCCGGGATGAGCGTCTCGAGCACCAACGTCGTCTTGCCCGAACCCGAAACACCCGTCACCGCGACCAAGCGACCGCGCGGGATATCGACTTCGAGCGGTTTGACGGTATGGATGGCATCGGTTGCCATGCGGATATGTCCCTGATCGAACATTTCGTCGTCAGTCACCTGCGGACGCAAGCGCTTGGACTCTGCGCGCAAAAACGGGGCGATGCGGCTGTCCCGCGATTGCTCGACCTCGTCTACCGTACCGGCAGCGATCACGTTACCGCCGCCCGCTCCGGCAACGGGGCCCATCTCGACCAAATAGTCGGCTTCCGCCAGTACGCGCGTATCGTGGTCGACAACAACCACGGTGTTGCCGTCATCCACCAGATCGCGCATCACACCTACCAAGCCGTCGACATTGGCAGGATGCAAGCCGATCGAGGGCTCATCCAGCACATAAAGCACGCCCGTCGATCGGTTGCGCACCACGCGGGCGAGCTGCACACGCTGGCGCTCACCCGTGGAGAGCGTGGCACCAGCGCGGTCGAGTGAAAGGTAATCGAGACCCAGGTCGACCAGACGACGGGCCACGCTCAAAAACGAATCGCAGATATCCGCTGCCATGGGCTGCATCTCGGCCGGCAAGGACGTAGGCACCCCGCGCACCCACTCAATCGCCTCACCCAGCGTCATGGCTGCCGCTTGCGCCAGATTGATACCGCGCACCTGGGGCTGGCGCGCAGCCTCGGAGAGACGCGTGCCGCCGCAATCGCGGCATGCTCCCTCGCGCAAAAAGCGCGCAACGCGTTTTAAGCCCTTATCGTCCTTGACCTTGGCGAGCGCATTCTCGACGGTATAGACGGCGTTGTAATAGGTGAAGTCGAGCGGCGTAGCGCCCTCGCCGTTTTTGGGAACGTAGAGAATGTGCTTCTTAACCGCGGGGCCGTGAAACACGATGTCGCGCTCTTGAGGCGTAAGCTGGTTAAACGGCACGTCGGTGCGTACGCCCATCTCGCCTGCCACCTGTTTCATCAGATCCCACATAAGCGTGCCCCAGGGAAGCACCGCGCCTTCGTTGATAGTCTTTGACTCGTCGGGTACCAGGCTCGCCTCGTCCACCTCGCGCATGACACCGGTGCCGCCACAGGTGGGACATGCACCGCCGCTGTTAAACGCAAGGTCCTCGGCGCTCGGCGCGTAGAACTCGCGACCGCATGCAGGGCACGTGAGCGACAGGCCTGCGGCAACGTTAAGGCTCGGCTCCACACGCGCCCCGCAGTGCGGGCACACATGATGGGCGCAACGGCTAAAGAGCAGACGCAGGCTATTGTTGAGCTCGGTCATGGTGCCAAAGGTGGAACGCACGCCCGGCACGCTGGGGCGCTGATGCAATGCGAGCGCCGCCGGCACGTGCAGCACCTCGTCCACCTGAGCGTGCTCGGCCTGTGTCAGGCGACGGCGAGTATAGGTGCTGAGTGCTTCCAAGTAGCGACGCGAGCCCTCGGCATAAAGAACCCCCAGCGCCAGCGAACTCTTGCCCGAACCCGATACGCCGGCAATGCCCACGAGCTTTCCCAGCGGAATATCGATATCGATATCCTTGAGGTTATGGACACGTGCGCCACGCACCTCGATAGCCTGCGGACTCATCTTCTGTTCCGTCATCTTTATCACCCTACTCATGCTATAAAATGCGGTCGCAGATATACTCGCCCAGCATGGGCACGGTAAACCGGACGAGGCCGTATCCGGCAGCCTCGATGACGCGCTCGCGAATCAGGCTTGCGCGATATTTGCTCGCCCAGCTCTGGGTGCGATCGCAACGCTCAATAATATCCGCCATGCGCGTCGGCTTGCCCCCGTCAACCGCCATAGCCTCGATAAAAAGGCGCTGTGGACTGCGCAGCCCGTAATACAGGGGCGCGTCAACCGCTTCGTAGAACTCGGAGACGGCATCCACGTGCCCAGCCTCAACATCGCGCTCTTCAATGGCCTGCGAGCCACGTCGGACAGCAGAGCGCCACATGTAATAGCCCACCAGCTGAACCATATAGGGATGCCCCATGCTCTTGCGTGCCGCAAGGTCCGCCGTCTCCGCGTCAACGTAAAGACCAGCGTCTTTGACCGTCTGGATATATGAATCGCGCACCTTGGGCAAAGAAATCGCCCCCAGCGTACGCTGCTGGGCACGGCGCAAAAACGTCACGCTCGGCTCTTCGAGCAGATCGTCAACCATACTGGGCAATCCAGCGAACACCAGCGCAAGACCGCGCTGGTCGCTATCGGGCAATCCCGTAGCATCCTGATCTCCGAGCACTTGCTGATAGAGAACGGCAAGAGCCGCCAGCTCCTCGATAGACGCCGATTGCGCCTCGTCAATCGCAAACAGTATGCCCTTGCCTGGACCGAGCTTCTTGAGGCGCTCGTTGACCAGCCCTCGTAACGTCTCGCCCTTTGCTCGCGCCGCCTCGACCGACATCCGGCCAAACGACGGCCCGAACTCCATTGACGTCACAACGGGTTTATTCGAGCGAAGCGCGTCGGCTAAGCGGTCGCATAAGCCAAGCGAAGCGGAATCGGAGATAACCGCCCATCCGCGCTCGCTGGCTAGACGTTGCAGCTCCCGCAGGAGAACCGTTTTGCCGCAGCCGCGGTTTCCCGTAATGAGCATGAGCCTACCCGGCGCTCCGGCGCCGTTGTCGAGTCCTTCCTCAAAATCTTCGATGACCGACTCTCGACCGATGAGCATCGGAGGCCGCTTGCCTGCCGTTGGCTTAAAGGGATTTGGATTCATGTCGGCCTCCTCGGATCGGTAAACCCTGGTAACAGTTATACCAACTTATACCAAGTTATACCATCAGCATGTGACAAAGGAGCTGTCCCTTTGTCACATGTGGCCGAAAAACTCGGCGTCTGCTGCTCGCCAGGGGCGGAAGGTGGCGGGATCGATCTTTACGTGCACCGCGGCGGGTACGTCGTACCATTTGACCGTGTAACCAGCGCCGTGAGAGCAAAAGACCGAGTCGGGCGTGTTGGGCAGATCGGCCTCGGGCCCATAGGCGGCCGTCTCGATGACGCGCTCGGCATCATGGCAAGCCGCATAGCCGGCGAACTCCAGGTACAGATGCCCGCGACCGCTCGTGTAGGCGGCCACCTCCAGCGCGTAATCCTGCACCTCGGATGCCGGCACGCGACCCACAAGCTTTGCCCGATCGCCCGCCATCGCCGGCGGCTCGTACTCAGCGCCCATGCGCGTGGCATCCGAGAGCGCCCGGCCCACGCACTCCCCCGGCACCTCGAGCTCAAAGTGGTACCACGGCTCCAACAGCACCGCCGCGCCAGCCTCACGCGCCTGCATGAGCCCCTGACGAATCGCGCGGTACGTGGCCTGGCGAAAATCGCCGCCCTCGGTGTGTTTGGCATGCGCACGGCCGCCCGTGAGCGTAATGCGCACATCGGTGATGGGCGAGCCGGTCAGCACGCCCAGGTGATCGCGCTCCATGGCGTTGGTGAGTGCCAGACGCTGCCAGTTAAGATCGAGCTCGTCGGTCGAGGTCACGGTGCCAAACTGCACGCCCGAGCCCGCTGGCAACGGCTCCAGGCGCAGATGCACCTCGGCATAGTGGCGCAGTGGCTCAAAGTGGCCCACGCCCTCGACCGGCTGCGAAATAGTCTCCTTATAGAGAATGCCACCAGACTCAAACGCAACCGAAAGGCCAAAGCGATCGGCAAGCACGCGCTGCACGACCTCGAGCTGCACGGCGCCCATCAACTGCAAATGAATCTGCTCAAGATGCGTATTCCAGCTTACGCCGAGCATGGGATCTTCGTCCGCTAACTCAGTCAATGCTTTGAACACCGTATGGACATCATGTTCGCCCGGAAGCACCGTATAGGTAAGGACCGGCGCAATGACAGGCGCATCGCCCGCGGGCTCCGCACCCAGGGCGTCCCCTGGGCGAACGTGCGCAAGACCCGTCACGGCACAAATACCGCCAGCAGCAACTTCTTGGACAAGCTCATACTTCTCGCCGTTATAGATACGCACCTGGTCGATCTTCTGCTCCCATGCCTCGGCACCGGAACGTCCGTCAATCATCTGCTTGGCATGCAGCGTGCCGCCGGTCACTTTAACCCATGCCAAGCGCTCGCCGCGATCTCCGCGGCTCACGCGGTAGACGCGCGCGGCAAACTCCGGGCGCCATGCCTGTTCGCGCATCAGCGCACATATGCCATCCAGCAGCTCGTCCACGCCTTGGTCCTTGAGCGCCGAGCCGGCAAAGCAGGGAAAGAGCTTGCGCTCGGCAACCATGCGCGACAGCGTGGCAGTCGAAAGCTCACCCGCCTCAAGAAACTCCTCGAGTGCTGCCTCGTCCAACGCAGCAGCGTCCTCCTGAACGGTGCCGCCCGCCAACAGTTCGTTGGCATCCAGGCAGCCCTCGGAAAGACGTTGCCCAAGTTGTGCCAGCAAAGCATCGCGGCCGGGATTCTCCAAATCGATTTTGTTGATATAGATGAATGTCGGAATGTCATAGCGCGCAAGCAGGCGCCACAGGGTTTCGGTGTGCCCTTGCACGCCATCGTTGGCACCCACAACCAAAATCGCATAGTCGAGTGCGCGTAGCGTGCGCTCCGCCTCAGCAGAAAAATCGACATGCCCCGGCGCATCCACGAGCATGACGTGGGTATCGCCATGGTCGAGCACGGCTTGCGACGAGAAAATCGTGATGCCACGTTCGCGCTCGATCTCGTTCGTATCCAGATGCGAATCGCCATCGTCCACGCGGCCGCGCTTGCGAATGCGACCCGCGTTGAACAGCATGGCCTCGGCCAGCGTGGTCTTGCCGGCATCGACATGCGCCAAGATTCCAACGACCGCTTGCTTCGACATGGCTCTCCTCTTATTACAAGCCCATCGCACGCGGCAACGGGCACTCACGCTCCACACTGGATGATACAATTTACGGGCCGGCGGGCGAAGCGGGCCCTATCCCCCGACCGAGCTCATCGCCCCGCGTTGCCGCGCGGCGATTTTCGTAGGTTCGCGCCTTGCGAAAGCCGGCTCGCAAAACAGCGCAGCGAACGAAAATGACCCCACCCGGGGCCATTTTCGTTCGTGCAAATTGTTGATACGCGTCCCCGCTCTTATGTCTCGCGCAGCCAATCAAACGCGACGCGCGGCGTACCGTCCGACACATATACGATACCGGCGCGCTTAAACCCGGCCTTGGCGATGGCGCCCTGCATAGGCAGGTTGTCTTGGTGCGTGTCGATACGCAGATGGTCGATACGTTCCTTGGCAAAGGCAAACATCGCAGCCGCGATACCGTGCACGGTGCCGTCGGACGCCACACGGTGCAGCACGGCGTACGGAGTGTCGCTACGCCATTGACCATCCTCAATTACGTCATAGCACTCGTCCGGACCCGGTAAAAAGGCAAACGTCGCAACCACGCGACCGTCGACTTCACACACGTAACTACCACCAGCGGCAATATCGGCAGCCAGTTGCTCGGCCGAAGGCGTGCCCTCGGGCCACTGCGTGGCGTTGCCATGCGCGCGCATAAAGGCGCGGGCGGCGTCATAGATGGCCATGACGGCGGGAATGTCGGTATCGAGGGTTTTTCTGATCATCACGCGGCGACCTCACGTTTATTGGTATCACTTTGGTTGAGCAATGATACCAGCGTTTGGAGAGAGGCGCGAAGCAGATGGGAAGCAAAAAGCGAGCCGCCTGGTCAAAGGCCAAAAGCGAGTTTTTGGGCGCTGCTACCGGCGGCGATATGAGCGACCTGTTTGCGCGCGAGGACGAGCGCCGCGACGCCCTGGACGCCGAGCGCGATGAAGCCTGGCGTTACAAGTCGTGCGAACGCAAAAACCGTTACGACACACGCGCCGAGGCCGAGGCAGTTATGGCCGACTGCGAAAACCGCGGGCGGCGTGGTTTGGCCTGCTACAAATGCGAATACTGCGGTGGATGGCACCTAACGTCGCACCCTTGGAAATAGGCGCCACATCGGCACGGCACTGACGGAGCGCCAGCCATCGCACGCAAACTACGGGCGCGGCGGCACCAAAACATCGTAACGAACGGCCTTGCCCGCAAGTTGATAGCTCGGCTTTATGCCGGCGAGCAACGGGCCCTTCACCGGCCGTTTGATAACGACTTTGCGCGGATGCACCGCAAGCGCTGCCTGGACCAGTGCCTCCTCATCGGCGCACGGCTGCTCCAAGTGATGCAGCAGCTGGAACTTCTTTTTCACCGCCGCGCTCTTGGTGCGCTCGGGAAACATGGGGTCCAGGTACACCGCATCGGGAGCGGCAAGCTCGCCCCGCCCGATCAACTCAGCTGTATGGCGAAGGCCGGCAATGCTGTCCTCGCCCGCATGCAAGCGCATGCGCGCCACGGCTGTCGCAAGCGCCGGTTCATCTGCCGCGCGATCCAAAGCATCCTTGAGGAGCGCCGCGATCACGCAATCCTGCTCATACAGATCGACGGTAAAGCCCGCGGCCGCCAGCAGCAGCGAATCCTCGCCAAAGCCCGCCGTGGCATCAATCGCCCATGGTTGCTCGATGCCTTTTGTGCGCGCAGCCTTTACCAACAGCTCTTGCTGCAGACGGCCCCGCTTGAGCCGCGGCAGCATGCGGGTAAAATCGGCACACAGCTCCATCGTGCCGTCGGTGAGCGTGAGGCCCTCGGACTTCCCGATCAGCTCAAGCCCCGCGGCTCGAGCAACAGAAAAGGGATCGACGACGCCCATGGACACTCCTTAACAAACAAACGAATACGCGGGGCGCCGTTTATGCCAGCGCCCAACCATCCGCTATTGTCCCACATGCGACATGGCCCACAGCATCCCAATGCAAAGCACCGCCATCAACCCCGTGCACACGGCAGCGATCACAGAATCGCTCATGCGCCTTCCCAGCGACCGCGGCTCTCGTACTTGCCCTGCTCCGTACATCATGACTCCTCCTTGAGACCAGCTCCTTGTTACGGCCTCATCATCGCAGCGCCGCACATGAGCTGCCATCGATTTGGCTTACGTCCAGCTTTCCTTTTTGAAAGGTTGGACCGTACAGGCAAGAGACGCTTTCAAACGCATGCATCGTCCCGTTGAACTACAATGTGCTTCACGATATGTGCCGTAACCTGGGCGCGACAGATTCTCCGCGCCCGCATCGAAAGGACCAGCTATGAGCGCTGCTCGCAAGACACTCAAAATCCTTGCCCTGATTTATTTTGTTCTGGGCATCGCCAGCCTCGTCATCGGAATTGCCGGCATTGTTACCGGCAATTTTGGATCCGCTTACGGATCGAACGCCACGCTCGCCGCTGTTGTGGTGATTGTTAAGGGCCTTGTCGACCTTGCCGCAGGTGTTGCGGGTATCAAGGGCGCCAACAAGCCTTCGCAGGTGGATGGCGCGTTTAAGCTCGGCATCGTCGCCGCGGCAGCCACGCTCCTCCAGGCCGCGCTCACGCTTCCCGCGCTCGGCGGCAGCTCCGTCAATATCGTCGCCTTTGTCATCGTGGTGTACGACCTGTTCTTTGTTCAGCAGGCGCACGCCGTTAAGGCCGAGAACAAGGACCGCCTGTAAGCGCTCGCTTCTCATAAGCTCTGCAGCCAAGCAACTAAAAAGGGCCGATCGCGCATCTCCGCGGTCGGCCCTTTACGTTTGCCCAGACAAAACCTACCAAAACAAACCTGTCCCTTTTTGGTAGGTTAGTGGCGGTACTCGGCGATGATGAAGTCGATGTCGGTTTGAAGGGTGTCCAAGTTTGCCAGGCGCTCTTTGTCGGCAGGGCGCGTGCGATAGTAGTACGGCGTCATCTGGAACACCGCTTCGATGTCGGCCTGCGTCTGGAGCGTAATATTCGCAGATACCCGCTGCGTTCCGACCAACTCGAGCTCGGTGGTCTGCGGCAGCTTCTCATCGTTAAGGTACGGCGTGTCGTAGAGCACCTCCTTGAGCCCAAAGAGATGACGGGCGCCCGGCACCACGGTGTAGAGCGAGCCCTCGGGCGCCAGCACGCGGGCAAATTCGCGCTCGTTAAAGGGAGCAAAGAGCTCGGTCACCATATCGAAGGCGCCATCGGCCACGGGGATATCCTTCATATTGGCCACAAAATAGGTCGCATCGCCGCGCTTGGCGGCCAGGCGCACCATCTCTTTGCCCAAGTCGAACCCGTAAGCGTCCACGCCCGGCACCGCGCCCATGGCGCTGGTGTAGTAGCCCTCGCCGCAGCAAATATCGAGCAAGGCCAGCGGCTTGTCCGACGTAGCCGCGCACCGCTGAGCTCGTTCGCGCACGAGCTCGACCATTGCATCGCGCAACGGCGCATAGTAGCCACGGTTTAGAAAGTCGCGACGACTGCGCGCCTGCGACTTGGGATCGCCCATGGAGTCGCCGCTCTTGGACGAGCGCAGTAGGTACAGATAACCCTCGCGCGCACGGTCAAACCGATGCCCGCCCGCGCATGCAGCACCGCGTTCGTCATCCACCAACGGCTCATGGCAAACGGGACACAACAACATGGCAACTCCTTAGCGCGAACAACACAACGCCCACCATTGTCGCACGCCTTCCCCACCTAGTCATTGGGGACGTTCTTGAATGACTAGTTAGAAGAGATAAGGAGTGTCCCCAGCTGTCGACAGAAAAGGTACGTCCCTAAGTGCCGGATGGTTGCATTAGGAGTATCATCGTCTGCGCAAATAAGCACGAAAGAGCATGTTAGAGATTGAGAGCGTATGGCTGACACCGCATCTAAGCACATTGACATGACCACCGGCTCGCTGTGGCGCAATATTCCCCTGTTCGCCTTCCCCGTGGCCGCCACGAGCATCTTGGAGCAGCTGTCGAACCTCATCGCCACGGTCATCATCGGTAACTTCTCGGGCGACCAGGGAACCCTCGCCATGGCGGCGGTCGGCTCCAATGTTCCGCTTACCAGCCTTATGCTCAACCTGTTTATTGGCATGTCGCTTGGCTCCAACGTGGTCATCGCCAACGCTATCGGCCGCAACGATCAGAACATGGTCAAACGCGCCGTCCATACCTCGATTTTAATGGCGCTCGTGGGCTTTGTCGTCATCGCGCTGGGCGAGATCTTTGCCGAGCCCATGCTCGCCGCGCTCAACGTTCCCGCCGAAACCATGCCGCTCGCTTCGCTCTACCTGCGCGTCTTTTTGCTCAGCATGCCCTCAATCTTGCTTTACAACTTTGAGGCCGCGATCTTCCGCTCCGTCGGCATCACCCGCATGCCGCTGCAGGCGCTTGCCGTGTCCACCGTCCTCAACATTGGCCTGGACCTCATCTTTGTCCCTGTACTCCACTGGGGCGTCGCGGGCGTCGCCATCGCCACCGCCATCGCTTACACCGTCAGCGCCGCTACGCTCTTTATCCGCCTACTCAAGACCGACTCCGTCGTCCGTGTCACCCCGCGCGACTTGGCTATCGACCCCGTCGCCCTCAAGCGCATCGTTAAGATCGGCCTGCCCGCCGGCATCCAGAGCGCTGTCTTTGCCGTCGCCAACATCATCATCCAGTCTGCCATCAACAGCCTGGGCACCGAGGTCATGGCGGCATCGAGCGCCGCCATGAGCCTGGAGTACGTGTGCTACAACCTGCTCAACAGCTTTAGCCAGGCTTGCACCACCTTTGTGGGACAAAACCACGGTGCCCGCCAGATCGACCGCTGCACCAAGACGCTCAAGGTCTGCCTAGTCGAAGGCGGTATCGTCGCGCTCACCACAATTATCGTTATTGTCGGCCTGGGGCGCGAGATTTTGTCGCTGTTCAACAGCGATCCCAACATCGTCTCAATCGGCTATATCCGCGTGTGCTCAATCTTCCCGGCGTACGCCTTTAGCATGTTCTACGAAAACATGTCAGGCTACCTGCGCGGCTTTGGTATCTCGCTCACGCCCGCCCTCATCACCATGATCTGCGTCTGCGGCATCCGCTTCTATTGGGTGTTCTGCGTGTTCCCGCACTTCCGCACCTTTGCGAACATCATGATGGTCTACCCCATCAGCCTGGGCACCACGGCGTTCTTTATGGTCGTGGCGGTGCTACTCTGCCACCCGGCACGCACCTATCGCGCCACCCAAGCCAAAGCGACAGCCCGCTAAACACCGCACTCAACGCCACACCAGCCATTAATTGACAACATGCGAGCTCATATAGTCGATAAAGCGCCTCGTGGCGATGGGCATGGTGTCCCAGCTGCGCCAGGCGGCCACCACGTCGCGCGAGGGGGCATGCACGATAAGACGTACGCGAATATCGGCCCGCATGCCCTCCACAGTACGGCGGTAGAGCATGCTCACGCCTAGGCCCTCCTCCACCATCGCCATGATGGTGTAGTCGTCGGTTACCTCGCTCGTCACGTGTGGCGACAGTCCATGCGCCGCAAATGCATCGAGCACCAGGCTCTGTTCGCCCTCATCCAGCAGCACAAACGGCTCGGACGCCAGATCGGCGAGCGTCACCTTTTCCTTTGCCGCCAGCGGATGCGCGGCCGGCAACAATGCCACCAACTCGTCGTGATAGACGACGCGCTTCTCGAGCCCAGCGGTAAATCCGCGTGCCGTAAAACAAAAATCAACCACGCCATCGTGCACCCATTGAGCGTTGCGCGTGTAATCGCCCTGCTTGAGGGTGAAGCGTACGCCCGGGTGCAGCGCACCAAAATCGCGGATCACGCGCGGCAGCACGGTACGACTCACGTTGGTAAACGTCGCGATGCGAATATCTGTCGACGAAAGCCCCAGCAGCTCCTGGCGCTTGCCCTCGAGCTCGGCCTCGGCGGTCACAATCTGGCGCAGGTACGGCAGATACTGCTTGCCGTCGCGCGTAAGCGAGACGCCCTGCTTTCCGCGCTCGATAAGCGTGGTGCCCAGCTCACGCTCGAGCGCCTTGACGGCCTGGCTCACCGCACTTTGCGTATAGCCCAGCTCGTCCGCCGCACGTTTCAGACTGCCGCAATCGACCACCATACAAACAATCTGATACCGCGATGCCATCGTACCTCCACGTCAATGCAGCCGTAAAACGTTTTGCCAGGGCTTTTCGCATCTACTTTAGCATTTCTTAATCATACTGAAGATACATTCGCTTTACTACATCCACATCTGGGAGCAGAATCCTTTTTACGAAACCGTTCTGTAACAAAAGGAGTCCCATGGATCGCAAAAAAGCAATCGCGCTCTCATTTTCCGTTCCCGTCGCATGGGGCTTTTCCTATCCCCTCATGAAGATCGGCATGGACAGCATGAACGCCACGAGCATCGTCGCGCTACGCTGCATCATCGCCTTTGTGGTCTGCCTGCTGCTCTTCCACAAGCACGCGTTGCGCATCAACCGCGACCTTATGGTCCGTGCCGCCATCATCGGCGCCATTATGGCAACCGAGCTCACCTGCATGTGCCTGGGCTCCAGCCTCACCTCCGCCTCCACCGCCGGCTTTTTGCAGAGCCTGACGGTCGTGATCGTGCCGTTTGCCAACGCCGCCCTGCTGCGTCGCGCCCCCGAGCGCAAAGTGCTCGTCGGCACCGCCATCGTCACCTGCGGTATGTTGCTGCTCTCGGGCGCAGACTTTACCAGCCTGAATCCCGGCGCGATCATCATGCTGCTCTCCGCCTTTGTCTATGCCGGCCATATCATTGTGGCGAAGCGCTTTGTCGAAGATGTCGACCCGCTGGCTTTGGGCGTTTGGCAGCTGGGCTTCGGCGGCTTGTTCTCGGGCATCGCCGCATGCGTCTTTGGCGGTTTCACACTTCCCAGTACGCCCAGCGAGATCGTGGTCGTCGTCGCGCTCGCACTCATCTGCTCTGCCTACGGCTTTATCACCCAGACGCTCGTTCAGCCCCACGTGCCCGCCGAGACCACCGGCTTCGCCTTCTCGCTCGAGCCGGTCTGCTCCGCTGTCTTCTCGTTTTTCCTGGTCGGCGAGGTCCTGAGCCCCATCGCCTTCTTTGGCGCCGCCCTCATCCTAACCGGCGTCATGGTGGCAACCGTCGTGCTTCCGCGCCTCCGCGCACATGAACAGGCTCGCATAGCAGGAGCGCCCGAGCACGTCTCGTAGACCCCACTCTTCATACAGCCGTGGCGTAAAGGCAACCAATGCGCCTTTACAATAGATACCGACAGAGCATCTGACGTAAAGGAGCCCCATGGACGCCGCGACCCGCGACCGCAACATAGCAACTTGGTTGGGCGATGCGCCACAGCCGGTACGTGACACTACGAACCAGCTGCTCGAGCGCATCGCCCTTTTGCGTGCCGAGCAAACCATCTACCCGGCACAAGACGACATCCTCAATGCCCTCGCCTACACGCCGGCCGACCAGGTCAAGGTTGTCATCTTGGGTCAAGACCCCTATCACGGACCCAACCAGGCCATGGGGCTGTCGTTCTCGGTCCCCGCGACGCAAACCAAGTTGCCGCCAAGCCTGCGCAACATCTATAAGGAACTCCAAGCCGATCTGGGTTGCCCCATTCCCGCCACAGGAGATCTAACGCCATGGGCACAACAGGGCGTCCTGCTTCTCAACACCACACTCACCGTGCACGAGCATGCCGCGAACTCGCATGCCAAACTGGGCTGGAGCACGCTCACCGACTACGTTATCGAACGCTGCTGCCAGCTGCCCCAGTCGGTCGTCTTTTTAGCATGGGGTCGCTTTGCCCAGCAGATGGTCGAAGGCAAGCTCGTCGCAACTGGTGCGGGCAAGGCAACCGGCAAGTTCTGCCTGGCATCTACGCACCCCTCGCCGCTTTCGGCCAACCGTGCCACGGCAGAACTCCCCGCCTTCATGGGGTCGCGCCCCTTCTCCGCCGCCAATCGGCTACTCGAACAGCACGGCTCGACCCCCGTCAACTGGACTTGCCTCGGCTAAAAATCGATACATCAAAAACGCGCCCGACGGCTTTCCATCGGGCGCGTTTCCTACTCGGGCCAAATAAATTGTGTGCGGCCGGCCTCGCCGCCATCGATCAGCAGGCTCTGCCCGGTCATAAACCGGTTGGTCACGCCCACAAAGTAGATCCACTCGGCGATCTCTTGGGCAGTGGCCCAGCGCTTAAGCGGCGTGAGCTCCATAATCTGGCTCCACAGGTGTTCGTCTTCCATCACGCAACGGTTGAGCGGCGTGATAACGCCACCCGGGTCCACACTGTTGGCGATGGCCTGCGGCGCCAGGCGGTTTGCAAGGTTCTTGGTGTAGGCGATAACGCCGCCCTTGCTGGCGGCATAGGCGGGAAACTCCGATCCCGTATGTCCGCTCGCCGACCCCACATTGACCACGGATTTGATTGCCGGCGCCGGCTTGGCGGCAAGCCCCTCTCCCACAAAGGCGTAGCACTCGGTCACGTTGATGGTGCCACACAGGTTGGCGGCGATATCGTCGGCCGAATCCTGCGTACCGGCAACGTTCACGATCACCTGGGGTTCAAGGTCACCTGGAAACGAGTCAGGCTCGCGTACATCAACAATCAGATGGCGGTAGCGCTCGTCTTCGATCGCCGCCGGCAAAAGATCAAAGCCAACGACCTCGTGGCCCTCGTCCAAAAAGCGCTGCACGCACGCGGCTCCGATACCGCCCGAAGCGCCCGTGATCAAAACCCGCATACTTGCTCCTTAGGCGGTTGCGTGGCGCTCGAGGTACTCGGAACCCACATTCTCGCGCTCCCAGCCGCGCACGACCTTGTAGCCCACGGGGCTCAGGAAAACCTCGCACAGCAGCTCGGCGACGGCACCCGTCAGCGAGCACATAAGGACCTGCACCCAGGTCCAACCAAAGAACGTGTGGCTCACCACAATGGCAAAGACCAGGTTGTCGATAAACTGGCCAACACCCGTGGACACATAAGAACGGAAGGCAAAGCTCGCAAAGTTATTCTTCTTGAGCATACGGCCGAGCGACTGGTTGAGCGTGGAGTTAACCACGGCAGAGACGAGCATGGCCAGCGAAGAGCCCAGCACCACGTACCAGGTGCCGCCGATGGTGGCGTTAAGGGCGGTGTTGACCTCGATCATGCCCGTGTCGTAGTAGGCGCCCCACATGCCGGGCGTGAGCGAGCATGCCCAAAAGCACAGGCTCACGGCCAGGTTGACCAGCAGCGCGAGGATAGAGATTTTGATGGATGCCTTGGCGCCAAAGCGCTTGCAGATCATGTCCTGGCACAAAAACGAGACCCAGCTCACCACAAAGCCGCAATCGAGTGCCAGATACGGCAGGCTGATAAGCTCTTTGTTGGCCAGCAGGTTCATCATGATGACGCTCACGAAAAACAGCGAAACCGTTGCAGCGGGAATGCTCCGCAACAGGACCTTGTAGTCCTCCATGACCTTCTTGATCATTATGTACTCCTTTGGTTTTAGGTTTAACGAGCAGGATATCGGACCCGAACTGCTCGGACGCCCCGGTCTTGAGACGACGGTGGGTATGATAGCCGCTCACACGGCATCAGGCAAGCAAGCGGCGCGGCAGCCCCGCAGGGCCACCGCGCCGATGCGTTAAAAGGCCACGTTGCCAAACTCCGACAGGATAAGGCCGGGGTTGTGGTCGGTTGCCCAATCCACGTTCCACGGACTCGTGAACAGCAGCAGCTTACCGCCGCGCATGTCCTCGACGCGCAGTGTGTCGCGCGTGAGCGAAAGGCCCGGGATATCGATGGTGTCGGGGTCGTTCTGGATCCAGCGAATGTCCGTATAGGGCAGCGGCTGGCGACGAACCTCAACACGGTACTCGGCCTTGAGGCGGCGCTCGAGTACCTCAAACTGCAGCACGCCGACCACGCCCACGATGACGCTCTCCATGCCGGCACCCAGCTCGCGGAAGATCTGGATGGCACCCTCTTGGGCAAGCTCCTCCATACCCTTGACGAACTGCTTGCGCTTGAGCGTGTCGACCTGCGTAATGCGAGCGAACATCTCGGGGGCAAACGTCGGGATCTGCGGATACTGCACGTGGCGCTTGCCGGAGCACACGGTATCGCCGATGCTAAAGATACCCGGGTCGAACAGGCCCACGATATCGCCCGCGTACGCCTCGTCCACAATGGCGCGGTCGTCGGCCATCATCGACGTGCCCGTGGCAAGCTTGAGCTTGCGGTTGCCCTGCACGTGGAAGGCGTCCATGCCGCGCTCGAACTTGCCCGAGCAAATGCGCACAAAGGCGATGCGGTCGCGGTGGTTCTTGTCCATGTTGGCCTGGATCTTAAACACAAAGCCGCTAAAGTCGTCGCGGCAGGGATCGACCGGCTCGCCGATGAGCGTATCGGTATAGGCACGCGGCGTCGGGGCCAGGCGCAGGAACTCCTTGAGGAAGGGCTCCACGCCAAAGTTGGTGAGCGCCGAGCCAAAGAACGCCGGGCTCAGCTTGCCGCAGGCCACAGCATCCAAGTCGAGCTCATCGCCGGCGCCATCGAGCAGCTCGATGTCGTCCATCAGGTTCTTATGGTTCTCTTCGCCAATAAGCTCGTCCATGGCGGGGTCGCCCAGCTCGGCCTCGACCTCGGCGACCTTCTTGGTGGCGTTGGCGTGACCATCGCCCTCAAAGGCGATAACGCGACGGGTCTGACGATCGAACACACCGCGGAAGTTGCGGCCGCTGCCGATCGGCCAGTTCATGGGATAGGTGTTGATGCCCAGAACATTCTCGATCTCTTCCATGAGCTCAAACGGATCGCGAGCCTCGTGGTCGAGCTTGTTCACAAAGGTGAAGATGGGAATGTGGCGCAGCGTACAGACCTTAAAGAGCTTTTTGGTCTGGGCCTCGACGCCCTTGGCGCCGTCGATGACCATGACCGCGGCGTCAGCGGCCATAAGGGTACGGTAGGTATCCTCCGAGAAATCCTGGTGACCGGGTGTATCGAGGATGTTGACGCAGGCGCCGTTGTAGGTGAACTGCAGCACCGAGGAGGTAACGGAGATACCGCGCTCCTTCTCGATGTCCATCCAGTCCGAGACGGCATGCTTGGCCGAGCTCTTGCCCTTGACCGAGCCGGCGGTCTGAATGCTGCCGGTATAGAGCAGCAGCTTCTCGGTAAGTGTGGTCTTACCGGCGTCCGGGTGGCTGATGATCGCGAATGTGCGGCGCGACGAGATTTCATCCGACAGGCTTGCCATGCGGATCCTTTCTTGCATTGAGTGCATTACGTCGTTGTAACCGCACTATTGTAGCCGCGAAATCCCGCTTTAGGGCACCTATCAGGACAAATTCATCAGTTAGGGCATGGGGTAGCAGTCGATGGCGGCACGCCGCAGCAGTTTGTCTCGATCTGTAACATCTAGACGGTTTTTGAACCTCTACCTGTTACAGATTGAGACAACCAGGTGGGCGTCCCAGAAAGATCCCGGTCTGTAACATCTAGCCACTCAAAACGGGTCCATCTGTTACAGATTGAGATATAAGGATAGACGGGTGCCCAATGTCTCGATCTGTAACATCTAGCAGCCAAAATCTTCTCCAGTTGTTACAGATTGAGACAACCAGGTGGGGCCCGCCAGCAAAATCTCAATCTGTAACAGGTAGCCGTCCAAATCGGTTCCAGATGTTACAGATTGAGATGGATGAACGAACGGACAATCCCTATTTGCCTCTTGCGTAACTGTGCATAGTGTATATATACTGTGCTTACCGGTTATATACACGTGTAGCCCAACAGCTAAGGAGCCGCTGTGGACATCATCCTATCCAATTCGAGCGACAAGCCCATCTACGAGCAAATAGCCTCGCAGGTCAAAGCTCAGATCCTTTCGGGCACACTCGCTGCGGGAGCCAAACTCCCCAGCATCCGTGCACTCGCGAGCGATCTTGGCGTGAGTGTCATCACCACCAAGCGCGCCTACGCCGACCTAGAGCAACTCGGGTTTATCTGCACCGTGCAGGGCAAGGGCTGCTTTGTCGCCGAGGGCAACCAGGAACTCTTGCGCGAAAACCAGCTCTGCCATATCGAAGAGCTACTTGCGAAAGCGGCGAGCCAAGCCGAAACCCTGGGCGTCACGCGCGACAAGCTGCACGAGATGCTCGACCTGGTAGCCCCCGAAACTATGCAGTAGCCATCTGCAAGAAAGGCTATGCCATGCAAAACCTTTTAGAACTCAAAGGTATCTCACGCCGTGTGAGCGACCGCTTTTCGCTGCGCGACGTCACGCTTGCCGTGGAACCCGGCCAGATTGTTGGCTTTGTGGGCGCAAACGGCGCCGGCAAAACCACGACGATTCGAGCCGCGCTCGGGCTTATAAAGCTCGATGCCGGCGAGGTGCACCTGTTTGGGCAGCGCTGTGGCGCCGACGCGCCCGATGAGGCGCAGCGCCATCTACGCTCCCGCGTCGGTCTTGTCCTGGACACGTGCCCCTTCCCCTCCACGCTCAAGGTGGGCCAGATCGAGTCGCTCGTAGGCCCGGCGTACCCCACGTGGGACCGCGAAACGTTCGCCGGATTCATCAACCGATTTGGCCTCGATCCTAAGACAAAAGTCAAGGACCTCTCCCGCGGCATGGGCATGAAACTGCAGCTTGCCTGTGCACTCAGCCACAATGCCAAACTGCTCGTTTTGGACGAAGCCACCGCAGGCCTCGATCCCATGGCACGCGAGGAACTGCTCGATGAGCTGCTTGCCTTTGTCGCCGACGGTCAGCACAGCGTGCTGCTCTCGAGCCACATTACGTCCGACCTCGATCGCGCCGCCGACCGCGTCATCTGCATCGATAACGGCTCGATTATTTTTGACCTGCCGCGCGAGGACATTACCGACCGAGCCGGCATCGCCCACTGCACCCAAGCACAGGCCGCCGAGCTTATGGCTTGCGTCGAAGGCGCCCGTGCCGTCCACCACGCCTATAGCGTGGACGTGCTCGTGCCCAACCGTCGCGAAACGCTCGAGGCCTTCCCCGAGATTCCCAGCGATCGGGCAACCATTGATGACTATCTTCGCCTCATGCTGAAAGGAGCTTCGAAATGAAACGCGCCTTTATGTCCGAGCTCGCCATCGCTCGCTCGCTTATCCCGAGCATTGCAGGCGTCGGCCTGTTCATGTTTGTCGTGCTGACCCTTGCCAACGCGTCGGATGTCGATTCCGGCATGAGCGCCGGCGCCTGTGCGGTCAGCGCAATGTCGCCCATCATAATCATGAACTCGCTAGCTGGCTACGATAACCAAAACGGCTGGGAGCGTTATCGAGCAACGTTGCCCTTCTCGCGCAAAGACATCATCTGCGCACGCTACCTGTGCATCGTTGTCTTCTCGGCCATCATGGCCTGCGCCGCCGCGCTTCTGAGCATCGTCTCCATCCCGCTTTTCAACAGCGCGGGCATCCCCTCGACGGGACAGGCCGTCTTTGAGACCGCAATGGCCTCGGCGGCATCGATGCTCATCTCCCTCATGATGGTGTTTTTGGCGCAGCCGCTGTTCTTTCGATTTGGACACATGGAGGCGCTGCGCCTATCCGTTGGCCTGTTTGCCCTGCTTGGTTGCGGCACAATGGCCACGCTGAGCTCCTCCAACCCCATCAGCAACTGGCTCATGTCGATTGCCGGAGCAAATCCCGATCCCGCCGTTCTGGGCTGTCTGTGCGCAGGAATTGCCGTGCTGGCCCTCGCGCTATGTGCAATCAGCTGCACCGTCAGCACCAAGGTTTATCGAGTACGCGACCTGTAATCGACAGCTAAAAAAGCTTAGGTGGTACCCCGCTTATTTTTTCAATGAAACAAGGCGGCATAGCGTCACCACCGCCCCTCACAGCAGGCCGTCTAGTTCTTGGCAACCAAAAAGACACCGTCAGCATATCGAAGGTGAATACTTTTCCGAGAAGTGAACGAGTAAAAACAGTGCCCTGTAGCATCGACATTTTTAAGGACTCAATTCCTGCGGTTTTTGTCTAAGAATCCTGCAGTTTTGTTCGAAAAAAGTGTGCATGTTCCAGGGGTCCAGATTTACTCGTTCACTTCGCGGAAAACCATTCACCTTCGATTCGAGCCTTAACCAAATGCCCTCTCGAACTATGGCCCCTGTCTCACCACAGCGATATCAAAGCTTCATGGCGGGACGGTATCATCGGACGAGCGCCGTAAATCTGGCGCGGTCGTTCTTTGGGGAGGCATTTCACCCGTGTCGTGGGTCGCAGCAGCATTTGTGTCGGCTTTCTTTGCCGGCATCACATCTATCCTGGCCAAATGCGGCATCAAGCAGACCGACTCCGATGTCGCGACGGCCATTCGCACCTGCGTGGTGCTCGTTTTCGCCTGGGCAATGGCGGGCATTTCTGGATCCATTGGAACCATCGGCAGCATCGAACCCAGATCCTGGCTCTTTCTCGTCCTCTCGGGACTCGCTACCGGTGCTTCGTGGATCTGTTACTTTAAGGCGTTGGGCATCGGAGACGTCAATAAGGTCGTACCGGTCGACAAGATGAGCACCGTACTCGCCGCACTGATCGCCATCGTACTTTTTGGCGAGACGAGCAACCTTGCGGTTAAGCTCGTGGGAACCGCTGTCATCACCCTCGGCACGTTTTTAATGATCGAGAAGAAGCAGTCTGCCGGACCCGAGCAGCAGCAAGACCGGACCTGGCTCGCTTACGCCCTCGGCGCCGCCGTGTTCGCGGCGCTCACGTCCATCCTTGCCAAGGCTGGCATCGAAGGCGTCGAATCCAGCCTGGCCACGGCAATCCGTACCTGTGTGGTACTGGTTATGGCATGGGCAATCGTGGCAGCTAAAGGCAAGATGGGCCAAGCCGTGCACGTAGACCGCTATGAACTCGTATTTCTCGCGGCATCGGGCATTGCGACTGGCGCATCGTGGCTGCTATACTACTACGCCATCGCCACAGGCCAGGTGAGCGTCGTGGTGCAGATCGACAAACTATCGATTGTCGTATCGGTACTATTTGCGCGCCTGGCATTCAACGAAAAAGTCTCGCGACGCAGCGCTATAGGTCTCGCCCTCATCGTACTGGGCACCGCCGCGCTCGCGGTTTGGAAATAGCGCCGATTCCGAGCGAGATCTAGGCGCTCGCAAATCCATGACACAGCGCCACACCGGGCCTAGGGTGCTTGTATCGACCGTGCGCCACCGTGCTACTTGCGCAGCGACTTGGGCAGCGGAATGCCGGCGGCGATGACGGCGGCGATGATCATACAGACGATGCCTTTGAGCGGGAAGCACATGAGCAGCAGGCCCACGACCATGACCGGCTGACGCATGACCGCACCCATCGTCGATGCCGTGCAGACGGCGACGCAAAAGACCGGATCGGCGCCGGTGATGATGGCAAGGCCGTAGCCCAGGCTTACGCCCGAGAAGATAACCGGGAAGAAGTGGCCGCCGCGCCAACCAAGGTTGATGAGGGCGGGGGTCAGCATGGCCTTGACAAGACCGGTCGCGATAAGCACGCCGGCGGGAATGGTCAGATAGGTTTCCATGAGCACGTCGGCCTGGGTCTCGCCGGCAAACATGGTGTAGGGCAGGACCGTGCCACAGATGGCGAGCGCCAGACCGGCTAGCATGGCCTTGACGACAGGACGCTCCCCTATTGCATGGGACAGTGCCTCGCTTGCATGCTCAGAGACAAAGTACAGCCAGCCGCAAACGGTGCCAACCAACGCCAGCGGAATGAGCCAGGTAAGTTCCAGGTTGCCTACCTCGGCGGACTCGAACCTGGGCATGCCCATGCCGCCGCCCACAAGCTGGCCAAGCAGCAGGTAAGTGCCCAGACCGCCGGCAATCGCAATGCCGTAGACCACCGTCTTTTGCGCCTTGGGCAGCTTGATGGTGATCTCGCCGGACACGGACTCATCGTCGGCGTCTTCGCCCTGGTCGTCGGCGCTACCGGCAAGCGGTGCCACAAAGCCAAAGACGGGCGCGGTAAAGAGCGCCGTCAGCGCGGCCTGAGTGCCCAACAGCGTAAGCTCCCTAAACTCGGCGCCAAAGCGACGCATGCGGTCGCCGACCCAGCTGCACAGACCAGCGATAACGCCGGTCAGGCCGGCCTCCGGTCCAATGCTTCCGCCAAACAGCAGCGGCAGCAATGCCGCGAGCGAAAGCTTGCCCAGGTTGTCGTACGGGTAGCGCCCGTCTTGCTTAACCTTAGCCATCACCTGGTTGAGGTCATCGGTCTTGGTGCCTGTCATCTTTTCGTACAGACCGATTAACAGGCCGCCCAGCAGGCAGACAAAAAACGGGTACGGCAAAAAGCCAAACGGGCCGCTGGCAAGCTCGGGCGAAGAGACGCCCAGCGCGTGCGGAATCTCGGTCCATAGATAGTCGATACCGTGCTCCATCGCAAAAAAGAACAGCCAGACCGCGGCACCTGCGAACGCACCGGTCACGGCAACGCTAACTAAAAACAGCGCGCGGTTTGTGGGTTTGGCAAGGTTATCCATCGGGTCCTCCCGCGGTCAAAGTCGACATAGATACGTTTTATTGTAGAGCGAGCGTTGCCCGAACGAGCTAACCATCCACGCCGCGAACGGCACCATTGGGAGCCATAGTGGGGCAGGCTCAAGACTTATCCGTTGATAATCGAGGCAATCTCGCGCAAATCGTCGGCAAAGTAGATGCCGTGCTGGCGCCGCGGGCTCGATAGGCCCTTATCAATCATGTGCTCGAGCAGCGCCTTGAGGTCGTTGTAGTAACCGTCCAGGTTATACAGGATGCATGGAGCACTCAGGTGCCCCAACGACACCGCGGACATGACCTCGGCAATCTCCTCGAGCGTGCCCGTCCCACCGGGAAAGGCGATGAACGCATCGCCGAGCTCAATCATCTTGGCCTTGCGCTCCGCCATATCACTCGTCACTATGAGGTCGTCGATACCGTCATGTTGAAACTCAGCCTCGATAAAAAAGCTCGGCTCAACACCCGTCACACGTCCGCCAGCATCGAGCACGCTATCGGCGAGCGCGCCCATCAGGCCCGATTTGGACCCGCCGTATACCAGCGCGTGTCCGTTGGCGCCAATCCAGTTGCCCAGCTCCTGCACCGCGGGCAGAAACGCTGGGTCATTGCCAGTGTTGGCACCCAGGTACACGGTGATGTTCATATTTGGCCCCCCTGTTGTGGCGCACGACGTTCGTCTTAGCGCTGGCGTCGACGATACTCGCGCACGCGACGCGAAAGATCGGCAAGCTCGTCGTGATCGAGCTCTTCCAAATGCTCCAGATCATCCATAAAGCGTGCCATGGTGTCCTTTTGACGCATCTTGATAAGCGTATTGCAGTAGTTCACCGCCACGCCCGTGAGCATGGCGATGTAGAAGATGCTGATGACGCTCAGAATGACGGTAATGGCGCGGGCAACCGGTGTCTCGGCCGGAATGTCACCAAAGCCGATGGTCGAGACCGTCTCAAAGCTAAACCACAGGCCATCGCCAAACGTGAGGGTCGTGGGCTCGGACAGCCAAACGGCCGTCGAGCACAGCAGATAGAAGATAAGAAACAGGCCCGTGATGCGCGCAAAGCCAGCCTGGCGCAACACGTCGGCAAGCGTCCTCAACTTGTTCATCGCGACCCCTTTTCCCAGACGCCCAATCACGTTCGCTCGGTATTGTCCCACGCCTCCCCCGCAAACGAAACTAGTCATTGGGGACGTTCTTAAATGACTAGTCAAACAAGAACGTCCCCAATGACTAGTCGTTTAAGAACGTCCCCAATGACTGCCGGGCGGGAGCGTTTAGCGGTGCAGCTGCCGACTGGGCAGGTTGAGCTGGTATCCTTATGCGGTAATGTCTCGATTCGTTAGGAATGCATGTGAGAGCTGCCACTGTCCTTCGTTCAGTTATATATCGCGCTCTGGCCATTGTGCTTGCCGCGCTTGCCGTACTAAGTTCTATCGCGCCTGTCCAGGCTTTTGCCGATGACTCTAGTCAGCAAGTCAAAACGGTCCGCGTCGGCTGGCTCGTCAACAACGAGGGCTTCCAGAACGGCACCCCCGGCGAGCGTCTCTCGGGATGGGGTTACGAGTACCTCCAGACCCTGTCGTACTACACGCCCGGCTGGCGGTACGAATACGTCTCCGGCACCTTCACCGAGCTTATGGACATGCTCGAGACGGGCGAAATCGACCTCATGCCCAACATCTCCTATTCCGAGGAACGCGCCCAAAAGCTGCTCTTTTCCTCGAACCCCGAGGGCACCGAGCGCTACTACATCTACGCCAAGCCCGATCGCTACGACCTGACCAAGGGTGACCCCCAAGCGCTCCAAGGCCTTACCATCGGCTACAACCCCGACGTTATGCAAACCTTCGTTGGCCAGCAGTGGCTCGCCAACGAAGGCATTACCTGCACATACAGGGAGTATGACGGGGGATCCATGCTCTTTGACGCACTCGCAAACGACGAAGTCGATGCCGTCATCATGAACGACACCATTTCGTCGCCCGATGCCTCCCCCATGTTCTACGTTGGCTCGAGTGATTACTATTTTGCCGTCCCCAAAAGCCGCCCCGACCTGATGGACGACATCAATGCCGCCATGTCGGCAATCGCCCGCGTCAACCCACGCTATATCGACGAAGTCAAATCTAACTACTCGGCCCAAAACAGCGGTTCATCATCGCTCAACGGCCCCGAACGTTCCTGGCTCAAAGCAAATGACAACACAATCACGCTTGGCTACATTACGGGCAAACTCCCCTATTGCAACGAAGACGAAGACGGCAAAATGGAAGGTTCGCTCGCATCGCTTGCGACGACGTTGCACGATAAATTTGGCATTACGGTCAAAACCGTCGCCTTTGATAGCTACAAGATGATGTCAAAGGCCCTGTCAAAGGGAAGCATCGACGCTGCGCTGCCGGTATACCGAGATTACTGGTTTGCCGAGCAATCAGGCGTTGTGCAGTCGGTATCGTTGGGAACCGTGTCCCTCACCGCCATCCACACCGGAAGCAACCTGAACAAAGACCTTCAGAACATCGCCTGTACCAAATCATCGTTTATCAACCGAAATGTACTCGAAAGTCTGTTCCCCACAGCGACCGTGACCGAATGCCAATCCGACGATGAAGCGTTCGACGCCCTCAGGAAGGGAACGGTGCACTGCATCCTCGCCCCCAGTTCACGCGTAAAAACCATCGGCGACCGTTATGATCTCGAGAACTGCGAGACGGCCGAGCTCCCTGACACCTGCGAGCTCTCGTGCTGGATTTCGCGCGGAAGGCCCGAGCTGCTGGGAATCATCAACAAGGGCATCATCAATGCCGGAGAATCGCTCTCCGCAAGCAATTACTCCTCCACGTCGTACACGGCCCAGGAATCCAACACCCTTCAATTCCTTTATCGCAACCGTGCCGCCGTTGCAGCTGCCCTCATCGGTGTGTTGTCGGTCGGCATCGTCCTGCTCATCTGGGCGCTCGTACGCGCTCGGACCGAGCGCAAAAAAGCCGATGCTGCCAACGCCGCTAAGACAGCATTCCTCACGCGCATGAGCCACGACATCCGTACGCCGCTCAACGGCATCCTGGGCCTTATCGAGATCGAGGAATTGAAGGAAGGCGATATCCAGGTCGCCCGCGAGAGCCGTGCCAAGGCGCGCGTTGCCGCCAATCACCTGCTCTCGCTAATCAACGACATCCTCGAGATGGGCAAGATCGAAGACCGCAAGCTAACACTGGAACATGTGCCTTTTAACCTCAAAGAGCTCTGTGACGATACGCTGGTGCTGTGCAAGCTCCGCGCGTCCAGTAACGGCATCACAATGCAGGACAATAGTCTGCCGTACGCCACGGGGCCATACATGGTCGGCAGTCCCACCCATATCCGACAGATCATGATCAACCTGTTAGACAACAGCATTAAGTACAACAAGCACGGCGGCTCCGTCACCTTTAGCTCAAAGACCAAGCCACTCGATAACGGGCGCGCTCTCTTTTGCTTTAGCGTTTCGGATACCGGCATTGGTATGACTCCCAAGTTTTTAAAGCATATCTATGAACCGTTTGCCCAAGAAGGTGACGATGTGCGCAGCAAGTTCCAAGGAACCGGCATGGGCATGCCAATCGTCAAGTCGCTTATTGAACTGATGGGCGGCACGATTGAGATTTCGAGTGAGGTTGGCGTGGGGAGTACGTTCAACGTCCAGATTCCGCTCGATATCGACAAAGACCCTCAGGCAAGAGAGCGCGCGGACGAGCAAGCAGACAGCTGCTCGCTTGCCGGCATGAACGTTCTTTTGGCAGAAGATAACGAGCTCAATGCCGAGATTGCCCAGGCGCTGCTCGAAAGCGAAGGCATTGTCGTAACTCGCGCCGCCGATGGCAACGAAGCGGTCGACCTATACGTTGGCCGTCCCGCCGGCAGCTTCGATGCGATTCTGATGGACATTATGATGCCGGGCATGGACGGCTACGAGGCAACCCGCGCGATTCGCCTGAGCGAGAAGGTCGATGCAGCCGATATCCCCATCATCGCGCTCACCGCCAACGCCTTTGCCGAAGACGCCAAGGCGGCACACGACGCCGGCATGAACGCCCATCTGTCCAAACCGCTCGACTTTAACAAGCTCAAAAACATACTCGCCCGCATCAAGAAAAACGGATCCGTTTCGCTATAGTTTGTGCTCAACCACCACGCACGACCAGAAAGGAAGCCAACGATGTTTAGGCCCTTACGTCGAAAGAAACGCGCCATCACTGACGAGGAAGCGCGCGAGCTGCTCGCCACCTGCAAGCGCGGCGTCTTTGCCGTCAACGGCGACGATGGCTACCCGTACGCCATTCCCGTCAACTACTTCTTTGACACCGAACACGACAAGATTTATTTCCATGGCGCCAAGGCTGGCCACAAGGTCGACGCACTCAAGCGCGATGACAAGGTCTGCTTTACCGTTTACGGCAACGAGTGGTACAAGGACGGTGACTGGGCTCCCTACGTTATGAGTACCGTGGTCTTTGGCCGCTGTCGCCTGGCGAATGACACCCCCGCGTTTATCGAGGATAAAGTCCGCCAGCTCGCGCTTAAGTACTACCCTTCTGCCGAAGAAGTCGAAGAGGAAATCGCCAAGGACATTAAGGGCGTCCAGCTCTACGAGATTACGATTGAGCATCTTTGCGGCAAGCAGATTCAGGAAAAGTAAGCTTCAAGAGCAGACCTCATCAATAACAATATGGCCCGGTTCCAACCCACCTTGGAACCGGGCCATATGCTTATGAAGCGGCGGCGATGTGTGCTAGCGCCTCGACGAGCTCTTGCGAGCTCACAGGCTTGCTCAAGTGCGCGTTCATGCCCGCCTCACGCGAAAGCCTGCGGTCGTCGGCAAAGGCGTTGGCACTCACAGCGATAATCGGCGTGGTCGCGGCATCCTCGCGATCGAGCGCTCGAATTCGACGCGTGGCCTCAAGGCCATCGATGCCAGGCATCATGATGTCCATCAACACCACGTCGTACTCGTGCGGTGCGCTCGCGGCAAACATCTCGACGGCAGACTCGCCGTCCTTAGCATGCGTCACGACGGCACCGGCACGGCCGAGCGTAAACTGCGCGATCTCGGCATTCAGATCGTTATCCTCTACGAGCAAAACGCGCAAGCCCTGGAGCGCATCGCCATCGCCCGCATCCGCGCGCATTGCCCGAGGAATCTCGGAGCGCTTGCATTTCTCGAACGGCAGGCGGATGGTAAACGTCGTCCCCTGCCCCAAGACGCTCGTAAAGCTCATGGTTCCGCCCATAAGCTCGACCAGCTGTTTTGCGATAGGCGCGCCCAGGCCAGTTCCCGACGAAGCACCTTCCACCCGCTGCTCCTCGCGGCAAAACGGCTCGTAGAGGTGCTGTTGGAACTCCTCGCTCATGCCAATACCGTTGTCGGCGATCGTGTATTCATAGACGGGGACGCCATCCGTTGGCTCCACCTCGCGGCACACCAGGCGAACATAGCCGCCCTGGCGGTTGTACTTGACGGCATTGCCGGCAATATTGAGCAACAAGCGCTTGAGGTGCGTCACGCTCACCCGCGCATAGGGATGAACAAGGGTTCGTTGGTCACAAATAATTGTAACCAGACGCTCCTCGGCCTGGCGCTCCAGAATATCGCACACCTCGCGATTGAGGGCCACCAAATTTGTGGGTACGAGGTTCAGGTCGACCTGCCCGCTCTCCAGGCGACTCATATCGAGTGCCTCGTTGGCAAGGTCGAGCAGCAGTCCCGATGCCGTCCAGATTTTCGAGCGGCACTCAGTCTGCTTTTGCAAATCGTCCGCATTGGCATCGCCAACCTCGACCATGCCGCGAATGCCGTTGATGGGCGTGCGCAGATCGTGGCTCATGCGACGCAGAAACTCTGTCTTTGCCGAATTGGCAGACGAGGCCTCACGCGCCGCCTTTGCCAGCTTGTCGCCATAGTCGCGCTCCTGCTGCAGCAAGTCCGTCAAACGTCGGCGATCAGCGCGGCGACGCACCATCACAACAACGGCTATAAAACCGCTGTAGAGCGCCAGCACGCAGGCGACAACGGCGGCGACGATCTCGAAGTAATGCCGCGCCGAGGCATAGGTGTACACATAGAATTTGTGCGCTTTTCCAAATGTACCCAAATACCACTCGCCGTCGGCGTTAATCAATTTGACCTTACCAGTCAGGCATCGATCCTTAATACCATCGACAATGAAGACATCCGTCGCAGGCAGATCGAATACGCCCAATATGGTGGGTTCAACGGCATTGGTCGCAACGACCTTGCCGTCGCTTTCAATCACGATATTGCCGCTATCGATGGTTTCATAGCCTTCGAGCAAACTCTGCAGTTTGAGCGTATTGCTTGCAACCGCCTTCGCGCTCTGATGCCTTACCGCGATAACGATGCCCTCGCCATCCTGCCGAGCCACGCAACCAATGTCTGCAACCGAATCATCCGCAAGCGTGATGCGGGCGGTATAGGACTTAATCGGATGGGTTGCCACCTCCAGCACGGGTGATTCTTTGAGATACGTAGTAAGCGACTCGTAGCCCACGCCATCGGTCGAGGACTCGGACACCAAATTGCCCGATGCGTCCGTCACGATCAGTGCGCTCACGTTGAACTGGTCGGCATATTGCTCCAGCGTGGCGTTATCCACCGAACCGTCGCGCTCCATATCGCGGGCAGCCTCTCCGGCAATCTCCATAACGCGAATCAGGTTTTTGGTCGTATAGGCGCTGTTGAATGCATCGTAGGAAAGGCTCTGCGTCGCCACGTAATCGACAACGTCGGCAAAGCGCTGCTCGGCCTGGGCCGTCATGTAACCGTAGCTCATCATGCCGGCAGCAACCGAGAGCGCTATCCCCAGCAGAGCGACAAGGAGCCATGCCCCTGCCGAACGATTGGTCCGCTCCTGAGCGGCGTGGTCGGGCGCATCGATCATGACAGGCCCTCCACATTCAAAAATGGCGAAGGGTCATCAAAGTACTTTGACACTAGGCGTTCCATGGTGCCATCGGCAAGCATTTCTTGGTAGGCATGAGTGAGCTTGACGTCGATGCCGCGCGTATCGTTGATATCGAAAGCGGTGCCCAAACCAACCTTTAGCAGCGGCTCATCCAAAATGCGATATGTCACACCATAGTCTTTTTCGTAGGTGAGGAACGAGGACTCATGCGCGGCGATAGCGTCGACCAAGCCCTCGACGAGCGCCGGGTTCAGATATGAACCGTCCGAAAAGCTGTAGAGCTCCTTGATCTGCGGAACGTTTTCATTTGTGCGATTGAGCAAAATGTCCTCGGGCTTGGTGGTGGACTGAACCGCCACGATCTTATCCTCAAGATCGGCAAGCGTGTAGATATCGCTCTGGGAATCGACCGCGACCACCTGGCGGCTCGCGAGGTACGGGCCGGCCCAACGATACTCGTTTTCGCGACCCGTCATGCTAAAGCTACCCATGACGCAATCGAGTTCGCCGCTCGCCAGCAGCTCTTTCTTCTTTTCCCAATCGATCAGCTGGTATTTTGGCTTGTAACCAATGCGGGCCAAAGCCTCGGTCAATATCTCGACATCCAGGCCAACGATATCGCCGTACTCGTCGGTATACACAAACGGTGGATAGAGGTCGCTTCCGACGTTGAGCGTCTTAAGGTCGTCGTCTTTGACTTGCGAGGCGTCCAGACCTTCTAATGCAGACGTCGAGGCTCCGTCATTCGACCCGGAGCAGCCAGCTATCGCTACGACAAAGACGCTCGCCACTGCAAGCGCAACAAACAACGAAATGGCAACCGAGCGACAGGATCTTTTCATCGAGCTCCATACGATCCTGTTTACAGACTTAAATGGTTAAAGATAATAGCAAACAAAACCACACGAGTGCCCAATTGTTACAGGCGCTTTACCGTGTGGGACCTTCCAGCCGACTTGGCAGAAGGCCCCGCATGCAGTGCTCACTTACCGTGCATTAAAAACGTAGCGGTCCAGGCGGTCGCACGCCTCCCTTACGCGCGAAAGCGGCAGCGCCAGATTCACGCGAATGTGGCAGGGTCCGTGGAACGGGCGGCCGTCCTGATACCCCACGCCCACGCGTGCCCCCTCATCGAGCAACCACTGAATATCGCGGCCATGCTCTCGGCACCACTCGGTGCAGTCCAGAAACACCATGTACGTACCCTGCGGACGCGAATAGGACACGCCCTCAAAATGCTCGTCCACGTAATTGCAGAAGTACTCGATATTGCCGGCAAGCACCTGATTGAGCTCGTCCACCCACTCATAGCCCTGCGGCTGGTAGGCACCGATAAGCGCATGCATGGAGAGGACGTTCATCTCGTTGTAGTGGGTCTTGTTGGACACGGCGCAGATGCGGTCACGCAGCGTCTCGTTGTAGACAATGTGGTAGCTGCCGACAAGGCCCGCCAGGTTAAACGTCTTGCTCGGCGCATAGAGGGCAACCGTGCGCATGCGGGCATCCTCGCTCACCGACTGCGTCGGAATATGCTTGTGACCCGGCAGAATGATATCGGACCAAATCTCGTCCGAGATCACCACGCAATCGTGCTGGCAATAGATGTCCATGGCGCGCTCAATCTCGTCGCGCTCCCATACGCGGCCGCAGGGATTGTGCGGCGAGCAGAACACCGCGGCATGGATGTGGTTTTGGGCGAGCTTGTGCTCCATGTCCTCAAAGTCCATACGCCACACGCCCTGGTCGTCGAGCTTAAGCGGGCTGTGGACAATACGATAGCCCGCAGCCTCAATGGACTTGGTAAAGCCGATGTAGGTAGGGCTGTGGACCAGCACAGCATCGCCTGGCTGAACATACGCACGCAGCGTCGACACGACACCGCCCAGCACGCCGTTTTCGTAGCCGATATGTTCAGGGCGCAGACCCTCGACGCCATTGCGGCGGCTCTGCCATTCGATGATGCGGTCGAAATACTCGGAGCGCGGGTTAAAGTAGCCAAACATGGGATGCTGAGCGCGCTGAATGATGTGCTCCTGGACCGTGGGCACCGTGGCAAAATTCATGTCGGCCACCCACATGGGAATGCGGTCGAAGCCCTCGTCGGGTGCGTTCGGAGCCATACCGGGGATCTCGCCCCAGGAGTCAACGGCGATGGAGTCCATGCCGTGGCGATCGATTAGCGAGCTAAAGTCGTATTTCATGCTGGACTCCCGTGCAAAGTTGATTGTTTTGGTAGGCGTTATTGTCCACCAGCGTGGGCGGTTTTGGCGCGGGGTTTGGCGCTTAATTTGACGGGTGCGGACGAATGGCTGGTTAGTCTTGCGCGTCGTTGACGGCAACTACGGTTAGCTGGGTTTCATCGACCGTAAACGATATGTCGAGCCCGGCGTAAGCCAGATGATAGACGCGGTGTGGCTCGTGCTTGCTGCCCGCGCGGCGCGGGTCTTGGCGAAGGACCTCGACCAAGCCGAGGAGCTTTGCGGGCGGGACCATATCCTGCAGTGCTTGCGGAAACTCAACATCGAGCTCTTGCCACGGAGCATCCTCGATCCAGCCTCCGGTCGCATCCGGGTGGCAGTCCGCAAACGGAATGTAGGGCTTGATGTCGTAGATGGGCGTACCGTCGCGCAGGTCGGCCCCCAACACATGGATGATGGGGCCATCGTCGGTGAGCTCGACACGATCAAGCTTGACGCAGGTGAGCCCGATGGGATTAGGGCGAAACGGACTGCGCGTGGCAAACACTCCCACACGTTCGGCTCCGCCCAGACGCGGCGGGCGCACGGTTTTCGACCATTTTGCGTTGGTGCCGGACCTGTCCTGCGTTTTAGCGTCGACGGCAATATCCTTAGCCGTGCCGCCGGGCGTTCCGTTTTCGAAGCGCCACAGCAGCCACAGGTGAGAGAAGGAGTCCAGGCCCTCAACCGCTGCATTGGAGGCAAATTCCGGCTCAAAAAAGATTCGTCCCTGCAGATGGGGCGCCAAAAAGCTGTTGCGCGGAATGCCGAACTTCTGCGGCAGGTCGGTATGTATGCGTGCGATAGGTTCCATGCCGGTCATTGTACGGCATGGAGGCGTGGGGCGTTGCGCGCAATTCTTCGCCGCGGTCCCCCGTCGTGCAACCAACGGTTGCTTGGAAGGGCGCCTGCCGCCGCGTATGCTTAAGCCATCAACCAGCAGAAAGGAGCCGCTATGGCCTTTGCAGAAAAGCTCATTGCTGTCCGTCGCGCCCATCACCTTACCCAAGAGCAGCTTGCCGCTAAGCTCTTCGTCACACGCCAGGCCATCAGCCGGTGGGAGCGCGGCGAGGTCACACCGGGCATCGACATGATGAAGCTCATCGCCGCCGTAACCGGAGAACCGCTGTCCCACCTGCTCGAAATGCCTGAGCACTATTGCCAGAGCTGCGGCATGATACTCACGCCCGACGACTGCGGCACCGATGCCACGGGCACCGCGACCGATCATTACTGCAAGTGGTGCTACGACCACGGCAAGTACACCTATGACACCACCATGGAGGCAATGATTGAGGATTGTGCCCCGCGCCTGGCACAAAACACCGGCATGTCGCTCGACGAAGCCGTCTCGCTCATGGGCGCCGTCCTGCCGCAACTGGAGCGCTGGCGCACCGTGCAGGAAAACGAGGCGCGCTACGGTGCCGAGGCGCGGGCGCGCTACGGCGATGAGGCTATCGATGCAGCAAACGAAGCGTTGCTGGACATGGACCCCGAGACATGGAACGACATGAAGGAACTTGAACGCGCTATTCTGGGCCAGCTCTCAATTGCCATGGGCATTGGCGACCCAGAGAGCAACGAGGCTCGTAAGCTTGTCGCGATGCATCGTCGCTGGATTGCTCTCAACTGGGGATGCGAGCCCCAAGACGAGGCGTACCTGGGCCTCGCCCACGGTTATCTTGCCGACCAGCGCTTTGTTGACTACTACGACAAGCCCTGCGCCACCGGAGCCACGGCGTTTCTGGTCCAGGCCATCGAGTCTTCGTTGACGCGCGCATAGACCGCGGCGGCTTTGGGTATTTCAATCAAAACCTCAACCGATTGGAGACCTATGGCTACTAATCACGAGCTCGCGCTGTACGTTATGACCGGCTGCCCGTATTGCTTAAAGGTCAAGCACTTTTTGGCCGATAACGGCGTGACCATTCCCGAGCGCAATATCTCGACCGATTCCGATGCCGAACAGACACTCATCGCCGTCGGCGGAAAACGCCAGGTTCCCTGCCTGTTCATCGACGGCAAACCACTCTACGAATCGAGCGACATCATCGCGTGGGTGCAGGAAAACCTGCTCTAGTACGCACGCTCTGTCCGTCCAGGGCCCCAACCCATACGACCCAAACATGTACACCAGCATCCAAAGTCGACATTTTTCGACATCTTTGGATGCTGGCGTACAGCTTTTTGGTAGTCATGGACGCTCTTGGCCGGCTAATTGTTTGAGGAGACCTTTGGATTATGGCTGTTTGACGCCTCTGGAAAGGTTTCCGAGAGGGCTGTGGTCAAAAAAGGGCAAATATGAGTACTGCTACCTGTTTAGTAGCAGCGATTTTGATCACTTCAGGAACTATTCAACGTTCCACTCGTCCGCAGACGACGTTATTTCTCCTCATATGTTCAATAAAAGTAGCTCTTAATGGGAACAAATCTCATCAGGAGCTACAATTTATAGCAAATAAATGCAACCATAATGGCAACAGTACTCATATTTGCCCTTTTTTGACCACGACCCTCCAGGATAGTCGCTGAGAGCGACACTAAATGACAAAATCCGACACTTGAACGTTCTTATATGAGTAGCCATTGAAGGACACCTAACGACTACTCCCATTCGCGACACACTGTGTCGCGAATTAAGCTGGCCCCATTACCGAAGACCAGTGAGAGCTCCTGCCCAGAATCTCAATAGCTTAATAAAGGGCTCCCCTCCGGAAGTTCAATGAGCATCCAAATTCCAAGCTGAAAAGCAAAGGAGTATCGAAGCCGTCAATGCTCATTTCCTATCGAACAGGCAGGTCAAAACAAGCTAATTAGCCCGATGAACTGCTTGTATTTTTGTCTACAAAATTGTATACAAAAAGAGAATCCGAGAACCGGCGCTCGACATTATGTCGATCGATAGGAGGCGCCATGGATGCTAAGCAGCTCGAAAAGATGATGGGGTTTGCTCCCGGAGAGTTGAAGAAAGCCGCGGAAGCCTACGAAAAAGATGAGTGGCCGAAAGGTCACACCATCAAGTTGGGAAGGCCACCAATCTCCGATGAGCCGAGCGTCGTTATATCAGCACGTGTGGGCGAATCGATTCTTGAGGCGTTTGACGAAAAAGCCAAACGCCATGGGCAAACACGCACGGAGCGGCTCAGAGAGCTCATTACACTTGATGCACTGATTGCCTAGGCCCGCTCCCCCGTCGGACCCAAACATGTACACCAGCATCCAAAGTCGACATTTTTCGACATCTTTGGATGCTGGTGTACATGTTTTTGCTACATAGTCGTTGGGGACGTCCTTAAATGACCAGTCGTTAAAGAACGCCCCCGATGACTAGTTAGCCGTGGAAGCGAGCTGTGGGTGCAAGCGGCTGTTCACGAAAGACGCGCTCGACGGCAGCGCGGTATTCGTCGACCTTTTTGGTCTTGCGTACGATCTTGTGGACGGTAGCGGGATCAGCGAAAGCGCACTTGGCGTAGAACCACCACTCCTTCATGCGGAAGACCGCATTGCCGCCAATCTCTTCTGCATATGCCGCAAACAGCGTGTCGTGGAAGCGCTGCAGCTCAGCAGCCGTTGCAGCAGGGCCGCCCTTGACCATGCGAGCCAGAGCGGGGTTCGCGAGCAGGCCACGCCCCAACATCACATGGCGCGTGCCGGGATAGGCCTCCACCAGCGCGTCCATATCCTCAAGATCAAAAATGTCACCGTTATAGGCCACGGGGAACGGCGCACGCTCCAGCGTCTCGCCATAAAACTCTTTGCGCGGCAAGCCCGTATAGCGGTCCTTCTGTACGCGCGGATGCACGATCAGCTCTGCCAACGGCATGCGGCAATACAGATCGAGCACGCGCTCGTATTCGTCGTCATTCTCCAGCCCCAGCCTGGTCTTTACCGACACCGGCAACGGCGACCGCTCGCACACATCGCTTAAGAACGCCTCGAGCTCGTCGAGATTGCGCAAGAAACCCGAGCCCTTGCCCTTGGCGACAACCGTTCCCGAAGGGCAACCCAGGTTGAGATTGACCTCGCGGTAGCCCATGTCGGCGAGCACCTGTGCCGCCCACACAAACTCGTCCGCGTTCTTGGACATCAGCTGAGGCACCACGTTGAGCCCCTGGTTATTGGCAGGATCGATCTCCTTAAACGCCTTGCCGCCAAAGCGGTTTCCCACCCGCGGCGGCGGCAAAAACGGCGTGTAATAGCAATCGAGCGCACCGAAGCACTCCGCATGCACGCGACGGAACACATGCCCGGTAATCCCCTCCATAGGGGCCAGCGAAAGGATCATCTACTCTTCTCTCATATCAACACAACAAAGGGGCCGTCCCTTTGTCACATGCATTATGCCTTGCGCTTCAGGCGATTCACAAGGAAGAGGTAGCTACTGAACGATGACCACCCTCCAGCCGCACCCCATACAACGAGGTTTAATACTTTTCCCGAGAAGTGAACGAGTGAAAACGGGCCCCCGAAGCATCGGCACTTTCGAGATGCAATTTCCTGCGGTTTTGCCAGCCAAATCCTGCGGGTTTGACGTCTAAAAATGTCGATGCTTCGGAGGTCCAAGTATGGCCGTTCACTTCTCGGAAAAGTATTAGACCTCGATTTACATGCCACTCAATGTGACAAAGTGGCTGCTCCTTTGTCACATTCGATGAAAAAGGGCACCGATGTTAGTCGATGCCCCAAAGCGGCTGCAGGTTAAGCCCTACAGCGTATGTCTAAGACGAATCGAACTATTCGTCCCAGGAGAGGTTCTTACCAGTCTTTTTTGCCAGCAGCAAGAACAGGCCGATAATAACGTTGCATGCGATGCAGAAGATGAAGACGCCCTGGAAGGAGCCGACAAGCTCATAGACCTTCATCATAACGGGCATGCCAAAGGCGCCGACGATATAGCCCACGGAGCAGATCAGCGCGAAGATGCGACCGAAATCGCGGGAGCCAAAGACATCCATAACCAAAACGGTCAGGGCAGTGCCAGCGATGACGTACATTACGTCGTTCACGCCTGCTGCGAGGATGCTGAGCGTCGAGTTGCCGCTGCTCATCATGAGCATGACAAAGGAGAGGATGGAGACAGCGAGCCAGCCCAGAATGGCCTTCGTGCTGCCGAACCTATCGCAAGTGGTGCCGACGATCGGATTGAGGAACAGATCGAAGAGCGATGCAGCGGATACCATGAAGCCGCCCACCATGGGGCTAAAACCAACCTCGGAAGCATACGTCGGGAAGAGCTGGTTCATGCAGCAAGTGAGCTGAACGAGACAGAGGAAGCCGATGCAGAAGAAGAAGGCAGGCGACTTAATGGCGCGCGCATAGCTAACGCCACGCGTGCTATCCTCGGTCGTCTCCTCGGTCTCGGTGACCGTCTCGCCCTCGACGTAGCCATAGGGCAGCATGCCCTTGTCCTGAGGCTTATAGCGAATAATCAGGACGGAAGCGGGGAGAATGAGCACGGCGGAGACGCCAGCGAGCACCAGATAGCCAGTCCTCCAGCCAGCGGCCTCGATGACAGAGGTGATGACGGGGCTCATGATGAGCATGTAAATCGAGTTCACTGCCCAAGCGAGACCGATTGCCAGGCCACCAGATTTTTTGAACCACTGGTCAATAACGTCGGACATGGCGACGCCGGTGGTGAAGGCGAAGCAAACGCCAATCAGGGCGCCAGCGGCGATGAACATCCAGACTTCGGTGTAGAAGGCCATGCCTGCGCCGGCAGCAAGCAAAATAAGCTCGACAACGGGGAGCCAAACCTTGCCAACGACCTTGGGAATGAGTTTTCCGACAAACGGAAGAGCTGCCGCAAGACCAATGAGCGTTGCGGTGAAGTAATACGAGAAGATGGAATAGTCAAACCCGAACTCCTCGCACACGGGTGCGACGAAGGAGCCCGCGATGACGCTATAGGATCCGGTCGTGCCGGCAGACATAAGGCCGAGCGCGATTACGAGAACCCATGCGTAAACCTTGCTGCTCTTTAACTTTGCATTTTCCATTGATACAGCTCCTAGAGACCCAGAAGGGCACACATAACGGCCTTGATGGTGTGCTGACGGTTCTCTGCCTCACGGAAGATGACCGAAGCGTTGGCCTCAAAGCACTCGTCGGCAATCTCAAAGCCCTCGGTGATGATTTCGCGATGGAGGTCGTTCTTGCACTGGTCGAGGAGCATTTTGCCGACACGGTGATCTGCGTTATGGACAGAGGGAAGCTCATGCATGCAGAAGATGTCGGGATTGTTGGTGCGCTTGCACAGCTCGCTGGTGACGCGATAGGGGTACAAAGACTCGGCATCGCCCAGCCAGGAGTTGTAGTCGTCGGGATCCAGAACCTCTTCGCCGCACTCGGGGTTGATGTAGCGCCACTCCTCGGTAACGATAACGTCAACGCCATCCAGGGCATCGAGGTCAGAGGTGATGGTAAAGGTCCTATTGGGAGCGTACTTGGCGTAGCAGGCCTCCACCTCTTCGATCATTTCCTTGCACATCTGATGACGGAGGTCGTCGGGGCCGATGGCGAGGAAGTCCATGTCGAGCATAGCGCACAGACGGCCATACCACACCGGGGCGCCGGCGCAGTTGCCAACGAAAGCCATCTTCTTGCCGCGGCTCGTACGCAAACCGCCCCATTGCTCTTCCATCGTAAGAGCGTCAGCGAGCATCTGAGTCGGGTGATCGCCGAGAGTAAGGGCATTGATGACCGGGATGTCAACCAGGTCGGCGACGTCATAGAGGAACTGCTCGTCCTTCTGTGCGCGATAGACGATGAGATCATACATGCCGTTAAAGACGCGCATGGCGTCCTTGACGGTCTCGCAGTCACCCATGTGGGAGTTGGTCAGATAAGTGAAGCCCATGCCCAAATCGTTGCAGGAGGTCTCGAATGCGCAACGAGTACGGGTCGAGCCCCACTCAAAGTTGGCGAGGACGTTTTTGCCGGGGAAGTAGCGCTGGTCGACACCAGACTTCTTCTGAGCCTTAAGGTTCCAGGCAAGATCGATGAGATAGCGGAAATCCTCGGAGGAGAGATCATGGATGTTGATGTAGTCGCGACCGCGGAGGCTGTTGTTCATGCCTATTTCCTTTCGAATTATTATCAAAATTATTGTTGAATGTGTCCCCGAGGAAAACACGGATATCCCTCGGGGAGCGGTACATGTGGCGCCTAAGCCAAAGAGCGCAGGCTCTAAGGCTCACTAACGACTGGCCGCCACGTCCTTAGTCCAGCAGTGCACGCCGCCGCCGGACAGGTTAAGCGCGAGGGAATCAATCATGATGACCTTGCGATCGGGGAAGCAGCTCTCAAGAACTGCCTTGGCCTGCTCATCCTTCTCTTTCACGACCTCGCTCATGCCCTCGTGGTAATAACGCTGGCCAAGAACGACGCCGTTGCAAATCAGGAAGTTACAGTAGCTCGCTGCGGCGTAGAAGTGGACGGGGCCCTCGGGCCAGGGGGTGCCATCCATAAACTTGCCGCCCATTTCGTCGATGAAGCCCTTATAGAGCTCGTAATCTTCATCGCCAGGGGCGATAACGACTTCAATAGGCTCGGCGGTGGGCATACGAACGATCTCGAAGGGCTTGCCCTCCCAGTCCGTTTCGTTGCTCAGGATCTCGTAGGCTGCCTCAATGCGGCGACGAGACTCTGCTCCAGCCTTGCTCGAGGCTGCCTCTTCATCGGACACCTCGGCAAGAAGAATCTTGTTCGGAGTGATAAAGCGACACATCTCATCAATGTGAGCTGCAAAGCTCATGCCAAAGACGGGAGTTCCGTCTTCCTTCTCGTCGAGGATGCCCAGTCGATAGTCGTCGTCCTCGAGCATAGGCTGCGGAAGCCAGATAACCTTGTTGAGGTTGTAGATGCGCTTATACTCGGCCTCTATTTCCTCTTTCGTGAACTCGGGATTACGCTTGCGGCATTCCGTGTCCTCGATGGCGATCAGAGTGCCGTGACCGTCAAACTCGCGGTCGCCGCCCTCCGAAACCATTTCGGAATTGACGATATCGAAGCAACCGAGCGCAACCGCCATGTGAACGGCTGCCTTACGTGCGGACTGGCACTCCGGGGAGTTCTTGTCCCACACGCCGTAATAGGTCCAAGCGGGGTTGACCATATAAGAATGGCCCTTGTCGTCGACCATGATGCTGGGACCGTTGTCGCGGACATAGAAGTTGGAGTCTTCGAACTGCGTGATCTCGATGCGATCGAGATCAACCCCCTCCTCCTTCAGGCGCGAGCAAGCCTCCTCATGGGAGCCGGGGGTGCCGCAATTGAGGTTGACCGTAACGTCGCCATACTCGAGCAGAGCCTTGATCACGTCAACGCAGGGCTGGCGGTTATCGTAGCCCTCTGCACGGATGTAATCGGGAAGCCATGTCACATAGACGTTGGAGCGCTTCTCGAACTCGCCCGGCATACGATAGTTCTCGTACATGGTTGGTCCTTCCGTCGGGTTTCCCGCGATGCTGTCCGGCCGCGACAATAGCGGGGTTTCACCTGCTATAGTACTACTATACCTACCGTTCGGTAGATAATTTTGAATAATTGCCGCTCGCCTACTGATACATACCGTTCGCCGTATATAGTGGTCATGTTTGGACACGAATTGATGTTCCGTTGCCATCCTTAATAATGTTGGTAGTGCGGAAGTGATTTGCAATGGAGAAATGCAGCGTGAGCACAAGAAAAAAAATATTGGACGCAATGTACGATCTTGTGGCAGAAGTCGGTTATGACAAAGCGTCTATCGGAAAGATTTGCGACTTTGTCGGTATATCCAAGCCGTCGGTGTACTACTACTTTCCCTCAAAAGAGGAGATTTTCACTACGCTCTTGGACAGCATGTTTCCGACCATTGACTATCAGCGCGACTACTCGCTAATAGTCGATAGGGACGGGTTCAAGGCCGCGCTTATCGAGCTCGGCAATTCAGTTATAGGTGGCTATCGAAGCGATGAAAAGCGCCGGCGCGTGCTGGCCGAGGTTAACGTTCAAGCAAATCGAATTCCTGCAGTTCAGGAACGTCAAGCGACGGCGACCAAACGAACCATGGATGCGCTTAAAGACATCCTTCTTCATGGTGTAGAGATTGGCGCGTTTTCCGATAGCGCCGACGTAATGCTCTACGTACAAATTCTTTATACCGTTCTGGAGGGAGCAAGCAATACGGTCGCTCAAGGTGAGGATATTGATGAGAAAGCGGTTTGGGCGGGAATAGTCGAGCTTATGTTCAAATAGACCAGCCAAGCTGAAGCGCATGTTGGCGCCCATGGTGCCTGCGGGCAACCTTTAAAACGAAAACAGGGGTCGACTCCAATCTGGCTTGGAGTCGACCCCTGTTGCGTGGCAATCTATGCCGGTGCAATCGGCGCTTATTACTTTTCAGCAGCCTTATTGAGAAAGCCGGAAACGATAGCAAACGCAGCAATCATAAGGTTGCAGGCAATGCAGAAGATAAATACTCCCTGGAATGACCCTGCCATGCCGTAAACCTTCATCATGACCGGCATTCCAAAAGCACCGACGACATAGCCCGCTGAGCAAACGATCGAATAGATCCTTCCAAAATCGCGTGATCCAAAGAGCGAGAGGAGAAGCATCGGCATTGCGGTTCCAACGATGGCGAACATGACATCGTTTACACCAGCTGCAATGATGGAAACGGTCTCATTGCTTCCGCCAATGATAAGAAGCAGGAATGAAAGAATGCTGACACCTGTCCATGCGACCGTTGCTTTAATAGCGCCAAGCTTGTCGCATGTTTTGCCCACGAAGGGATTTAGGAAGATATCGGAGAGTGAAGCTGCCGAGACCATTAAGCTTCCTACGATAGGATTGAAACCGACCTCGCTTGCATAGGTTGGAAACAGCTGGTTCATGCAGCAGGTGAGCTGCGCCACGCAAAGCAAGAGGACACAGAGAATAAAAGACGGCGTTTTCGCGGCATCGCGGAGTGCCATGCCCGAAAGGACATCTTCCTGCTCATCGGCGCTGCAGCTCTCATGGGTTTCGGAGACGGTCTCTCCGTACGGAAGCATATTGCGATCAGAGGGGTTAAGGCGAATGATAAATGCGCTTGCAGGCAAAATCATAGCTGCAGAAACGGCCGCAAGCACGATGTATCCCGTACGCCAGCCTTGCTGCTCGATGACCAGCGTAATGACAGGACTCAATAACAGCGTGCAGAGAGAATTAACGCCCCAAGCGAGGCCGATGGCGAGACCGGACGATTTGCTGAACCATTGGTCAATGACATCGGACATGCAGACGCCCGTTGTAAACGAAAAGCAGATGCCGATCACTGCGGCGGAGACGGTGAACATCCAGACCTCGGTGTAGAACGCCATTGCGGCGCCGGCGGCAATAAGGACGAGTTCAATGCAAATATGCCATGGTTTGCCGATTACTTTTGGAATGAAGCGACTCAAAAGCGGAAGCCCAAGCGCAAGGCCAAGAAGAATCGCGGTGAAATAGAAAGAAAAAGAAGTGTAGTCAAAGCCCAGATCTTCACATACTGGAGCAACGAATGAGCCGGCAATAATGCTATATGTGCCAGTTGTTCCGGCGGACATTAAGCCGAGCGCAATAACGACGACCCAAGCAAATGCGCCGCTTTCACGGAGACAATCTTTTTTGGCTGGTGTGGTGAGAGTCATGGTTGCTCCATTTCTATCGGCAATACATCCTATATGCCTACCGATAGGTATATAAACCAGAGGACTCTTCGTCAAGCATTAAGCGGGGAGAGGGAGTTCTTAACCTGCCGAACGGTAATTAGACCCCGTTTTCGCAAGGGTCTCAATGTGACAAAGGGACTGTCCCTTTGTCGCATTATTCGGAGCGCAGGGCTTCGACGGGGTCCTTCTTGGATGCGCTGCGGGCCGGCAGCAGGCCGGCAACGACCGTCAGCAGCACTGAAATTGCGATGAGCACCAGCGCATCCTGCACGGGCAGGCTCATCAGATTGGGCACCTGTTTGGCCGCAAGCGCCCAGGTATTAACCGGAAAGCTCACGAGCACCACGACGACAATGGCAAAGACGCCGGCGATGAGGCCCTCGATAAAGGTCTCGGCATTGAATACGTTGGCCACGTTGCGCTTCGACGCGCCGATCGCGCGCAGGATGCCAATCTCCTTTTTGCGCTCCAGCACGCTGATGTAGGTGATGATGCCGATCATAATGGAGCTCACCACTAGGCTGATGCTCACGAATGCGATGAGCACCAAGCTGATGGTATTCACAATGTCGGTCACCGAGCCCATAATGATTCCCATATAGTCGGTGTACGAAATCGCCTGCTCATCGTGGCCAGCAGCTTTGACCTGCTTGTTATACGCATCGATATGGTCGAGCACGCGCTCCTTCGCCTCAAAGTCGCGCGGGAAAATCTTGACCGAGATGGGGTCTGCCTCGTCCGCATAACCCAGTGTGGTCAGGTTGTTGTCATAGGTAAGCTGCGATGCCTTGGCATAACTCATCATAAGCGAACTCAGGTCCTCGGCGTCCATGTTGAAGTGGATGGCGCGGGCAAAGGCGCTCGCATCCACACGCATAGCGCTCGCCAGGTTGGCAAAACTCGATGACATCTGCGTCGCCATCTGGCCCATGAGCCCTGCCGCGCCTGCCTTGAGCTGAGTTGACACCGTCGTCGCAATCTGGTCGCTGATCGACTTCATCATCTGATCCAGAGCCTGCTGCAGATACGGAGCCAGCTGCTTTTGTACATAGTCGGTCATCGCCTGCTGCAGGCGCTCGGCCAGGGCATCGCCGCCGAGTGCCTTGAGCTGAGCCAGGATTTGCTGGGCTGCCGTATCACTCTCAAGATACGTCGAGAACGCGGCGGCAAGCTTTGACGCGTCCTTAAGATCTTCGGGCGTCAGCGCCTTAAACTGTTCCGACTGCATAAAGCCCGTGAACAGTTGGTTGGCGAGCGCCCCCACTTGCTGCATCTGCTCGGGTGTAAGCTCCAACCCATCGAAGACACCCGAGAAATCGGGGGCTGGCGCCTTAGACATGATGTCGCTGAAGTCGATATCCTTCCCTACGCCCGAAAGGTCAATGTCCAGCTCGGACAAGTCAAGACACGACGGGTCCATACCGCCGGCAACACCCGAGAGCACGGAGGTATCGAACGAGAACGCGCTCTTGAGCGCCGCCTCGTCCACACTGAACATGCTGCCCAGATCCACGCCTTGTTTGGCCTCGCCTTGCAGTTCGTCGAAGGTTTTGCCCGTAAAGACATCCGTCTCGGGGTGGGCGAGTTGCTCCCGCACAATCTGCGAATCGGCGGCGCGCTCCATAAGCTGGCGAGTCAGCGCATGTGTATAGGCAATGCCCGGAGACAACGCACTCGCATTGGCCGTCTCGTTAGGGCGCACCACACCCACGATGTGTACGTCGATGCCATCGGCAACCTTGGCGGCCATAAAGTCGGCGTCACCAGACATGTCGGTCCACATGCCGGTCTCTTCGTTTTTGCGATAGGCATCGGCCGGCGACAGCACCTTAAACGTCGTGGACAGCGCATCGTCGTAGGTAAAGTCGGTGCCGGTCTCGGGTGCTTTGACCCCACCGTCGGCCGTCATGGCACTGTTTACCAGATCGTTGAGCTCATCGATATCCAGCGCACCGATGCTGTAGAGCGTATAGTCGCCCACCGTACCGCGGCTCGAAAGCACCATCACGGCTTCGTTGGCAGACGTGGGCCAATGACCGGCGACGACATCGTACTGGCTGTCGAGCAGGCTCTGGTCGTCAATCATCTCGTTAAAGACCGAGGTTCCCATGGATTCCATGCTCACCGTTGCCGCCGAACTCGCGCCTCCGCTCATAGCCTCGGTCATTGCGTTGGGAACAAGCCGAACGGGCTTCTCATCGCCCTTGCCGGCACGATAGACAACCGGCGATACACCGTAGCCGTACTGAATGGCGTTGACCTCTTTGTCGATACCGTCGCCGCCGTCGTCAAGCCATGCCTTAAAGCTCGTCATGTCGTTGGACTTAACGCTCGCAAACATATCCTTTACGGCCGTGACCACGGGAATCTTATCGGTTTCGGCACTGTCGTCGGACGAATCCACGTTTTCAGGCGAGTCATCATCCGCAGCCCCCTGTCCGCCCATCATGGACGACAGGTCGTAATCCTGCTTGGAAATGGTGAGTGGGTAGCTCGAGAGCGTATCCTCCTCGACCTTTTTGATGTAGCCGTTTACGCCGTTGGACAGCGCCAGAATCGCCGCGATACCGATAATGCCAATCGAGCCCGCAAAGGCCGTCATGGCCGTGCGGCCCTTCTTGGTCATGAGGTTTCGGGCAGAAAGCCCCAGCGCCGTCACAAAGCTCATCGAGGTTTTGCGCGTAGGCTTGGCCTCGCGGCGCGTGGCGTCAGCGACATCGAAAGGATCGGAATCATCGGTGATCTTGCCGTCCGCCAGGTTGACGATGCGCGTGGCGTATTGGTATGCCAGGTCGGGATTGTGCGTGACCATGATGACCAGACGGTCGCGCGCAACTTCTTTGAGCAAATCCATAACCTGCACGGATGTCGTTGAATCCAAAGCGCCAGTCGGCTCGTCGGCAAGGACGATCTCAGGGTCATTGATCAGGGCGCGGGCAATGGCCACGCGCTGCATCTGCCCGCCCGATAGCTGGCTCGGGCGCTTGTTAACGTGCTCGCCCAAGCCGACTTTCTCCAACGCCTCGCGCGCACGCTGGCGACGCTCGGCATGCCCCACGCCCGTGAGCGTGAGCGCCAGCTCCACGTTTTCCAAAATGGTCTGATGCGGAATGAGGTTATAGCTTTGGAACACAAAGCCGATGCGGTTGTTGCGGTAGGCATCCCAATCGCGATCGTGAAAGTCTTTGGTCGAAATACCGTCGATCAGCAGGTCGCCAGAATCGAAATGATCGAGCCCACCGATAACGTTGAGCATCGTAGTTTTGCCCGACCCCGAAGGTCCCAGAATGGCCACGAACTCGTTATCGCGAAAAGACAGGCTCACGCTGTCGAGCGCTACCTGCGTAAACGACTGCGTAACGTACCTTTTGCAAATACCTTTGAGCTCCAGCATGGACGGCAACCTCTCCTGCGCAGGCACCCTGCCCGCTCTCCTCCGCCGTTCGTATTCGACGCTTTTGTCCTACTCTATCCCCATTTTTTGCCGACGCCAGTGAGGAATGTAACAAACCGCGCCAAAAAACGAACGGGACGGCGCCCAAAAGAAGAGGTCCCGAGCGGGACCTCTATATGGTGGAGCTTATCTTGAAAGGCAGCAGACTACTTCGCACAGCGACACACGATCCTCGCTATGCTTTACGCGGTTTTTACTGCTCGCTATTCGCAATCGCCTGGTCGATAAGCTTGTCGAGTGCTGCGCGCTGCTCGGCGGAGCTGATGGCTCCCACGATTGGATCCCCTACGATGTTGCCATTCTGATCGATGACATACGTTGTCGGGAACGAGAACAAATTTGACGTAAACTTACCGGCCTCGCTATCCGACTTGAACCAGATGTTCTTATATGTCACGCCCTTCTTGCTCAGCACGTCCTTGGCATCCGCAATCTCGCCCTTGTTGCCATCGAGCGTAAAGGAATTGACGCCCACGACCTGGCCGCCCTTCTTGGCAAGCTCCTTATTCAGTTTCTCAAGATCGCCCAGCTCGCCCACGCACGGCTTGCAAGTGGTGAACCAGAAGTTCATGACGGTGACCTTGTTCTTAGCGAACAGCTCGTCGCTGCTCACGTCGTTACCATCCAGGTCTTTGCCCGTAAAGCTGGGGAACTTCGTCGCCTCGCTCGAAGCATTGGCACCAGCCGTCATGCCAGCGGTCGAAGCGTCGACGCTCTCGCCTGAGCTCGGCGTGCTTCCACAGCCGGGGAACTCCTTCTCCAGGCTCTCGAGCTTGTCCTCGATCTCCTTGATCTGCTGCGCACCGGCCTTGAGCGTCTTAAGCTCATCCGCCGTGAACTCATCCTTGGCACCGTCGATGGTCTTGAGCAGGAAATCGCCGTAATTGCTGCCGTCCTCAATCATTACCGAGTCTTTATTTGCCGCATTGAATACCTTTTCCCATAGCGCGTTATCACTCGAAAGGATATCGTTCTCCTTTTTCATGAGCTTCGCATACAGCTCGGCGGCCTCGTCGGCATTGGTCGGCTTCTGCGCAGTGAGTTCTGCGATCTTAGGATCGGAGCTCGCAGATTCGCTCGCATTGCCACCGGACGCCGAACATGCCACAAGGCACAAGGCCAATACCGGCACCATAAACAGGGCCGCAATCTTAGAAAGCTTCATGATCATTCCTCCGTTTTGTCGAAGCTTGTTTACTTTTTATCGGCGGTCAAGGGAAGCTTTTCCGCCGACACATCCAGGCCATAGCGATAGCTGATGGCATCGACAGGACAGGCCCCGATGCACTTTCCGCACCGGATACATTCGGCATGATTGGGCGCGCGGACCACATCAACGTCCATCTGACAAACCCTTGAACACTTGCCGCACGAGACGCATTTGCACGCGTCAACCTGAATCCCCAACAAGGACACCCTATTCATGAGCGCATAGAATGCGCCGAGCGGGCAAATCCATTTGCAGAAGGGGCGATAGAACAAAACGCTCAGCACTACTACGGCAATGAGAACGGCAAGTTTCCAGGTAAAGAGCTGCCCCAGCGCAGATCGAATGCCGGCGTTGGCAATGGCCAGCGGAATGGCGCCCTCGAGCACGCCCTGCGGACAGATGTACTTACAAAAGAACGGGTCGCCCATGCCCACGTCGTTAACCACCAAGACGGGCAGCAGCACCACGGCAAACAGCAGCACGACGTACTTGATGTACGTGAGCGGCTTAAGCTTTTTTGTGGAGAACTTTTTGCCGGGAATCTTATGAAGCAGCTCCTGAAGCCAGCCAAACGGACACAGAAAGCCACATACAAAGCGTCCCAGCAGCACGCCGAGCAAAATGAGCGTACCGGTAACATAGTAAGAAAAGTTGAACTTGGATGAACCTACCACCGACTGGAACGACCCGATGGGGCACGCGCCCGATGCCGCGGGGCACGAATAGCAATTAAGTCCAGGTACGCAGACTGTTTTCCCCGCGCCCTGATAGATGCCGCCTTTGGCAAAGTTTGGCAGGTGAATGTTGGTGACCAGCGTCGCCGCCGCCTGAATGAGTCCGCGAAATCGGGCCAAAACATGCGACGCGGTGTTTGCTCTTTTATCCAATTCCGATACACTCCAAGCACAGCCTAATCGCTTTGGCCAGCACGGCATCCGCCTCGCCACGCATAACACCAAAGCACACCATGGCAATTCCGACGATCAACAAAGCGACCTGTACCATGGGTTTTACCGCTTTGAACAACTCGACCACTCCTTTCGTTACGCGACCATTGGACCATATCGACTATAAAATCCGTGTTAGGCGCGATTTGAAATGTGCAAGGAGACTGTTATGCGTATTTTGATCGTCGAGGACGAGCGGGCGCTGTGTGACGCAATCGCGCGCAGCTTGCGAAACCTGGCATACAGCGTCGACTGCTGTCACGACGGACGGGAGGCGCTCGACCTGCTGGGCGTCGAAGTCTTTGACCTCGTGGTACTCGACCTCAACCTTCCCCGTATCGACGGCATGACCGTACTCAGGGAACTTAGGAAAACCGACTGCGAGACCAAGGTGCTGATTCTGTCCGCGCGTGGCGAAGTATCCGATAAGGTCGACGGACTCGATGCCGGCGCCAACGATTACCTCACCAAGCCGTTTCATCTGGACGAACTTGCGGCAAGGATCCGCAGCCTTACCCTCAGGCGCTTCGCACAAAGCGACATAGTATTAACCTGCGGAAAACTCAGCTTTGACACCAAGGCGCGCATCGCTTCCGTGGGCAGCGAGGCCTTATCTCTTACACGCAAGGAAACGGGAATCTTGGAATACCTGATACTTAATCAGGGGCGACCGGTAAGCCAAGAGGAGCTTATCGAGCACGTTTGGGATAGCACCGTGAACAGCTTTAGCAACGCAACCCGCGTTCACATCTCGTCGCTCCGAAAAAAGTTGCGCAGCGCTTTGGGATACGACCCGATTCGCAATCGGATTGGAGAGGGCTACGTTATGGAGGATAGCGAATGAAAAGGCTTTCGCTGCAATGGCGCATAACGATCATGACGGCGCTGCTGACGTGTGCGGCGTGCGTGCTGACGAACTGCCTGGTCGGCTATACGGGCATGCGCTATATGGATGCCATCGGCAGTGACATCTCGGCCTTTAACGCTGCCGGCGCGGATTCGCCCCAGGTGTTCGACCCAACGAAAGCGACCCCCGATGACAAGGTCACGATCGTCGTAAACGACGCACAGGAATCTTTTGGCACGACAGCTTGGTACATCACGGCTGGAGTCACACTCCTTGGCGGCGTGCTGGCATACTTTGTGAGCGGCCGTGCACTCAAACCGCTACGGGCTTTTGCAGCCCAGGTTGAGCGCGTGCAGCCTGACAACCTAAGCGAAATCAGACTCAGTGAAGATGTGCCCACCGAGCTACAACGATGCAGCGCCTCTTTCAACGACATGATCGCCCGTCTTGGCGAAGGGTTCTCTGCACAGCGTCAGTTTACCGGCAACGCCGCACACGAGCTGCGCACCCCGCTCGCCCTTATGCAAGCACAGATTGAACTATTCATCTCCGAGCACTCCGGTTTGCAACCCGAAACAGCCGAGCTGCTCGGCCTGCTACAAGAACAAACCGAGCGCATGTCTCGAATGGCCAAGGTATTGCTCGAGATGAGTGAGCTCCGCAGCGTCCCTTGCGAGGACGATGTGGAACTTGGTCCTTTGTCCGAAGAGGTCCTCACCGACCTTGCGCCACTTGCCGAAAATAAGGGCATAGCCCTCAATTGTGCTGGAGACGCTTTAGTAATCGGGAGCGACACGCTCCTCTATAGGCTGGTGTTTAACCTGGTCGAAAATGCCATCCGTTACAGCCGCACCGGCTCGACTGTCAACGTCTCCATCTGCGACAACGACAGCCATGTGTTCCTGCGAGTCGAGGACCAGGGCCCGGGAATACCCAAGCAGTACCGTGAGAGCATCTTCCAGCCGTTCTTTCGTCTAGACAAATCCCGCAGTAGGGCATACGGCGGCGCAGGACTCGGACTAGCGCTCGTTTGGGAGATTGCAGCGCTTCACGGTGGCACGGTAGAGGTCGAAGAAAGTTCCGAGAACGGTACTACCATACTCGTAAGCCTTCCAAAACGATCCGCAGCGTTAACCGAACAGTAAAACGAAAGGGGTCCCGAGCAACAGGAGTACAATTGCTGCATTGTTGCCAGCTGTTGGGAGATGGAAGATGGACTGCGATGGCTACCCATGCGTTCCCATGCCGTTGATGTGCACCGCCTTTGTGCCGGGGCAGATTGACGCTGCGGTTGCAGGCATTTCCGACCCCGATTCACGCACCATCGCCACGGCAGAAGCGCTGTACTTTCGCGGACAGGCCGCCCTCGCTGCCAAGACGGCGCGCCCCTATCTTGACGCCACCGATCCCGCGCTGTGCTATTCCGCATGCTTTATCTGCGGATACGCCAGCCTGTCGCTCAACCGTATCGCCGACGCCCGCCGGTGCCTTGCTGGCATCCTCGATACGCCGGCTGACGAGGAGTCGCCCGCCGTCCACGCCACGCATATCCTGTTCGCCTCGGCCGCGAGCGTCCTGCTGCACTTGCCTTCCCCGTATTCCGCCGAAGAGTTTTATCCGCTTGCGGCGCATCTGCCCGAAGGTCTGCGCCTGTTCGCCAGCTACGTGATGGCGCATGCCCTGTACCTGCGCGGCGAATATGGCCGCAGCCTGGGCATGGCGGAAAACGCCCTGATCATGAAACAGGGAAGTTATCCCATCTCGGAGCTGTTCCTGCACTTGGCAGCTTCCATGGCATGCATGAGCCTCAAGGACATCGACGCCGCAAAAACGCACTTCGGAGTTGCTTGGAACATTGCGCGTCCCGACGGCCTTATTGAGCTCATTGGCGAGCATCACGGCCTTTTACAGGGGCTTATCGAGGCATGCCTAAAAACGCAATACCCTGACGACTTCGCGCGCATCATCGAGATCACGTACCGCTTCAGCTACGGCTGGCGGCGCATCCACAACCCCGATTCGGGCGAGGACGTTGCCGACGATCTAACGACCACGGAATTCACCATGGCCATGCTCGCCTGTCGTGGGTGGACCAACGCCGAAATCGCACGCCATATGGGAGTATCGCCGGGCACCGTCAAAAACCGCCTATCCGGCGTATACGCAAAGCTTGGCATCGGCACACGCGCCGAGCTGGTCGCGCATATGTTACGTTAGCGACCGGACTACCAAGCGCATCGAACGCGTTCCGGAACCCGGCGCTTCGCTCGATCAATTTGGACATTTTGACCCTTGAACGGCACTACCGCCACGGGGCGCCTTCTCGCAAAATTGGATTATTTCCACCGATACTTGCGGGATGGGAGCCCAAGATGCTTGATCGCCGTTCGTTACTTGTCGCCGGAGCGTCCTCGTTAGCGAGCATTATGATGCCGCGCGTGCCGGGAAGCGCAAACGCCTTCATATTGCCGTTCGCACCCACCGAAGCCCATGCCGACGAAAAAGACCCCTTCAGGGTGCTCGTTCTCTCGCGCACCATGTTCGGTGTGGTCGTGGTCGACGTCGCCAACAAGAATACGCCCATCACGGGTGCCCAGGTCACGCTCATATCGCGCTATGCCGCAGGCAAGCAGCTCACCGCCACGACCGATGACGAAGGCACGGCCATCTTTGAGGTCGCCCCTCTTTCAGAAGGCTACGTGGACGAGGCAACGCTTCTCGACGCGTACGACTTTAACGGCGGCATCTCCATTAGCATGGCAGGCTACCGCGATGTCGAGATTCCCCTTGCGCGTATCCAGGGCGGCACCGCTATTACCGCACCCACACGTCCGCTCTCCGATGGCGAGCCGTACTTTCGACAGCTCACGTTCGACGAATGGGACATCCAGTACGCCGACGCCACGTTTATGGCAATGCCAGCGGACGAAGCAGCAAACGACCAGCCCGACACGCACGCTTTTACCGTGCAGGCTCATCTGCCGCAGGGCGGGCAGGCAACGTTGCATATCAATAAAGTGATGCCCTCTGCGGGCAGCTCAACCGAAACCGTCACGCAGATCGGCCAGATCAAGGCCAGCGCATCGGGCGCGGATAATCTGGCGACGTTCACGCTCGAAGACACGTTCCTCGATGCAGCTTCGGGCCTTCTGGAGGAAGGGTGCAAGCTGCGCTTTATGCTCGACTACCAGGGCAAAACCTACACGCTCTCATCCCCTATGGCCGTTGTCACCGCGCCGGCCGCAAAGGCGGAATCGGGCTCGACCACCATCATTCCCACCACCATGGACCAAGAGATCACTCCGTTTGATTTCCCCGCGGCGTTTCCCGGTATCGGCGGCAATAAGTTCACGTGCTGGATGCCCACATTTCCCATTCTGTTCGATTTCTCGTTTGCTGGATACGTGCTGTTTGGCGGAGGGTACAAACCAGCTAGCTATATGAACGATTCGGGCAACCCTGATCCGGAATACTGGAAGAAATCGCCGCGCGAGTCGGGCGCCAAGCAGGCAAACCGCTACCTCGACGAGATGGAGGGGAAGTGGAATCAGTACAAGAGGATGAGTGCCGGTTCGGGCACCGATCCAAGAAACACCAAGCTCCTTCGCCACCATTGCACGCCGCTGTTCACGATGGATATCGCCACACAGCTGTACGGCTCGCTCGCCTACGATTGGGTGGGCAAAACCTGGGGTAACAACAACGACCCCGCATACGGCAATATTAAGGCCCTCTTCCAGGTAAGAACCGACCTCAATTGGACCGAGCAGTTTACCCTAGGACCGGTGCCATTTTTCCTAAACGTCAACCCCTGGGTGCTGGCAAAACTGGCGCTCGCCGTGGGTGCCCACACGCACGGCAGCGGCGCGGCGTTTTTTAAAAACATTTCGCTCGACTATTCAAACACGTCGGGCTCGTTCACCATCCAGATCGGGCTCGCCGTCACCTTTGGCGCCGGCGTTGCAGGCGTCGCTTCGTCTGCCGTGCGCGGCGCCGCATCCCTCACGCTGTTCATTGGGTACGAGAAGGCGGATGGGCACCAGCTTCCGCGACTGCGCGTAGGTGCAGACGTCGATGTCGATGTGATACTCCAGTTCGTAATGTTCAAGTGGACCACCAAGGCTTGGTCGGGGTCGTGGCCCACACTCATCGATTCGTGGAATATGTCGGTGAACAATGGCGACCAGTATGTGCTCCAGCGCTCTGAGCCCGCATTGGGTGGAGATACGCCTTACACGCTGGATGCCCGCTTCGGCACGCCCGGCAACATCGAGGCGGGCGGCGTTCCGCAATTTATCGCATCGGCCACCATTGTCACCAACGCCGAGCTGCTCGCGCGCGCCGAGGTTAAAGCCACTGCCGTAAACGCCGCGCCTGTCGCACGCGATTGGGAGCAAGCGGTCACGCGCATTGAACTCGAGGCAGATGCGGAGAGCGACGACACGGGACAGGTCGAGTATTTCGTCCATGCACTGATAGAGAACGACGAAAACGCCGCGCCGATGTATGAGTACACCTATATCGGTCAGGCAACAAACGCCGTTGCGGACCCGAACGCCAATTCTGCCGGCGTGTCGGAGGACGAGCGTGGCGGCATCAAGCCCTCGAGCGACAACGTGCTGTTTGCTGGCGTGCTCAGCGAAGCCCACATGAAGCTGGCAATGATTGCCGGCGTGGAGTGCCTATTCCGTATCGCCTCGGTGCGCTACGGCGACAATGGCCGCTCGCGCCTAGTGGTGCACACAAAGGCAAACGGCACGTGGTCCGCTCCCACGCCCGTGGACTTCCCCCTTGGGTTTGGCGAGGGCGACGTGGAGCGCAGCGGCATATTCGATTACGACTTCGACGTGGTGGAATATACAGACGGGAGGGGAAACCAAGACGCCTACGTGCTGCTGGTCTCGGGCGAGCGCCCCGCCGGCGACAACACCCATTTCGATACGGCGAGCACATCCGGCATGCTGTCCGTTGTGCGCCTGCGCATCAGCAACGACGGAGTTCGCGTGGTATCGCACACGTCGTGGCGCAGCATCTCGCGCGGCCGCCTTCAGGAGGATGGCCACCATTGTCTGCAGTGCCCACGCATCACGGTGGGCAAGGCGCTGGTCGACGGACGTCTGTCGGGCGCCTACCTCCACCGCCGCGGAACCACCGCAGAAAAGGCGTTGGGCACCGAGGCAGAGGTCGCGCTCGAGTGCTTTACCCTGTGGTCAGATGATTTGGGCGACAGTCTCACGTTCCGTCAGGTCCTCCGCTTTCCGCAAGCACCGTCGAGCATCGAGCTGGGCGCGCCCGAGAATATCAACGGCAAAATGGTGGTGCCCGTTGCATACGAAACTGCAAACGGTTGTGGCTGCGCATCGTATGCCGTGATCGGCCAGTCCATCGCGGGTTGGGGCGTTATGCCACCAGATGCCACAGTACCCCACGCGGTGCCATGGCCACAACATTCGGGCTTTTTGGCAACCGTCAACGAGCAACTGCAGCATATTACTTGGACGCGAGGAGCATCGGCATTTGCAACGCAGCCCGTGGGTGCCGCAGGCTGTGGCCCGGCATCGTTTAGCGTAAGCAACAACGGCAGGTGCGTGCTCTATGTAGAGAACACCGATGGCAAGGTGGGGCAAACCTACGGCGAAGAAGGCAACCCGGTAGCAGTGATGGGCAAGCACTTCCGCATCTTCGCCAGCACCTTGGCAGGCGATCTGTTCACGGAGCCGTTCGTGATGTGCGAGCTGGACCATCCCGTCGATCAGATAACGACATTTTTGACGTCGGGAGGCATGCTCTCCGCGCTCGCCACGCACATTGTGAGCGCGGAGAAGAGCGAGGCAGAGCTGCACGGCATCGAAGTGCCCTTGGTGGCGTGTGCCACTCCGACGGGCGCGGTCGCTACCTCGGGCGCAGTGGTGCCCGGAGCAGCAGGCGAATCCTTCATGGTCACGGTGCGAAACGACGGCAACACCTTGCTGACCGCCGGCACGATCGATCTGTACCGAGAGGGCTCCAGCCAGCCGTTTTCCAGCGCATCCATCGGGTTCGGCGCGAACGCACGCATGGCTTCGATCTTTGATCCAGAGCTTGCCGAGGACGCTTCGGACAACGATATGGCACGCGTGAAATACGCGCTCGAGACGCTGGGCGCGCGTTTTGCAACGCACCCGCTGGTAGCCGACAACGGCAACGCCGTGCTGGCACCGGGTTGCACGGCACAGTTCCGCATGAGCTTCGCCATCCCCGAGAGTTGGGGCGACGAAGTGGGCAAACGCGTCACGCTGTATGCGAAGGCGCGTGACCTGGTAGCGCTCGATCCCGTAACGCTCGAGGAAATTCGACCGGGCGCAAACTCGGCGCTGGGTGCCGTACTGCATGAGCTTCATGTGCCTGACGCGGCATGCGAGCGCTCAGAAGTTCAGGTCGGCGTATGCGGCAGCGCGGATACGACAGGACTTCACGACGCCCCGATGACAGCAGACGGCGATGGCGGCACGAGTGGAGGTGGCTCCGGCGGAAGCAGCTCCGGTAGCGGCAGTGGCTCTGGCAGCGGCAAGGATCACGGCAATAACAAGCGCCCCGGAAAAGCGGGCGCGCTTGCGGGCACGGGCGATGTCAACGTCCCCCTGACGGCAGCCGCTGCAGCACTCGCCGCGGCAGGCGCCGGTCTTATCGCCTACAGCGCCCGCCGCACGGCACTCGAAAAAGACACCGCCGATGAGGTCAATTCGGATGAGCCTCGCTAGCTCCTAGTTACTTTTGTGAGAGACGCCGACTCGGCTCATCGAACATCAAATGGGCTGGTTCTGGATACCCAGAGCCAGCCCATTACGCATTAGATATCGTCAGTGGAGTCGAGTTCTGCCTCGAGCTTGGCACGGCGTCTTTTCGCCAACAATCCGCACGACACGTCTTCGACAACGTATCCAACCGCAAACGCAGCAAGACACATTCGGCCGTCTTCAAACTTACTCGGACAGAACCGACTCGGTTTTGTCCGAGTAAACGAATCTCCATCGAACTCCGAACGATTGTTCGATGGATTTCGTGTTGGTTGGAATCGTCTGTGGACTGGGCTATGCTACCTTGACTATCTATATGACTTAAACGCAGCAAGGGAGCACCGAGAGAGCGAGTATGGCAAAAAACACCGCAAACTATGGTAACGACAGTATCCGCCAGCTCAAGGACGAGGAGCGCGTACGCCTGCGCCCCGCCGTCATCTTTGGCTCGGACGGACTCGACGGCTGCGCGCATGCCGCCTTCGAGATCCTGTCCAACGCCGTTGACGAGGCGCGCCAGGGCTACGGCAAGCTCATCACCCTTACCGCCTTTCGCGATGGCTCCATTCAGGTAGAGGACAACGGCCGCGGCTGCCCGCTCGACTGGAACCCCTCCGAGAAGCGCTTTAACTGGGAGCTCGTCTTTTGCGAGCTCTACGCAGGTGGCAAATACAACAACAACCAGGGCGGCGACTACGACTTCTCGCTCGGTACCAACGGCCTGGGCTCCTGCGCGACTCAGTACGCCTCTGAATACATGGACGTTACCGTCTGGCGTGACGGTAACAAGTACTCCCTGCACTTTAAGAAGGGCAAGGTCGTCGGTGCCAAAAAGAAGGCACTCGAGATTGAGCCCAGCGACGAGAACCGCACCGGCACCACCATCAAGTGGCGCCCCGATCTTGAGGTCTTTACCTCGATCAGCATTCCCCACGACTGGTATCGCGAGACCATGCGCCGCCAGGCCGTGGTCAACGCCAACGTGACCTTCCGCCTGCGCATTGAGGGCGACGATGGCGAGTTTACCGAAGAGGATTTTTGCTATCCCAAGGGCATCGAGGACTACGTGCTCGAGAAGGTCGGTACCGACTACCTCACCGAGCCCTTCTTTATCGAGGCCGACCGTCGCGGTCGCGACCGCGAGGACCTGCCCGACTACAACGTGAAGATTACCGCGTGCATGTGCTTCTCGCGCACCTTCATGATGCAGGAGTACTACCACAACTCATCGTGGCTCGAGAACGGCGGTTCGCCCGAGAAGGCCGCCCGCAGCGCTCTGACCAGTGCCATCGATGCTTACATTAAGCAACAGGGCAAGTACAACAAAAACGAGAGCGGCATTAAGTGGCAGGATGTCCAGGACTGTCTGGTGCTGGTGACCAACTGCTTCTCCACCCAGACGTCCTATGAAAACCAGACTAAGAAGGCCATCAACAACCGCTTTATCCAGCAGGCTATGACGGCCTTCTTTAAGGAGCGCCTCTCGACTTACCTGATCGAGAACAAAGACGCCGCCAACAAGATCATGGAGCAGGTGCTCATCAACAAGCGCTCGCGCGAGAACGCCGAGAAGACGCGTCAGAGCATCAAGACCAACCTGCAGCAGAAGACCGACATGGCCAACCGCGTGCAGAAGTTCATCGACTGCCGCTCCAAGGACAAGAGCCGCCGCGAGATCTACATCGTAGAGGGCGACTCGGCAGCAGGCGCCATTCGTACCTCGCGCGATGCCGAGTTCCAGGGCGTTATGCCCGTCCGTGGCAAAATCCTCAACTGCCTAAAGGAGGACTATCCACGCATCTTTAAGTCCGACATCATCATGGACCTCATGCGCGTGCTGGGCTGCGGCGTGGAGATCAAGGACAAGCGCATCAAAAACCTTGGTGCCTTTGACCTGGACAACCTCAACTGGAACAAGGTCATCATCTGTACGGACGCCGACGTCGACGGTTACCACATCCGCACGCTCGTGCTCACCATGCTTTACCGCCTGGTGCCCACGCTTATCGACGAAGGTTACGTGTATATCGCCGAGTCGCCGCTCTACGAGATCAACTGCAAAGAGAAGACCTACTTTGCCTACACCGAGCTCGAGAAGAACGGCATCCTCAAGGAGATTGGCGACCAAAAGTGCTCCATCAACCGCTCCAAGGGTCTTGGTGAGAACGACCCGGACATGATGTGGCTCACCACCATGAACCCCGAGACGCGTCGCCTGATCAAGGTGGAGCCCGAGGACGTCACCAAGATGGAGACCATGTTCAATCTGTTGCTGGGCAACGACGAGGCGGGCCGCAAGCGCCATATCTCCGAGCACGGCAAGGAATACCTGGACCAGCTGGACCTGCAGTAGCAGCAAATCGATAACGACGGCCCATAAGAAGTTCAAGAGGAAATCGTGGCAAAGAAGAAGACGAAGAACCAGCCAAAGAAAAAGCAGGTCAACGCCGAGAACGTTATCGGCCTGCACTCCGAGGTCACCGACCAGCCGATCACGCAGACGCTCGAAGTCAACTACATGCCCTATGCCATGAGCGTCAACGTCTCGCGTGCGTTCCCCGAGATTGACGGCTTTAAGCCGTCGCACCGCAAGCTGCTCTACACCATGTACAAGATGGGTCTGCTCAAGGGCGAGCGCCAGAAGAGCGCCAACATCGTGGGCCAGACCATGAAGCTCAACCCGCACGGCGATGCCGCGATCTACGAGACGATGGTGCGCCTGGCGACGGGCAACGAAGCGCTGCTTGCGCCCTTCGTGGAGTCGAAGGGCAACTTTGGCAAGTACTATTCGGGCGACCTGAGCTACGCCGCCTCGCGTTACACCGAGGCCAAGCTCTCCCCCATCAGCGCCGAGATCTTCAAGGACATCGACAAGGACCCGGTCGACTTCGTCGACAGCTACGACGGCGCCATGAAGGAGCCACGCCTGCTGCCCACCACGTTCCCCAATATCCTCGTCTCAGCCAACAAGGGCATCGGTGTCGCCATGGCGTCCGACATCTGCGGCTTCAACCTCAACGAGGTCTGCACTGCCACAATGCACTACCTGCAGGACCCCGACTGCGACCTGCTCGAGTACATGCCCATGCCCGACTTCTCGACCGGCGGCGAGATCATCTACCGCCGCGAGGAGATGGAAAAGATTATCGAGACCGGCCTTGGCAGCTTCCAGATTCGCTCCCGCTGGCGTTGGATCCCCGAAGAGCGCATCATCGAGGTCTATGAGATCCCCTACACCACCAAAACCGATGTCATCATCGAGCGCATCGTCAAGCTCTCCAAGGAGGGCAAGGTCAAAGAGATCGCCGACATCCGCGACGAGACCGACCTCTCGGGCTTGCGCATCGCCATCGACCTTAAGCGCGGCGTCGACCCCGACAAGCTCATGGCCAAGCTCTATCGCTCGACCACGCTGCAGGATTCGTTCTCGTGCAACTTTAACGTGCTCGTCGACGGCTATCCCCGTGTTATGGGCGTGCGCCAGATCTTGCACGAGTGGGTCAAATGGCGTATTGAGTCCACGCGTCGCCGCATTAACTTTGACCTGGGCAAAAAGTCCGAGCGCCTGCACCTGCTGCACGGCCTCGAGGCAATCTTGCTCGACATCGACAAGGCCATCGCCATCATCCGTGGCACCAAGCTCGAGGCCGAGGTCGTGCCCAACCTTATGAAGGGTTTCGACATCGACGAGACCCAGGCCGAGTTTGTTGCCGAGCTCAAGCTCCGCAACATTAACGAAGAGTATATCCTCAACCGCACCAAGGACATCGCCAAGCTTGAGAGCGAGATTGCCGAGCTTGAGGAGATCCTCTCCAGCGAGGAGAACATCAAGAAGGTCATCAGCGACGAGCTGGCCGCGGTCAACAAGAAATATGTGATGCCGCGTCGCACGGGCAGGATCGAGCCCCATGAGGTTATCGAGGTAAGCTTGGAGCCCGAGGTCGAGGAGTACCCGGTGACCATCATGCTCTCGCGCGATGGCTACCTTAAGAAGATGACGGACCGCGTGCTCAAGAAGGCGACCACGCTCAAGTACAAGGACGGCGACAAACCCTTTATCGAGTTCCCGTCCTCCAACACCCACGAGCTGCTGGTCTTTACCAACAAGAGCCAGGTGTACAAATGCAAGGTTGCGGCGTTTGAGGACACCAAGTCGGCCCAGCTGGGCTCGTACCTGCCGACCGATCTTGAGATGGAACCCGACGAGAGCGTCATCTGGGTCATCGACCCCGAGGACTATAAGGCCGACGTGCTGTTTGTCTTTGAGAACGGCCGCGTGGTGCGCGTCGCGCTTTCTGGATACGTCACCAAGACCAACCGCAAGCGCCTCAAGAACGCCATCTACGGCGGCAGCAAGCTGCTGTATGCACAGGTGCTCAACACAGATCGTGACATCGCGCTGGTCTCGAGCGACTACCGCCTGATGAACTTCAACACGTCGCTGCTCAAGACCAAGACGACCACCAACACGCAAGGCATCCAGGCCTTTACGGCCAAGAAGGGCCGCTCGGTCACCACCGTCGGCACAACCGAAGAGATCCTTGGCGCCGGCGTCTCGGCCGAGAAGTTCACCGCGCAGAGTCTGCCCTCCGCCGGTGCCCTCATGAAAGAAAACGACATGCCGAGTCTGTTTGACTAGGACGACGGCAGCCAAACCGTCATGGTTTTACAAAGCAGCGGGGCCCGGAGCGCAGCAACATCGCGCTCCGGGCCCCGCTCGTTGCGACGTAGTCGGAATAACAGAACTCCCCGTTTTTCACTCCTGCAATCCCGCGGCACAAGACATGTTAAACCGTTAGCAAAACTTGCAAAAATTAGCAAAACTTGCAAAAACTAGCAAAACCTGCAAAGGGGCCACCATGGATCGCAGCAAATGTCTCCGCCATGCCAGGCATGCTCGAAGATATTATCGAGCGAACCAAAGAAGCCGCAGATAGCTACCTCTCACAGCCTCACGCGCGCATAAACGGTGTTCAAATTGGCCCAGTGGGCATCGATTGGACATATGCTCAAGAGGCTCAGGGCAACTGGCGCACGCGCATGAATGGCGTCTTCAGGCAACTCGAGAAGCATGACGTCGGGCTTCTCTCGAAACGACCTATCGGGAGCTTTCCGATAAAGACATTGAGTTTTTGCTCGCGATGCTGCCCGATTCTGGCCCCAGCAGGGTCTCGGAGATAGCCAAACGCATGGGCGTCGCCAGCAACTACGCAAGCCAATACAAACGCCGCCTCCTGGAGGACGGCGTCATTGGAGAGCGCGGGCGTGGTCTCGTTGGCTTTGACATTCCCGCGTTCAGGGAATTCTTGAACGAGAAGGCGTTTTAGCACGCCGGAATTGTCCGCGGAAGCATCAACGCATGGCAATCAGCATTCCTCTTGGTAAGGATAGCAAGCATTTTCCACCAACACCGATTGCCATGCGTTCTTCTTGTCCTTAGGCGAGCTTGCGAGCGAGCTCTCGCACCTCTTCCAACTTGGGCGAGGAGGCCATGCTGTCGCGCTCGGTCATGCCGCTAATGGTGACAATGCCCTGGTCCTCCCACTTGCAGTACGCGCATGTGGCCCTATACATAGCAATCGCCGCATCATAGACGCCCTCGCTGTGGCTATCGAGCAAAAGGGCCGTCTTGGTGAACGGGAAGCCCGTAGCACCGAAGGCGTACAGGCGGTCGATGGCGGCCTTCTCCTGCGCAGTGATATCAAACCAGTAGATAGGCGAAGCGAAGACAACCATGTCGGCGCCTTTCAGCGGCTCGATCACGTCGGCCATGTCATCCTTCTGCACGCAAGTGCCCTCATGGGCGAAGCAATACTGGCACCCCAAGCAACCAGCGATCTTTTTGCCGGCAACGCGGATGACCTCGACCGTATGGCCGGCCTCGCGCGCGGTCTCGGCAAACGCCTCAACCATGGTGTCGGTATTGGCGCCCTTACGCGGACTGCCGCTCAATACAACGATATTCATAGAAATCTCCCTCCCTCATGCCGCAGGCGCGCGGCATATTTTTTGTTTTAACCAAAACGTATGGAGTTATTCAATCGCCTCGTTTCAGCTACTCCCACTCGACAATAGGAGCCACTGGCCAAAAGCCTGTCAACATCAAAACAAGTTTTCAATCTATCGATTCTACGTGAGGCAATGGTCCTCATTTGATACCCGCGCTGTTTGCGCACTAGGGAGCAAAGGAATCTGGCCGCCGCTCAAATAAGATCACCGCCATCTTGCATAAACGACGCCATGTTAAGGTGCCTGATGCCATCCCTCTCCTGCAATAGAGGATCAAGCGTGAACAAGTAGCGCGGATAACCATCCCTGATGTGGCCGAACGGCCTGTACTCGCGCTCCTCGACGCCTCTGTCGGCAATCGACATAGAGACCTGGATGTAGGCGTAAGCATTGCGCCTACGAGCGATGAAGTCACACTCGAGCTTCCCAATACGGCCCACAGAAAGCTCATACCCGCGCGATGCAAGATAGAGGTAGATCTTCACGTCGGTATATACGCAAGATGCGCCCCCTTTTTTCTCAGCGTCCATTTCATCAGTTATGGGGGTGCTTTTTTACATTTTATAAAAAAGCGTACCGATAACTTATTCCCACTCAGTTTCGAAAATCGAATGGTTTTGAAGTTTCGAAAGCGGCAGGGCACCATGCATAAGGGCATGTTGGGATCCGCACCAGTAAAACAGGAATTGACTCACGCGAGAAGGCGCCGCCCCGTCGCCTCGATGCGTGCGCCAGGCAGATTAGGTTTGGGGAGTAGAACGGCCCTTGCGCGAGGCGTGAATTGTAATCGATAAAGCCGAGCTTTGAGAACATGCGGTTTATCTCGTCGAACGTTGAATCAACAGGGGCTTGCGCCCCGTCGGCCGACTTGGCGACGCCCATGTCCATGATGCCGGGCACAAGTGTGAATGCGCCACGTGGAGGCGAAGGGGTCACCCGAAAGGTTGATGGTAAGCGAGCACCAGAGGTCAAGGTGGTCCTCGCCTTCCGGGTTTGTGAGGTCGAGGGCGAGTGCCCCTCCCTCGGTCGCGTACAGCGGCGGCAGGCACTCGGCCAGCTCCTCAGTCATAAGCGCTTGCATGTCCGTCTCCCCTCCAGGCCACGTCGGACCCCTAGAATCTTCGCCCCGCGGGCAAAGCCTCGGCGCGCCCCATGGCATCTCGGCTTTGCCCCCTGCAATGTCGCGCAGCGGAGACACCACCTGAGACGGATGTCGATGCATCGAACCCGAGACCGGGCGCGGCGGCGGGGAGCCTCTCGCGCGAACAATCTGCTCGATCCTGCCGCACCCATCTTAAAAAAGTTCGAAAAACGTTCAATCGTACGACATCCGTCGAACAGTCGGGGGTACACACCACTACAGAAGGCCCACGGAACGGGGGGGCGAGATGGTCGGCGACGGGCTCAAGGCACTCTCCGGCCCCACGCTCCGCTAGGGAGGGCGTCGGGAGGGAGGCCGTAATGGGTGAGAAGGGCGAGCGGCCGGAGCGGGTGTTCCCCGGCAGGACAGACCCGTGGTTCATAGCGGCCATGGTGATTGTGGCGGGCGGTTTATCCGCGGCGTGTATCGCGTGTTTCCTGAGCTCGAGTCCCGCGCTCCTATGGGGCTGGCTCGCGCTGCTGCCCGTCCCGGCCCTCGTGGCCCTGGCCGCCCTTCCCGTCCGCAGCAACCGCCTCGAGCTCTACGGCGACCGCCTCGTCGTCGTGTACGCTGGGATGCGTTCGGTGATACCCTACGCCCACGTGCGGGGCGTCCGGCGCACCAGGACGCTCTGGGCGGGGACGGCCAACTCGCTCGACCGCGTCTATATCGAGGCGCCCTACGACGGCGACGCCATCGTCTCGGTGACCGACAACGATGCCCTCGTGGCGGAGCTCGAGCGTAGGTGCGGCCTGCGGCCCGGCTGCGAACAAGGCAACTAGCTTCGCAGGGCGGCTATCAGCGACTTGCTGCTCATCGTCATATCACGACGGTCAATTCTGGGTCGGGCTGGCGGAGCACGTCGAGGGCGGAAGGTATGGCGTCGCCCGCATCGTCTTCGGCGCGGAGCCGTCCGATGAGGAGATTCTGCGATTCGTTACAAGCGAATGGGAAAAGTTCTCGTTCTTCGGCGACAAGGCCACTGAAACAAGCAAGCCCGCGAAGAACCCCAAGCGGCGCGCTCGCGAGGCAGCGAAAGCCCTTAAACGGCCCGCGGTGAGCACCAAGGCACAACAGGCGCTCGCGGCACAGCGGGAAGCGATGAAGCGGGAGTCGGCTCAAGCAAGAAGTCAGCGTCGCGCGGATGAGGCGGAGACGCGCTTCGAGCAGCGAAAGTTGAAGCACAAGCAGAAACATCGCGGGCATTGATCGCTATTTGCAGCAAGGCAAACCATATACAGCAGCGGCGCCATTTCCACTTGAAGCCGACGCCGCGTAGACGCTGATGGTGACGGCTATGCACGGGCACGGGCGCGCCACCGCACTTCACAACTTATTTCTCAAGTATTTGGGACGCACACGCGGCGTTCAAAAATGCGGAGCGACTCCGCATGGCTCGAGACTGAGCCGAGGTGCCCTACTTCTCGCCCTCCAGCAGCCCCACGATGCGGTCGATGTCGACGGCAAAGCGAGGCCTTCCCTCGCGCTCGTAGCGGTCGAGGTATGCCTGGCACTCGGAGACAATGCGCTTGGTGTTGCCATCGATGATGCGCTGGAGCGTCTCGTAGTAGGCCGAGCCCTCGGTCCTGAAGCGGCGCTGGTAGGCCTTGGTTATGGGGAACATCTTGATGTAGTGGATGCCGTGGCGGCAGCCGGGGCGCGTCGTGGGGCGGGGTGGCAACGCAAAGTACTGGTCTTTGGGCACGTTAGGGGCGATGTTGGAACGCAGCGGCACGGCGAAGTCCCTGCGCTTTCCGCGGAAACGCAGCCTCACCACCACGATGCAGGGGCGATTGTGCTTAAGCATGAGCTCGCGGTCGCCCTCGACGAGGTCGAAGAAGTCCTGGGAGATGGATACGATTTTCATCGGTTACGCCCCCTTCATACGAAGCGGGGCCCGCATCGCTGCAGGCCCCTACAGGTGGGCGATATTCTACGCCTTGCGGCACCCCGTCGCCCACGGAGGTTAAACGTACACGTAAGCCGTACTCTGAAAGCCGCGGCTTCCGGCAAGTAGTTTATACCACGAAAGGTCGCTTTCAATGCGCATAGCTCGCAAAATAACACTCGCTGGGCCGTCACCCCTGGCAGTTACCCTCCAATCTTCATTGGAGTCAGCAGGTCAATTCATATATTCATAGGGGTTTATCCTACCGTCGGTGAGCGATTTCGTTAGGGTGTCGAAGCGGTCGAGGATGTCGACGACCTTCCGCTGGGTGCCGATGGATGGGGTGGGAATCTCGACCCTCGATAAGTCCACAGGCGCGGCTTCGATTACCTTTTTCGGTTTAGCGTATTGCTCTTCAGATCCTCGTGGTGTGCTCGTAGCCGCGCTCCACGAGGAGCCGCTCGGCAACGTCGAGAATCTTCTCGACCGTCTCCTCCGGGTACTTATTGCGTGCCACGGGCACCTCCGTCCTTGCTATTGCGATAAACATACCATGAGTGGCGTACGGGTCGAGAAGGGCTGGCGCCAAAAGAGCCCAGCGGCCGTTACAGCTTCGTTAGAAACGCGCCCCACCATGGATGGTGAACCCGAAAGGTAAGGCGCGCGGGCACGGCGACTCGGCCCGCGCGCCCGGAAGAGAAAGGACGAACCCATGGGTTACATGCTCGAGACGCGCGGGCTCACCAAGCGCTTCGGCCGCGGCGACCAGGCGCAGGACGCCGTGGCCGACGTGAGCCTTCATATCCGCGAGGGCGAGGTGTACGGGCTGCTCGGCCCCAACGGCGCCGGCAAGTCGACAACGCTCAAGATGATCTGCGGGATGCTGCGGCCGACGGCCGGGGAGATCCTCTTTGCCGGGCACGTCTGGCGCCGCGAGGACCTCTACGCAATCGGCAGCCTCATCGAGGAGGCGCCGCTCTACCCCAACCTCACCGCGCGCGAGAACCTGCGCGTGCGCACCACGCTGCTGGGCCTTCCCGAGAGCCGCATAGATGAGGTGCTCGCCGCCGTGGACCTCGTGGACACCGGGAAGAAGCGCGCCGGGCGCTTCTCGATGGGCATGAGGCAGCGCCTGGGGCTCGCGCTGGCGCTGATCGCTCGGCCACGCCTGCTTGTGCTCGACGAGCCCACCAACGGCCTCGACCCCATCGGCATCGAGGAGCTGCGCGACCAGATCCGCGGCTTCGCGGCGGCGGGTACGACGGTGATCGTCTCGAGCCACATCCTCTCCGAGGTGCAGCAGATGGCGGACACCATCGGCATCATCTACGGTGGGCGCCTCGCCTACGAGGATGAGCTTCGGCCCGGGCAGGACCTCGAGGAACTCTTCATGAGCGTCTGCCGGGAGGGGCGTCGAGCGCGCGGGGAGGTGGCGGCATGACGGGCGAGAAAGGCGGCCTGCTCGCGGGCCTGCGTGCCGAGGCCCTGAAGTCGCGCCACGCGGCACCGGTTCGCCTGGCCGTGCTCATGGCGCTGCCGATGCCGCTGCTCGGCGCGATGCCCTACCGGGGCGTGCAGATCTTCAGCGCGTGGAACTACTGGTACGCGCTCTTCCTGCCCGTGTCTCTCTCGCTCGTGGTGGCGTGCGTCGCGCGGGCGGACGCTCGCACGCGGATGCGGGGGCTTCTGGGCCTGGGCTTCCCGCTCGGGCGCGCCTGGTGGGCCAAGGCGCTCTGGTGCCTCGCGCTCTGCACGCTCTCGAACCTCGTGGTCTTCGGCATCTACCTCGCGGGCTCGGCGTTCTCCTCGCAGGGCCTCACGGTCGCGGGCACGCTCACGATGCTCCTCTGCGCGCTCGTCAACACGGTGACCGCGGCGTGGATGATCCCCGCAGGGCTCTTCCTCACGGCGCGGCTCGGCATGCTCGCGGGCATCTTCTGCCCGCTCGCCGCGCAGCTCGTGGGTGGGTTCGCCTGGTCGCTGGTGCCGCTGCCGCAGCTCTTTCCGCCGTCGGCGAGCATGGTCATCCCCACGAGCTTCATCCCCGTGCTGCCGAGCGGCGAGCCACTCGCGGCGGACATGGCGCTCGGCGGGGCGCTCACGGCGGACGGCATGCTCACACTGGCGGGCCTTGCGGTCTGCGCGCTCGCGTTCGCCGCGCTCACGGCGGCGGGCGCGGCCTGGTTCGCGCGCTCCGAGGAGAGGTGATGGCCATGACACGACTCTCCGACCCGACGCCGCGCATGACTCTCCCGCGGGCCCTGCTCTCCGAGGCCCTGCGTCTGGCGCGCTCCCCGCTCACGGCGGTGCACCTCGTCTGCGGCCTGGCAGCCGGTCTTGCCTGCGGCGAGTACTTCTCCGTAACCCGATGGGACCCGGCGCTGGGCGCGGACGCCTACGCCCAGTTCCTCGGCGCCCTCATGCCGCTCATGTCCGCCATCGTCTGCGGGCTCGCCGTGGACGAGGAGCGCGCTGCCGGGCGCCTCGCCAACCTCACGGCGGTCCCCTCGCGCGGGCGCGCCGTCACGGCGAAGCTGCTCGCCCTTGCGGCGCTCGGCGCGGGCGCGCTGGCCGTGGCGCTCGGTGTGTTCGGGGCCGTGCTCGCCGTTGCCGGGCGCCTGCCGCTCGGGCCCGCTCCGCTTGCGGCCGCCTGGGCGGGCATCGTGCTGGGCAGCCTGCCCCTCTACGCGCTGGGGCTCGGCGTGGCCCTGCGCCTCGGCCGCAACGCCGTCATCGGCGCCGGCGCGGCGGGTATGCTCCTCGCGTTCTTCTCAGTGGGCGGACTTGCGCACGGCCTCATGACCGGCGAGCTCACCGGTGCCCTGGCGACGCCCCTGAGCTGGGTGCCGCTCGCCTGGCCCGCGCGCCTGGGGTCGCTCGGGGTAGAGGTCTTCATCGACGCCGCACGCGCGGCGGGCCCTCTCCTCACGACTGTGCTCGCTGGCCTCGTGCTCACCCTGGCAGCCGACGCCGTCCTTCTCGCCTGGTTCTGCCGCTTCGAGGACGGGAGGGCAGATGCGTAGGAAGCCGCTCGCCGCCGTGCTCGCCCTCCTCTCCGCAGCGCTCGTCCTGGGCGGGAATGCCCTGCTCGACGCCGGCTGGGGGTCGGCGCTGCGCTCGATCGCCGACCGCGTGCTGCCCAACCCTGAGATTGCCATGTGGGCGCCCGCGCCCGCGGCTGCGCGCGGGGCTCTGGACCGCTGAGCGCGGCGCAAGTACAATGCCGACGGGAGTTTCAGGAGGTCGAACATGGCGAGAATACTGGCAGTGGATGATGAACGGGCGATCCTCGACGCGCTCGCGCGCGTCCTCGGCCGCGACGGTCATGAGGTCGTCAAGGCAGCGGACCCGACGGCGGTCCTGGAGATGGACCTCTCGCGCTTCGACCTCGTGCTCTGCGACGTCATGATGCCGGGGCTCGACGGCTTCGAGCTCGTGCGGCAGATCCGCCCGGACTTCGACGGGCCCATCATCTTCCTGACCGCGCGCGTGGCCGAGGAGGACGCCGTGGCCGGCTACGGCCTGGGCGCCGACGACTACGTCCGCAAGCCCTTCGGGGCCGCGGAGCTGCGCGCCAAGGTCGCGGCCCATCTACGCCGTGAGCGCCGGCCGCGCTCGCACGCCCTCTCCTTCGGGGAGGTGCGGATCGACCTCGGGGCGCGCGGCCTCGCCGTGGGCGGCGAGGCCGTACCGCTCACGCCCACCGAGTACGCCATCTGCGAGTACCTCGCCCGCCACCCCGGGCAGGTCATGAGCCGCGCACAGATACGCGAGGCGGTGCTCGGCTGGGAGAGCGACGCCGACGACGCGGCCATATCCATGCAGGTCAGCCGCGCCCGGAGGAAACTCTCCGAGGCCGGCGCCGATCCGATCGCAACCGTCTGGGGGATGGGGTACAAGTGGCAGCTCTGAGGACCGGGGCGCGAGGTCGCGGGGGCATGCCGCTCTCCTTCGTCATCGCGCGCTACTTCGCCTACGCGTTCGCGGCGGTCGCCACGGCGTGGCTCGCCTCGTTCATGGCGCTCTCCGCGGCGATCAACGCGGGCTTCGTCTACGAGGCAAGCTGGGGGCCGGCCAATGCGCGCGAGGTCGCGGAGGGCCTGGCACGCGACGGCGTCTGCGGGCAGCAGGACGTGCCGACGGCGTACCGCTACCTCATCCTGAACAAGGACGGATACGCGCTGATGACAGACCTCGAGGGCACGCGGCTCGAGGACGCGACGGAAATGGCCCGTGCGGCACTCGCCGCGGATCCGGGCACAGTGGAGATCGAGGGCGGGGGCTCGGGCCTCACCTACGCCGCGTTCCCGCTCAAGGGCGGCGGGGCCTGCGCACTCGCCAGCGAGTACCTGCCGCAGTGGGTCTCGCGCGACCTCGCCGGCCTGCTTCCCAACCCGCAGAACCTCATGCTCGTCGGCGCCGCTGCGGGAAGCGCGCTCGCGCTCGCGCTCGTGGCGTGCCGCGCGAGCCGCGTGATCTCGCGCAAGATGGCGCCGCTCGCGGAGGCGGCGGAGCGCGTCGGCGCGGGGGAGCTCGACTTCGCGGTCGGCAGCACCAACGTGCGCGAGGTGAACGACGTCCTCGCCGCGATGGACGCCATGCGGGCCTCCCTCGCCGAGTCGCTCGAAGCCCGCTGGGCCGCGGAGCGGGGGCAGCGCGAGCAGGTGGCGTCGCTCGCCCACGACCTCAAGACGCCGCTCACCGTGCTGCGCGCCAACGCCGACTTCGTTGCGGAGGAGCTGGAAGACGAGAAAGACGCCGACCTCGCGGCCGCCGCGCGCGACATAGCCGGCAGTGTCGAAAGGCTCGACGGCTACGTGCGCCTGCTCATCGAGGCCTCGCGCGGGTCCGGCGGGGCGGAGAGGGCCCCCATGCGGCCGGCCGAGCTCTGCGAGCAGGTCCTCGCCGAGGCCGCCCAGATCGCCCGGGCGCGAGGCGTGACGCTCGACGCGGCCACGGGCCCTGCTGTCGCGGACGCGCCCGAGGCCCCGCTCGACCGAACCGCCCTGGCGCGAGCCGCCGCGAACCTCGTGGCCAACGCCGCCGAGCACGCGCGCTCGCGCGTGGCGGTCTCCTGCGACGTCGCGGGCGGACACCTCGTCATCGAGGTGTCCGACGACGGACCGGGCTTCTCTCCCGCCGCCCTCGAACGCGGCTGCGAGCGCCTCTTCACAGACGACTCCTCCCGCTCCTCGCGCGACGGAGGCCGCCACTACGGGCTCGGCCTCCACGCCGCCTCCGAGGCCGCGAGCGCCCACGGGGGCTCCGTCTCGCTCGCCAACAGCCCCTCGGGCGGCGCGGTGGCCACCATCGCGGTCCCCCTGTGAGAGCCTAACGACTCAGGCCCTCACACCGACGTGCCTCGCAATCAAACGCTTCCCGGATAATAATGCCCGTTGCAGGGATCGCCCTGGCTAGTCGCCGCCCATGTGCATGAGCATGTCAGCGATGCGAGTCGCCATCTCGTCCACCGCTGCACGGATGTTGGCGACCCAGGACGCAAGGCCGGCCTGATCGGATGCCTCCGCTTCAAGCACGTCGCAGTTCGCGGTCACCGCCATGAGCGGGGTGACGAGGTCGTGCGAGGCGGTGCAAACGAACGCGCGCTCCCGCGCCTCGGCCTCCGCCACCGGTCGCATGGCGCGTCCCGTTGCCGACCACGCCACGTTGAGCCCCCAAAAAGCCGAAGCCATCGGTGTCACTCGCTTCGCTAAATCAACTTTATGGGATGACGGATCACGGTCTTGAGCTTCTCCGGCGCGCACTTGCGCGGGTCGGAGAGGTAAATCTCGTGATGCAGACGGGCTTCGGAGAAGTCGGGGGCGTAGCCCCGTTCCGCCGCGAATGTGCGCATGGCGTCTATGGTCGCCGGCTCGTCATCGTAAGGCCCGGTATGCATGCACTGAACGCAAAGGCCCTCGTCGACCCTCAGCAGCTCGACCGCCGAGAAGTCCAGCTTCTTCTTGGCGGCAGCTTCCGAAACTGCCCAGTCGAAGTCCTCGCGAGTGACGAAATCGGGCAGACGGATGCACGAGATGAAGTTGAAGTCATCCTTCCGCGCATAATCAATCTCGCCATCGGTGCGGTCTTGCAACCAGAAGCCCTCGAGCGGAGGCACGACGAAGTCGAAATAGCCTTCGATCTCTCGCGGGCCCTTCTTCGACATCTTAATGGTATAAGCGACGCCGTAGAGCAGCGGCAACGCGTTCTGGTACTCGCCGCCTTCGGCATTGGGATTGCCCTTGCCCCGCACGGCGACGTAGCTCATAGGCGGAACGGTTACGATGCTCGGCTTGCCGGACGGCTTGTAGAGCTCCCTGAACTCCTTCTTGAAATCGTATGTCATCGCAACAAACCTCCCTGAGCTTGGGTTTCCGTCGATATCCGACCAAATATAGCAATGGGCGCGGCTTCGGAAGAGGCCGCGCCCATTGCAGGATATTATAACACAGAATCGAACGTCTGTTCTATTCCCACTCGATAAAACAATAGTGTTTCATTTTTACGATTTTGTCCTCGTTTTATCCGTGGTTTTTTCTCGTTGTCAGCTGTATTCGGTTAGCCTCTCTCAGAGAAAACTCATCCCAAACTCAGCTCTTTTCATTTTGCCATTTCGTGAGTTTTACGCCTGAGTTTCGACGAAGGATGGATTTGGTGCGCGGCCTGCGAAAACCCGCTATCCCCGTTCGATTGAATCCTTTTCTTTCGAATGAAACACCCATCGAGAACGCGACTACGATAAGGGTTCTTGATGCCCTTCATTTCGAGTCGGCTTGCCAAGCATCATTCTGATCGAAACTCAAAGGGGGCAAGTTCGCTCTTCAGAAGGATTTCGCTGTCATTTCAGGGCAAACTCACGACGTCTCCGAAGATAGCTAAGAATGAGATTCCGCCTCGCTGACGCAGGAGCGCCCGCTTGCGAGAACACCCAGTAATTTCGATTCCGGGTCGTCATCGAAAGCGACCTTCGCGATCGATCTCCACTTGCGTGGGGGCATGCCGACCGATTTCGCGAAGAGGGCGGAAAAGCTTGTTGCTCGTGCATACCCGCAACGATGCGCTACCTCGTCTATGCTCATATCATGGTCGGTGAGCAGTCTTTTCGCCAGCTCGATTCTTTCCGAGGAGACGAACTCGGTCACTGTCAATCCCGTCACCTGCTTGAATGTCTTCTTGAATTTGGTTGACCCCATGTTCGCGGCCTCGAGCAGATCCTTCTGCCTGATCGCACCGCCTAGGTTGTTCTCGATGTACGATACGGCTCTCGCGATCGAAAGGCGGTCCTGCTCGGCCACTCCCTCGCACAGGCTCTCTCCCATCCTGAGCAGCCTTGCCATCACCAAGTTCGCGATTCCGGAATACAGGAGGCTCGCTTCCGGCCCCGGGATCTCCCTTGGAGTTATCTCGCCGAGCATCTCCGCTATTTCCGGATCCCAGGAAGCCTGGTTCCTAAGACCCTTCAGGCTGGTCGCTAGCGGTTTTAGCGCCTTGTCGATTCTTTCCCCGAAGACGCTTTGACAGTATTCGTCGTAGTACTCGATCTCCGTGTAAGAGAATCTCGCTTCTTTTGGAAGCAGGATCGAGCTTGTCTTGGGCTTTGCTTCCAGAAAGGCGGAAACGCTTGATTGCGGCATGAGGCCATGTCTTTCGCGGCGGACGGCGAAATAACCGCCAGAATCGAAACAGAAGGGCAGGGGTTCTTTCAAAGTGAAATCGCAGCAGACGACGGAGAAGAACCGCCGCGCCTCCCACGCCCAGTACCACCCCTCGCATCGGCATCCGTCGCCTTCGAAGAGGGCTCCCTCGCCGTTCCAACCGTCCGCCAAGACGAGGCCGATTGGCTCAAGCGAGGCCGCAAAGGTCTCCGCCGCGGCTTGGGCGGCGTGGGAGAACATCGTTTCCCTGTCGTACATCTTCCGATCCTTTTATTCGCGTTCGGACGCAATTCTTGCGCGCTCGGACTTTTCCCTCCAGGTGCAACCTGATTCATATTAACCAAGGCTAACATTTCTTTGTCAATTATAGCGATAAAAGAAAGGCTCTCTGGTTTTGCGAAGAAGAACACGGAAAACACTCGCGGAGGACATCGATGTCAGAACGAAGGTGGCCATGCTCGTCGTGCTCATAGCGACCGGGGCTATCGTGAAGGATTACGTTCTGGGCTCGGTCCTCTTTGCCGTCGTCGTCCTCCTCTCCTTCGCAATCGGGCGCGGAAGGATGGCGGCTTCTTTCTCTTTCGCCTATCTCTTTCTCATGGGCATCTTCTGGGTCACGACGATGCTTCCGCCGAACGCCGCCGGAGCCCTCGGCTCGTTCGCCCTGGCCTGCCGCACCTGCATGCCCATCTGCCTGTTCGCGGCGGTCTTCGCGACTACCACCAAGATCGGCGACCTCACGGCCGCCCTCTACGGGATGAGGCTGCCGAAGACGGTTGTCGTTCCGCTGGTGATAGCGGTGCGGTTCTTTCCGACGCTCAAGGAGGAGTCTTCTGCCGTAGCGGACGCGATGAGGGTGAGGGGGCTCGCCCTTTCGCTTAAGAATCTCGTTTCGAAGCCGGCGCTGATGTTCGAATCCGCGGTCGTGCCCGTGATGCTGCGCTGCGCCAAGATCGCAGACGAGCTCGCTGCTGCGGCGGTTGCGCGCGGCATCGACCGGCCCGGGAGGAAGACCTCCTACAACGCGCCCCGGTTCGGACGGGTCGATTTCCTGTCGCTCGCGTTCCTCGTTATCTGCTGCTCGCTTCTCGTAGCCGTGAAGGTCAATCAGGGGATCGGAGGCCTGCTGTGACGAAAAACGCCGTCGAGCTCAGAAGCGTCTCCTTCACCTATGCGGGGTTCGATGCCCCGGCGGTCGACGACGTGAGCCTTGCCGTCGCACCGGGCGAATGCATCGTTCTTTGCGGCGAGTCTGGCTGCGGAAAGACCACCGCGACCCGGATCGTCAACGGGCTGGCGGGAGGGTTCTACGAGGGCAGCCGGACGGGGGAGATCCTTGTAGCAAGCAGGGACATCGACGACCTGGAGGATTGGGAGCTCTCGTCTTTGACGGGCAGCGTTTTCCAGAATCCCCGCACCCAGTTCTTCAACCTCGACACGACCGGCGAGATTGCGTTTGGCATGGAGAACCTCGGCGTTCCCAGGAAGGAGATGCACAGGCGCGTGCGCGACGTCGTGCGCGAGCTCGGCATAGAGTGCCTGATGGGCAGAGGCATCTTCGAGCTCTCCGGGGGCCAGATGCAATCGGTGGCCTTCGCGAGCGCATGGGCCTGCAAGCCGAGCGTCTACGTCCTCGACGAGCCTTCGAGCAATCTGGACCCTCCCTCCATGGAGAAGCTCGCCTCCTTCATCTCGAAAGCCAAGTCGAGCGGGTCTGCCGTGATCATCGCCGAGCACAGGCTCTCCTACCTCGCGAGCGTCGCCGACCGGTACTTGCTCCTCGAAGGCGGTTCCGTCGCCGCCGAATGGGACGCGCAGCGATTCCTGGGGCTGTCCGACGCGGAGCGAGAGTCCTGCGGGCTCAGATCCTCCGAGCCGCCGAAGCTCGCCGACCTGATGCAGCGCCTTTCCCGTCCCGCCTCCGCCTTTCCCGCCGTCGAGGCGAGGGGAATCTATGCGGGGTACGAGAGGGGTGTGCCGGTCCTCGAGGGGATTACCGTCTCGTTCGACCCCGGGAGGGTCGTCGGCGTGGTCGGGCGAAACGGGGCAGGCAAGTCAACCCTGCTCAAGTGCCTGGCGGGGATCAAGAAAGAAGAGCTCGGGCATGTCCGGTTCCAAGGCTCGGTAGTCCCTCCCAAGAGAAGACCCAATCATGCGTTTCTGGTCATGCAAGACCCCGACTACCAGCTCTTTCGCCCGAGCGTGCGCGACGAGTTGGCATCCGCGGCCCCGTCTCCTTCCGACGTCGACGAACTTCGTCTCGAAGCGGTCCTGGAGGAGTTCGGCCTGGGAGATGTCGCCGACCGCCATCCCGCATCGCTCTCGGGAGGGCAGAAGCAGCGGTGCGTCTGCGCCATCGCGTCGGAATCGGGAGCGCAGGCGCTTCTCCTCGACGAGCCCACGAGCGGCCTGGACTTCCGGAACATGGAGCGCCTCGCGCTCATCTTGCGCGAAGAGGCGTCTCGCGGGAAGACGGTGGCGGTCGTCAGCCACGACACGGAGTTCCTGTCTAAGGCCTGCGACCAGATCGTGCTCATCGAGTGAGCCGGCCTGCAAAGACTGAGAAGGATTCCTATGAAAGAAAGGATTTGGAAATGACAGCAAAAGCAAAACAGAAGGAAAGCGGCAGCCTCAGCTCCAGGGACCTCATAGCCCTCGGCGTCTTCTCTCTGCTGTTCATGGTGGTGAGCATGCTCGTCGTGGGAATCACCTCCATGAGCGTCGTGGCGTACTGCGGCTGCTGCGCCATCGCGGCGATACCCGCCGGGATCGTCTGGGTCTACATGCATGCGCGCGTGCCGCGCGCAGGAACCTCGCTGATCATGGCCCTCGTCTTCGCCGTGGTCATCTTCGTCATCGGGTCGGGATGGCCCGTGGCGCTCGGCCTCGCCGTCGGCGGCGCCGTCTCCGAGCTGGCGCGGAAAGCGCTCGGGTACGGGAGGTTCGCAGGCGTCGCCGTGGGGTACGCGCTTTTCGAGACCTGCTGGGCGGCGGGCCTTTTCGTTCCCATGTTCGCCTCCCAGGACTACTACCGCGAGCTGATGGGGTCCAACAGCATCGACCCGGCCTACATGGAAGCCCTTCTGTCCACGGTGACTCCCGAGACGTTCGCGATCATCGCGGTCGTGACCTTCGCGGGCGGCATCATCGGCTCGCTGGTCGGACGGGCGGTGTTCAAGAAGCACCTCGAGCGCGCGGGAATCGCCTAGCGCCCTTTTTCAAAGCAACATGAGAGAAGAGGTATTCAATGAGCAAGGAAAGCAAAGGAAGGAAGCCGGGGGCCCTTTCCCGCTGCCTGCGGTTCGCGGGGAGAAGAAAGCCCCTCGTGTTCGCCTCCATGGCGCTGGCGGTCCTATCCGCGGCGGCGTCCTTCGTCCCATACGTGGCGATCTACTTCATGATTAGGGATGCGGTCGGGGTCTATCCGAACCTGGCCGCCGTCGACGTTTCGGCGATGACGGGCTACGCGGGCTTGGCGGTGGCAGGCATAGTCGTTGACGTGGGGTGCTATCTTGCCGCGCTGCTGTGCTCTCACGCCGCGGCGTTCGACGCGCAGTACCGCACGAAGCTCGATATCGCCGCCCATCTCGGGAGGATCCCTCTTGGGCACATAGCGCGGCTCGGCACGGGTAGGATCTCGAAGGTCATGGACGAGAGCGTCGGCGGGATCGAGCAGTTCATCGGCCATTCCATCCCGGACCTGGCGGCCACCGCCGCCGCGCCCGTCGTTTTGGCGGCGCTGCTTTTCGTCTTCGACTGGCGCTTCGGCGTCGCCACGCTGGCGGCGGTCGCCGTCGCATGCGTCGTGCAGTTCTCCGGCTATGCCGACAAGCGCGTCATGGCGAGCATGGGGCGCTACCAGGAAGTCAAGGAGCAGATGGGCAACGCCTCCGTGGAGTACGTCCGCGGAATGCGCGTCGTGAAGGCTTTCGGCCAGACGGCGCGCTCGTTCAAGCGCCTCTCCGACGCGATAAAGGACTACACCGGCCTCTCCCTCGACGTCACGCTCTTCTTCAGGAACTCCATGCCGGGCTTCACGGCGGTCCTCAACAACGCGTACCTGTTCGTTCTGCCCGTCGGCATACTCCTCGCCCCGGGCGCGCAGGACTGGCCGACGTTCGTGCTCTCGCTCGTCTTCTACCTCCTGTTCGTGCATTCGATATCGAGCGTGTTCACGAAGATCCTCTACGTGAGCGAGGACGGGATGCTCGCCCAGGCAAACATCGACCGCATCGACTCCGTGCTCGGCATCGAAGAGCTCTCTTGTCCCGAGGCGCCGAAAGCCCCGAAGGACGCCTCGGTGTCCCTTCGGGACGTGACTTTCTCCTACGAAGACGACGCGGAGCCGGCGTTGCGCAACGTCTCGCTGGAAATCCCCGCCGGCACGGTGTGCGCGGTCGTCGGGCCGAGCGGCTCGGGCAAATCGACCCTCGCGAACCTCGTCGCCCGCTTCTGGGACGTCGATTCGGGCCAGGTTCTCGTCGGCGGCGTCGACGTCCGCGAGATGGGCCAGGATGAGCTGATGGGCAGCCTCAGCCTGGTGTTCCAGGATTCCCACCTCTTTCGCGAGAGCGTCGCGGAGAACATCAGGCGCGGCAGGCCGGGGGCGACCGACGACGAGGTGGTCGAGGCCGCGAAGGCCGCCCAGGCGGACGCGTTCATAAACGGCCTTCCCCATGGCTACGCCACGGTAATAGGCTCCGAAGGCGTGCACCTGTCCGGCGGCGAACAGCAGCGGATAGCCATCGCGCGCTCGATCATCTCGGACGCGCCCATCGTGGTGCTGGACGAGGCGACCGCGTTCTCCGATCCCGAGAACGAGCATTTGATCCAGAAGGCGTTCGAGAGGCTCATGGCCGGCAAGACCGTGATCATGGTCGCCCACAGGCTCTCCACGGTCGTCGGTGCCGACAAGATAGTCGTGCTCGACGGCGGGCGCAAAGTCGAGGAAGGCACCCATCAAGAGCTCCTCGCCGCATCGGGGACGTACGCGAAGATGTGGAGGCAGTACACGGAAGCGGTCGAATGGGGCATCGAAGCGGCCCCGCGCGACGACACCCGATCCTCCGAAGCGACCGCCCCGCATGCAACGCAGGGCGTCTCCGCCGAGGAGTACGACCCTGCGGAGAAACCCGGCAAGCCGTCGAGCGGCAGGGCGCCTTGGCTTCAGAGGACGTTCAACCTTTCCGACGAGGGCTACGTCGGCCTCAAGCGCTCGGCCATTGCTTGCACCTTGAGCGATCTGGCGCTCATGATCCCCTTCGTCTGCACGGTCGCCGCGTTCGCGGCTCTCGTGGGGACCCTTGCGGGCGAGCCGTTCGACGCCGCCGCGCTCTGGTCGATCTTCGCCGTGGGGCTTGCGGGGATGGTGGTGGTCTTCGTCGCTTCGAGAAACGACTACAAGAAAACCTACGTGGCCGCGTACACCGAGTCCGAAGGCACCCGCCTGCGCCTCGCCGACCACCTGAGGAAGCTGCCCATGAGCTTCTTCAACCGCCGGGACACGACCGACGTGGCCGACCGCATCATGGGGGACGTGACGGCGCAGGAGTCCATGCTCTCGTCGACGCTCCCGCAGCTCATCGCCGGAATCGTGTCGACCGTGGTCATCTGCGCGATGCTGGCATTCTTCGACTGGCGGCTCGCCTGCTGCGTTATGGTCACGCTTCCGCTTTCGGCAGGGGTCATCGCCTTGAGCCGCCGTCATCAGTCGCGCCTTTTCGAAAGGCAGAACCGCGTCCGCCTGGATGCGCTGGCGTGCGTGCAGGACTACCTCGAGGGCATCAAGGACATGAGGGCCTGCAGGGCGGTGGGCAAGGACTCCGCCGCCATGGAGCAGGCGATGCTCGAGCTCAAGAGGGTGACGATGCGGGTCGAGCTCGCCGTCGACGTCTCCGTCTCCCTCGCGAGCGCCATCCTCCGCTCGGGAGTCGGTTTGACCGCCTGCGTCGGGGCGGTGCTTCTCGCCTCCGGCGGCGTGGACTTCATGGTTCTGCTCATGTTCTTGCTCATCGTCTCCCGCGTCTACGGGCCCATCCTCGCCCTCGTCTCGCAGCTGCCCAACCTTCTCAACCTCTCGACGAAGACCGCCCGCATCAAGGCGGTCATGGACGAGCCCGAAGCGAGGGGGTCCGCCTCGGCGGATGTGCCCGGCCACGACCTGTCCTTCCAGGGCGTCCGGTTCGGGTACGGCGACGAAGAGGTGCTCCACGGCGTAAGCTTCGTCGCGCGCGAGGGGGAAGTCACCGCGCTCGTCGGGCCGAGCGGCTCGGGCAAGTCGACCTGCGCCCAGCTGGCGGCCAAATTCTGGGAGCCCGACAGCGGCAGGGTCCTCTGCTCTGGAAAGGACATCGCCGAGTTCTCCGAGGAATCGTGGCTCGCGCACGTCTCCATAGTCTTCCAGGACGTGGTCCTTTTCGACGACACGGTTGCGAACAATATTCGCATCGGCCGCGAAGGCGCCTCCGACGAAGAGGTGGCCGAGGCTGCAAGGGCGGCGCACTGCCTGGAGTTCATCGAGAGGCTTCCCCAGGGGTTCGACACGGTGCTGGGCGAGAACGGCGCCTCCCTCTCGGGCGGGGAGCGCCAACGCCTCTCCATTGCGAGGGCTCTCCTGAAAGACGCGCCCGTGGTGCTCCTCGACGAGGCGACCGCCTCGCTCGACCCCGAGAACGAGACGCTTATCCAGAGAGCGGTCGGAACCCTGTGCGCAGGCAAAACGGTGATCGTCATCGCCCATCGACTGAGGACCGTCGCCAATGCGGACAAGATCGTCGTCCTAGACAGCGGGCGCGTGGCGGAGGAGGGGAACCACAAGACGCTGCTCGCCGAGGACGGGCTGTACGCGAGGCTGTGGAGGCTCCAGCAGGAAAGCTCGTCGTGGACCGTTCCCGCCGACAGGGGCGATGCCGCCGATGTCCCGACGGGCAGATGAGCGGATGGGCGGGCGAGAATCCTCCGAGGACTACCTCGAGGCCATCCTCGTGATCCGCCGCCTGCGCGGGTCGTGCCGCAACGTGGACATCGCCGAGCGCATGGGCGTCGCCAAGCCGAGCGTCACCAAGGCGCTCGGCAACCTGGCGCGCAGGGGCCTCGCCGAGGTGGTCGGCCGCGACGTGCGGCTGACCGAGGAGGGCGGGCGCCTCGCCGAGGCCACCCTCGACAAGCACCGCTTCTTCGAGCGGCTGCTCGTCGAGTCAGGCGTGGACGCCGAGACCGCCTCGGCGGAGGCCTGCCGCATGGAGCACTGCCTGTCAGAGGACTCCTACAGACGTTTCGCGGCCTATCTCGGGAGCCGACGAGACGAGGGCGATGGCGGGTAAACGGAGGGCGGCTTGCAGGCCAGACTGGGCGACTGGCTCAGTTTCGGATACCGCCCACTAGGCAACTCCTCGCTGAGCGAGGGGACGATATCGAGCGGCGGCGATGGCAACGAGCATCGCGCCATCGCCGCCAAGCCCCGCGACGCCGAGGTGCAGCGTCTGCCGCTCCGGAAGGAGCAGACGCATGGCAGTCGAATCAGCAGGATGCCCGTACGTCAAGATCCCCGTGCCGATACAGGACACGTACTCGGTGGCGGAGATAGCGATACTCTTACGTGTGAGCAGGAACGCGGTCTACGAATGGAGCCTCCTCGAGGACGACCCCCTGCCACTGAGGAGGATGATGGGCAGAAAGAGGGGGCGCTTCGCGTTCAGGGACGAGCTCCTCGAGTGGAGCAAACGGCACGCGACGTGATTGTAGTCAGACAGAACCTTTCAGGACGCCCCGCTTCGATTCGAGTAGAGATAGTTCCCGCCCAAATTAACTAGGCGGTTCATCGAGGCTCCTCCGTCTATCAAGCCAAGGCCGCTTCTACTGAGATATCATGAGCATAAGAGTTGACAGTGACTAACTTTGGTGGCAGAATTCCCAACACGAAAGATAGCTAAGTTATTATTGGAGGGAGGTGACTGCAGTGAGCAACGGCAACTACCAGGAGACGCACGAGCGCATCTTGAAGAGCGGCCTTGCGGCGTTTCTGGAAGAGGGGTTCGAGAAGGCGAACCTGCGCAGGATCTGCAAGGCTGCCGGCGTGACCACCGGGGCGTTCTACAAGCATTTCAAAGACAAGGAGGCGCTCTTCTCGGAGCTGGTCGAGCCGCTGGCGAGCATGATTCGCAAAGCTTACGCCCAAGGCGAGAAGCGAGGTTTCGCCGGGTACGACGAAGGGAAGCCCGTGACCCCGGAGCAGGTGCGCGCCGCGCTCGAGGCCAAGGCGGCGGGGACGCTCGCGACCACGGCGATGCTGTACTCCCATCGCGACATCTACGAGCTCCTTGTGTTCCGCTCCTACGGCACCCCCTACGAGCACTTCCTTGACTGGCTCGTCGACGAGGAGGACAGGACCACCCTCCGCGTTCTCGAGCTGATCCACGGCGCAGAGAAGGCTCGAACCGTCATCTCGAAAGAGTCTCTCCACATCGTCAACCACGCGTTCTACAGCGCCCTTTCCGAGAATATCATCCACGCGAAGAGCGTCGAGGAGCTCAACGCGACGACCGAGGTCATTTCAACGTTCTTCAATGCGGGCTGGGAGAAATATCGCACGCTTTGACGGCTCTTTCTTTTTTTGCGTCAAAGATAACTAAGTCATTATTAACCGAAACTATACTTGAGGTGGTGCCCATGGCAGAGACAAGCGAACAAGACCGGCAACGGGATGAAGCGGGGCGGGAGGCTATCAGGCGCCTGTCTTGCCCCGTCAAGGGACGCGTCATGCTGGCGCAGGCGTTCACGGTGCTCTCGGCGCTTTTATCCTTTGCCCCGTATTTGGCTTTGGTATGGCTGGGAGACCTATTTCTGGCGGGGGAAGGCCCGCTCGCGCAGGCCGATGCCTCCAAGGTGCACGAAATTGCCCTCCTCCTCGTCATGGCGTTCCTCTCGCAGCTGTTCTTTCGCGCTCTTGCGCTCATCATCACGCATTTTGCCGATATGAAACTGCGCTACGTCATTCGCAAGGGTATCGTTGAGCGGTTGAGCCGCGCGCCTCTTGCTTGGTTTAGCGCTACGGAATCCGGCAAGGTCAGAAGCGCTGTGCAGGATGACACGAAGACGGTCCACACCGTCATCGCACACGGACCGGTCGACCGTCTTAACGGCGTTTTGCAGCCGATGGTTCTTCTGGCTTTCATGTTCTGGATCAATTGGCGCTTGGCGCTCATCGGCATCGCCACGATCCCCTTCTATTTCCTGCTGCAGGCGCTCTCTATGAAGGATATGGGACCGAAAACCGCCGAGATGAACGGGCACCTTGCACAAGTGTCCTCGACGATGGTCGAGCTCGTGTCCGGCATCAAGGTGGTCAAAGCGTTCGGAAAAACAGGAGAGGCGCATCGTAATTACGCGGACGCCGCATCGGCATTCTCGCAGTCGTACTGGGACTGGTGCGCCCCGCTCATCGGGCTTTGCTCGATTGCCGGCGAGCTCATCTCCTCCCCCTTGCTGCTGCTGATCAACCTCTGCGGCGGCGCGCTTGTCATGGGGGCAGGGTTGGCCAGCCTCCCCCAGGTTCTCGCGTGCGCGCTGATAGCCATCGTGCTTCCGACCGCCATCAGCGCTGTCGCCAACAGCACGTGGTCGTACCAGATGGCCGGCGCTGCCGCAGTCAGGCTGTGCGAGATTCTGGACACGCCGTCGATTCCCGAGCCGAAAACCCCAAAGAAGCCCGACGGGGTCGTCGTTGAGGTGAACGACGTATCGTACTCCTACGGCGATACCCAGGCCTTGCGCGGTGTCAGTCTTGTCCTTAATCCCGGTACCACGACGGCGCTCATCGGCCCGTCAGGCTCGGGTAAATCGACGCTCGCCACACTCATTGCACGCTTCGACGACCCGGAAAGCGGCTCCATCCGTCTCGGCGGCGTCGATCTGAGAGACATCTCCTCCCGTGACCTCTACAACACGGTTTCGTTCGTGCTCCAGGACCCGATGCTGATCAACGCCTCCATCGGAAGAAACATTTCTTTAGCTAAGCCGGAGGCTTCCCTGGAGGAGATTCGGGAGGCTGCCCGTACGGCGCAGATCGACGATTTCATCATGTCGCTGCCCAAGGGATACGACAGCGTTTTGGGAACGGACTGCTCGCTCTCAGGCGGCGAGAGCCAGCGCGTGAGTATAGCGCGTGCCCTTTTAGCCGACACGCCGATCCTCATCATGGATGAGGCCACCGCTTTTGCCGACCCAGATTCGGAGCTCGAGATCCAGAAAGCACTAAGTTCCTTGGTCGAAGGCCGAACGGTTCTGGCCATCGCCCACCGGCTCAACGCAATCCTAGGCGCCGATCAAATTGCCGTGTTGGAAGAAGGTAAGATCGTCGCCCTTGGAACGCATGCGGAGATTCAAGACAACGAGCATTATCAGGCGCTTCTCAAGCAAGGAGGCCTCTGCGGCAGTGAAGAAGAGGGCGATGCAGATGAGTAATTCCAAACGCTTCTTACCGAGACTTCGTCGTTATATGGACGAGGGTGATAGGCGCCAGCACCGTTTGGGAACTTTGCTCTACGCCCTTTCCGGCGTGATGTGCGGCATCGGTCTCGCCATCATGATGCCGGCGACCATGGCTCTCCAGTCCGGCGACCCCCAATGGGGCTTGACGTTTTGGGGCTGGGCAGTCGCGCTTGCGGCGGTGACAGTCGTCGGCTCAACAGCCTCGTTCTTCGGTACCAAGCTCAGCTATGCAGCGGGGTTAGGCTTCATGCGCAATATGCAGGTGGTCATCGGGAACAAGGTGTCGCGTTTGCCACTTGGCTGGTTTAAGGCGGATAGTGCCGGAAGGCTTTCGCGCATGGTTACGCAGGAAATGATCTCGACCGGACAGGCCGCTGCTCTTTATGTTGGCCAGCTTATAAAAAACGCTGCCGCCGCAATCGTGTTCTGTGCTGCCGTGTGGCTTTGGAGCTGGCAAATTGGAATCATGCTGACGCTTTCCATCCCAATCCTTTTCCTTCTTCTGCGCGTTTCACAGGCATGCGTCGGAAAAGGAAACGGGTTAGAGGATTCCGCCGAGCGGGACATCGCCGCGAGGATAGTCGAGTTCGCACGATGCCAGGGAGCCCTGCGCGCCTGCCGTGCGGGTGCCGACTATGCGGAGCTTGAGGATAGTTTCGTAGAAGGCAGAAAGCGGTCGGTCCGCGGCCTGTGGTGGAGCGCCCTCGGCGAAATCCTTTCCGGGGCGAGCGTGCAGATGCTCGTTGTGAGCATGATCATCGCGGTGAGCTACTTGGGTGCAAGCGGAAGCATCGGGGCGCTTGAAACAGTGGTCATGATCGGCGTCGCACTAAGGTTCACCACGCTCCTCAACGAGATCGCCTCAGCCCTATTCGGGATGGAGGACCGTCGGGCAATGCTCGACGGCATGGACGAGGTCGTCGAAGCGGCCGAGCTGCCGGTTGTGGACGCGTCGAAAGCTTGTCCGACCGACGCAAGCGTCCGGATGGGAGAGGTTCGCTTTTCCTACGTGAAGGAGAAGCCAATCCTTCGTGGAGTCGATCTCGACGTTCCGGAAGGCAGCATGGTCGCCATCGTGGGCCCGTCTGGCTGCGGCAAGACGACCATGCTCAAGCTAATCGCGCGTTTTTACGACGTCGACGACGGAGCGGTCAGGATCGGCGGCGTAGACGTCCGCGATATGACGACAGAGGATCTTTTCGCTCGGGTGTCTTTCGTTTTCCAGGACGTCTATCTCTTTAACGACACGCTGCGAAACAACGTCCTTATGGCGAACCCGGATGCTTCGGAGGAGCAGCTTCGCGCGGTCGCTGACCTTGCCGGGGTGACGGAGGTCGTCGAGCGCCTTCCTGAGGGCTGGGAGACGCTGTGCGGCGAAGGGGGTCGCTCGCTTTCCGGCGGCGAGCGGCAGCGCGTTTCCATAGCCCGCGCGCTTCTCAAGCAAGCCCCCATCGTGCTCCTGGACGAGGCGACGTCGGCTCTCGATGCGGAAAACGAGAAGAACGTCGTTCGCTCAATAGAGACGCTCAAACGGCGCTCCACGCTCATCGTGGTCGCGCACAAGCTCGAAACCGTGCGCATGGCGGACAAGATCGTGGTCATGGATAGCTCGGGCAAGGTTGCGGAGACAGGGACGCACAACGAGCTGATCGCCCTCGAAGGAGAATACAAAGACTTCTGGGACAAGCGCAACGCGAGCTCCCAGTGGCAATTGGTCTAGCAAACAGAGCAAAAGGAGGCTCACATGAAACTGAAGGACATCGCGACAATAGCGGTACTGGGAGTGATCGGATTCGCCCTCGGGATGGGCGTCGGCATGATAACAGGCATGTTCGGCGCGCTTTCCATGTACGTCTCGGCGGGATTCGCGGCCTTCTTCGTCGGTCCCGTTTACACCATCATGGCGCGCAAGGTGCAAAAACGGGGGACGGCCTTCTGCTTCTGGTTGATCTACGGCGTGCTCTACGCGATCATGGGCTTCGCCGTCGCGACGCCCCTGTGCCTGATCGCGGGCATCGTCGCAGAGATCATCGCCGGCGACTACGGAAACAAGAAGAGGGTGTGGCTGTCGTTTTCGGCATCGATGTTCATCTACTCGATGCACATGATAGTGTTCGTGCTCGTTCTGGGATCCGATGGGCTGGCGACTTTCGTCGAGAGCATCTCGCTTGAACAGGCGCAGCAGATGGTGGCGATGTACACGGTCGATATGATGGTCATCTGCGTGCTGATCAATATTGTGACCGAGCTTCTGGCCGGGCGTTTCGGAATGTTCATCAACGACAAGTTCTTCGAAAAGGGCGCGAAGGAAAGCAGGCTGGGTTGATGGGGCGAACGGGTCTGCTCGACAGCGGGCGCGAGGGGCATCTGCACCCGCTGACGCTCTTCGCGCTGACGCTTCTGGCGCTCATCCAAGCGTTTCTCGCCAATCAGCTGGTATATGCCCTCGTTCTGGCGCTGTCGTTTCTCGTCCTTTTGGACGTCTCGCCGGCGTCCTTCTTGAGGCAGCTCGCGCTCTTTGCGGTGGCATGCGGGGTCGTGCAGCTGATCCTGCATGTCGACATCGGCTATGTCACGAGCATCTTCCTGGGCGTGGCGGTTTTGGTGGTGAGGGTCTTCCCCGTCGTCAACATCGGTTGCGCCCTCATGATGACGAGCTCCTCGAAGCTTCTGGCGAGCATGCGCAAGCTGCACGTTCCGAACAGAGCCGCAGTCGGCGCAGTCATAGGGTTGCGCTTCCTCGACGAGATGGGCGATCGCGTGAAGGAGATAAAGCGCGGGATGCGGGTTCGCGGGCTGCGCCCGAGCCCGCTTCGTCCCGTGCACGCCTTCGAGCTCTACTTCGTTCCCCTTGTGTACAAGTGCCTGCACGTGAGCGAGACGCTCGTCTCCTCCGTGATTTCGAAAGGAATCGAAGCGAATTGCGAAAAGACGAGCTACCGAAGTCTCTCCTTCGGTCTGCTTGACGGAGCCGCCTTGGGCGTCGGAGTCGTTCTTTTGGGGGTCGCGGTATGGATGTGATTGACGTCGACATTCGGTCTTTCTCATACAAGGGAGAAGATCTCGCGGCATTGAAGAACGTGCGGTTTTCGGTGGAGCGCGGCGAGCTCGTCGTACTCACCGGCAACTCCGGGTGCGGGAAGACCACTCTCCTGCGCGCCATGAACGGTTTGATTCCCGATCAGTACGAAGGCGAGCTCGATGGGAGAATCGAGCTTCTCGGGAAAAGCCTGGGAGAGTTCTCCTCCGGCGAGCTCGCCCGCACGATCGGCAACGTGTTCCAGAATCCGACCGATCAGTTCTTCACCCGCAAGGCGGCCGACGAGGTGGCCCTCGTCGGCGAGAATCTGGGCATGCCTCGCGAGGAGCTGATCGAAAGGGTCGAGTCGGCTTTCGAGAGCATGAAAATCGCGCATCTGGCGGGCAAGGACCTCATAGGCCTCTCGGGAGGAGAGAAGCAGCGCGTCGCCATAGCCTCGACGCTCGTCTACGACACCCAGGTGATTTTCTTCGACGAGCCGTCCGCCAGCCTCGACCACGAAGGGATAGAGGACTTTCGCCGAATCCTCGCCGATTTGAAGGCCCTCGGCAAGACCGTCGTCATCGCCGAGCACAGGCTTTACTTTCTGGCGGATCTCTACGACAGGCTCCACGTCATGGCGGGCGGCCAAATCGTCGATTCGTTCGCAGCGGGTCGGCTTCGCGCGGAGGATTGCGCGCGCTATGGACTTCGCGCGCTCGATCTACACGGCCTGAACCCGGAAAACCACCGTCAGCTCGGGGCGGAGGTCGCTTCAATGAAAGGCGTTTCGGTCTCCGCAGGCGGGCGAGCCCTGATCGGGCCCTTGACGCTCTCTTTGCGAGAGGGCGAGGTTATGGGCGTCCTTGGGGCAAACGGAGTCGGAAAGAGCACGCTCGCCCGGGCGATGTGCGGCCTTGCGGGCGGTCGACAGGCCTTCTCGTGGGGAGTTCGGCCTCGGCAGAGGCTTCGCCGATCGTACTACATGATGCAAGACGTCGATTACCAATTGTTCTTCGACACGGTGGAAAACGAAATCCTGACCGACCAGAAAAGCATCGACGACAACCGTCTCAACGAGGTGGCGCGTATCGTCAAGGCCATCGACCTATGGGACAAGAGGACCGAGCATCCGCAAAACCTATCAGGAGGCCAGAAGCAGCGTTTGGCGCTGGCTTGCGCCTTTCTGAGCAGCAAGGAGATTGTCGTTCTGGATGAGCCGACATCGGGACTCGACTTCATGCACATGGCGAGGATTGCCGGGCTCATCGAGGAGCTTGCCAAAGGCCGTCCCGTGGCCGTCATCACCCATGACCTTGAGTTCCTGTTCAAGGTCTGCACTTCGGCTCTGATGGTGGGGCGAGACGGCTGCGAGAAGGTCGACCTGCGGGCGCCCGGATCCAGCAAAAGCGTCCTTAGGTTCATGGGGTGCGTTCGCTAGTTGTCTTCACTCGACGTAGCGGAAGCCGATTCCACGTCCCTTCCCGGATGGCAGAAGAGGCGTGCCGCATGGAGCAGTGCATCTACGGATTCTTTCGAGAACCCCTCCTCCTGCCTGGAGCGGATCGAGGATTCTCTTCGATGAGGGATCGGCATCGCCAATCGGCCGGCCCCATCGTCTTCGCCGATGCGGGGTCGGCTCGTGCGGCGGACTGTTCGCGAAGCCGTGTCGCCTGCAGGGACTAGGCGAACGAGAGGATGATTTGAATGAGGGATGAAGCCGATGCGAGCCGCGGCTCACGGAGCAGGGCGACAACCAAGTCGTCCGAAGACTACCTCGAGGCCATCCTCGTGATCCGCCGCCTGCGCGGGTCGTGCCGCAACGTGGACATCGCCGAGCGCCTGGGCTTCTCGAAGGCGAGCGTCACCAAGGCGCTCGGCAACCTGGCTCGTAAGGGCCTTGTCGAGGTGGTCGATCACGACGTTCGCTTGACCGCAGCTGGAAAGCACCTTGCCGAGGAGACGCTATCTAAACACCGCTTCTTCGAGCGTCTGCTCGCCAACGCCGGGGTGAATGCGGAAGTTGCCTCCAAAGAGGTATGCCGCATGGAGCACTGCATCTCCACGGATTCTTTCGAGAAGCTCTCCTCCCACCTAGGGCGGATTCAGGATTCCCTTCGATAAGGGATCAGCATCACCAAGCGACCGGCCTCATCGCCTTCGGCAATGCGGAGTCGGCTTATCTTTCATGATAGCCCCGATTCATCTGGTGAGTTCCCCTACCAGCAAAGCGGCCCTCCGAATTGGACGGGGCCGCTTTGCTATGTCGTTCTCTTCTTCCTTGTCAGGTCCCCACCTCATCATCTCGATTATCTGCGGCCAAGGCCTTCAAGTTGCAGGACGCATCCCGAAAATCAAGGCACATAAAGCAAAACTACTACCTGGGTGGCGCTTGCGGCGGATTGCGCAGATTTCGTCAACGAATGACATGCAGGGACTTAGCGGGACAAGCCCGCTTTTCCCGTTTTGACCCCATTCGACTCCGGCTCGAACATGACCGAAAGGACTTTATTGGAGCTATCGGTGCTCGAAACGCTTTAAGAGCGCCTTGTGGAGACGAAAGGAAACCCATGGACGTATCGGAAGACGGCATCAGAGGCCTTCGGCGATTCGGAGGATCGAGCCAATCGCTGTCCGACCTCGTTGATGCGGAGGAAGTGTCCCGGCATCTCGGAATAACGCCCAGAAGGGTGCTGTCGATGGCCCGCAAGGGCTCGATTCCCTGCGTGAGGCTCAGCGCGAAGACCATTCGCTTCGATATCGAAGCTGTCGACCGGGCCCTTGGAAGGCGGTAGGCATGCTGACGGCGCTCTTGCGCGCGCTGCCGCGTTCCGCCGCCTTCGGAAGGAGCACTCGATATGATTTCTGATAGAAAAACATCTGGCGTCTTCGTCAAGACGCCCGTCCTTGTCCAGGACACGTATTCGGTCGAGGAGATTGCAATTCTGTTCCGCGTAAGCCGAAACAGCGTCTACGAGTGGCACAAGCGCGAGGACGACCCCCCTGCCTTTGAGGCGCATGAACGGCAAGAAGCGCGGGTTCTTCGCCTATCGCGACGAGCTCCTCGAGTGGAGCAAGCGCAATGCGGTCTAGGGACGCGGGGAACGACCGGCATGGCGGAGCGTAGCGACGAGGCTTTCATCATCGTAAGGGAGTTCATGACGAGGGGGCTCGGCCTCACAGGCCTCCCCCTCCTTGTGTACGCCCGGATCTACGGCTTCTGCGAAAGCGGATCCCCCTACTTCGAGAGCAAGGCGCATCTGGGCAAGATTCTCGGAGTCGACACGCGAAGCGTTGTCCGAGCGGTGAGGAAGCTCGAGGAGGTGGGCCTTGTGTTCGAGGTAGGCCGCCAAGAGCTTTCCAAAGGGAGGGAGACGAAGGTCTACCGCATAGACTTCGAGGCGGCCCGAAGGGCGAAGGGGGCAATCGAGGGGGCCGGCCAGTCGACGCATGGCGAAATGCCATCGGATGACCGCGGGCCGCGCCCGTGCCGCCTTCTGCATGACCAGACGCCATGCCGACCCCTGACGCCTTGCCAGCTAATAACAAAGACGGAAAACAAAGATTACAGATAGGACGTGCCATGGGCGAATCGAAGCCGACGCATTCGGAGGCTTGCTGCGAATACTGCGGGCGCCCCCTCGCTCCATGCGTGGTCGAGTTCGGCGCCAGGCGGATCGTCGCGGGGTTCCGCGAATGCGACTGCGAGGGCGCACGCGGGCAAAGGGCGCGAGCCGAGAGGATGGAAGCCGCGAAGAGGGAAGCGCGCCTGGCCGAGCGCCGCAAGCGCGCGGGGATCCCGAAGCGGTTCCTCGGCGCGACCGTCCAGCACCAGGACCTCATCGACTACCTCGAGTCGTTCGAGGGCAGCGCAGGGCGAGGCCTCTACATATACGGCTCGGTCGGAAGGGGGAAAAGCTATTCAGCCGCAGCCTTGGCGAACGCCTTCGTGGACGCCGGCTACCGCACGGTGTTCACAACGGCATCGGCGATGCTCGAGAGGATCAAGGCGAGCTTCTCGGGGAACGGGGAGACCGATTCGGTCATTTCCAGATACGCTGCATGCGACGTCCTCGTCCTCGACGACCTCGGCAAAGAGGATGCCAAGGAGTGGTCCTCGAACATGATGTTCCTTGTGATAAACGCCCGATACGAAAACATGAGGCCGACCATCTTCACCTCGAACTACTCGCCCCAGGCGCTATCGAAAAGGCTTGGAAGGAAGGGAGAGACGGAGACCGCCGAGGCTATCGCGAGCCGGCTCTCGGAGACCACCATCCCCATCCACCTCACGGGGCCGGATATGAGGATTGCGTCAAGGATGTGACCGACGGGACTTGCCGGGACGACGGCGCCTTCTCCCGCCGACGCCATCGGCGAGTCTGTGAGTAAATCGCGACAAGAATCGAGGGCAGTCGGCGTGCGGATGGCAGCCGACTCCGGAAGGCGATGGAGGAACGATGACGGGCAGGTTGAAGGAAGCCGACGAGAGAACCAAGCGGGAGCTCGCCGACAAATGCCAGGAGAACGGCTGGCTCAGGCGGGGCGGATACCCCTGGCAAGACGACCCCTACCTCGAGGAATACCCCTACGAGTTCGCGAAGGCCGGCAGCGTGGAAGAGCTGCGCGGCTTCTTCGCGCACGGAAACTGGGCGCTGCGCCAGGGGATCGTGTACGAGGATCTCGCCTTCGTGCAGCAGGTCGACGGCGGCGACGAGTGGTGGACGCTGAAGCGCACCGACTCCGGCTGGCTCGCCTTCGAGAGTTGGTCCTTCGGCCGCATCGTGCAGGAGCCCGAGAGGTTCTCACATGCGATAGAGTGCATGCATCGCGCAACTCCAGAGCAGTGCAAGCGCCTCGAGTACATGGAGGCGGTTCCGAGCATCGAGGATGCCGCCAGACGCGCACGCGATTCCATCCAGCAACTGAACAAAACGGCGATGACGCCCACGCGCGGCGCGCGGGCGGAGCTTCGCTGAACACACTTACGAAGGCGGGTTCACCCCGCCTTCTCTGTTTTCGGAAAGCGACTGGGACAGTCTGTCCCACCAAGAGGAAGGGACAAGAAGCATGACAAACGACTTCGGCGACGACTCCGGAGAGAAACTCGTCGACTGGATGATCCGCATAGGTCAGGATGCCGGCGAGGCGGCCATGATGGCCAGCGGCGAGCGGCTCGCATCGGCATTCAGGCGCGCCCGCGGCGAAGACGCAATCGAAGGCGGGGCCGAACCTGGCCGCAGCGTGGCCGAGTGGGCAAAGCTCGACCTGTCCGAATTCACAGCGCTTCCCGAGTACGAGACCATCCGCCAGGCCATCGACGAGAAACTCTCGCGCGAGGGCATCCGACACGAGTTCGCGCCCATGCCGGAGGGCGAGCATCTCGTCTTCATGGTCGAGGATGCGCCCGCAGTGAACGAGGCTTTCAAGGACCTCGAGAAGACCACGCGCGCATCCGCCCAGCGCGCGGGAAAGGAACTCTCGCAGATGCGCGAGCGTATCAAGGGCGAACCCATCGCGGAGAAGGCGGCGCGCGCCAGGGAGGCGTCATCCCGACTGGAGGCCGCCAAGGGAAAGTCGCGCGAGATGTCGCGCGGCGTCGAGACGAGGGCGAAATGAGGCCGCTTGCGCAGGCGCTCGCGGCGGGTGCCGCAAGCGCCGCCTGCTTCTGCGCCGGAGACGCGCTCGCGGCTGCGGCCGCCGCGTCGGGGTTCCCCGCATGCGACGCCCCAGTCCTGCTGTCGGCGATTCCCGAAACGGGGCTCGCGGCGGAGCCCATGGCGCTTGCCGTGGGCCTCATGGCCGCATGCATACCCTGGGCGGTCTGGGCGCGCAGCCTCGTGCGCGCGGGCACGTACCGCCAGGGCGAGGAGCACGGCTCCGCCCGCTGGGGAACCCTCAAGGAGGGACGAGCGTTCATGGACAGGAAAGACAAGGCGAACAACATCCTGCTCTCGAGGGACTTCGCGCTCGCGCTCAAGCCGAAGCGCTTCGACCTCAAGCACGACCGAAACCGCAACGTCTGCGTGCTCGGCGGCCCCGGATCGGGCAAGACGCGCTACTACGTCAAGCCCAACCTCATGCAGGCAAACGCCGACTTCCTCGTCACCGATCCCAAGGGAACCCTCCTCGGCGATGTCGGCTGGATGCTCGAGGACGCCGGATACGACATACGCACCTTCGACACGACCGACTTCTCCCGCTCGATGCACTACAACCCGCTTTCATACGTGAAGGACCAGGCCGACATCCTCGTCTTCGTGGAGTGCCTGATCAAGAACACCACGCCCGACGACCGCAAGGGGTCGGACCCCTTCTGGGAGAACTCCGAGCGCCTGCTCTACACGGCGCTGGTGGCCTACCTCGTCTACCACGCGCGACCCGAGGAGAGGGACCTCAACTCCCTCATGCTGCTACTGAGCCTCGCGGAGGCGCGCGAGGAGGACGAGTCCTACATGAGCCCGCTCGACCTCATATTCGAGGAGCTCGAGACGGGCATGCGCTTCATGGAGCGCGGGCGCGGGCGCGAGGCGCGGGAAGAGCGCCCCTTCGACGACGGGGGCGACTGGGGCTGGGTCCGCATCGCCGAGCCCCGCGACCCGGAGGAGGACTTCGCGCTGTCAAACTACCGCGCCTTCAAGGTGGCGGCCGGGAAGACCCTGAAGTCGATCATCATTAGCTGCAACGTGCGCTTGAAGCCCCTTTCGGTCGATGCGGTCTCCGATCTCGTCGCATACGACGAGATGGCGCTCGACTCTCTCGGCTCGGGAGAGGGCAGCCACGCCATCTTCGCGAGCATGTCGGACTCGGACTCGACTTTCGACTTCCTCTTCGCGCTGCTCATGTGGCAGGCCACGAGCGTGCTCTACAAGACGGCTCTCGCTCGCTTCGGGGGCTCGCTCAAGCGCCCCGTGCACTTCCTGCTCGACGAGTTCGGCAACATCGGCACGGTGCCCGACTTCGAGCGCGTCATCGCCACGGCCCGCTCGCGCAACGTGAGCTTCAGCATCATCCTGCAGTCGGCCAGCCAGCTCGAGCGCGCCTACAAGAAGGAGGGCGCGAAGACCATCCTGGACTGCTGCGACACCGTGGTGTTTCTCGGCGGCAAGTCGACCGAGACCAACGAGATGATCTCCAAGATGGTCGGCAAGCAGACCGTGAAGGTGCTCACGGAAAGCGACTCGAGGGGCGCGAACCGCTCCACCACCCAGAACTACAACGTGATCGAACGCGACCTCATGACGCCCGACGAGGTGGGAAGGCTCCCGCGCGACGAGTCGATCGTGCTCATCAGCGGGACCTACCCCCTGAAGGGCGCGAAGTACCGCATCGAGGAGCATCCCTCCTATCCCGAGGTGGACCCCGGGCATGCGGGCGCGAGGCACGAGGAGCGTTTCGACTTCAAGGAGTACCGGGAAAGGAGAGGCGGTGATGCGCCCATGAGATGAGAGATGGGACGGCGGGAGCCGACACTCCCTTGACAAGCGCGGCGCGGCCAGCTTCCACACAAGCCCGCCGCGCGCCGTCCCGGATGCAAAGGGGCGCGAGATGCGCTCCACGACCAATTGTACCAACCGGGGCGGCCGCCTCAAACCCAACCGTTGCGGCCGCCCACAAGCAAGACATGCAAAGGAGCCAAGATGCTCTCAAACATCATCGGACTCGTCTCCGGCTGCGTCACGTTCCTAGGGGGTTTCTTAATCGTCTGGGGCGCGGTGTCGCTCGGCCTCGCCATCCGAGAGCAGCAGGGAGGCGCTCAGATCGCCAGCGCGATCTCGACCATCGCTGGCGGGGCGATCATAATCGCCGCCGCCATCTACTTCGGCCAGCTCGACACGTCCTGGCTCCCCGCCTAAGGGAAGGAGGATGTGCAAATGCTATCCGTAAGGGTCCAGAAGGACATCGGCGAGTACACCGAGAAGATCGTGGGCAAGCTCTCCGCGCGCACGCTCGCGTGCCTCGCAGGCGGACTCGCCTCCGCCGTCGGAGCCGCGGCGCTCTGCCAGTTCGCCCTCGGCATCGAGGTGCGCGATGCAGCCTTGCCGGTCATGTGCGCATCCATGCCGTTCTGGCTCGCGGGGTTCTGGCGGCCCCATCACATGAAATTCGAGAAGTTCGTCCCGCTCTGGCTCGACTTCAAGCTCGAGGACCAGAGGATCCTCTACCGCTCCACACCCGTGCTCGAGGGTGCGCAGACCTCTCCCGTGCCGGGACGCCCTTCGCGAAAGGCCAAGCGCAAGGCGAAGAGGAAGGGGGCGGAGGCGAATGCTGCTGTTCGATAAGACCAATAAGAAACCCAAGGAAAAGGAGGCGGCGGCACGCAAGGGCAGGCTGCCCGTGCGCGGCGCGCATGCCCGCACGACGAGGCTCGAGGAAGAGGAGAAGAAAGTCGAGCAGGCGGCGCGCCGCAAGAGGCGCGCGCGAGCCGAGGCCAAAGACGTCCTTTCCGCGATCGGCTACGACGCCATGTACGCCGACGGGACCGCGCAGGTCGAGGAGGGCCTCTTCAGCCAGACCATCGAGTTCGGGGACATCAGCTACCAGTCCGCGCGCGAGGAGAACCAGCAGTCGGTGTTCGCGGCGATGAGCGAGCTCTACGACTACTTCGGCTCGGAGACCTCCGTGCAGCTCACCATAACCAACACTCCCATACCCGAGCGCGAGATCGGGCGCAAGCGCTTCTTCGAGAAGAGCGACCCGCGCGTCGACGAGTACGTCGAGGAGTACAACCGCATCCTCAACGACAAGATGCGCGAGGGGGTCTCCAACCTCGTGCGCCACCGCTATCTCACCTTCCTCGTGGGGGCGGACGACCTCGATGCCGCAGCGCCCAGGCTCGCCCGAACCCGCGGCGACTGCATGCAGACGCTCGCCCGCATCCGCTGCGAGGCGCGCATGCTCGACGGGGCAGAGCGCCTCGAGCTCGTCCAGTCACAGCTGCGGCCGAAAGCGGAGTTCACCTTCTCGTGGGACAAACTGTCCCAGCTAAGCGGGCTTCGCACCAAGGACCTCATTGCGCCCTCGGTGCTCGACTTCAAGCCGGACGGGCGCGCCGACTGCTACCGGGCGGACGGCACCTGGTGCCGCGTGCTGGTCTTCCGCGGATTTGGCAGCGATCTCGAGGACGACTGCATCGCCAACGTCGTAGACCTGCCGATGCCGCTCAACGTCACGCTCCACATCCATCCCATGGGCAAGGCCGCCGCGGTGGCCTACGTGAAGAAGCGCATCGCCTGGATGGACAAGGAGGTCATCGACGAGCAGATGAGCGCGGTCAAGAAGGGCTACGACTTCTCCATCCTGCCTCCCGAGCTCTCGCACTCCAAGGAGGAGGCCGAAGAGCTCCTCGACCAGCTCCAGAACAAGAACCAGCGACTGTTCACCTACACGGGGCTCGTGTTCACCTACGCGGACACGGCAGAGGCCCTCGACCACCAGACCCGCCAGATCATGGCGGCGGCGCGCCAGCGCTCCATCGAGGTGGAGCCGCTTTCGTACCGCCAGCGCCAGGGCATGAACTCGATCCTGCCTTTGGGGCTCAACCACGTGGAGGTTTCGCGCTACATGACGACCGCGCAGATCGTCATACAGATGCCCTTCGCCTCCCAGGAGCTCAACCAGGAAGGCGGCGGCTACTACGGCCAGTCCAAGCAGTCGGGCAACCTCGTCATCTGCAACCGCAAGAAGCTCGCGAGCCCCATGGGGTTCGTCTGCGGCAAGCCGGGCTCGGGCAAGAGCTTCAGCGTCAAGCGCGAGATCATGAACACTATCCTGGCCTATCCCGACGACGAGGTGATCGTCTTCGACCCGGCGGGCGAGTACGCGCCGGTCGTGGAGCCCGCGGGCGGGACCTGCATACGCTTCTCGCCGGACACCGACACGTTCATGAACCCCTTCGACCTCTCCGACGTCGCCGACAAGGCCAACCAGGCGCAGCTCGCCTTCAAGATCGACGCGATACTGGCACTCTCGAGCGCGACCATGGCAGAGGGGCGCGAGGGGCTGCCCGAGGCGGACAAGTCGATCATCAGCCGCTGCGTGGAGCTTGCCTACATGCGCTGTGAGGGCAAGGGGCGCCTGCCCGTCCTCGGCGACTTCTACGAGCTGCTGCTCGAGCAGGAGGAGCCCGAGGCGCGCGACATCGCGCTTCGCTACGAGCGCTACGTGAAGGGGGCGCTTTCGTTCTTCAACCACCAGAGCAACGTGGGTTTCACCAACCGCATCACCAACGTCGACTTCAAGGACCTCTCGCAGAACATGAGGGTCTTCGGCATGCTCACGGCGCTGGAAGCGGTGCGCAACCGCATGTACGCGAACTTCGAGCGCGGCGTGACCACCTGGCTCTACATCGACGAGGTGCAGAGCCTCTTCGGGCACCCGGCGATCATCAGCTACTTCTCCAAGTTCTGGGCGGAGGGCCGCAAGTTCAACCTGATCTGCACGGGCATCACGCAGAACTCGACCTACATGCTCGAGCACGAGGACGCCCGCAACATGGTGCTGAACTCGGATTTCGTGCTCCTGCACAAGCAGAGCCACCTCGACCGCAAGAGCTGGGTCGACCTGCTGGCCCTCTCGGCCCAGGAGGAGGGCTACATCGACGACTCGATCAAGGCCGGCGAGGGCCTCCTGGTGGCGGGAGGCGTGCGCGTGCCGCTCAAGGACGACTTCCCGAAGGGCGCGCTCTACGACCTGTTCAACACCAAGCCCGAGGAGATCGCCCAGATAAAGCGCGCCCAGGCGTTCGCGCGGGCCCGGGAGGGCGGCGATGCCTGAGAGCGCGGCGACATACTCGGACGGATCGGCACGGCTCGAGGCGGCAAGCCGCGAGCAGGCGCGTGCGCTCGGGATGGACGACCGGCCAGACGCCATCTCGGCGGGGATCGTGAAAGGATCGACCGAGCGCGCGGGCGAGGTGCTCTCATCGAAGGGCGAATCTCCGGGGCGGGGCAGGGCGGACTTCGCCGAACCCTCCCCTGTCGGTGCGGGCAGGCCGAAGGTGAAATCCCGCCTCGCCGCCCAGGCCAAGGGGAACCTCAAGCGCGCGATCGCCGATGCCGCCGCGTCCGAGGCGGACGACTCCGAGGAGCTCTCCGGCATCGGACAGGCGAGCAACACCTTCCGCGGCGCACGCTCCGTCATCGCACGGCATTCCGCCTCCAAGAAGGCTACTGCCGCCTCGAAGCCTAAAGGCCCGCTGAAAGGGGCCGCAAAGCATGCCAAGGCGGGGGCCTTCGGTCAAGGCGCTGCCGCGAAGGCCCGGCATGCGGCCGTCAGCCAGGCATCTGCCGGGGCTGCGAAGGCTGCGGCATCCGCCGGCGGCAAGGGCGCGGTCGTGAGCGCGGGCTCGTCGGTTGCTGTCCCCGTGGCGGGCGTGCTCGCGGCGATCATGGCGTTTTTGCTCGCCGTGCTCGCAATCTCCCAGATCGTGAGCGCCCTTTTCGGGTTCTGGGAAAACGAGGCGTCCAAAGCCTCCCTCGAGGGGCTGCCGCCCTACATCACCTACGAGATGGTCGAGGAGGCGCTCGCGTGTCAGGAGGAGTACGGGCACCCCGCAGGATGCACGATCGCGCAGATCATCGTCGAGTCGGGGCAGGGCGACCACCTCTCGGGGCTCGCCACGCAGGACCACAACCTGTTCGGCATGAAGTGGTCGAGCTCGTATGCGCTGTGCGAGGAGGTCGCGGGGAAGAGCTCGTGGAGGACCGGCGAGGAGTACGGCGGCGAGCAGGTCACCATCACGGCGGACTTCATCAGCTTCGTCGGCGACGCGGAGTGCATCCGCTTCCGCAGCCGCGTCTTCCTGCAGGCCGATCGCTACGCGTCAAACGCGCTCATACGCGAGGCGATTGCGAACCACGACTCGGACAAGATGGCCGAGGGGCTCAAGGACGCGGGATGGGCGACGAGCTCGAGCTACGTCGAGAGCCTGAAATCCACCATGGAGACCTACAACCTCTACCGTTTCGACGGCATGAGCCTGGAGGACTTCAGGTCCGGGGCGGTCTTGGCAGATGCGATCGTCTCCGCCGCCTACAGCCAGCTCGGTGTCCCCTACGTGTGGGGCGGGACGACCCCGGGCGTCGGCCTGGACTGTAGCGGGCTCACCCAGTATTGCTACAAGCAGGCCGGCATCTCGATACCGCGCAACACCGAGGCCCAGTACGCGCAGGGAAAGAAGATCGCGCTCTCGGAGGCGCAGCCCGGCGACATCCTCTACCGCATGGGGCATGTCGGCATCTACATAGGGGGCGACCGCTACATCCACGCGCCCCATCGGGGCGAGGTCGTGAAGATCGCAAGCGGGATCTCGAGCTTCACCTGCGCCCTGTCGTATCGATAGACAAGGAGCAAGAAGATGGACAAGAAGACGAAACTGATGGCCATATGCGCCGCGGGCGCCGCAGCGATCCTGATAGGGGCAGGGCTCGCGCGTTGCGCGATAGAGCCGAGCGAACCCGAGGCCGTCGTTCCCGTAGAGGAGCGAAGCCAGGAGATAGAGAAGGCGGACGAGTCGCTCGCGGGCTATGCGGGCACCACCTGGGAAAGCGAGGACGGAGCGTGCACGCTCACGCTTTCCGACTCGACGATCGTCGAGTCTGGAGAGGCCGGGGTGCAGGTGATGTACTACGAGGTGCTCTCAGAGGAGTCCGCCGACGCTGGCGTCTCGGCGCAGATATCCTTCACGCGCTCGGCGGGTGAGGCCGCCTCCCAGACACTGCTCTCCATAAGCGATGCGGGAGGCCGAAAGAGCATCTCCTGCGACGCGTTCTCGCTGTCGAAGAACTACCTCATCGCCGAAGGCTCCGATGCCGGGCTCGAGCTTGCCGCGCACCCCTCTGAGCTAAACGACCTCCTCGATGCCGAGGATCCCGAGATCGCCTCCGCCATCGCGCAGAGGGCGTCGATCGCATCCCCGACGGCGACGCTCGCCACCTGGGACGGCGAGGTCTACATCGACTGCAACGAGGACGTCCTCACAACGTCCTTCCACCTGAACGACGCAGCATCGACGATCGTTCAGCTCTCCCTAGACCGCGCGAGCGGGGAGCTGAGCGCGCTATGAGGCGGGTGGCGACGATGATCTCAGACAGGCGCTTCCGCATCGCGTTCGCCTCCACCTTGCTCTTCGCGACGCTCATGCTCGTCCCGGCGTCTCCCGCCTACGCGAGCATCGCCGACGACGTGAACGCATGGCTCGCCGGGCTTCTGCGGGATGCGTGCAATTGGATGTTCACCAACCAGGTGGCGGTGCTCTCGAGCATCGGCTACGAGGGCATCATCGGCGCGGACTTCTCGCAGATGCTCACGACCGCAGGAGATGTCTCCATGTACGACATCGCGCGAGGGGTCTGGGACGCCGCAGTGCTTCCCATCGGATGCGGGGTGCTCGGGCTGGTGTTCACGGTGAAGCTCATCCAGATAAGCCAGCGCATGGACGGCAACGCCTCCTTCCCCGGCGTGAAGGAGGTCGTCTTCCTGCTGGTCTTCTTCGCGGTGTTCCTGTTCCTCATACAGAACAGCTTCGAGCTCATGGAGGCGATCTACTCGGTGGTGGGGCTCGCCATCGACCGCACGATGGCGCTTTTCGGCGCGGGCGGCGCGATGGACCTCTCTGCCGTGAGCGTGGTGACCGAAGACGACGACGTTCCGGCCCTCATCGCGCTGCTCCTGGTATCCGTCATCAGCTGGGTCGTGGTGCTCGGGGCCTACATCGTGGCGCTCGTCGTGTGCTGGGCGCGCGCCATCCAGCTCTACGTCATGGCGGCGTTCGGCCCGATCCCGCTCTCGCTCATGGCGCTCGACGACACGCGCCAGATAGGCATCGGCTACCTGAAGAACTTCACCGCGGTGTGCCTGGCGGGGCTCATCATCCTGATCCTGCTCGTCGCCTTCCCGCTCATCCTGGGCGGGCTCACCGGGGCGAGCACCTCGACGGGAACCCCCATCGACGGCATCGCGACCGGGCTCACCTACGCGCTCCAGTACCTGGCGATGTGCGTGCTTTTGATCCTGTCGCTCGTCAAGAGCGGCGCTTGGGCGCGCGACATCGTATCCGGGGTTTGATCTTGTCGGAAGGATCTCTGAAAGGGGGTGATCGCCTTGGACGGCTGAGGGGCTTTCGACGGTACGGACAGGCAGGCGGGCTTCCACATCGACAACCGCCTGCGAGGATGCAAAGAAAGGGGCATGGAATGCCTGAGAAGAAGAACACCTACCTCACGCTCCACAAGAACTTCGTGCGGACCGACATCGAGTACACCGACCGGGAGACCGGAGAGGTACGCACCTTCAACTCCGTGACGCTGCCGAAGGGCACGGTGGTCGACGGGGTTGACGTGAGCTACTACCAGTTCAGCCCGATGTTCGTAAACGAATCCCGCTACCGCGGCGAGAACTACCGCGACATCCCGCTTCTGACGGATCGCGAGGTGTGGCTCAAGAAAAGCGTGCTCGACGAGGACGGCCAGCCGGTGCTCGACGAGCGAGGAAAGCCCGCCAAGGACATCGTGCGCGTCATGCCGGCGCAGATCAAGGAGGCGCTCGACCGCAACCGCAGCGAGTACCTGCAGAGCCTCTCCGAGAAGGCGCGCGGCGCGCGCGAGGGCTCGGAGCGCCTGGGAAACGGCGATAGGCGCGCCGCCCAGAGCCGCGAGAGCATCGCGATGTAGGAGGAGGTGCGCGAGAAATGAAAGAGAAGACGATGGAGAGGATAACCTCCTCGAAAATCGTGCGGGTCGCCATGGCGATGGCGCTCGTGCTGTCCGTCGCCATCGTCCCGACCAAGGCATATGCCTCCGGGAACGTGAACGTCTCGATCGGCAAGAGCATCCCCTATGCCGGATACGAGACGACCCAGATGAGCGCCAACGGCAACGACGCCTACTGCATCGAGCCGTCGCGCTCCACGCCCGATGCGGGAACCTATCCGACGAGTGAGGCGGGAGATCTGGCGGCGGCCATGTGGTTCTCCTATGGGGCACCCGGCTTCGACGCGTCCATGTGGCCCAGCTCCTGGTACGACGGAAGCGGCATGGACGAGGACAAGTACCGCGTGGCGAGCCACATCCTGCTCTCGTACGCCAACCTGGGATCTGCCGCCGAGGCGACCTACGGCACGAGCGCCGAGTTCGCCTCCTGGGCGGAGCGCGAGATCGCGGGCGACGTGTGGAGCCAGGTCAACGCACGTGCGAACGAGGTCTCCACGGGATTCTCGGCCATCAGGATCCATGCGGGATCAGACGCCCAGACGCTCGCCAGCTTCACGTGGGAGCGCGGCGGCGTGAAGATCGCCAAGGTCGATGCGCAAGCCGGCGCAGGCGAGCAGGGCGACGCCTCGCTCGAGGGCGCCGAGTTCGCCATCGTCAACGCATCGGGGATGAACTCCTACGTGAACGGCCACAGCTACGCAGACGGCGAGACGGTCATGACCATCTCCACCTCCTGGGACGGCTCGGCCTACACCGCGCAGACCGCGAGCGACGCGCTGCCGTGCGGCACCTACCGCATCGTTGAGGCGAACGCTCCGGAAGGCTACCTTCCCTGGGAAGGCGAGCTCGGGTTCGCCATCGAGGGCGACGGCCAGGTCGTCGACCTTTCCGGCGACCCCGTGCATGACGACGCGATACGCGGCGGCGTGCAGGTGACCAAGGCCGACGCGGAGCTCGGCGAGTCCGAGGCGGTCGGCGGGAACGGGCATGCAGCAGAAGGCGTCGGCACGACGCTCTCCGGCATCGAGTTCGCCATAACGAACGCCTCCGAGAACAAGGTCCTCGTAGGCGATGCCTGGTACGAGCCGGGCGAGGTCGTCGCCGCCATCGAGACCGAGTGGGACGAGGAAATCGGCTCCTACATCGCGAAGACCGCGCCCGACGCGCTGCCCTACGGCACCTACACCATCCAGGAGACCGCGACCAACGACTCCTACCTGCTCACCGACGGCGAGCCGAAGACCTTCGAGATCCGGACCGACGGCCTTGTCGTGACGGCGGACGCGGAAGGCGGCGAGCTCACCTTCTACAACCAGGTCGTCCGCAACGACCTCAAGCTCTCCAAGAAGGCCGAGGACACCAACGCGAGCCTGCAGGTTCCCTTCGCCATCTCCAACGTGGCGACCGGCGAGACGCACGTGCTGGTCACCGACCGCAACGGCCAGGCTTCGACCGAGGCGAGCTGGAACAGGCACACCGCCAACACCAACGGAAACGACGTCCTGCTCGAAGCCGACCGCATCACGGCCGGTATGATGGACCCGTCGGCGGGCATCTGGTTCGGGCTGGGCGAGGACGGCTCGTCGGCTCCCGCCAACGACGCGCTCGGCGCGCTGCCGTACGGCCAGTACACGCTCGAGGAGCTTCCCTGCGAGGCGAACGAGGGCTACGAGCTCGTGACCAAGGCCTTCTGGATCGAGCGCGACTCCGGCGTGGCGGAGGCCGTCTGGATGACGCTCGACGACCAGGAGGGGCCGAGGATCGGAACGCGGGCAACCGAAGTGGCCGACGGTGACCAGATCGCCCAGGCAAACGAGCAGACGACGATTGTGGATACCGTCTACTACGAGAACCTCGAGTTCGGAGGCACGTACACCCTCACGGGCACGCTCATGGTCAAGTCCACCGGCGAGCCGCTGCTCGACGCCGAGGGCAATCCCGTGACCGCCACCAAGGAGTTCACGGCGAACAACACGAACGGGTCGGTGGACATCGAGTTCACCTTCGACGCGAGCCTGCTCGCGGGCGAGGACGTCGTGGCCTTCGAGAGCCTCGTGAAGGATAGCATCGAGGTAGCAGTCCACGCAGATATCGAGGACGAGGGCCAGACGGTCCATTTCGTCGACATCGGCACCACGGCGGCCGACGCCGCCGACGGCGACAAGCTCGTGACGGGCTCCGAGGTCATCATCGCTGACGAGGTGGCCTTCGAGGGTCTGACCCCTGGAGGCTCTTATACGCTCGAGGCGACGCTGATGGATGCCGAGACGGGCGAGCCGCTGAAAAGCGGCGAGGGGCTTCTCGCGACTGACGTGGCCGCGACCGTCGAGTTCACGCCCGAAGCTGCCGAGGGTACCCAGACGGTAGAGCTCTCATTCGATTCCTCCGGCCTCGGCGGTCACCGCCTGGTGGTGTTCGAGAAGCTGCTCGACGCCGAAGGCACCGTCCTCGCGGTGCACGAGGATATCGAGGACGAGGGCCAGTCCGTCACGGTCGTCGAGATCGGCACCACGCTCGTCGACGCCGCCGACGGCGACCACATGGTCGAGAACGGGACGGTCACCGTCGTGGATACCGTCGAGTACAAGGGGCTCGTCGCAGGAGAAACCTATACTGCCCACGGCACCATCATGGACAAGGCGACTGGCATGCCCCTTGAGGACTCGGAAGGCAATCCGGTGACCTCAACCGCGGAGTTCGTGGCGGAAAGTTCTGAGGGAACCGTAGAGATCACCTTCGAGTTCGATGCTTTCCAGCTCGAGGAGGGCGCCTCCCTCGTGGCGTTCGAGGAGGTGCTCGACGTGAACGGGAACGTCATCGCGGTACATCAGGACCTCGAGGACGAGGGGCAGACCGTGGTCGTCGACAACCCCGAGACTCTCGGCACCCCCTACGACAAGACGGGAGGCGACCTGCTTCCCGTATGGGTTCTGATCAGCGCCTTGATCCTCTGCGGCGGCGCTGCGGGCGCATACGCGCTTCGCGGCCGCATCCGTCGAAACGCATCAGTTGGCGAGGGATCCACTGACGAGGGTCCCGAGAAGTAGCCGGGTCCCGGTCGATCGAAGAGGGCGGGGCGGCGATGAGCCTCCCCGCCCGTCTTCCTGGAGGTTCAAGTGAGCACAAATATCAAGCAGCGATTTGCAATCATGGTGGCGGTGACAGCGCTGGTCGGTGCTGCGGCGTTGGGGTTGTGGCTCTTCAGCATCCATGACAGGGCGGCAGATGTAGACCCCTCTCCTATCTTGGCAGATGCTTCGGGAAGCGATGCGGCATCCGATGGCGCCCCGACGGTCGACTGGGAATTCTGGCTGTCGGTGAACCCCGACATCGTGGCGTGGGTGAGCGTCCCGGGGACTGATATTGACTATCCGGTGGTACAGGCGAGCGCCGACGATCCGACCTTCTACCTCGACCACGACGTCTACCGCGGCTGGAACCCCTACGGATGCCCCTACCTCGACGCCGGCTGCGCGGGGCGGGGAATCGACAGCCCGCTCGCTCTCATGTTCGGCCACCACATGAACGACGGCAGCATGTTCTCGGCATTCGCGAACTACTCGGACAGGGGGTTCGCGCAGGAGCATCAGGAGATTCTCCTGCAGACACCCGAGAGGGACATTCGCCTGAATGTCATCGCGGCGGACGTCGTGGATTCGAACGCTGAGCACAAGCGCCTGGAGTTCGCCGACGACGGAGAGCTCGGCTTTTGGCTCGAGAGGCTGCTGGCCGAAGCGGACGTCGTGCTCGACGTCGACGTTGAGGCGGATAGCGTCAAGGCGTTCTGCACCTGCAGCTACGGCAGGTGGAACGGGCACGAGAGGACGATAGTGTATGCGCGGGAGGAGGTGGTGTGATGCAATCGACCATATGCTTCTTCATCGGCATGGCGATGATGGCGTGCGCGATCGTGGGGTACGCCTGCATTCGGGTGGGCGCCATGAGCGAACGTGAGGAAATGCTCGCCGAGGGCAAGCGGGAACCCTAGGCTGCTTTCGGCAAAAAAAGGGTATGTAAAACAAGTGGTTGGAAATTGGTAAATCTCTGGTTGGTTGCTGTTGAGTCTAAATCAACTCATCCAACCATCTTTCTAACAGCTGGAGCTGCAATAATCCAACCACTTATTTAACGTCTCTATGTATCATGTCGAAGTCAATCAGCTCTAGTTGCTCTACGAACTTCTCTAGATATGAGGCGACTTCCTCGTCATTCACGAAGAGCGGCCTATCCTGCGTGAGCCTTCCTGAACTGTCCTGCGGATAGCGAAGACTGATGCCGTTGTCGTCGATGTCGGCTACGGCCTCTACGAATGCGCCCATATTTTTGATGGCCCTGTTGTCCTCACGGCGCCTCTGCCCTGGGAACCTCGAGAGCAGTGAGCTCCACAGCTTCGTGAGGCTGTGCTCTCTCTTGGGCTCGACTCCGCACTTCCTAATCACCCTCTTGATAGCTAGTTCCATGCAGTGTCTCGTGAGGAACAGGACCGGGATCGCATAGGAGTGCTTCAGCATCACGTACATCCCAGGTCGGTCGATGGCCCTTCTTCCGGCGGCCGCCAGTTCCTTCGCGGCGTTGAGGAACGAGCGGATGAACTCCTCCTCGAACATCTCGCCCTTGAGTTTTTCCTTCATCAAGACGGATGAGTCGAGCAGGGAGAAATCCCTCAGGGTGGGGTCGTTAAAGCCGTTCATCTGGGGCTTCATCACTTGACGCCCCACGTATCTAGGAAATACATGCTCGGTGAATATGCTCCCCATTAATGGACCTCCCCAGTCGTTGCGTCGACCTTCACTCCCGACCTCGGGTCTATGAACTCGTCCACGGCCTCGTCCTCGCGGTCGGGCTCGGTCACGAAGAGCGGGCCGGGAGCATCGATGCGAGGGCCGATCGTGAGCCCGTTGCTCGCGATGATGCGGTCGAGGTTCTGCCTGCGGTAGAGGGTCCTTGCCCGAAGCGTCTCGAACGAGTATCCGCGCCCTCTCATGTCCGTTTCGTTGATGAGCCGGTTCGCGCACTCGGTGTAGCCGTTCGAGATGCGGCTGGGGCATTCCCAGTAGTTGAAGATGAACTCGCGGTGGTTCTGGACGGTCCGAGCAAGGGCTCTGAACGGATCGAACTCCCTGCCATCGGGAATTTCCCGAATCCAGGCGTCGAACGCCGCCTCAGCCTCCTCGCGTGAGGACGGATGGTCGTCGTAAATGCCGAAGAAGTCCTCCTTGAGGTCGTACGCGGTCATCAGCGTCGAGTAGGAGGGGTCTTCCCGTAGCGCCCTTAGGGCCGACGCCTCGTAGGGGCTGAGGTCGCGTGTCCGCTTCCTGAGGGCGTAGGCGAGGCCCTTCTTTAGCTCAAGGCGGCCCTTCCTGTCGAGGGCTCCCTGGAGGCCCTTGCGGACCGCGTCTAAGGCCTCGTTGGCTCCCCTCACGACATGGAAGTGGTCGATGACCCATGTCGCGTTCGGGGTGTACTTGGCTATGCTCCTCCAGAACGGCCGGTACATGTCGCTCGAGACCCATCGTACGCGCTCGAGGCCCTCCAACGAGGAGAAATAGGCGTCGAGGTCGGACTGCGTCCTGCCGGGCACCATGTCGAAGACCGTCCTGTGCTCGAGGTCGGTGATCACGGTCACCATGCCGACCCTCTTGAGGTTCTTCTCGTCTATGCCCAGGAACGCCGGCACCTTGAAGCGAAGCCTCGAGGCGTTCTCGCGGACGTAGTCCTCGAAGACGTTCTTCACGGTGACGTGCGAGAGCGGGTACTCCTCGGCGACCTCGCGGAAGGTGAGCCTGAGTGAGCGCTGGGCGATGTCGGCGTATGCCGCCTCCGTCATTCGGTGACCCGCGTCGACCCCGCCTATCGCCGGGCGCCACACGTAGCCGCACTCCGGGCATCGCATCCGCGGGAACCCTATCTCGAGCCTCGTCGGGATGCCCAAGTGTGGCGTCGACACAACGCCGACGGTCCTCGCGCCGTGGCTGTGCAGCGTCCCGCCGCACTCGGGGCACGATGCGGGGACGGGCCCGCGGTATCTCAGGTCGAACTGCTGGAGCCTCCTGCCGCAATCGACCTTGGTCGCACTGCCGATGAGCTCGCAGCCCCGGACGCCGAGCAGCTCCTCGACGTAGCCCGCCGCGCCCATCTATTCCCCCTTCGAGAGGTAGGAGGCGAGCTCGGCGATGTCGTAGCGCTTCCCCTGCGAGATGAGGTCGTACACCTGGTCGGCCAGGGGCTCGATCGCCTGCGGGTCGTCGAGCGCCTGCTCGGCGAGGTCTCCCAGCTCGTTGCTCATCATCGACATGAGGGCCCTGATGACGATGTTGCGCAGGCGCCCGTCCGCGAGGACAGCCTCCTTCGTGTTGCTCGTGTTCGTGATCTGCGTGTTGGTCACGGGGTCTGCCGCCACGGCGTCGGAGACCGCATTGACGGCTCGGGCCTTCACGAGGGGGTCGCCCTCGTCGCCCCACGTGCGGTTCAGCCTCTCCACGATCCTCGCCATGGTGTCGCGCTTGGGAGCGGCGCCTGAGCCGCCCGCGCCCATCGGCATGAGCTCGCCGCCCTCGACCCCCTCGGGGACCTTCTGGGCCGATATGCGGAAGTCCCGGAGCACGAGGCCGCGCACGTCGACGTCGTCGAGCGAGGTGCCCGCGATCCTGTGGCCGAGCAGCTTTGCGAAGCTGTAGAACACCTCGAGGTCGGGGTCGCCGAAGTCGAGCGCCTGGGACAGGAACGTGTAGGCGGAGCAGTACTTGGAGAGCTTCTTCCTGAAGGTCATCAGCTCCGCGACGCGTCCCGCCGCCTCGTCCGCGCTCCTCTTGGCCCTCTCCGCCTCCTCGGCCTCGCCGGCCGCCTCCGCCCGGTTGGCGCACTCCAGCCAAGTCTCGTAGGAGTCCCTGGCCGCCGCGAACCTCTCGCGGAAGATCTCGGCGGGCCCGGAGACGGCGGAGTAGAGGGCGGTCCTGTAGGCATCGCTCTCCCCGCCGGCTGCGAGGCCCTTGGACCTGTAGAGCGCCTCCTTGAACCCCTCGACGTCTCGCGTCGCGAACACGTCGGCCGCGTCGAGGGCGTCCTTCAGGTCGTAGACGACGTTCGGGTCCTGGGCCGCGCTCATCGTCGCGCCCTTGTCGTAGGTCTTGAAGGCGGCGAGAACCGTCTCGGGGTCGTTCACGAAGTCGACGACGAAGACCCTGTCCTTGCCGGAGCACGTCCTGTTGACGCGCGAGTAGGTCTGCACGATCTCGATGGCGTTGCCGAGCGGCTTGTCGACGTAGAGGGCGACTAGCTTCTTCTGGTCGAACCCGGTCTGGAACTTGTTGGCCACGATGAGCAGCCTGCTCTCGGGGCGGTCGAACGCCCTCTCGACCGGGCCCTGCCCGGTCGGGTTCATGTTGGCCTCGGTGTACTCGTATCCGCGCTCGATGAGGGCGAACGGGTTGTCCTCGAGGTACTCGTCCTCGGGCAGGACGCACCTGTCGCCCAGGACCTTCTGGGAGAAGGCGACGAGCGGCTCGCCGGGCACCTTGAAGCGCAGCCTCGGCTCGACCTTGGCGGGGTCGAGGTCCGGGCGGGCGCGGAGGTACGCCTCTATCGCGTACTTGTAGCGCACGACCTCGGGACGCCCGGAGGTGACGATCATGGCCTTGGCCTCGCCGTTCAGGAGCGGCGCCACGTTGTCGACGAAGTGGTCGATGATCCACTTGGCCTTCTCCATGACGTTCGTCGGGTGGAGCGAGCGCCACTTGGCGATCTTCCTCCTGGCGCGGCGCTCGTCGACGAGTCTCCCGTCGGCGTCCTCGGACTCGTCCTCGATTCTCGTGAGGGTCTTCAAGGGCACGTATCCCGAGAGCGGGTCGATGATGTAGCCCTCCTCGATCGCCTGCCGCATCGGGTAGAGGTGGAAGCTGCCCATGACCGGGTTGCCGTCCTCGTCCTCCTCGCCCGTCGGCGTGCCGAAGAGGGTCTTGGTCTCGGCCTTGGGGGTCGCGGTGAACGCGAGGAAGGAGACGTTCGGCGGCATGAGGTTGCTCGCCTGCATCTGGGCGAAGTAGGCGTCCATGACCGACCCGTCGTCGCCCGAGTCGTCGTCGAAGTCGAGCATCCTCTCGAACTTCAGCTTGTCCGCCGCCGCGTTGAAGGCGGTCTTGAGGGACGCCGCCGAGCTGCCCTCCTGGGAGCTGTGCGCCTCGTCGACGATCACCGCGAAGCCGGCGCCGTCGAGCTCGGGCAGCACCGCGATGTCCGGCCAGGCGTAGAGGAACGTCTGGATGGTGACCACGACGATCTCCCTCTTCTGGCGCAGGGCCTCGACGAGCTGGGAGCTCTTTGAGCCGTCCGAGACGGCGTTGCCCCTCTCGTCGCGGCCGATCATGACGACCTGTCCCGTCACCTTGGAGAGCTGGGAGATGGTCTTCTTTATGTTCTGGTCGAGCGACAGCCTGTCGGTGACCACCACGACGCTCGAGAACATCTTCTCGCCGTCCGCGCGGCGGAGCCTCGCGAGGTCGTGCGCAGCCCATGAGATGGTCTCGGTCTTGCCGGAGCCGGCCGAGTGCTCGATGAGGTAGCGGCGCCCCGCCCCGTGCTCGCGCGCGTCGGCCAGGACCTTCCTCTCGGCGTCGAACTGGTGGTAGCGGGGGAAGATCTGGGTCGCCTGTCTGCGCCACCGGCCGCTCGCGTCCTGCCTGTCCTCGACCTCCTCGAAGACGAAGCGGTCGAAGATGGACAGCCAGTTGTCGCGCTGGAGGATGGTGTCCCAGAGGTAGTGGGTCCTGTACTCGCCCTCCGGCGCGTCCGGGTTGCCCGCCCCGCCGTCGCGTCCCAGGTTGAACGGGAGGAAGCGGGGCCTCGCCGACTTGCTCGGGAAGGGGCCGAGGTTCGTGCACATCCAGACCTCGTCCTCGGAGACGGCGAAGTGGACCACGGCGCCCCTCTTGTACATGAGCAGCGGGTTCTTCCTGCCGCCGTCGGGCTCCACCGGCTTACGCTCGTCGGCGTACTCGTCGATGGCGTCACGCACGGTCTGGGTGAGCTCGGTCTTGACCTCGCCGGTGGCGACGGGGATGCCGTTGACGAACAGGACGAAGTCGAGAGACTTGCTCCCGGCGGTCTGGTAGTGGACCTGGTGCATGAAGCGCAGGATGTTGGCGTCGTAGCGCTCCCTCGCCCCGGGCACGCGCTCGTCGTCCGGGTAGCCCGCCATGCACTCGATGGTCTGATAGCCCGCCATCTGGAAGCCCTTGCGCAGCGTGAGGACGGTGCCGTTCCTCTCGAGACTCTTCACCAGGGCGCGCTTCAGCTGGTCGGCCCAGCGGGCGCCCTTCTCTCGGCGCATCTTGTCGAGCTTCTCCGGCGCGGTGGCCTCGAGCCAGGCGACGAAGTCGTCGAACACGAGTGCGTCGTTCGGGTCGAACCCCGTATCGTCAGGTGAGAGGGCCCAGCCCGAATGCTCCAGCCCTGCGACCTTGCGAGATATGTAGCGCTCGAACGGCGCCTCCTGATGGATCTTCCGGCTGCCGTCGAAACTGACGTCGAGATCGGATTTGCCTGGGATATGCATATCGACCTTTGTCATGGTTAGGCCTCCATACAGTCGATTTTGCCGGTCACGGCGTGGTGGATGACGGACTTGCGGTACTCGCCGAGCTTCTCGATGAGCTGCTCCTGGCGGGCGATTGCCTCGTCGATGGCCGCGCAGCGCTCGTCGAGGTAGTTCGCGACGGTTATTTGCGTTTCAAATGGGGGTTCAACTATGGTGATGCCCTTCATCTCTGCCCATTTTGTGGTCCAAAGGTCGTCTACTATTCCGTGACCGTTCTTATAAAACTCATCAGCAAATAGGGTCGTGTGAAACAACCAGTCATAGAAGCGTGGCTCCATATGTTCTCGGGGGATAAGTACCGTATTGATAAGGGATACGGAGCCATCTTGTCTTGCTATTCCGCATGATCCACGTCTATCTGACCTGCTGTTGATTACGAAGTCTCCCTCCATAACCAACTTCCTATCGTCATGCGCATCGGTCTTGGCAGCGCTATCAAGTTGAGGAACGATGCCTTGCATGGTTACGGACAATGGCTCGTAATCGCAATCGCTGACTTTCGTGTTGCGCAGGTCATAGACCTGTCCGATTTTCGTTAGACGCCAATTCGCCGGCACCTCGCCGATCCAGTCGACTCCGCTGTCCTTCATCTCTGTGTTCGGGTCGAGGCCCTTCGTCACGGCATGCGCAATGAGTGACTTCTTGTATTCCTTGAGCTTCCCGATGACATCGCGACGCTTCGCGACATCCTCGTCGATGGCCGCGCAGCGCTCATCGAGGTATGAGATGATTCGTCGCTGCTCCGCAAGTGGAGGGCGGGGGATTCTCGAATTGTCCCAGTCAAATTGAGTCATACTCGGCTTAGCCGTGTTGGTCATATATGGCTTAATGTCAACACAGGTTGCAGCATAGTAGAAGAACTTCAGTGAGAGCTTTTTACTTGTGATTTTCGCATCAAAAGCTGTATCGACGTTCCAGTAGAGCCCGGTAACAAGTTGGGGGCAATCTAATGTTCCCTTTCGTCCAAGAAGCACCGCTGGCCCATTCTTATGCTCGCCACAGGTTTTAAAGGGTTCGCCCCCGCTGCCCCAAACCGGAATATCACCAGGCGTTGTGGGGTCGGAGCCATGTCCAATTGAAACATCCGCCTTTATCGGAACGATTTCCCAGTTGACCGGCACCTCGCCGATCCAGTCAACGCCACTGTCCTTCGTCTCCCTCATGCCAGGAACCCCCTCATGAGCTCGCCGAGGCCGTCCTCGAGCTCGAGGATCTCCTTAGCGATGACTTGCGGGTCGCGAGGCTTCTCGTACTTGTAGAAATACCTGTTGAACGAGATGGTCGTTCCGACGACGCCAACCCCGCCGTCGCCGAGCGGGTTGGCCGTGAGCCCGCTCTTGGCGTCGTACTTCGGCTCGTCCTTTACGGACTCGTCCACCACGGCGTCGGGAGCGTAGGGCAGCACCTCGGTCGCCATGTAGTCGTTGATTTCCATGCCGATTGGAACGTTCTCCGTGTCCTTGAGCTCGGGGTCGAACACCGGATTGCCCTTCGCATCGATTGCGGGAGTCGCGGACGGGTCTCGACGTCCGAAGACCTTGACGAGGGCGTCGGCGAGGGCGGCCTTCTGTGGCTTGGGCTTTTCGATCGCTTTGTGAAGCTTCTCGGTCGCAGCCAGGACCTCGCTGTATGTGAGCGAGGCGCCCTCGTTCTTCTCAACCCAGGAGCGAATGGCGGCGCGGCTCGCGTCCGACAGCTTCTCCATGGGCTTGCTGAGGGTAAAGAGGGCATCCAGCCCATCGACCGAGGGCTCAATGACAACGCGCAGCGGGCGCTGCGTGGTCACCTTGCGGTACATGAAGTTCTCGACCGGGACGATGACCGACCTGCCGTGGTCGTGCCCGTCTACGTAGGTGCGCACGATCCACGCGGCCTGGTCCTCGCCGATCTCGTAGCGCTTGTTCCCTTGGCTCTTGCGCAGGGCGGTCTTCTCCTCCGAGGCGTCGATGAGCTGCACGTACCCCTTGCGGTTCTCCGGCTTGTGGTTGTTGAGCACCCAGATGTAGGTTGCGATGCCCGTGCGGTAGAAGATCTCGGTCGGCAGCTTCACGATGCAGTCGACGAGGTCCTCGCTGAACAGCCAGCGGCGGATGCCCGATGGCCCGCTGCCGGCATCCCCGTTGAACAGCGGGGAGCCCGAGAGCACGATGGCGGCCTTCCCGCCGCCCTCCTTGGGAGGGGCCATCTTCGCCGCGACGTTCTGCATGAAGAGCATGCTGCCGTCGTCGATGTCGGGCTTGCCGGCGCCGAACCTGCCATCGAACCCACGGCCCATCTCCTCGAGGACGGCGTCCTTCTCCTTCTTCCACTCCTTGCCGTAGGGCGGGTTCGTGAGCTGGTAGTTGAAGGTGCGTCCCTCGAACCTGTCGTCGTCGAGGGTGTCGCCGAGCATGATGCCGGCCGACAGGTCGGTCATCTGGTCGAGCACGTCTCCCGAGCCCCCGGCGATATTGCGCAGCATGAGCGCGGCCTTGCCCATGGCCCAGGTCGCGTCCTCGAGCTCCTGGCCGTAGGGGACAATCTTGGTTGGGCTCTTGAAGTGCCCCTTGTCGTGCCACTCGTCGAGCTGGTCGAGCGCGTCGCAGATGAAGCCGCAGGTGCCGCAGCTGCCGTCGTAGAGCGTGCGGATGTCGCCGTTGTCGGCGTTGAGGAGCGTGTCCTCGTTCGCGAACAGGAGCGCCGTGGCGAGCCTCGCCACGTCCTTCGGCGTCATGAAGTCCTCGGCGTCCTGCGAGATCTCCTCGCCGTATCGCTGGATGAGGTGCTCGTAGATGTCGGTCATCATGCGGTCGGAGACCGTCTCGGGCCCGAGGTCGAAGCCCGAGAAGCGTGTGCACACCTCGTAGAGCATGCCCTTCTCATCAAGCTTCTCGCAGGTCTGGCGCATCTCGAAGCGCTGCAGGACCTCGCGGGCGTTCACGGAGAAGCCGTTGATGTAGGCCATGAGGGCGTCACAGGTCTTCGTCGCCCCGAGGTTGGAGAGCGTGAAGCTCGTGACGTTGTAGAAGCAGTGGCCGGAGAGGGCGCAGTACTTCGGGTCGTCGTCGTCCCAGACTCCCTTGGCGGCCTGTCTGCTCACGGCCGCCCGCGTAGGCTCGAGGGCGCACTCGAAGCGCCTCAGCACAGCGAAGGGAAGGATGAGCTTGTTGTAGTCGGCGGGGCGGATGACGTCGCGCACGTAGTTCGCGATGCTCCATATCTCATTAACGTAGTCGAACGCGGTCTTATCGGCCATGGTCGGACCTCTCTGCGTAAAATACATTCCCAACCATGTATTTTACAACCTAGGTCCCTCATTTGGGTTAATGGCCAACCAATTGTTCAACAAATCTGGTAAGTGGTATCACCAACCACTGATTTAACGAACTCAACCAGTATATTTACATACCCCAAAAAAATAGGGCAGAAACGCTTTCGCGATCCCGCCCCGCAAACCCGAAGGTTTCTGTCTGGCTATAATTATCGTGATTGCGGCCCGTTTGTCAAATCGAGCATATAGGATTTACCAGTATCACCGTTGGCTCAGCCATGCCTGGAAGACCTTTGACAGAAAGTCGTATGCCGAGATGATAGTCGTGTTCCCCCTGTACCAATCCGAGTTCTCCTCTGCACGTTGCCTAAATGCCAGGAATCCGTCGTATGCTCTCGCCTGCCTTTCTCGGGTGACGAAACGGTTGCAGGCATAGGCGAGCACCGTCGTCTGGAGCACTCGCGGATTGCGCATCTTGGATCGTCTCAGGCGCTTCGAGACACCTGCGTCGCCGAGCGCTTTCGCGACCGATGCGGGGTATCTCGTCGACGTGGCCGAGGAGATACCCAAGCCGTTGATGATGGCGCTCGAATGGGCAGCGGCGTTCCTGAGCGAATTCGCTCGCCTGAGAAGGTAATGGTCATCTCTCATTTCCGTATCGCCCCATCGGTTTGCGCAGAAGAGGTAGAAGCTGGCAAACGCGCCGAACGACGACAGCTCCAGGAACACCCATGCCGGCATCTCGTCTAGCGGATAGCGCTCGACGAGCGGTCCGAGGTAGGCGTCGTTCTCCAAGCGCGAGATCTCGCCTTCGCGCCTGTTGCGCTCGGCGTGGTTGAGGTGCGTGAGGTAGTCGGCGAGGACGGAGTAGCCGTCCTCGTTGCGATTGTCGGTTATTTTCTCGACGAGTTTTGTCTTGGCGGCGTTCTCCACGTCGAGTGTGAGCGGCAGCAGGAACCTGCGCAGTTCCTGGTCTATCCCCGCGAGGTCGACCAGTTGCCCGAAGTCGAGCTCGGCATACTCGCCGTCGTGCTTGCCGCCCACCCGTTTGGGAAAGAGCACGCGGTACGCCGCGAGGCGGAAGTAGTGGTCCTGCTCGGAGAGGATGCGAGAGGCCTCTCCCTCGTCGCACAGCTCGAAGGTCACGCCCTTGGACTTCAGGTGCTCTATCTGCTCCTCGACGGTGAGCTTGGGCTTTCTTTTATTATCTTCTGCGATTTCGTTCATAGCTTCGATCTTTCGTGCTTGGATAGGGATCGGTCTCGAGGGACGGAATGCGCGCCGTTTCTCAATTATCCTTCTTTTCGCATGCAATTGCGCGTGAAACGGCGATTGGAAGGTGCGCCTTGCCTACATGAACCGGAACACCGCCTTGAACATCCAGCGGACGAACGCCCCGATTCCCCTGAACACCGCTTTAATCATTTCCGAATCCTTCCATCCAATCGTCTTCCATGTCGTCTGCTGGCACCTCCTGTGCCGCTTCGGCCTCGACCGCCCTTTCGAGTGTAAGCGGAGTGACGCCGACCGCCTCCGCCATGAGCGCCTGGCTTGCCGCCAGCCTCTCGTCGTCGTTCGCCAGGTAGCCGCTCAGCCTCACGATGCGGCTGGCGAGCGACCCTCCGGGCCCGACGAAGAGGGCGCAAGCGCGATCTACCCTGGCGACGTCCACGAGCTCGCCGAAGAGCCTCGCGAGCACCGTCGAGCCGTCCAGGGTGACGCTCTCGATTCCGGCGGCCTCTCTCGGGGTGGCGAGCTGGAACCTCCAGCCCTTCTCGCGCCTCGCCTCGGGGGCCTCTCCGCCGTCTGTCCGGTAGGCCTCGTTCGCGGCGTAGCAGTGCGCCGTGAGCCAGAGGCCCTTCTTCTCGACGTCTGCGTAGTCGAGCGTGAGATCGGCGAGCATGCTCTTGCCCGAGAACGGCTGCGCCTCGGTGAAACGGTCGGTGTCGAACGCCTCGATGCGCCCGCGGTAGGCGACCTCCACCCTCATCGGAGCTCCCTCCTTTCTCGCCGCCGTTCCTGCTGTGCCTGCGTCTCGCGGCTACGCGGTTTCGCGTCACCGCGCCTGACGGGCGCTTCCTCGCCCTGCGGCTGCCTTTGCCGCCTTGTCTGCGCGGTTTCGGGCAGGAGCCTGTTCGCCGCCGCGTATGCGCGCACCTCGCGCAGCGCTTCCGCCCGTTCGGCGGAATCGCCGTCGGCGCGGCCTTCGAGCCTTTCGATCCTCCTGTCGAGGTCTGCCAGGCTGTGCGCGTTCGCGGACATGAACGCCTCTATCGCGCCGGCGAGACGTTCCAGCTCCGACAGGTCGTTCAGCTCGATGGCGCTTTCGGCTTCGGAGAGTATCCGTCGGGATGCCGCCGGGGCTGGGTGCCAGGCGGCGATCCTGTCGAAGCGCCGCCTGAGCGCCTCCTGGCCGAAGGAGAGCCCCAGCTTCTCGCCTCCGATGCGCCAGGTGGGGTGGTCTGAAAGCGAGTAGATCCAGTCACGTCGCCACGACTTCTCCGAGTTCTGCGAAACATCCACTTCGAGCGCCTCGAGCACGGCCATGAACTCGTCCTCGTTGCGGGCGAGCGCCTTGGCCACCGTGACCCGGTTGCGGATGTCTGCGACCCACGAGTAGCCACCCTCTTTCTGGATCTCCCGCTCGGCGCGCCGCATGTATACGCTCTGCAGCGTCGCGGGCGTCGCCTTGCGCGTCTGCCCCTCGTCCTCCTCCCTCACGGTGTCGTTGCGCATGAAGCGATATCCGCGTTCCTCTGCGAGATCCTGAAGGCTGCGGTTGAGCTCCAGCGGGTCGGGGGTCTGCAGCCTGCGTTCGGTGGCGAGGTTGGTGTTGTTGACGACGATGTGGGCGTGGGGGATCCTGCGCTCGTTGTCGTCGTGCAGGACAATCGCCGCCTCGAAGTCGGCGAAGTGCCTGAGCGCCCAGGCGCTCGCGAGCTCCGCCACCTGGTCTGCGGTCAAGCCGTCTTGAGGATCGGGCGACATGACGAAATGCTTGAAGGTCCTCGCCGGCTTGCCCCGATACGGGGTGTCGTTGCCGCAGGCGCGCCTCGTCGCGTCCATCGAGTCCGCCCAGTCGAACCCGGCCGGGGCGGCCGAGACGTCCTCGAAGGCGCGCTCCTCCTGCCATGCGAAGTTCATGACCATGATCCCGAGGGCGCGCCCTCCCTTCTCGAGGTAGTGCTTTATGCCGGCGCATCCCGTGTGGCCGGCTATGGGCTTCAGCAGCGGCATGCTAGTCTCCGCCCACTATGGCACGGCCTTCGAGCGAGGCAAGCTCGCCCGCCATCTCGCAGCGACCCTCGTCGACCTGCGCGAGCAGAAGCGCGCACTCGTCGAGCTTGCTGGACACCCACTCCAGGTCGCCCCTTCCGTGGTCCAGCGCGAACTTGATGGAGTTGAGGGCGTGCACGCCCTGGTTGTAGTGGTGCCCCCACCTGACGAGCTCGCGGGAGAGCCTGCGCATTGAGAGTCCGTCGAGCAGCACGCCTCCGCGCTTCGCGTTCTCGGCATCGTCCGCGACCATGCGGGCGACGTAGCGCAGGTACTCGGAGCGGGTGAGCCCCTCCTCGTCGGCGCGCTCACAGACCGCGCGGAAGTCCGCGTCGCTCACGCGGGCGGTCAGCACGTTGTCGTATCTCAAGACCTTCGTCATCTTCTCCATCCTTCGCATCCTCCGCCGCCCCGATGCGGTGGAGGCTCGGGCGGCGCTCTTTCCAGGGGCGCGGGGCATCCCCCGCATGGCGCGGGCCGGGGAGCTTGCGGCAGCTTCGCGCGCCCGGCGGCGTCGCCTCCGCTTCGGGCTCTGGGCTCCGGGGCGGGGTGCGCCGTGCGCCCAGGCCGCCATCTATCTCGTGTATACGAGATAGGCTACTTGCTGGAAACGGTGCAGGAGCCCCTTCGGGCGCCTGCATGGGACTAAATGCGTCCAAGGAGCCTGCTGGCCGTTCTCGAGATCTTCTCGAGCACCTGCCTGTCCAGCCCGCTCGGCGGGTTTTCCGCCTTCGACTCGTAGCGCCTGAGCGCGCGAAGGGCGCTTGCGAGCGCCGCCGCGGGCTTGGGCGCGGGGCCCTTCACGTCTTCTTCGGCGGCGGGCTCGGCGGTCGACTTCTTGAGGAACTCGGTCGTCTCCTTCTTGCCCAGGGGCTGCGCCCGCCATGTCGCATGGAGCCGGTCCTGCGCATCGGAATCCAGATCGGCGAGGATCCCCACGGCGTCCGCCGAGAGCGCGTCCGCGAGCGCGGCCTCGCGCCACTGGGGCGTGAGCCTCTCCTCGATCTTGCGCGCGAGCGACTCCTGGCGCTGGATGGTCTTGCCCGATACCTTGCGTCCGGTCTGCTCGGATATGATCGCCGCCTTGATGTCCTCGGTGCGCACGCCGGAAAGCTCGGGGTTCTCGGCGCGCATGCGCTCGACCTCCACGCCGAGCGCACGGCTCGCCGCCGCGCGCTCGGTCACGGTGAGGCTGCGCACGAAGTAGTTGGCGGCGTGCAGCAGCATGACCGACTGCTCGTCGGTGATGCCCCGGATGACGCGGCAGGGGATCTGGGCGTATTTCTCATCTTCTTTCGCGAGGAGTGCGTAGGCCGCCTTTCGGCGGTGCCCGCTCACCATCTGCCAGCCGCCGTCGTCGAGCTTGCGCACGAGCGGCAGGTCGGTGAGCCCCTCCTCCTCGATGCTCTTCGCGAGCTGCGCGATGCCGGCCTCGTCCATCGAGTAGGCGGCGTTGGCGGGGTGATCGGCTATCTCTTCGATGGGGATCCTCTCGACGGGGTAGTCGTTGCGGGTCGATGCGCTCCTGTCGAGCAGCCCGGAGATGGTGAACCCCGATGTCGTGGGTTTAGCCATGGAGCACCTCCTCGGCGAGCGCCTCGTAGTCCTTGGCGGGCCGGCTGTTCGGCTTGAAGGCCGCGACGGGCTGCCACTGCCAGCTTCCCTCGCAGACCTTCGAGCTCGCGTGGATGACGGTGGCGAACTGGTTGTCGGGGAAGTACGCGTCGAGCACGTCGGCCCCGGTGGCCTCCGCGTTGGTCATGAGCCCGGGCACGCACGTGCGCAGGATGCGCCATGCGGGCGTGGGCACGCGCAGCGCGTCGGAGATGGACTCGATGGCGCTGACCGTGAGGGCGGTGCCGCGCATGACGGTGGAGTCGAGCTTCACCGGCACGATCACCATGCCGTCGCCCGCAGCGGCTAGGTAGGCGTTGAAGGCGAGGCGCTTCATCGTGGGGCTGCAGTCCACGATGCAGACGTCGTAGTCGCCCGCGCAGTCGTCGAGCGCGAAGCGAAGGCGCTGCTCGCGCAGGAGCAGCTCGTTCTGGTCGACGAGTTCTATGGTCGAGGGCACGACGGAGAGCCCATCGGCCTCGGTTTCGAAGGCAACGTCGCCGACGGGCGCGTTCCCGTAGAGGAGCTCGACGGCTCCCCGACGCTCGGCCGCGGCGCGGTCGTAGAGCCCGAAGAAGTCCGTGGCCGACGCCTGCGGGTCCAGGTCTATCAGGAGCGTCCTCAGGCCCCGCCTGGCGTAGATGGTGGCGAGGTTGACTGCAGTGGTGGTCTTTCCGACCCCGCCCTTGTAGTTCGATATCGCGAGCGTCCTCATGCTTCCTCCGTCCTCTCTGCGATCGTCGATGGCGTTTACCCCGAGTATACAGAACGGAAACGTTCTGTTAATACTGACCGTTCGCCATGGGGTGGCGGTTCGCCATGGGGCGAGCCGCCTGCAAACGGCCCCCTCCGTCCGGAGGGGGCCTGCCCAGGCGGGCCGGAGGTCCTAGGCCTCGCCGAAGGCGTTGATGTGGTGCCTGAGCAGCGCGCGGTCCTCTCCGACGACAATCATGCTGATCTTGTCGAACCTCACGCCGACCGATTCGGCGAAGTCGTTCTCGACGAGCCAGGAGACCGCGAGCAGCTCCATCGTCTCGCGATCGTTCCTCCCGTCGCCGAAGCCGGCGCCGGAGTTCGGGCGCGCGGAGACGTCGACGAACACGAGGTCGTCGGACTCGGGGTCGCGTGCGACCAGGTCGATGGTTCCTCTCGTCTCGGGCGACTTCCACCCGGTCGCGAGCGTCTCGTAGCCGCGGACCTCGAGGAAGCGGGCCGCCGCCTCGACCGCCCTGTCCTGGAGAGTGGGATTGGTGTTCATGGTGACCTCCGTTCGGTTGGGGCGGAGCCCCTTGCCCCGCCTTGTGGCATCGGGGCCGCACCGCCTGCCGCGCCCCGCAAGGGAGGAAGCGAAGGCGCGTTCCTCGCCCCATCGGGCCGTTGGTTTTCCGAAGCCCGGAGGGCGCTTTGTTTTGCCGCTTTCGCCTTTTCTCTCGGGCGGCAAAAGAAATCGGAAAAGCATCGCGACCCTTGCGGGGCGCATCGGGCGGCTGTGCGAGCCTTTGATGCCCAAGGAGGAGGCAAGGCGATCCGATCGAACGGAGCCCGCCGTGCCGCGAATGCCCCCAGGAGGCTGTCTGAGGGTCGGCTGCTCGGGGGAAGCCCTTGCCGGGCCGCCCGGCGGAGCTAGCCCCTCGCCATCCTGAGAACCGCCGCGTCCTGCTGCGCCACGTCGTCCCCGACCGCCCCGAGCTCGTCGGCGCCGAGGTCGACGAACACGCGCGTCAGCACCTGCATGAGCTCGATGAGGCGCTCGTCGATGCCGTCGGCGCTCCTGAGCCTCCTGAGCTCGACGTAGACGGATTTCATCTGGTCGCGCAGCATCCTATAGACCCTCACGTTCGGGCTGACGTTTATGTCGCGGCACTCGAGCCTGGAGGTTATGTAGTCCTGCTTGGTCATGCCGCTTGCCGCGACGAGGGCGTTTATCACCTCGTCCTCCTCCGGCGAGACCCGGAACGCTATCGTCTTGCTGCGCCGGCGCCCTTTGTAGTCGACGATCGGCCTGGACATCAGGGCCTCCTTCCCTGGTCGAGCGCCGCTGCCATGTCCGACTGCTTGCTGGGGAAGAGGTGGGCGTAGCGAAGCGTCATCTCGTAGGTCTCGTGCCCCAGCCGGTCCGCTATGGCGATCGCGCTGAACCCCATCTCTATGAGGAGCGAGACGTGGCTGTGGCGAAGGTCGTGGATCCGGATGGGCTCGAGCCCGCATGCGGCGCAGCCGCGCTTCATCTCGTGGTGCAGGTAGCTTTTGGTGAAGCAGAAGATGCGGCAGGCGCGCCGCTCCTCAGGGATGGATCCGAGGAAATCGGCGAGCTCGTCCGCGAGGAACTCCGGCATGACCACATCCCTCTTCGATTTGGGCGTCTTGGGGGAGGTGATGACGTCCCTCCTCCGAATCCGCTGGTAGCTCTTGGTGACGTGGATGAGGCACTTTCCAAGGTCGATGTCGTTCGGTTCGAGGGCGAGGAGCTCGCCGACCCTCAAGCCGCACCAGTACAGGATCTCGAACGCGTAGAAGCTGGCTGGCTTGTCCATCACCTCCTCGCTGAACGCGAGGTACTGCTCCTTCGTCCAGAACCTCATCTCTGCGCCTTTCCGCTCGCCGATCTTGATTGTCGGGGTGGCGGGGCTCTTTCCCAGGCCGTAGTACTTGACCGCGTGGTTGAAGATGGCGCTCAGCTGGTTGTTTATGGTTCTCAGGTAGGTGCCGCTGTACGGCTTCCCCTCGTCGTCGTACGAGCCCACCATCCTGTTCTGCCAGTCAACCACGTCTTTGGGGGTGATGTCGCACATCCTCTTCGGCCCGAAGAACGGCACTATCTTCGTGCGGATGATGTGCTCCTTGGTGAGCCAGGTGTTGAGCTTGAGCCTTGGCCTCACGTCTTCGGAGTACCTCTTCACGAACGCCTCGAAGGGCATCGACATGGACCCGTCGGCAGAGGCCAGGAAATCAGCCTCCCACGCCAAGGCATCGCCCTTGGTCGCGAACCCCCGTTTCACCTTGTGCTTGCGGTTGCCGTCGATGTCGCTGTAGTAGCACTGGACGTACCAGGAGCCCGTCTTCCCGTTCATGTAGGCGGGCATCAGCGGGCCTCTTGTCTGGGGGCGGCGTCTCCGCAGTGGAAGCGCTCGTAGAAATACTTTCGGCTCACCTTCCCTTTGATGGTGGTGTAGCCTCTCTGCTCCATCTCGGAGTTCAGCATCCTGATGATGCGGTAGGCGTAGGGCCTGCTGATGCCGAGGGCGTGCATGACCTCCTCGACGCCCATGATCACCGGCTTAGAATTCTGCTCCATATCTTCCTCCTTCGTTCGATGAACAGAACAGAAACGTTCTGTAATTCGTGACACTAACAGAACGAAAATGTTCGGTCAAGACAAATTGAGAACGTTTTTGTTCTCTAGTATCATGGGGAAAACGATCAGAGGAGGAGAGATGACGACGGGAAGCCGCATACGGGCATTGCGCGAGTCGCGGGGGATGACGCAACGGCAGCTCGCTGAGAGGGCCGGCTGCACCGACGCGGCCATCAGAAACTACGAGGCGGGCAGGAGGGCGCTGAAGGGCTCCGCCTTGGATGCGATTGCAGGCGCCCTCGGGGTCGCCCCCGAGGCCCTCATGCCCGTCCAGGCTGAATCCGTCAGGG
>CABSNM010000003.1 GCA_902479065.1 uncultured Collinsella sp.
GCCGCCGCCCCAGGAAAGTTTTTCCAAAATTGTCCTTGCATCGCCGGGGGAGTTCCCGTATAGTACTTTTTCGCACGGGGGCGTAGCTCAGCTGGGAGAGCGCTTGACTGGCAGTCAAGAGGTCAGGGGTTCGATCCCCCTCGTCTCCACCCGAGCATTGAATGAGGCTCCAACGCAAGTTGGGGCCTTTTTTCATATAGGCACACAAGGTCAAAGGCGGCACCATGATCCTCCTGGTCGACAAGATCGAAAAAAGCTTCGGCGCACGCGTCCTCTTTAGCGGCGCGTCCTTCCAGATCAACCCCGGCGAGCGTTTCGCCCTCGTGGGTCCCAACGGCGCCGGTAAAACCACCATGCTCAAGATCATCATGGGCATCGACAGCCCCGACGCCGGCCAGGTCCAGTACGCCAAGGACTGCCAGGTGGGCTACCTAGAGCAGGAAACCAACCTGGAGCATAAGGACACCACCATCCTCGCCGAGGTCATGGCGGCCGCTAAGGAAATCCGCCGCATGGGCGAGCGCGCCAACGAGCTTCAGGCACAAATCACCGAGCTCTCCGAGCAGGGCAAGGACGTCGACGCACTCCTGAACGAATACGGCCAGGTCCAGGACCGCTTTGAGCACCTAGGCGGCTACGAGCTCGAAAGCAACGCCCGCAAAATCCTGTCCGGTCTGGGCTTTAAGGTCACCGACTTTGAGCGTCCCTGCTCCGAGTTTTCCGGCGGCTGGCAGATGCGCATCGCGCTCGCCAAGCTTTTCCTGCGCCACCCCGACCTGCTGCTCCTGGACGAGCCCACCAACCACCTGGATCTCGAGAGTGTCCAGTGGCTGCGCGGCTTTATCGCCAGCTACGACGGCGCCGTCCTCATCGTCAGCCACGACCGCGCCTTCATGGACGCCTGCGTCGACCACGTCGCCGCGCTCGAGAACCGCCGCGTGACCACCTACACCGGCAACTACAGCAGCTACCTCAAGCAGCGCGAGGACAACCTTGAGCAGATGCGCGCCAAGCGTGCCGCCCAGGAGCGCGACATCGCCCACATGCAGGTCTTCGTCGATAAGTTCCGCTACAAGCCCACCAAGGCCGCCCAGGCCCAGGAGCGTATCCGCAAGATCGAGCAGATCAAGAAGGAGCTCGTCATCCTGCCCGAGGGCCACAAGCATATCGACTTTAAGTTCCCCGACCCGCCGCGCTCCGGCGACATGGTCGTAGGCCTCGAGGGCGTATCCAAGTCCTACGGCGACAAGCACATCTACAGCGACATCGACCTCAAGCTCTACCGCGGCGAGCACGTGGCGCTCGTCGGCCCCAACGGAGCCGGCAAGTCCACGCTCATGAAGATCCTCGCCGGCCTGGAGCCACCCACCACCGGCACCCGCGACCTGGGCACCAACGTGGGCGTGGCCTATTACGCCCAGCACGCGCTCGAGGGCATGACCGAGTCCAACACCGTCCTGCAAGAGATCGACACCGTCACGCCCAAGTGGACCGTGCCGCAGCAGCGCAGCCTGCTGGGTGCCTTCCTCTTTAGCGACAACGACTCCATCGAGAAGCAGGTCCGCGTCCTTTCCGGTGGTGAGAAAGCACGTCTGGCCCTGGCAAAGATGCTCGTGGCGCCCGAGGCGCTCCTGTGCCTGGACGAGCCCACCAACCACCTGGACATCGACTCTGTGGACATGCTCGAGAACGCCCTGCAAAACTTCCCCGGTACCATCGTGCTGATCAGCCACGACGAGCACCTGGTACGCGCTGTGGCCAACCGCATCATTGACATCCGCGACGGCAAGGTCACGGTCTACGACGGCGACTACGACTACTACCTCTACAAGCGCGAGGACCTCGCAGCCCGCGCCGCCGCCGAGGCGGCAGGGGAGAGCGCACCGGCCGCGGCCAAGTCCGCTAAGGTCACCGCGGCCCAGTCCGATGCGCCCGCCGCACCCAAGCCTGCCGAGGGCAAAAAGACCAAGGAGCAAAAGCGCGCCGAGGCCCAGGCCCGCGCCGCGCTCAACAAAAAACTCAAGGGCGTGCGTAACCAGCTCAAGAAGATCGAGGCGGAGCTCGACAAAAAGCGCGCCCGCTATGACGAGCTTATGGAATTGATGGCAAGCGAAGAGCTTTATGCCGATCAAGACAAGTTCAACGCCGCGCTGGGGGAATATAACGGCCTTAAGCAAGAGCTGCCCAAGCTCGAGGACGAATGGCTGGAGCTTTCCACCCAGATCGAAGAGGAGACCGCGCGTGAACTCTCGTAAGGCCGCTGCCGTGGCGATGAGCATCATCGCCATCGCCTGTCGCATCTGCGGCATTTTTATGAGCGCGATGACCGTGCTGCTGTGCTTTAGCGGCCTCACCGCCAAGCTGCAGATCGTTGGCTTTGTCGTTGAGCTTTCGCGTGCACTGCCGAGCGCCATCGCCGGCTACGGCGTCATCACGTCGCCTTTTGGCGGTGTGTTCCGCCTGGATTATGCTATCGTCGCTGTGATCCTGTTTGTAATTGACTACCTGCTCACACGCGCCTCGCGCCGCGTCCGCTAGGGGAGCGTTATGTCCAGCAGCTACATCATGAACCTGCTCGCCAGTGCCGTTGCCGTCATCGTTGGCATCGTGATCCACGAGAGCGCGCACGCCGCCGCAGCCTGGGCGCTCGGCGACAAAACGGCTCGCTCGCGCGGCCGCGTCTCGCTCAACCCGCTCAACCATATCGACCCGTTTGGCACCATCATCCTGCCGCTGCTCATGCTCGCAGCCGGTGGCCCGGTGTTCGCCTTCGCCAAACCCGTACCCGTCTACCTCAACAACCTCAAGCACCCCAAGCGCGACGAGGTCCTGGTGAGCGTAGCCGGCCCCGCATCGAACATCGCACTCGCGTGTCTTGCTGCCGCCCTCATGCGCCTGACCTATGGCAACCTCTACACCAGCATGTCCTTTGCCGTGGCATCGCAGATCATGAACTTCGGCGCCACGTTCATCGTAGTCAACCTGTCACTCGCGTTCTTCAACCTCATCCCGATCCCGCCGCTCGACGGCTCGTCGATCATCGTGCCCTTCCTCAAGGGCAAGGCGCTCGCCAACTACTACCGCCTGCAGCAATACGCCATGCCCATCCTCATCCTGGTGCTGTACCTGCTGCCCATGTGGACCGGCATCGACGTAATCGGTCGCTATTTCGACGTTACCGTGTATCCGCTCGCTGAGCAGCTGCTTAACTTCGCAATCGCCGCCATCTAAGGTAAACTAACAGGTCGACCGTGCAAAACGGTCGTAACATGCACCCAAACCGCGCCGCGAAGGCGCCGTCAAAGGAGGTCGAAGATGTCGTATCGCGTGTCGACGCAGGTCTACAGCGGACCGTTCGACCTGCTGCTGCAGCTGGTAACCCGCCAAAAAGTAGATATCGGCGCCATCTCGATCAGTGAGGTGGCCGAGCAGTACCTTGCCGAGGCCGAGCGCATCGAGGCACTGGACCTGGACGTGGCGAGCGACTTTTTGCTGGTCGCGGCAACCCTTTTGGACATCAAGGCCGCCTCTCTGGTGCCGCAGGAGGCCCCACGCAAAGTCGATGACGACGATGACGAGTTCGACGAAGGCCTCGAGGAACTCAGCGCGCTCGACGGCGACGCCCTGCGCGAGGTCCTGATCCAGCGCCTGATTGCCTACAAGCAGTTTAAGGGCGCGGCTGCGGCCCTCGGTGCCCGCATGCAGGCCGAAAGCCGCATGCACCCGCGTGTGGCCGGTCCCGACCCGGAGTTTCTGGGGCTCATGCCCGACTACCTGGCAGGCATCACCCTGCGCGGTCTCGCCGTCATCTGCGCCGACCTGGACGGCAAGCGACAGACCTTCCTGCTGGAGGCCGAGCACGTGGCGCCGCATCGCGTGCCGCTCGACCTGACCGTAGCCTCAGTCGACCGCTTTACCATGGCACACCAAACCTGCACCTTCCGCGAGCTACTGGACGGCGATGCCACGACCGAGCAGCTCGTCGTCACCTTCCTGGCCATGCTTGAGCTTGCCAAGCGCGGCTCGCTCACGCTGAGCCAGGACGAGATCTTCGGAACCATCTGCATCAACCGAGTCGAGGGAGCCGAGGCATACGTGCCCGGCGAGGGCCCCGAGCTCACTGAATAGGAGCCGCAACCATGTCAACCCTTTCCACGCTGGAGGCAAATAGCCTCAAAGGTGCCCTCGAGGCGCTGCTGCTGGTGTCGAGCGACCCGGTAAGTGCGCCCGCGCTGGCCGGCGCACTGGATATCGCCCCCGGCGAGTGCGCGTCGCTGCTCGCCGAGCTCAAGGTTGAGTACGAGGAGGCCAACCGCGGCTTTCAGCTGCGCGAGGTCGCCGGCGGCTGGCGCCTGTTCACGCATCCTGCCTACCACGACGTAGTCGAGGCCTATGTGTTGAGCTGGGACACGCAAAAGCTGTCGCAGGCGGCGCTCGAAACCCTGGCCGTGATCGCATACCACCAGCCCGTAACGCGCGAGGTGGTCAAGGGCATCCGCGGCGTCAACTCAGACGGCGTCATCGCGTCGCTCGTGGACAAGGGTCTGGTGCGCGAGCTCGGCCGTGACCCCGAGCGCGGTCAGGCCATCATTTACGGCACGACCAACGCCTTCTTGGAAAAGTTCGGCCTGCGCTCCACCCGCGACCTACCCGATCTGGAGCAGTTTGCCCCCGACGAGCAGTCGCGCCAGTTTATCCGCGAGCGCCTGAGCGGCCGCAGTATTCAGTCCACGCTCGAGGAGCAAGCCGAGGACCTGGACGAAGAGCGCGAGCTGCTCGATACCGATATTGATGATGTCGAGGCGGTCGGTGGCGAGGAATTCCTGGCCACCGACGACACTGCGGAGGACACGCATGATGAGGACTAACGAAGTAGGGGAGACGTGCACCGCAAGTGCCACGGGCGCCACGACGCCCGCAGGCGACGCCCAGCCCGTCTACCCGCACACCATGCGCCTGCAGCGCTTTTTGGCGCGCGCGGGCGTAGCGAGCCGCCGCGGCTCGGAGGACCTGATGACCGCCGGCCGCGTGACCGTCAACGGGCTGGTCGCGACCGAGCTGGGCACCAAGGTCGATGTCGACCGCGACCATATCGAGGTCGACGGCATACCCGTCAAGCTCAACCAGGGCGCCGTGTACCTGATGCTCTACAAGCCGACCGGCTACCTCACCACCATGAGCGACCCGCAGGAGCGCCCTTGCGTTGCCGACCTGGTCCCCCGCGACCGCTTTCCGGGACTGTTCCCGGTGGGCCGCCTGGACCGCGACACCACGGGCCTTTTGCTCTTTACCACCGACGGCGACCTGTCACAGGACCTGCTGCACCCGAGTAAGCACGTCTACAAGACCTATCAGGCGCTCGTGGACGGCCACTTGACCGATCGCGACTTGGAACCGCTCCGCCGTGGCATCGAGCTCGACGACGGTCTGTGCCAGCCGGCTATCTGCCGCATCATCAACGCGCGCGAGGCAGAGGCCGTGGCTCCGCAAGGTATCAAGCACGGCACCACCGCCGTGGAGGTCATCATCCGCGAGGGCCGCAAGAACCAGGTTAAGCGCATGCTGAGCAAGATTCACCATCCGGTAATCCGTCTGCATCGCTGCAACTTTGCCGGCCTGGAGCTCGAGGGCGTGGCCAAGGGCTCGTGGCGCGAGCTCACCGACCGCGAGGTGCAGATCCTAAAAAGCGGCGGCATCCCGCCCAAGCAGGCCAGCTCCAAGCGCGTCGCCGCGCCGGCGACCAACACCGCCAGCCGCACGCGTCACCACGGCAGCCACGGCTCCGCGCCCAAGCGCAACACCTACCGCGAGCGCTACACGGGCTAGGCAATCCGCCGCGCCCCAACGCCCGCGAACCATACCAGCACGTCAATCATCGAAAGGAAGCATTGCATGATCGTCGCCATCGACGGCCCCGCCGGTTCCGGCAAGTCCACCATCACCAAGGAGATCGCCCGCCAGCTGGGCTTTAACAAGCTCGACACGGGCGCCATGTATCGCGCCGTCACCTTCGCCGCGCTCGACCGCGGCATCGACCTGGACGACGAGGCAGCCATCGATGCCCTCGCCGAGCAGATCGAAATCCGCTTTACCAACGGTACCGGCGAGGACACGCGCCTGACCATCGACGGCGCGGACGCATCGGCCGCCATTCGTACCCCGCAGGTTGACGCTAACGTGTCCAAGGTCTCGGCCTACCCGGGCGTGCGCGCCGCCATGCTCATCCATCAGCGCCGTGCCGCAGAGGACCGCGATATCGTGGCCGAGGGTCGCGACATCGGAACCGTCGTGTTCCCTAACGCGCAGGTCAAGGTCTTCCTGACCGCCGACCCGCGTGAGCGCGCCCGCCGCCGCGTGCTGCAGCGTCACCAAAACGACGCCCAGCCGCTCACGTCCGAGCAGCTCGAGGCCGAGGTCGACGAGACGCTCAACGCCCTTAAGCAGCGCGACAAGCTCGACAGCAGCCGCGAGGTCGCCCCGCTCGTACCCGCCGAGGACGCCGTGCACGTCGACTCCACCGCCCACACCATCGACGAGGTCGTCCGCATTATCGAGGACCTCATCAACCAAAGGAGGTAGCCCATGCGCCTGTTTAAGCAGACGCCCGAGGACTATTACAACGCCCCCTACGCCGAGTTCCCGGCGCTCATCCGCGGCACTGTCGTCGTGGTTATGGCCATCCTTTGGGCCTTCTCCAAGCTCATGTGGCGCTGGAAGGTCGAGGATGCCGACCTGCTGTTTGAGCGCCAAGAAGGCCGCGGCAGCGTGGTCATCTGCAACCACACCTCGATGGCCGAGCTCTTGGCCGTGGAGACGGCGCTGTTCTTTGGGGGGCGCCGCATTCGTCCCATCTTTAAGTCCGAGTTCGCCAAGAGCAAGATTGTGCGCTGGGCCTTCAGCCGCGTTGGCGGCATCCCCGTGGAGCGTGGTACTGCCGATATGAAGTGCCTGCGCGCCGCCCAGCATGCGCTGCAGCGCGGCGAGGACGTCCTGATTTTCCCCGAGGGCACGCGCATCCGCTCGCGCGATATCAAGCCCGAGGTCCACGGCGGCTTTGCGCTCATCGCCCAGATGGGCAAGGCGCCCGTCAACCCGCTCGCCATCTGCGGCTGGTCCGATATTACGCCTGCGGGCAAAAAGCTCATGCGCCCCAAGAAGTGCTGGATCCGCGCCGGCAAGGCCGTCTCGCTTTCCGACGCACCGGCCGGGCTTAAACGCACGGAGCGCCTGGAATGGTTTGAGTCCGAGGCCATGAACCGCGTCTACGCTATGCGAGACGAGCTGTGCGCCGAGCATCCGGGCAGGTTCTAGCCATGAGCGAGAACGTGACGAACACCGCCGCGACTGCGTCCGACCAGGCAACCGCGCCTACCATCGAGATCGCCGCCCACGCCGGTACTTGCTACGGCGTACAGCGTGCGCTCGATATGGCGCTAGCCGCCGCGCCGCAGGCAGGGGAGTGCACTCAGGTTCATACCTTGGGTCCGCTCATCCATAACCCCATCGTGGTGCGCGAGCTTGCTGAGGCAGGCGTTGGCCTGGCCGAGAACCTGGACGACGCCGCATCGGGCACCGTAATCATTCGCGCGCACGGAGTGGTGCCGCAGGTGATCGATGCCGCTCGCGAGCGTGGCCTTAACGTCATCGACGCCACCTGCCCTTACGTCAAGAAGGTTCACGTGGCAGCCGAGCGCCTGGTGCGCGAGGGCTACCACGTGGTGGTCGTGGGTGAGCCGGGGCATCCCGAGGTCGAGGGCATTCTGGGTCACGCCGGCGACGATGCGCAGGTCGTGAGTTGCGCCGCTGATGCGGACGCGCTGCCGTTCAAGGGCAAGGTAGGCCTCGTCGTGCAGACCACCCAGACCGCGCAGAACCTCGCCGAGGTCGTGGCAGCCATCACCCCGCGTGTGCAGGAGCTGCGCGTGATCAACACCATCTGCGCCGCCACGAGTGAGCGTCAACAGGCAGCAGCCACACTTGCCAACCGCTGCGACTGCATGGTAGTCGTGGGCGGCAAAAACTCGGGCAACACCCGCCGCCTGGCGCAGATTTGCGCAGACGCCTGCGAGCGCACGCATCACATCGAGGAAGCTTCCGAGCTCCAGGCCGCGTGGTTTACCGACGCCCACCACATCGGCATCACCGCCGGAGCCTCCACCCCGCAAGAACACATCGAACGAGCCGTCGCTCGCATCAAGGAGCTTTACCACTAATCATGGACCAGACCGTACCCGCATACGCCGCCGAGGTGGCCGATTACGGGCGCAGCCGCGACCCCGAGCCGGGTGAGGGCGCGCTCGTAAAGAACGTGCGTCCCGAATCGCCCGCGTGGGATGTGGGTATCGAGCCGGGCATGCGCGTGCTCACGGTCAACGGTGAGCAGCTGACCGATATGATCGTGTGGCTCTGGGAGGCCGACGACGACACCGTCGAGCTGGAGGTATTCGACCCGCGCGACGGTACCGTCACCCCCGTCGAGCTCGACCGCTTTCCCGGCGAGGATTGGGGTTTGGAGTTCGATGGTCCCATCTTCGACGGCATGCGTACCTGCGTAAACGCCTGCGTGTTCTGCTTTATGACCATGCTGCCCAAGGGCGGCCGCTCAACGCTCTATATTCGCGACGACGACTACCGCCTGAGCTTTTTGCAGGGCAACTTCGTCACGCTCACGAACCTCACCGACGAGGACGTGCAAAACGTCATCGCCCGCAACATGAGCCCCATGAACGTGTCGGTCCATGCCGTGAGCCCCGACGTCCGCCGTTGTATGATGGGCCGCAACGCCCAGCGCGGCATGGACGTACTCGAGGCCATCATGGCCGCCGGCATCGAGATCCACGCCCAGATCGTACTGTGCCCTGGCATGAACGACGGCGAAGAGCTGGAAAAGACCCTGCGCTTTTGCGAGGAGCACGAGCAAATCACAAGCCTGGGCATTGTGCCGCTCGGTTTTACCAAGCATCAGAACCGTTTTAGCTGGTCCTACAGCGACAAGCCCGAGCTAGCGCGCGAGACCATTGCCATGATCCGTCCCTACCAGGATCGTGCCTACGAACGCTTTGGCCGCCACACCTTCCAGATGAGCGACGAGTTCTATCTGGACGCCGGCATCGATCCTCCCGAGGCAGACTTTTACGACGGGTACCCGCAGTACTACGACGGCATTGGCATGATCCGCTCGTATCTGGACGAGACCGACGACGTGCTGGCTACCGACGCCGAGCGTCTGGCCCGCGTCCGCGAGGCCGTCGCCGCCCGCAACCAGCGGCTTCTGTGTCTCTCGGGCGCCAGCGCACGCGACACGGTGGCCCGCTTTGTGGAGTCGCCCCGGGGACTCGCCGGCACTGTCACGGCCATAAAGAACCGCTACTTTGGCGGCAACGTGGACGTGACCGGCCTCATCGTCGCGTGTGACATTCTGGAGCAGCTGCCCCAAGACCTGTCGGGGGTTATGCTCTTTGTGCCTAAGCTCATGTTCAACGCTGACGGCATGACGCTTGACGAGTATCATCGTGACGATTTACTCGCAAGCCTTACCAGTCGCGGCGCCGAGGTTCATGTGGTGTCGACCATGCCGCATGAACTGCTCGATACCCTGGAGCACATCCTTGGCATTGTGCCCGCGGACTCTAACATTTCCACTGACCCTACCCATTAAAGGAGTGCAGATGAAACCTATCGTCGCCGTCGTCGGACGCCCCAACGTGGGCAAGTCCACGCTCGTCAACCGCCTGGCCCAGACCTCGGACGCCATCGTCCATGAGTCCCGCGGCGTCACGCGCGACCGCTCGTATCACACGGCCGACTGGAACGGCCGCGAGTTCACCATCGTCGACACGGGCGGTATCGAGCCGCTCAAGAGCGACGACGTCTTTGCCACGTCCATCCGCGACCAGGCGCTCGCCGCCGCCGAGGAAGCCGCCGTCATCCTGTTTGTGGTCGATGGCCGCACCGGCGTCACCGAGGAGGACGAGTCGGTCGCCCGCATGCTCAAGCGCTGCGACAAGCCGGTCTTTCTGCTGGTGAACAAGCTCGACAACCCCGATCGCGAAAACGACAGCATCTGGGAGTTCTATTCGCTCGGCATCGGTGAGCCCACGCCGCTCTCGGCCCTGCATGGCCACGGTACGGGCGACCTGCTCGATGACATCGTGGCCCTGCTTCCGGAGGAAGAGGACGAGATCGCCGACGAGTTCCCCGATGCGCTGAACGTGGCTATCATCGGCCGCCCCAACGCCGGTAAGTCCTCGCTGTTCAACCGCATCCTGGGCGCCGACCGCTCCATCGTGTCCAACATTGCCGGCACCACGCGCGACGCCATCGACACGGTCGTCGAGCGCAACGGCAAGCACTACCGCATGGTCGACACTGCGGGTATCCGTAAGAAGAGCACCGTGTACGAGAACATCGAGTACTACTCGATGGTCCGCGGCCTGCGCGCCATCGACCGTGCCGACGTGGCGCTGCTCGTCGTCGACGCCTCCGTGGGCGTTACCGAGCAGGACCAGAAGGTCATGGGCCTTGCCATCGAGCGCGGCTGCGCCATCGTTGTGCTGCTAAACAAGTGGGACCTGCTCGACGACGATCGCAAGCGCGAGGCCTGCATGGAGACCATCGACCGCCGTCTGGGCGTCATGGCTCCCTGGGCCCAGTACCTGCGCATCTCTGCCCTCACTGGCCGCAGCGTCGAGAAGATCTGGGCGATGGTCGACGCCGCCGAAAAGACGCGCTCGCAAAAGATCAGCACCTCGCGCCTCAACACGTTCCTCACCGATCTGCGCGAGTTCGGTCATACCGTGGTGGACGGCAAGCGCCGCCTGCGCATGCACTACGTGACCCAGACGGGCGTCAACCCGCCGACGTTCACGTTCTTCGTCAACCACAGCGATCTGGTCAACGACACCTATCAGCGCTACATCGAGAACCGCATGCGCTCGACCTTCGACTTTGCCGGCACACCCATTCAACTCTTCTTTAGGAAGAAGGAGCAAAAGGATGCATAATCCGATTCTGCTGACCGCCATCTGCGCCGTGGTCTCGTTCTTTATCGGAGCAATTCCGTTTGGCCTGATCCTGGGCCGCGTGTTCAACCACACCGACATCCGCAAGGCGGGTTCCGGCAACATCGGCACCACCAACGCCCTGCGCGTGGCCGGCCCCAAGGTGGCCGCGCTCACGCTGCTGCTCGACTGCCTTAAGGGCGCCATCTGCGTCCTTATCGCGCGTCCGCTCATTGCCGACTTGGGCTATGGCTTCCCCGTGAGCATTATGGCCCCCGGTGCCGCCGGCGACTGGATGCTCGGCGTCATCTGCCTGGCAGCCGTGTGGGGCCATATCTTCTCGCCCTACCTCAACTTCCATGGCGGCAAGGGCATCGCAGTTGGTCTGGGCGTCATCCTCGCCTGGTACTGGCCCATCGGACTTTCGCTGCTGGGCATGTTTATCGTGGCCGTCGCCATCACCAAGTTTGTGTCGGTGGGCTCGCTTGCCGCGGCCATCGGTCTTCCCATCGCTGCCTGCGCGGTCTTTCCGTACAGCAGCCTCGGACTTAAGTTTTGCATGGCGCTGATCGGCATCACCGTGGTGTGGGCCCATCGTGCGAACATCAAAAAGCTCATGACGGGTAAGGAGTCCAAGCTCTCGTTTACCAAGCGCGTCACCGAGCCCGACGATAAGTAGGAGAGAGTCATGAATGTTGCGCTGATTGGCTCCGGCTCCTGGGGAACCGCCGTCGCGGGCCTTGCCGCCGCGCGGGCCGAGCGCGTGACCATGTGGGCCCACAGCGAGCAGACGGCCTCCGGCATTAACGGCGAGCACCGCAACCCCCGCTACCTTGTGGGCTACAAGCTGCCCGGCAACGTCGTCGCCACGACGGACCTGGCGCAGGCGCTCGACGGTGCCGAGGCCATCATCTTTGCCGTTCCTTCGACGCACCTTCGCAGCGTGTGCCACCAGGCCGCTCCCTTTATCGCCGCCGATACCCCGGCGCTCTGCCTCACAAAGGGCATTGAGCCCGAGTCCGGCCTGCTCATGGGCGAGGTCATCGCCAGCGAGATCGGCAACGAGTCGCGCGTGGCGGCGCTCTCGGGCCCCAACCATGCTGAGGAAATCTGCCGCGGCGGGCTTTCTGCCGCCGTCATCGCAAGCAAAGATCCGCAGATAGGGGAGACCTTTAGGGAACTGCTCCTGTCCACGGCCTTCCGCATCTATCTGTCGCAAGACATGACCGGTGTCGAGGTCTGCGGCGCCATGAAAAACGTCATCGCCATCGTATGTGGCATCTCCGCCGGCACCGGTGCGGGCGACAATACGCTCGCCCTTATCATGACGCGCGGCCTGGCCGAGATCAGCCGTTTGGTGCATGCCCGCGGCGGGCAGGCTATGACCTGCATGGGGCTTGCCGGCATGGGCGACCTCATTGCCACCTGCACCTCGGAGCATTCGCGCAACCGCACCTTTGGCTACGAGTTCGCTCATGGCGTATCGCTCGACGAGTATCAGACGCGCACGCATATGGTGGTTGAGGGCGCCGTCGCGGCCCGCAGCGTCAGCGAGCTTGCCCGTTCACTGGGCGTAGACATTCCGCTCACCTTTGCCGTGGAGCAAACGCTCTACAACGGTGTTACTTTAGATAGGGCGCTCGAGATTCTTACCGATCGCGTCCCTTCTCAAGAGTTCTACGGACTCACCGACTAGCGCAGAAAGGCTTCTACCATGGGTTCCATCAAAATCGCTCCGTCCGTCCTTTCGGCCGACATGGCCAACCTCAAGGGCGAGCTCGACAAAATCGCCGGCGCCGACTACGTGCACTTCGACGTTATGGACGGTCACTTTACCGGCAACCTCACCTTTGGCGTTGACATCCTCAAGGCCGTCAAGCGCTCCACCGATGTACCGGTCGACGCGCACCTGATGGTGTCGAACCCCGACGAAACGGTCGATTGGTACGCCGACGCCGGTGCCGATATGATCACCGTGCACTACGAGGCCTCCACGCACCTGCACCGCACGCTCACGCATCTGCAGCAGCGCGGCGTCAAGGCCGGTGTGGTGCTCAACCCCGCCACCCCCGTGTGCGTTCTCGAGAGCATCATCGACGTCGTCGATATGGTGCTGCTGATGAGCGTGAACCCCGGCTTTGGCGGCCAGAGCTTTATCCCCGGCACCATCGCCAAACTGCACGAGCTCAAGGCCATGTGTGAGCGCCACGGCGTGTCGCCCATGATCGAGGTCGACGGCGGCATCTCTTCCAAAAACATCGCCGAGGTCGTTAAGGCCGGTGCCGATGTTCTGGTGGCCGGCTCCGCCGTATTTAAGTCCGAAGATCCCGCTGCCGAGGTTGCGCTGCTGCAGAAGCTGGGCAACGAGGCCGCACAGGAGGCATAAACCCTTATGACCGCAGGTCAAAACCGCATACCCGTGAATCTTGACTATGCCGCCTCGACGCCCATGCGCGCCGAGGCGCTCCTTGCGCAGCGCGAGTACGACGACAGCGAGCTTGCCGGCGTCAACCCCAACTCGCTGCACTCGCTCGGCCGCAAGGCTGCCGCGCGTCTGGAGGTTGCACGTCGCGAGATCGCCCGCAGCTTTGGCGCGCGCGTTCGCCCGTCTGAGATTGTTCTGACCAACGGCGGCACCGAAGCCAACCAGCTGGCGCTACTCGGTCTTGCCGAAGGTGCACGTCAGCGCGACCGTAAGCGTAACCGCGTGATCGTATCTGCCATCGAGCACGATTCGATTCTGGACAACCTGCCGCTGCTGCGTGCCGCAGGCTTTAGCGTCGACCTGGTGCAGCCCTGCCGCATGGGCTACATTGAGCCAGCCACGCTTGTCGAGCTACTAGGCGACGACGTGGCGCTCGTGAGCATCATGGTTGCCAACAACGAGACCGGCGTGGTACAGCCTATCCGCGAGCTTGCCGCGGCCGCGCATACCGTGGGCGCTCTGTTCCACACCGATGCCATCCAGGGCTATCTGCACATTCCGCTCGATGCCGCCGAGCTGGGCGTCGATGCCATGTCCGTCGCCGCCCACAAAATTGGCGGTCCCGTGGCATCCGGCGCGCTTTACGTTAAGACCCGCACGCCGCTGCGCCCCCGCATCTTTGGCGGCGGACAGGAAGCCGGACGTCGCGCCGGCACGCAGGACCTGCGCACGCAGCTGGCTTTTGCCGCTGCCGCCCGAACGCTGGCGCCCCATGTAGCCCAGGAGCGTGCGACGCTGCAAACCCTTTCCGACAAGCTCTACGCCACGCTTACGGCCCACCCTCGCATTCACGCCACCATGGGCGACTATGCGCATGCCGACCGTCTGCCCGGCATGGTATCGATCTACATTGATGGCATGGACTCCGAGGAGCTCATCGTCAAGCTCGACGCCGCCGGCTTTGAGGTATCGGCCGGTTCCGCCTGCTCGAGCGGCAGCATGGACCCGAGCCATGTTCTCAGCGCCATGGGTATTGGCCGCGAACAGGCCCTGGGTGCACTGCGCATCTCCTTCGATGACCGCGTGAATCCGGGCGATCTGGACGAGTTTGCCCAGACGCTGCTCTCGATCGTAGGCGCCGCATGATCGTCGCCGAGTTCGAGCGCGCTCTGCTGGCACGCTATCCAAAGACGGACACCGAGCCCTGGGACCACGTAGGCTTATCCGTGGGCGACCCTGCCGCGGAGATTACCGGTGTTGCCTGCGCGCTCGATGCGACCGAGACCAATGTTCGCCGCGCCCAAGAAGCCGGTGCCAACGTGCTGCTGACGCATCATCCCATATACATCAAGGCGCCCGAGGCCTTTTGTCCGGCGGATGCCACACGCCCCCAATGCAGCGCGGCGCTCTACGAGGCAGCGCGTTGCGGCGTGAGCATTATCTCGCTCCACACTAACCTGGACCGGTCGTACGAAACCCGCGTCTGCCTGAGCGAGCTGCTGGGTGCCACACCCGTGAGCTCACTGGAGCACTTGGACGACCCCGAGGCCACCGGCCTGGGCGCGCTTGCAACGCTCAACGACCCGTGCACGCTGCGCGATCTTGCCACCCGTGCTGCCACGGCCTTCGGCAGCGACCCGCGTGTGTGGGGCGAAGCCGATCGCCCGTGCCGCACCGTCGCCATTTTGGGCGGCTCCTTGGGCGACTTTGGACAGCTCGCCATCGCCGGAGGCGCAGATGTCATCGTGACGGGCGAGGCGGGCTACCACGTGGCGCAAGACCTTGCCTTGCGCGGGCTGGCGGTGATCCTGCTCGGCCATGACCGTTCTGAGGAGCCGTTCGTTGATATATTGATGAACTCTGCGGTTGACGCCGGGGTCGACCCCCGTCATGCGATTAAAATACTGAACCCTTGCCAATGGTGGACTGTGACAAAAGGAGAGAACTTATGAGCGCCGGCGCTACGCTACTCAAGCTGCAACAGATCGATTTGGAGCTCGCCCGCAACAAGAGCGAACTTGCCAATATGCCGGAGCTCAAGGAGCTCGCTTCCAAGCGTAAGACCTACGTTAAGCTCAAAGCCGAGATGACCAAGCTCTACGCCCAGCGCAAGGACCTGGACATTGAGCTCGACGATCTCAACACCACCGAGATTCAGACCAACAACGCCATTGAGGCTGCCAAGAAGCGCCACGTCGACGGTTCCGACTACCGTGAGGTTCAGGACCTGGAGAATGAACTCGCAACCCTGGCCAAGCGTCTGGACAAGATTGAGCACACCCGCAAGGACGTCGTTGTCGCCCATAAGGAGGCGCTCGACCGCGAGGCCCGCGCACAGGCAATTATCGCCAAGTTCGAGGAGGGCGTGAAGGCCGATACCAAGGCCGCCCGCACTAAGGCTGCCGACCTGCAGGCTCAGATTGACGCCGCCACTAAGGAACGCACCGCGCTTGCCGCCACGCTGCCGGCCGACGTGCTCACCGACTACGAGCGTCTGCTCAAGCAGTTCCGCGGCCTGGCCGTCGAGACCATCCAGGGCAACATCCCCACAGTCTGCCACACCGCGCTGCAGGCATCGTCCATGAGCGACCTCAACCACGACGGTAGCGAGATTACGCACTGCCCGTACTGCCACCGCCTCCTGGTACTCCCGAGCAAGGAAGCTTAAACGATGGCGGCATCCAACAATTCAATGCAACTTGAGGGAAAAACGATCCTGCTGGGCATTACCGGCGGGATCGCCGCCTATAAGTCGTGCAATATCGTGCGCCTGCTGCAAAAGCGCGGTGCGCGCGTCAAGGTCGTTATGAGCGAGCATGCCACCGAGTTTGTGGGCCCGCTCACCTTCCGTGCACTCACCAACGAGCCCGTTGCCGTGGGCCTATTCGACGATCCCTCCGACCCCATCCACCACATTTCGCTGGCGCAGGAGCCCGATCTGGTGGTCGTGGCGCCCGCGACGGCCAATATCATCGCCAAGATGGCCAACGGCATCGCCGACGACCTCATCTCCACCACGCTGATTGCGACGCCGCGACCCATCGTGATCGCACCCGCTATGAACAACGGCATGTGGAAGGCGCCGGCGACACAGGCCAACATGTCCACGCTGCGCGAGCGCGGTGTCCATGTGGTGGGACCCGGCAGCGGCTACCTTGCCTGCGGCGACGTGGACACCGGACGTATGAGCGAGCCCGAGGACATCGTCGAGGCTGTCTGTGAGGTGCTCAACCCCGCGCCTCAGGACCTGGCAGGTAAGCGCATCGTGATTACCGCCGGCCCCACGCACGAGGCGATCGATCCGGTGCGATTCATTGGCAACCGCTCTTCGGGCAAGATGGGCATCGCCCTGGCGGGGGAGGCCACTCGCCGCGGTGCCGAAGTCACGCTCGTGTTGGGACCGACATCGCTCGATGTTCCCCGCGACGTGGAGTGCGTGCGCGTGCAAACCGCCGCAGAGATGCTCCAGGCGGCACTGAGCGCCTTCCAGACGGCCGATGCGGCAATTTGTGCGGCTGCCGTCGCCGACTATACCCCGGCGGCCCCTGCCGACCATAAGCTCAAAAAGGCTAACGAGCGCCTGGATCGAATCGAGCTCGTCGAGACCGTTGACATCTTAGCCGAGCTTTCGCGTCAGAAGGGCGAGCGATGCGTGATCGGCTTTGCGGCCGAGACCGACAATGTTGTCGAGTACGCCGAACGCAAATTGGCCCGCAAGGGCTGCGATGCCATTATCGCCAACGATGTCTCACGCGCCGATTCGGGCTTTGGAACCGATACGAACAAGGCCTGGATCGTGAGTAAAGCGGGTACGCAAGAACTTCCTGTGCTAACAAAACCCCAGCTCGCAGATACAATTTTGGACTTGCTTCAAAATTTGTAAAAAAGTTCTTGCACAAGGCTAAAGTTTCGGGTTAATATACTCCCTGTTGCGAGCGAGAGCAGAGCAACAAACAAAAGCTTCGGGACGTGGCGCAGCTTGGTAGCGCACTTGACTGGGGGTCAAGGGGTCGCTGGTTCGAATCCAGTCGTCCCGACCAGAAGTTTGCAGGTCAGGCACTTAGTGCCTGACCTTTTTTGTTTTAATCACCATGATTATTTTGCTTAAAGCAACAACATTCCCGCTCGATGTAATCACAGAATCAAAACGTGTACATCAGCCACCAAAATCGACATGTTTGGAGGCTGATGTACACGAATGCGAAATCCCCCGCCGCCTAAAAGCACCTTCCACATGTCTGGACTCTCTATGGCTGCGCTGGATAGACATCGCCGGAACGGGTATAGTATCGAAAGTTTTGTCGTTAACCAGCGGGGGAGTCCTGTGGGCATCAAAAAGAAGATCAAAAAGGAGCTTATCGGCACTTCCGATTACCCGTCGAATAAGATCTTTACGATCTCCAATTTCATCACCTTTACGCGCCTGATCCTCACCCTGGTATTTCTGTACCTGTTTGTGACGGATAACAACCGCGTCATCGCCATCGTTATCTACGCCGTTGCCGCCTCCACCGACTGGATGGACGGTCAGATCGCCCGCATGACTAAGACGGTCTCGTGGCTCGGCAAGGTCATGGATCCCATTTGTGACCGTGCGCTGCTGTTCACCGGCGTGCTGGGACTGGTGGTTCGCGGAGAGCTGCCCATCTGGGTCTGCGTGCTCATTATTGGCCGCGACATCTATCTGGGCATCGGCACGCTTATCGTGCGCCATTATCACCGTCGCCCCATCGATGTCGTCTTCCCCGGAAAGATTGCCACAGCGCTGCTCATGACCGGCTTCTCGCTCATGCTACTCGGGTTCCCCGTTATTGACGGCCTGCATCTTTTGCCTTCAGCCCTTACGGCCTTCCCAGGCCTCAACGGAAGCTCGGTGCCCCTCGGCATCTTCTTTGTGTACGGCGGCGTGATCTTCTCCATGCTCACGGCTGTCATCTACTCCATTAAGGGCGGAGCGGCCATTAAACAGGCTCTCATGCATCCCGAAGACGAGGACATCGACTTTCTGAACCCTGAAATCGAAGACTGATTCGTTGGGGTATGATTACGTACGGTTCATTATTTGCGGCACGTCCGCGATAAGTTAGGGGTTGTCATGGACAACATGGTTAACAATATGCCTCAGAATGATAAGACTGCTGACGCTACCTGCGTATTCCGCGTGCCTTCAGGCGACGTCACCGTTCCCGACCTCATGGCCAACGTGCGCATCACCGCCCCCGTTCTGTCCATCGTCAAGGGTCCGCAGACTGGTGCCGCTTTTGAGCTCGAGGACGACGTGACCACCATCGGCCGCGATCCTGCAAACGGCATCTTCCTCAATGACATGACCGTTTCGCGCAGCCACGCGCGCATTATTCGCGAGGGCCTCGGCGCTCGCATCGAGGACTTGGGCTCGCTCAATGGCACCTGGGTCGACGGTGCCATCGTCAATGCAGCCCCGCTGCACGACGGTACTTCCGTCCAGATCGGTACGTTTACGCTCATCTACCACGAGAGCACGCCGGAGCGCATCGAAACCGGTGAGTAGGGCATGGCCGAACGCAACTATCTGAGTATCGGCCAAGTCGTCAACCTACTTCGAGGCGCATACCCCGATCTTTCGAACTCAAAAATTAGATTTCTAGAGGATGAGGGGCTCATTACCCCTCATCGTACGCCTAAGGGATACCGTCAGTACTCCAAAGAGGACGTTGATCGCCTGGAGGTCATCCTGCACTTGCAGAAGACCCGCTACATGCCGCTCAACGTGATTAAGCAGCGCTTGGAAAACGCCACGGACCTGTCAACGCTCGCCTACGAGGTGGGCTTGCTGTCCGATGTTCCGCTCAAGACGGAGCCCAAGGAGACTAAGCAAAAGCTGCATCCCATCGAGACCATTCCCGATATGCTGGGCGTCGAGATTTCGTTTATCCGCTCGCTCGCCGAAAACGACCTCATTCGCATCATCAAAAGCCCGCAGAACCGCGAGCTCGTCGATGGTCGCGATTTTCCGATCATCCGTTACTGCTCCGAGCTGTCGCGCTTCCATATCGAGCCACGCAACCTGCGTCAGTACGTGTCTTCCGCTAACCGCGAGTCCTCGATGTTTGAGCAGGTGCTCGTGAGCATGCTCGGAATGGATACCTCCGATGACGAGCGCGACGCCAAGCTCGAGCGTGCGTTTAAGAAGCTTCACGACCTGACGGAGGGCGTGCACACTGCGCTGCTCAAGAACCGCGTTTTTGAGTCGCTCAACGCCGTGGTCGAGGACGCCGACATCGATGCACTCGATGAGGAAATCACGCGTTCCGAGTCCACCAAGGCCAAAAACGAAGAGCCAGCCGCGCCGGTTTCGCACGAGGATTCTCTCGTAAAGCCGCTCAAAGTCGTCGCCCCTTCGCAATCCGGCGCCGCCACCGCGGGCAAATAAACGCTGCTGAAATTTCGGCAACCCATTGAAAGGTCATGCAATGTACGACTTCGAATCTCAAATCGTCGACATCCCCGACTATCCCGAGCCCGGAGTCATCTTTAAAGACATCACGCCGCTCTTTGGCAATCCCGAGGCGCTCAAAGCCATGACCGATGCCCTCGCCGAGCACTTTGCCGGCATGGGAATCACCAAGGTCGTGGGTCCCGAGGCTCGCGGCTTTATGGTTGGCGTACCGGTGGCTGTAGCCCTTGGCGCCGGCTTTGTTCCCGCACGTAAACCTGGCAAGCTACCGCGCGAGACCGTAAGTCAGAGCTACGAGCTCGAGTACGGCACCGATTCAATTGAAATCCATGCCGACGCTATCAGCTCTAAAGATACCGTGTTGATTCTGGACGACTTGGTCGCGACGGGCGGAACCGTCGAGGCAACAGGTAAACTGGTGCGAGATATGGGCGCAAAGCTTGTCGGTTACGGTTGTATCCTTGAGCTTGCGTTTCTCAACCCGCGCGAGAAGCTCCACACCGTCTAATGACGATGTGGAGCTCTTTAGCCTGGTGACGGTGGACTAGCCGTTACCCTTAGTTACTGGAAAGGAAGCTACATGCGCACAGCAAACACGCACAAAAACATGGCACGCTGCGCTGCTACGGCAACCCTCGCTTGTGTTTTGGGCTTGGGCCTCGCGGCTCCTGCCTACGCCGATACCGCATCCGACCTTGCCTGCGCTCGTACGAAGCTCGAGCAGATCGGTACCCAAACTCAGCAGATTTACGATGAGCTCGCCACGCAGACACAGGCGCTCGATCAGACTGCCGGCGAGATCACGCAAAAGCAGCAGGAGATCGCCGATGGTCAGGCTAAGCTCTCGACCTATGTCGCCGGCGAGTATAAGACCGGCGGCCTGAGCTTGCTTCAGGTTCTGACGGGTGTCGATGACCTGAGCGATATGCTCAACCGTCTGTTCTACTACGGCAAAGTTTCTGATAAGCAAGCTCAGACCATTCAAGAGGTCAAGGAGCTTAAGCAGCAGCTCACCGATAAGCAGTCCGAGCAGGAAAAGAACGTCGCCGCCACGCAAAAGAAGGTCGACGAGCTTAACGCCCAGCAGGCTGAAGCCCAGAACGTCGTAAACTCCCTGGATTCGCAGCTGCAGGCCGAGCTTGCCGCCGAGGCCGAGGCCAACGCCGCGCTGCAGGCCGGCATCAACGCCAGCACCGCCGAGAAGGCCACGGTGAGCAACGAGACTGCCGGTACGACCGAGAACACCAACAACGGTGGCCAGACCAGCAATAACAACAACCAGGGCGGCAACACTCCGGCTCCTACGCCGGCACCTGCTCCGACGCCGCAGCCCTCCACGCCTGCTCCGGCTCCGACGCCTTCTGCTCCGAGCCAGTCCGTCGATGGCGGTTCTGTTGTCTCGCGTGCATACAGCAAGCTTGGTTGCGCCTATTCCTGGGGCGGAATTGGCCCGAACAGCTTCGACTGCTCTGGTTTTGTAAGCTATTGCCTTACTGGTCGCTATTGCCGCCTGGGCACCACGGGCACCTTTATGGGCTGGACGCGTGTGTCCGATCCGCAGCCCGGTGACGTTGTAGTCAACTCGTACCACACCGGCATTTACATCGGTGGTGGTCAGATGATTCATGCGTCCGACTACAACACGGGTGTTATCATCAGCTCCGTTGCCGCCGGCATGAACAACAACTACATTTTCGTGCGCTACTAAGTATTCAGATAAAGCAAACGGATATGGACCTCGTGGCTTTGAGTCATGGGGTCCATTCTTTTGCCTTTCGTGCAGTCCGCTATCTAGTTTTGAATACTAGATAGCGGCCCAATCGGTCTGCAAGATGGCTATAATTGAATGGGAACGATTAGAAAGGACCCTCTATGAGCTGGGCACTTATCTCCGATTCAAGCTGCAACCTTCGCGATTGGCAACCGACCGCGCCCCATACCATCTTTGCATTTGCGCCCCTCAAAATTCGAGTGGGGGAGCGTGAATTCGTCGATGACCTTTCGCTCGATGTTCATGAGCTCAACTGCGCTGTTCAGGCGGAGACGAACGCTTCTTCGAGCGCTTGTCCCAGCGTAGGGGAGTGGGCCAAGCTCTTCAAATTGGCAGACAAGACCATCTGCATGCCGATCTCTGAGGGCGTGTCGGGCAGCTACAACGCGGCAGCCACGGCTCGCGATATGGTTCTTGCCGAGGAGCCCGACCGACAGATTCATCTAGTCAATTCACGCGCAGCTGGCGGCAAAATGGACCTCATTTTCTTGCTGTTCGACCGCTATCTTGCAAGCAATCCGGATGTCTCATTCGAGGAAGCTTGCGCATACTTCGATAGCCTTGAGCAGAACAGCAAAATCCTCTTCAGCTTGTGCAATTACGAAAACCTCGCCAAAGCCGGACGTATCCCTAAGGCAGCCGGCGTTATTGCCAACAAGCTCAATATCCGCATTTTGGGCACGGCGAGCGAGGCCGGTAAAATCGAACTCGTCGGGCACACGCGTGGCGAAAAGAAGATGCTCAACAAGATCATCGATACCATGGAAGCCGAGGGTTTTGCCGGCGGCGAGGTCGTCATCGATCACGTTGAGAACGAAGCTGGAGCCCAGGCGCTTACTGACCGCATAGTCGAGCATTGGCCCGGCTCCAAAACCATCATCATGCCCTGTAACGGGCTAGATTCATACTATGCCGAAATGCATGGGCTCATTATCGGCTACGGCATGGGCGTGGCTTCGGGCAAATAAAGTCCAATCAAGCAAAAATACGGGCGGTACAAAGCGACAGATGGCTCTTTGTACCGCCCGTTTTATACGTCGGCTAGCTATTAAACCCGTTGAACTTGAGATAGCTCATCAAGTAAGCCTTCGAAACGAAGGACGATACCGCGCTACGCACAAGCAGCGACTCACGCGTTACCTGATGCGCCGTATCGGGCACGGGAGTCTGCTCGACGGAAAACGCCGCACGAATCGATGCCTCGAGCTGATCGACCACATAATCAAAGGCCGTCGGGGCATCGTAGCTCAAACGCTGAATGTTAAAGAGTGCCTGCACAGCAGCAATAGGTAGCACCTGCTTAAAGATGCAGATAGCGATCAGGCGGGCAATCTGCTCGCGGCCATATTGCTTTTTGACCGGAGCAGGCACTAGGCCGACCTTTACGTAGTTATTGATCATCGATGGCGTAATGATAGGCTGCTCAACGCAAATGAACAGCGGCTCCATCCACAGCGCAACATACTCAATAACCTGGTCGCGGTAGAGCGTCACATTGGGCAACTGGTCATAGCGCGGCAGACTCAACGTATTGAGTTTGCGCACGATATCGGACTGAATAAATGCATCGGGCAGCACAGTGGGCTGAATATCCTCAGGCTTAATGCTGACCGACGAATCAGACATCGGAATAACGTGTTTAACGTGGTTCATAAAGGTCCTCCGTTCATTTTCTATATTGTATTCTAGGTTATCTAGTTTTGCATACCATATAGCCTGCAAGAAAAATGGCGGGACAGTGCACTGATGCATCGTCCCGCCATTTAGTTAATAGATAACAACCTTACATAAGATATATTATCGTACTTATCCGCGGAGAAACGCGTATGCGCTCGTTGCTGCTATGGCTCCGTCAGAAACGGCGGTCACAACCTGACGTAAGCGTTTGGAACGGATGTCGCCAGCAGCAAATAGACCTGGCGTGCGGGTCGCCATGGATTCATCAGTCAGAATGCCGCCATCAGGCGCCAGATCGACTAGATGCTCAACAAGCTCGGTATGGGGTTGCGTGCCGGTAAAGACAAAAATGCCAAACGAGCCAGGATCAAAGGTCTCGGCATGCGTCTTACTGCTTGCATTGTCCTTGAACGAAATTGTCGTGGGCATCGCTTCACCAGAAAGCTCAACAATACTAGTTTGGTACCTAACTGTAATATTGTCCTTTTCGAGTACTTTCTGAACAACACCATCAGGTGCACGGAACTGATCGCGACGCAAGACGATGGTCACGCTGCTGGCGATTTCTGACAAGAACAGGGCTTCCTCACAGGCAGCATTGCCGCCGCCAATGACAAAAACCTGCTTGCCACGGAAGAACATGCCGTCACACGTCGCGCAATACGAAACGCCACGACCGCGATACGTATCCTCGCCAGCGAAACCAGCAGATCGCGGCGTGGCACCCATGCAAGCGATAACGCTCGAGGCAAGCGTATCGCCCATATCGTGATGCACCGTAAACAGCGCTGCATCGGCATCGTAATCGATACCCGTAACCATGCTCCATGTAACCTGCGCTCCCAGCCCCTCTGCATGTTGCTGAAAACGCTCGCCGAGTTCGGCGCCACTCAAGAGCGGAATGCCCGGATAGTTCTCGACTTCATTGGTCGTGGCGATCTGTCCACCCGACATGCCCTGCTCAATCACGGTCGTCGTCAGGTTGGCACGCGCAGCGTAAATGGCGGCAGCATAGCCCGCGGGGCCTCCACCGATAATCGCAACATCAATCGGCTGATCGGTAGTCATGAAGAATCCTCTCGTCGAAACGTTGTCGTTCTTTGCGCTCATACCCAAATTTACGTGAACATGACACTCATGCGCTACAATGATAAATCGCGTAACAAAGCTGAAGGGGAGTTATCGATGGATCAAACGCAGACGAGCAATAGCGCTCCCCTGCCCATGCAAGTCACTCCCCAACCGGAGCAAATGACCGTTTCACCTACACAAAAACCCCTGGTAACCATTGTGCACGCATCGGTTGGATCGGGCCACAAAGCCGCCGCCAACGCGATTGCACAAGCATTTGACCTTATCCGCGGCACCAAGGGAATCCCTAAGGATATTGAGATCGAAGTCCTAGATATCCTCGATTTTGGACGCATTAGGTTCGATGGTAATAAAACAGCAGCGTCGTTTACCGGCGCCACGCGTCCCATTTACGACCTGACCTGGCGATATACGCTTACAGGACATCTGCTCTGGGGCGGCGGCACAGCATGGTCACGAATTATGTTCCCCGCCTTCAACGAATACGTCCGGACCCGCAGGCCCATAGCTGTGGTCGCAACACACATTACGGCGGCCAACGTCGCTGTGGGCGCCCGCGTCATCACGGGTATCGATTACCCGGTCATCTGCGTACCAACAGACTATGAAGTTGAAGGCTTTTGGCCCCACAAGGACACCGACCTATTCTGCGTAGCCAACGAGTTTATGGCCGAAACGCTGCGCCCGCGCAAGGTTCCCGAGTCAAAGATCCGCATAACGGGCATTCCCATTCGTGCCGGTTTCGATTCAGATTACAAACGCGAAGATGAGCTCAGCAAGTTCAATCTCCCCATAGACAAAACCGTCGTATTGGTGATGGCCGGCGCCAGTTTGCCCCAACCATACGTGCGTTTCCGTGCCGCGATGGACCACACGCTCCCCTTCTTACGCAGCTTTGAGGACATGCACTTTGTCTTTTTACCGGGCAAGGATAAGGAATACGCCAACCGACTCAAAACGCTCTTCGACGCCATGAAGCTCGACAACGTGACGGTACTGGACTACGTAGATGACATGGCGGCCCTCATGCACGGCTGCGACCTGGCAATCCTCAAATCGGGCGGGCTCACCGTCACCGAGTGCCTGTGCGCGCATCTGCCGATGATCCTACTGGGCAAATCATACGGTCAGGAAAAGGCCAACACCACGATGCTCACCGGCATGGGCGCCAGCATGCATGTCACCACCGCACGAGAACTCATCGTAACCCTACGTCACTTGCACGACCATCCCGAATCACTCAAAGCCCTACTCATCAACGGCGAAGTACTACGCCGCCCTCACGCTGCCAAAGACATCGCCATCGCAACCATGGAGCTCGTAGGCAAGCCCCAAAAGCGCAAACGAGCCTTCTGCCGCTTCTACTGGGGCGGAAAGCCCGCGCATATCCGCTAGTCGAATGTCCGCCGCTCTGCCGGAGCCGCCCTTATATCATTCCATGCTCAAACATTCTCGCTTCGCTGCGAAACTGCGCGTGGAACGATATAAGGGCGGCTCCGGCAGAGCGGCTGCGTTTACTTACTAGCAGCTACTTCGGTATCCCCTCCATTAGAACCTGCAAAGGTAAAACAGGAAAATATAAATACAGTAAGCCGATGCGACAAAGGCGGTATCCCTTTGCCGCATACTAACTAGAACCTAAAACACATTCCCGGTTAGGATTTACAAGGATGTAGTCCAGCTAATAGAGAGTCAGAACAACAAACAAGTCGTAATTATATTGATGAGGCCCACCGCGCAAGTCGAAATACATATTCAAGTATGTGGCCTCTCACCCGGGGCCCACACATATCGTCCCGCGCGCAGTTTCGCAGCGTAGCGAGAATGTTTGAGCACGGGATGATATGTGTGGGCCCCGGGTGAGAGGCCAACTCTACATCTTGAAAATGATTAAGCGACGCCGCTGGAGCCGAAGCCTCCGTTGCCTCGGTCGGTTTCGTCTAGTTCTTCTACTTCTATGAGGTTGACCGTGGGGACTTCTTGGATGACAAGTTGGGCTATGCGGTCGCCTTTGTTGATTTGGATGTTGTTGGAGGGATCCAGGTTAATGAGGATAACCTTGAGTTCTCCTCGGTAGTGGGCGTCGATGAGGCCCGGCGTATTGACTATAGACAGGCCCTGCTTGATGGCCAAACCGCTTCGGGGCTGGACGAAGCCGGCGTAACCATCGGGCAGGGCGATGGCCAGCCCAGTAGAGACCAGACGGCGTTCGAAGGGCTTCAGAATGCAGTCCTCGTTGGAGCGCAAATCCAAGCCGGCATCGGTGGGATGGGCGTATTTGGGAAGCTCGACGGTGGGGTCGAGACGCTTTATGTTGAGGGTAATGTTGGACATGGAATCACCTTAGCTTGTCGAGCTCTTGCAGAAACTCATCGACGTCTTTGAAATCGCGGTAGACCGAGGCAAAGCGGATGTACGCCACCTTGTCGATCTTGGCCAAGCGTTTGAGCACCATGTCACCCAACTCATGCGACGTGACGGCCGTCAGCGTGCGAGAGCGCAGCTCGACCTCAATGTCGTCGATAATCTCATTGAGCTTCTTAGTGTCGATATCACGCTTGATGGTGGCGCGCATCAAGCCGACGAGCAGCTTATTGCGATCGAACCGCTGCTTGGTTCCGTCCGACTTAATGACCTCAATTGGGTCTTCGCATCGCTCGAACGTTGTAAAGCGGTAGTTACACGAGCAACATTCGCGACGGCGCTTAATGGTGTTATTTGACTCCTGCATACGGGAATCAACGACGCGGGTATGTGCCTTGCCGCATTTGGGACAGCGCATGGTACCTCCTTTTAAACGATAACAAGGGTACCATGCGCAGCGCAATAATGATTACGAACGAGCAGGAACCTTAAGATGCGCACCGGCGGCGAGCGAACCGTGCTCCAGATGATTGACGTTACGGATCATGTCGGAAGTCTCTTGCGTGGAAAGGCCTTCGATTGGATATTCCTCGGCAAGCGACCAAAGAGAATCGCCAGACTGAACGCGAATGGTCTCGTAGGTAACGTTGGAAACGGACTCGGCGTACGCGGCGTGACGAGCGCTAAAGACCGACGTAGCGAGGACAAAGAAGAGCGTGAGCGCAACGGCAACGGCGACAATCGTCGAAACCTTCAGGGCAACGCGGGGCGGCGCGACTACAGCCTGCTGATTGCGAGCAGGCTTTACAGTCAAAGGCTGAAAGCCGGAGCGGCCACCCTGAACAACCGTAAAAGTGGGTTCTGCAGGTGTCTCGAGCTTAAGGGCGAGGTTTCCCTGGACCATATTCGTTGCGTTCATCATGTTCTCCTCTCGCGTGTTTTGCTGAGAACAGTTTTATCAAGCCGCGCGGACAAAAATGTCTAGCGCGAGAACGAATGTTCGGTTATTATTATCTTCGAACAGTTGTTCCTGTCAAGCAAAATTCGAACATTTGTTTGACATTGGTAGAGAGGATGCCCTGATGGCTCGCAAAATTACCAAGCGTCAGCAGCAAATTTACGACTTCATCAAGGAATATCAGCAGGAGAAGGGTTATCCGCCCAGCGTGCGCGAGATGGCTTCTGCCGTGGGCCTTTCCTCCCCCAGCACCGTGCACGCCCATCTATCTGCTCTGGAGGCGCGCGGGCTACTCAAGCGCGATGCCACCAAACCGCGCGCCCTGGAACTCTTTAACGAGGACGGTTCCTCTGTCTCAATTTCTAAATCTGACGAGCCCACCGTACCTCGCGGAACGGTCTCGCTACCGCTCGTTGGTCGCGTTGCGGCTGGGATTCCCATTCTGGCCGAGCAGAATATCGAAGACACTTTTACTATCCCGACCGAAATCGCCACCGATCAGGGTTCCTTTATCCTTGAGGTGCATGGGAGCTCAATGATCAATGTCGGCATCTTCAATGGCGATTACATCATCGTCCGTGAACAAAAGAGTGCCATGAACGGCGAAATTGTCGTGGCCATGATTGATGGTTCAGCGACCGTCAAGACGTTCTACAAGGAGCAGGGACGCGTACGCCTGCAGCCCGAGAATGACACCATGGAGCCTATCTATGCAACGAATCCCGTTATCTTGGGCAAAGTCGTCGGCTTGATGCGCCGGTTCTCGTAATGCAAAAACGCATCACTATCTTTGATACCGTCCGCGGGTTTACGATGATTTCAATGGCAGGTTTTCACGCTTGCTACGATCTCGCCTACCTGTACGACTGGGATATGCCCTGGTTTACCCAGACCGTCTTTCAAGACATCTGGCGCGCCAGCATCAGCTGGATATTTTTGTTTATCGCGGGTTGGATGTGCACGCTCTCACGCAACAATGCTAAACGAGCGGCCAAGTACGCAGCCGCAGCTTTGGTCGTCTGGATCGCAACAACGCTCGTATCGGTCGACGATTCAGTGAACTTTGGCATCATTTATTGCATGGCGGCGTGTACCGCTGTGGCAGCCGTAACACGACCGATGCTTCAGAAAGTGCCCAGCACGTGGGGCATTGCGATATGCCTCGCTCTCTTCGCAGCGACATGGGGCATCCCGAAATCGACCTATTCATTCCCCTATTTGGCGTGGCTAGGATTTCCCGACCCCTGGTTCGTTTCAGGCGACTATTATCCAATCATCCCGTTCATATTCATGTATCTCACAGGATACTTTGCTGCGCGTACCGCTCAAAGATGTGAACATCCCGCCCCAAGCTGGGCCTACGCCAATCCCGTCCCGGCGCTCGCCAGCCTTGGACGTCATGCACTCCCCTTTTATCTGCTGCATCAGCCCATCATTCTGGGCATTTTGGAGCTCGTCTACTCGGTGCGATAACGCTCGAGCCGCGGCGCGATACGGGCCGGCAGCTTCGCCACAATACGAACGCCGTCCTCAAGATATTCCTCGTGCAAAAGGGTTCCCTGCTCATGCACCAGCGTGATGAGGGCGCCCTCGCGATACGGGATATCAGCAGAAAGCAACACATCGGTAGCAGCCGCCTCACGAGCAATACGGTCGACGAGATCGTCGAGTCCCTCGCCCGTCTGGGCCGAGAACAGCACGGCCTCTGGATAGCGACGACGGAAGCTCAATCGATCAACGCTATCGAGAAGATCGATTTTATTGAATACGGTAAGCGTTAAACGCTCTCCAGCGCCGATCTCATCAAGCACGCGGTCAACAGCCTCCAGCTGCCGTTCATAGTCCTCGTCAGACGCATCTACGACTTTGAGAATTAAATCGGCACCCAACACCTCGGACAGCGTCGATCTAAAGGCATCGACCAAACCATGCGGTAGCTTTTGAATAAAGCCGACGGTATCGGTAATCGTCATGCCGCGACCGCCGGGCAGGCGATACGAACGCGTCGTCGGGTCGAGCGTAGCAAACAGCTTGTCCTGCGAAAGTACCGTAGAGCCGGTCAGGCGATTGAGCAACGTCGATTTACCGGCATTGGTATAACCGGCTAACGCGACGCGAAACGCCGGTGACTCAATGCGGCTCTTGGACTGGACATCGCGACACTGTTCAACCTGCTTAAGCTCACGACGAAGCGCGGCAATCTTATTGCGAATCAAGCGACGGTCAACCTCGAGCTGGCTTTCACCCTGGCCAAAGCGCGAACCGATGCCGCCGCGCGTCTGCTCCTTGGCAAGATGGCTCCACATGCCACGCAGACGAGGCAACAGATATTGAAGCTGCGCCAGCTGTACCTGCAGGCGTCCCTCACGCGTCTGAGCATGCAGGCCAAAGATATCCAAGATCAGTGCTGTACGATCGATAATCTTTACCGGCTCGCCCACGGCTTTCTCCAAATAGGATTGCTGCGAGGGCGTCAGGTCGTCGTCAAAAATAACGACATCGGCATCCATGCGATGCACCAGGCCGCACAGCTCTTCAACCTTACCGGAACCGATAAACGATTTTGGATACGGCTTAACCAGACGCTGTGACAAACGCGCCACGCACTGGGCGCCAGCCGTATGGGCCAGGCGCTCAAGCTCGTCAAGCGAACGATCGAGCGGCCACGCATTGTCGCGCCACTCAACACCAACTAATATGGCACGCTCGGGCTCGGGTGCCGTGGGAACAAGGGGGAAGCGGGCCATTAGGCAGCCTCAATACAATGCAGGATGTCCTCAACGACCTCATCGATCGTAAACTCGTCCATATCGAACCACACGATGCGGTCATCGCGCTTAAACCACGAAAGCTGACGTTTGGCATAGCGACGCGAACGCATCTTGATGAGTTCGCGAGCCTCATCCATAGAAATCACGCCATTGAAAGCATCGATGATCTCTTTATAGCCAATTGCCTGCATCGAAGTCAGGGCATCTCCCAGCCCCTGGTCCATAAGACCGCGAACCTCATCAACAAGACCCTGTTCAAACATCAGATCGACACGCAGGTTAATGCGCTCGTAGAGCACATCGCGATTACGCGTCAGACCAAACCATAGAGCATGATAATGCTCGCGCGGAACACTAAACTGACTTTTTTGCTGTGCATAGGAGATACCATCATCATGCATCTCGAGCGCACGAATCACACGGCGCACGTTATGGGGATGAATAACAGCAGCAGATTCTGGGTCGCGCTCGGCAAGCAGGGCATGCAGTTCTTCCTCGCCAATACGCTCGGCAAGCTCCTGATAGCCCGCACGGCGATCGTCCTCAAGTTCACCCGAGGGAAAGTCCATCTCATCGAGGGCGGCCTTGAGATACAGCCCCGTACCCCCGCAAAACACCGGTAGGCGGCCCTCGCCAAGCAAGCGCTCAACATGCGCGCGAGCGTCAGCCTGATAAAGCGCAGCAGAATATGCCACACCCGGCTCTACAATGTCGACGAGACGCAGCGGCGCCGTACACTCATCGGGCGCCATCTTTGCGGTACCGATGTCCATGCCGCGATAGATTTGCATCGCATCGCACGACAGCACTTCGGACGAAAGACGAGCGGCCAAACAGTCGGCAACATCACTCTTACCAACCGCCGTCGGACCGACGATCGCAACGGCGGAAAGACCTGCCCCGGGAGAAACCATTAGCGCGACTCGCCCACAACGGAGCCGGACAAATACCAGGTCTTGGCAACGTCAACGTCAACATCAACGATCTTGCCAACAAGCTGATCGATACTGTAACCCTCGGGAATAGGCGCATGCACGGTCTGATTCTTAGGACTCTTGCCCAGCAGGACCGCATCGTTCTTCTTGCTCGTGCCCTCAATGAGCGCCGGCACCACAGTATGAAGCTCACCCTGGTTATACTCATGTGCCGTGGTCTCGATAACCTTAACCAGGCGGTTGAAACGCTCGAGAATAACCTCATGCGGCGTAGGATCGTCAATCTCTGCGGCCGGGGTACCGGCACGCTTGGAATAGATGAAGGTATAGGCCTGGGCATAGCGGACCGTCTCGGCAAGCGAGAGCGTCTGCTCAAAGTCTTCTTCAGTCTCGCCTGGGAAGCCGACGATAATGTCGGTCGAGAGCGCGATATCGGGCATACGGTTGCGAATGCGATCGACCAGGCCCAAATAGTCCTCGCGTGTATAACGGCGATTCATCTCTTTGAGGATCCGCGTCGAACCTGACTGGACGGCCAAGTGCAGCTGCGGCATAACGGCAGGCGTCTCGGCCATGGCGTCGATGGTCTCAGGCAACAGGTCCTTGGGATGCGAAGACGTAAAGAAGATGCGTTCCACACCCGTATCGCCCACGGCACGCAGCAGATCGGCAAAACGCGGCTTGCCAAACAGATCGCGACCATATGAGTTAACGTTTTGGCCTAGCAGCGTAATCTCACGCACGCCCTGGCGCACCAAACCAGTCACCTCGTCGACAATCTCCTCGAAGGGGCGGCTCTTTTCGCGACCGCGCACGTACGGCACGATGCAATAGGTGCAGAAATTATTGCAGCCCGTCATGATGGGCACCCAGGCGTGATACTGGGTCTCGCGATGCCACGGCATGCTCATGGCATCCGTATCCTCATGCTCATTGGTGCGGATATGACGCTTGCCGTCAAGGAACGCCTCGGCAATGAGCTCGGCCACATGTGCGATAGAATGCGTGCCAAAGATGACATTGACGTTATCGACGTTGGTGAGCAGGCCCTCGCCATCACGCTGCGCAATGCAGCCGCCCACGGCAACCACACGCTTGCCCGAAGGCGAAGGCGGCAGGCTTTTGCAGGAATTGCACTGACCGTACAGGCGAGTATCGGCGGCCTCACGCACACAGCATGTCATGAAGACAACGATATCGGCATGCTCGGGATCGAGCGCCATGAGGCAACCATACGAATCGAGCAGACCGCTCACGCGCTCGGAATCGTGCTGATTCATCTGGCAGCCAAAGGTGCGGATAAAGTAGGTTTTACCGGCAAGAATATCGCGTACGGAACGCTGATCCATGTGCATAAGTCCTAACGTTGGGGAGCGAAACAAGGCTAGCAGAAGCTATGCCACAGGCTTAACATCATCCATGACGACGTTATCCATAGCAGCTCGATTGATCTGGTGAACGTAGATAGAAAGGCGGATGGCCGTGCGCGACTCCCCGTTAATGAGGATGTCGGAGAACACAGGCGCACAGGAAATATCAAACCCGGTTGGAATCAAAAAACCGCGCGCGATAGCCACGGCCTTAATGGCCTGGTTGACCGCACCGGCACCGACACACTGGATGTTGACGGGTACACCATCCTTGACCATGCCGGCGATGGCGCCGGCAACGGACGCGGGCGATGATTTGCTTGATACCTTCAGGCAATCCATGAAGAAACTCCTGCGTTTAAAAGTACGTTTTAACTGCAATAACTGTATCGTACCGAGTGGACTCGGTAAAGGCACTATTCCTCTTTGGCAAGATCGAAGGTCACGGTGATTCGATCACGCGAAACGCGAATCTTTGGGTCGCCGCAAAGGTTGAGATAGTACCTGGCGGCAAGGTCATTAAAGTCGCGCTCCACAGCACGCGAAAACTGTGCCATGTCATCCTTGGCAATACGTAGCCCGCGACGATCCTTTGCAAGATCGACAGGAGCCGGCGCATGCGAGGACGAATCACGCTCACGCAGCAGACGCGCGGTCACACCGCGAACGGGCTTAATCTGCCCTGCCAAAATGCGATGGGCCGTGCGCTCGGACATCTCAAGACCCAAATCCGAACAGATACGGATAAAGTCCTCGGCATCAGAGGCAAGGCCTAAACGATCGACAACCGGAAGCTCACTCTCGTCATCAATGAACAGGAGACGCGACGTATCGAGCCGACTTGACGCCTGAGCATAAAGGGTCGCGGCAATCTCAGAAGGAGAACCAAGATAGACATCGCAACCACGCAGCTCCTCGAGCGCAAACTCACAGGCAGCGCGAATAATATTATGCGGGCCGCGAGCACAGACATAACGTCCGTCCTCATCCTTGACGGCCTGGGGCCAGCTGGACTGATCGGCACGCTCGCTGAGGCGGTCGGCTGCAACGCTCACCTTAAAGGCTGAACCAAGATCGACGCCGGACGTGACCACACGGGCCTCGTCGGTGTTCTGCTTGATCGAAAACAATGCCATGCCACGACCGTGAACGCCCCAACGGTCCATCTTCATGCTCTCGAGCTTTGAGGTAACACGAGCATCGAAGATTCGCTCTTGCATATCCTGCGGAACACCCGAGCCGTTATCCAGAAAGACAAGCGTGCGGACGCCATCTTCCTTGGTCGTGGCGAGATAGACTTTGTCGGCGCCGGCATCGCGAGCATTACGGAGCATTTCTATGACGATATCCTCGACATGCTGAATGTCGTGCTTTGCCTGGCGCCGCTCGGCCTCCGAAACGCGGAGGCGGACATACCCCTCGCCAAGGTTCTCCTCGACGCGAAGGTTGCCCTCCCCCGACATCGACGCGATAAATGAGATGAGCTCGTTCGCGTCGCTCATGTTATTTAGCGATATCGACAGCGCGGCTCTCGCGAATCACGACGACGCGCACCTGACCGGGATACTCCATCTCTTCCTCGATCTGATGGGCGATATCGTGAGCCAGGACCGTGGACTGGGCATCGGAGATCTTGTCCGGCTGAACCATGACGTGGACCTCGCGACCAGCCTGCATGGCATAGGTACGCTCGACGCCATCATGGGAGTTGGCGATCTCCTCGAGCTTCTCAAGACGCTTGATGTAGCTCTCGGCAGACTCGCGACGGGCACCGGGGCGAGAGGCAGAGACAGCATCGGCGGCCTGTACCAGGACATCGAGCACCGTGTTGGGGTCGACGTCGGCATGGTGAGCCTCGATAGCGTGGACGATAACGGGCTTCTCGCCATAACGGCGGGCAAGCTCGGCGCCGATGACGGCATGCGGGCCCTCGACGTCATGGTCGATTGCCTTGCCCAGGTCGTGCAGCAGGCCGGCGCGCTTGGCGGTCACAACGTCCAGGCCAAGCTCGGAAGCCATCACGCCGCACAGGTCAGAGACTTCGAGGGAGTGCTGAAGCACGTTCTGACCAAACGAGGTACGGTAGCGCAGGGCACCAAGGGTCTTGACGATCTCGGGGTGCAGGTCGTGGATGCCGGTATCGAAGGCAGCCTGCTCGCCAGCCTCGCGCACGCGCTGCTGAACCAGGTCGGCAGCCTTGTGATACATCTCCTCGATGCGGGCGGGGTGAATGCGGCCGTCGGCGATGAGGTTCTCGAGGGCGACACGGGCGGTCTCACGACGGACTGGGTCGAAGCTCGAAAGAACGACGGTCTCAGGCGTGTCGTCGATCACGAGGTTGACGCCGGAAACCTGCTCGAAGGTCCGGATGTTGCGACCCTCGCGACCGATGATACGGCCCTTGAGGTCATCAGAGGGAATGTGCACGGAGGTAACGGTGACCTCGGCTGTGTGGTCGGCAGCGCAGCGCTGAATCGCCAGGGACAGAATCTCCTGGGCGGTCTTGTGGCACTCGGCGCGAACCTGCTGCTCGGACTCGCGAATGATCGTGGCAGCCTCGTGGGTGACCTCGCCGCGAACCTTATCGAGGAGCTCCTTGTGGGCGTCCTCGCGGGTCAGGTCGGCGATACGCTCGAGCTCGGAGGTCTGCTTGGCGCAGAGCTCCTCGAGCTCGCGGGAGCGCTTCTCGACCTGACCGGCCTGGCTGGACAGCTGGTGCTCACGCTTGTCGAGAGCGTCGTTTCGGCGATCAAGGGACTCCTCGCGCTGCATCACACGGTTCTCGAGCGTACGAATCTCGCTCTTACGCTGCTTGTCCTCGGCCTCGGCGGCCTGCTTGTTCTTGATGATCTCCTCTTTAGCCTCGAGCAGAGCCTCTTTTTTGAGGGTCTCGGCCTGACGCTTAGCATCACCGATCAGGGACTCAGCCTGTGCGTGTGCCGACTGGATCTTTTCGTCGGCCTCGTGAAGACTACCCTGCTTGGCGGTGCGCATGTAGGCAATGGCGGCGATGGCACCCAAAACGATGCCAACGAGCGCTGCGATGATAGGCATGCTCACTCCTTTTTATGGATTCGTTACACAACAAAGCGAACCGTCCTTACGAACGGCTCGCGGCATTTGAGTAATATGGGCACAGCTTATGCGGGTCGGATACAGATAAACATATAAACAAACTCATCACAGATGAGCACATATCACAAAGCAAATGACAGTGTTTATCGTACGTTGAACCACAACAACTGTCAAATAAATGGTCCCGGCACGGCGGCTAAAACGCGGTGAACGGCAGGGTCACAAAACGCATACGCCTAAACCGCACATTCCTCGCGTTCGGCATCGAGACGTGCCTTAACGGCATCGGCGGCGATGTGATACGAGAAGCCCTTGCCCATCAAAAACCGAACCAGTTTTTCGAATGCGCGCGTCTCTGGAACACGCCGCTTGGCGAGCAGGGCTGACGCACGCGCCAAATCGTCTTCGACGGCAAAATAATCCTCGGGATAACCGGGAATGTCATCGAGCACGACATGACGGCGCTTGAGCTCGGTCTCGATTTTGCGCTGTCCCCAACCGCGCCGCTTGCGCTCCTCGATAAAGTACGAGCAAAAGCGGCTCTCGTCTAAAAAACGATACTCGGTGGCGCGCTCGACGGCGAAATCGATCGCAGGCTGGTGAAAGCCGTAGCGAGCCAGCTTGTCACGGACCTCACCCGTCGCATGGTCGCGGCGCGATAACATCTCGGTCACCATGGTAAGTGCACATTTACGCTCAATGAGCTGCACCGCCTCACGGAAGTTGTCCCAATCACAGGGAAGATCGGGGCGGTTTTTGACATACAGCCGCGCGACCCGCACGGGAATCCAAATGGACCGCTCAAAACCGCCCTCAAGCTCACAATCGATATGTGCGCAAGGCTTTTTGGACGCATACCCGCTCGAGAACGAGGAGACCGCCTTCTTATCGGGAAAGACGACCGTGGCCTCGGTCACCGTATACGACATGAGCGTAACCGCTACTCGTCGTCATCATCGAGCATGGCGGAACCATCGATGGCGTAAAGCTCGTCAAACTCCTCAGGCGCAGGCTGATCGGTCAGCTCGACCTCGGACGGAGCATCGTCATCAAACTCAAGTCCACAGGCAAGGCGGACCTTATGCTCAATCTCGTCGGCACAATCGGGGTGTTCGCGCAGGAACGCCTTGGCGGCCTCGCGACCGTTGCCGAGCTTATCCTCGCCATAGGCAAACCAGGAGCCCATCTTCTTGCAAATGCCGCACTCGACAGCCATGTCCAGAATCGAGCCCTCCTTAGAGATGCCCGTACCGTACATGATGTCGAACTCAGCAGAACGGAACGGAGCTGCCACCTTGTTCTTAACGACCTTGGCGCGCACGCGGTTACCGATAACCTCGTCCTTAAGCTTAATGCTGTCGATGCGGCGAATGTCGATACGCACCGAAGAGAAGAACTTAAGGGCGCGGCCGCCCGTCGTGGTCTCGGGGTTGCCGAACATGACGCCGATCTTCTCACGCAGCTGGTTAATGAAGATGCACGTCGTGTTGGACTTGGACAGCGAGCCGGCGAGCTTGCGGAGCGCCTGGCTCATCAGGCGAGCCTGAAGACCGACCGTAGTGTCGCCGATTTCTCCCTCGATCTCGGCACGCGGGGTCAGCGCAGCGACGGAGTCAACGACGATGGCATCGATGGCGCCGGAACGCACGAGCATGTCAACGATCTCGAGCGCCTGCTCACCCGTATCGGGCTGGGAAATGAGCACCTCGTCGATATCCACGCCGATGCGTGCGGCATACGTGGGATCGAGCGCGTGCTCGGCATCGATAAATGCCACAACGCCACCCATTGCCTGGGCCTCGGCCAGGATCTCGAGCGAAAGCGTCGTCTTACCGGAGGACTCAGGACCGTAAATCTCGACGATACGGCCGCGCGGCACGCCGCCGATACCCAGCGCGGCATCGAGGGCCAGGGCGCCCGTGGGAATGGCCTCGACCTCGAGCTCGGGACCACCATCGCCGTACCTCATGATGGAACCCTGGCCGAATTTCTTCTCGATCTCGGCCTTGGTGGTGGCGATCATCTCATCGCGCTCTTTACCCGTCGTGCGAGCATGAACGGTACGTACGGGACCTGAATTCTTGGCCATGAATAGCCCTCCTCTTAACAACCTGCATCGATAATAAACGAACGGCTGTTCGTGGTCAACCGTTCAGGCCAATCATATGCAGGCAGTCTTTCCAAAACCAAACCAAACGCCGACCAAACACTGACCATATGCTTGACCACAAAGGGCCAAATAAGAGCAAAGAAGGCGAGAATACATCTATAACCAGCACAAACGCTAAATTTGTCAGAGTCCCTATCTCCACAATTAAGGGGCCCGGAGGCCCCTTAAAACACGTCTATTCCATAGAATCGAGCACGCAAACAATGCGACCCAGTGCCTCCGCGACCGCATGGGCACGAACACACGAACGATCGCCCTCATAGTGGCAACGCACAGAGTCCACGACCGGCACGCCCCCATCGGCGGAACGATACGCCCAGCCAATATAGAAAGTGCCAGCCGGATCGTCCTCAGTGCCACCGCTGGGGCCGGCATAACCCGTTGCGCTCACTGCAATATCGCTCTGGTACAGCTCCAGCGAACCCACCGCCATCTCACGCGCAGTCTGATGCGACACCGCGGTATAGCGGTCGAGCGTCTCCTGCTCAACACCAAGAACGCGATGCTTAATCTCATCGCAATAGGTCACCGCACCGCCGCGCAGCACCGCCGACGCACCCGGGATATCGGCAATCGTCGAGGCGATCATACCCGCCGTCAGCGACTCAGCCGTCGAAACCGTCACGCCCCGAGCGCTCGCGCGCTCGACAATATCACGCGCCAGCTCCTCGTTATGTGCGGAAATCTGATCAAAAGAGTCCGTCATACCCACCAGGACCTAGACCGAAAAGACGATCTTGCGGCAGTTCCAGAAGTACTGGGCGCCCGAGATAACGGTCAGGACAACGGCAACGGCGTACAGGAAGCGCGACACCGAGTAGATGCCGAGCGTCAGCGCCACCGGGCCAAGGTGCAAGCCGGCCATAGCAAAAACGCACAGGTAACCGCAGATGGAGACCATCGTGGTTGCCGTCTTGTACTTGCCGAGCTTATCGGCCGCAACGACCACACCGGCAGCACTCGCGACCATGCGAAGGGCACTCACCAGCAGCTCACGGAACAGGATAATGAACACCGACCACACGGTCACCGCGCCAAAATCCAAGAACAGCAGCAGGGCCGAGAACACCAGCAGCTTGTCGGCGATGGGGTCCAAGAACTTGCCGAAATCGGTGATCTCGTTGCGCGAGCGTGCCAGATAACCGTCGACCTTATCGGTGCACGACAGGATCACATACAGAATGAAGGCAGCGGCGGCGAGCGGGCCATCGAAGGCACTCCAATCCGTACCGGCAACACTCGTGTGAGAAAGCGCCGACACGATCATGAACACCGGGATAAAGACGATGCGAACGCACGTCACGATGTTGGCGGGCGTCCAGACACTCGTCAGTTCCTTATTGCTCTCGTTAGCCACGACGCTCTCCTACTCCACAACATGACCGATAAGCTCATAGCAGAAGCTATCGGTAAACTCGACGGTCAGAATATCGCCCACGGACGCCTCGCTGGCGTCCAGATGGACCGCGCCATCGGAATCGGGCGCCTGGAACCAGGCATGGCCGATCAGCTCGGCGCCATCCTCGGTCTCTTCGATACCGTCGACGATTACCTGGGCGCGCTCGCCCACATGTGCGGCGGTGGCGGCAAAACCGAGCGACTCGGCCAGGTCCATGGCCTCCTGGGCGCGCTCGAGCTTAACCTCCTCATCGACCTGGCCCTCCATCTTGGCGGCCAGGCTGCCTTCCTCACGCGAGTAGGCAAAAACACTCGTGTAGTCAAAGCCGACGGTGTCCATAAAGTCGATAAGGTCGCGGAACTCGTCGTCGGTCTCGGTCGGGAAGCCGACCATGGCCGTGGAACGAATCACGATGCCGGGGATGCGCTCGCGAAGGTCGCGGAACAGATCCTCGAGCTCCTGGCGCGAACCGGAGCGACGCATGGCCTTGAGAATGCGCGCGTCGCAGTGCTGCACGGGGATATCGATATAGGGCAGCACCTCGGGCGTATCGCGAATCGTCTCGATGAGTTCGTCAGTCATGCCCTCGGGCTGCAGATAGAGCACGCGGACCCAGACGTTGTGCGGGCGCACGGCCTCGGCGACGGCACGCAGCAGCTGCGCCAGATTGCGCGGCGAGCCATCGGCGACGCCCTCGTCGGCAAAGTCGGTACCCCAGATGCCCGTGTCCTGGCCGATCAGCACGATCTCGCGCACACCGCCGGCAACCAGGTCGCGCACCTCGGAGATGATGCTCTCGGCATTGCGCGAATGATAGCGGCCGCGGATGTAGGGAATCATGCAGAAGCTGCAGAAGCGGTTGCAGCCATCGGAAATCTTGACGTAGGCGACAGCACCCTCGACGGTACGTTTGACCTGCGGGATATAGGCTGCAATCTCACGCTCGACACCCAGCACGCCATCGATGACCGCCACGATGCCGTCTTCCTCGTCGGCCTTCACAAAGGCAGCGACCTCGGACAGCTCGTCAGGCAGGTCATCGCCATAGCGCGACGGCACGCAGCCGCACATGACGATGGGGCAAGAACGAACGCCGTCCTGAACCTCGTTGGCGAGCTCGAGCGTGGTCTCGATGCTCTCGGACGTTGCGGAGGCGAGGAACGAGCAAGTATTGACGATGGCGATATCGGCATCCTGCGGGTCGAATGCCTCCTCGTAGCCCGCGGCGGTCAAAAGAGAACGCATGCGGTCGGTGTCAACCTCGTTCTTAGCGCACCCGAGGGTGATGTAGAGCACGGAGCCCAACGGTGTATCCATGTTGGAGAGCAGTCCTTTCGATTGATATTAGCGGTAGTTGGTGAACTGCAGCGGCTGGCCGTAGTCCTGGTCGCGCAGGAACTGGATCACGGTCTGCAACGCGTCCTTCGAAGCAGAGGAAACACGCAGTTTGTCGGCCTCGATGGTCACCTTGACCTTGAGCTTTTGATCCTTGATGTCCTTGTTGATCTTCTTGGCGGTCGCCTGGTCGATACCCTCGACGATATGGCCGAGTACGCGCACGGTGCCGCCCGATGCCGCCTGCGGTGCATCCCACGAGACAGCCTTGAGGTCGATGGCGCGCTTGATGAGCTTGGAGCTCAGCACGTCGACAATCTGCTTGGAGACAAAGTCGGCCGGGGCGTTGATCGTAAAGAGCTTGTCGCCCTTCGAAAGCTCAATCGTGGCGCCGGAATCCTTAAGGTCATAGCGCTGGGAAATCTCGCGCGTGGTCTGCTGGAAGGCGTTGTCGACCTCTTGCATGTTGACCTCGGACACGACGTCGAAGCTGGAATCTTTAGCCATGATGTTTCCTTTCGCGTACGAGCGGCTTAGTAGCTATCGTACGAATAGTCGGTAGAATCGGTGGGTGTCTGACCGTCAGTTGCGGTATCGGCGCCATCCGTGGACTGGGCATCGGTACCGTCGGTGGTATCGGTACCATCGGTGGTGTCGGTACCATCAGAACTTTCACCATTCTCGGAATCAGACGTCTCCTTCTTGGGAACGGTGATCGTCACACGCGCCACGCCCGAGGTCTTGGTATCGTAACGAACCTTTTCACCGTTCTTGGTAACGGTGACATCGGAAGGCTTGGACGTGGTGATCTCGATCGAAGACTCGGGCGTATACTCCTGCTCAAAGGGGCCAGTCGCCTGGGCGCCATAGACCGACTTGCCGTCAACCTTGACCTCAATCCACGCGGTCTTTCCCTTGGCAACGGAGACTTTGACCTTCGTGACCTCGTTCTCTTCCTTCTTGGCCGTCGTCTTGGTAGCGTCCGAATCAGTCGACTCGTCCGTCGCCTCATCGGTGTCATCGTCCTCGTCGACCGTTTCGGTCTTCTTAGAAGACTTCTTGGTCGTCGTCTTGGTGGCAGTGGGCGTCTCGGGCGTGGTCTCGGGCGCCGAAGATGCGCAGCCGCGCAGAAGCACCACGATGAGCACGATCAGCAGCAACGCCACAGCACCGATGCCGGCGTAGACGATACGCGGATCGAGCCCGTTATTTTGAGGAGTACGTGATCCGCCGCGTCCACGACTGGAACTGTTGCGGCCGCCTCCCTGAGGCATACGACCGCGATTGCTATCGGAACGGCCGCGATAGCCACCCTGGCCCTGAAGGCTGCGCTGACCCGAGCGGGGCGCAAGTTCGCCGCGGCCTTGATAGCCACGCTGGCCCGAACGCGGAGCCGAAGAGCGCTGGCCATACGGCTGTGATTGAGAGCGAAGACGTGGCGTCACCTGCGTGGTATCGGCATCCGCATAGCCACCGCGAGAGCGTCCCGTAGAGACACCACGGTAACCGCGATCGGAATAGCCGCCGTCGCCGTAGCCGGCACGAGGGTCACGCGCCACGCCGCGAGCAGCGGGAAGCGCACGGTCCTCGGGCATCGGCGTACTGCGGAACCGGTCACGCTGTGAGCGAATTTCCTCGCCCGAACCCGTCTCGGTAATATAACCGGCCTGCTGAGGACGCTGTCCATAGCGGGTCGAACGACCGCCCTGAACCATCAGGAAGCGCCCGTTATCGACCGAAGAACGCGAATTGACGTAGCCGGCGGCGTCCTGAAAACGACCGCCCTGCTGCGATGTCTCGCGTTCGTATGCCATCAGGTCGTCAAAGTAGGCATTGACGACCTCGCGCGGATTGAGGCCCAAAAAGCGAGCATAGCTCGAAATCATGCCCTGCGCATAGCCGCGCGGCGGCATCGAAGCAAAGTTACCGGTCTCGAAAAACTCGATGATCTGCGGCCTGATTTTGATGGTGTTGGCGACCTGCTGAATGGAAAGGCCCATTCGGCGACGCTGCTCGAGCAGCATGTCACCAAAGCGTGCAGCCATCAGAATCCTCCAAACTCACAATCTTCACGTGCCATCTCGGCGTCGACAGATTCCAGCGCGGCAAGCCCCTCCTCGTCCAATAGGACCTCGCGCGGCTTGGAACCGTCGGGCGGGCCGACGACACCCTTTTCTTCCAGCATGTCCATAATACGCCCGGCGCGCGCATAGCCAACCTTAAGGCGGCGTTGCAGGCCAGATGTGGAGCCCAGCTGCGATTCCACCACAATATGGGCGGCTTCCCAAATGAGCGGATCATCGTCTTGCGGCTCGGCAACTCCGGTGCGGACAATGCCGCCACCCGCCATGGACATGGAAGCGGGCGCCACAGCCGACAGGATCTCCTCATGGTAGTCGGGCTCGCTTTGCGACTTGACGAACTCGACAATCTCGTTGATTTCATCGTCCGAGACAAAGCAGCCCTGAATACGGCGAGGCTTGCCCCAGTCGACCTTGGAGAACAGCATGTCGCCCAAACCGGTGAGCTTTTCGGCACCCATCTGGTCGATGATGACGCGCGAGTCGATGCCCGTGGCGACGTTAAAGGCGATGCGGTTGGTGATGTTGGCCTTAATGAGGCCCGTCACCACGTTGGAGCTCGGGCGCTGCGTGGCCACGATAAGGTGGATACCGGCGGCACGGCCCAGCTGAGCAATACGCACGATCGAGGCCTCGACATCCTTACCGGCGACCATCATCAGGTCCGAGAGCTCGTCGATGATAATGACCAGATAGGGCATCTTTTGCGGCGGGTTATCGTAATGTTCAAACTCGCCGGCGGCCTGCTTTTCGTTATAGGTCGAGATCTTACGTACATTGAGACGCTCGAAGACCTTCAGGCGACGCTCCATCTCGGACACGGCCCATTGCAGAGCGCTCGCGGCCTGCTTGGGCTCGGTCACTACAGGCACGTAAAGATGCGGCAGACCGTTATAGCCCGCAAGCTCGACGCGCTTGGGGTCGACCATGATCAGGCGAACGTCCTCGGGAAGTGCGCGCATGAGCAGGGTCGTGATGATGGAGTTGATCATCACCGACTTACCAGAACCGGTCGTGCCGGCGATCAGCAGGTGGGGCATCTTGGCGAGGTCGGCGACGACCGGCGTACCCTCGGCATCGCGACCGATGGCCAGCTCGAGCGGACCGCCCTTCACATAGGGCAGCACGTCGCCCAGGTTGACGTTCTGGCGCTTGCGATTGGGGATCTCGATACCCACGAGCGACGTGCCGGGGATCGGGGCAAAGATACGAACCGACTGAGCTGCGAGCGAAAGCGCGATATCGTCCTCGAGGCTCGAAATCTTGCTCACGCGCTCGCCCTCGCCAGGTTGCAGCTTAAAGGTCGTCACCGTGGGGCCGGCGATCCAGCCGACCACGCGGGCGCTGCGGCCAAACTCAAGCAGGGTCGACTGCAGCGACTCGGCAGTTTGCTCCAGCTCCTTGTCCGAAGACGCAGCGGAAGCCGACTGCGGGTTGGCATGCAGAATCTCAAGTGGCGGAAGTTTGAGGCCGTCCTCTTCTTCGCCCTCGTTATCTGCGGCGCCGCCGTCCGTTCCCCCATCGCTGGCCGCAGCCGATTCGACAGCACTCAAGGCAGGCGCATCGGCAACCTTGGGATGCTTCAAGAAGTCGGGGATCTGAGGTGCTGCCGAGACAGGATTCACGGCAAACGGCGGCTCGGACTCGTCGATCTTATCGGGGTCGTCTTCCATCGAAAGCTGACCGGTTACCTGGTCGCGCTTTGCATGGCGACGCGGCAGCAAAGTTGTCTTTGCGGTCTCAATCGGAGCCTCGTCGTCCTCGTCATCACCCTCGGTGAGCTCAATCTCGCTCTCGGACCAAGACGGGTCGGGCTCACTCGTATTGAGTTTGGGCGCAGCCTTGCCCTTCTTGGCATGGCGGCGCGGCAACAGCGTTGTCTTGGCCCGCTCGGCCTCCACGGCCTCAGACACGTCGACAAACGGATCTTCGTCCACGTCCTCATCGTCCAGAATCGGATCGACTTCGCTACCCATAACCGTAGTCACGGCCGCATCGGAGCCCTTTTGACGAAGAATGCTCAGATGCGGACGGGCGACACCAGGCACCGACAGGGCCTCATCGTCACCCCACGGACTCGCGTTGACGTCGGCACGACGGCGCTCGGCAAAATCTGCCGCACGGTCGCGGGCAGAGCGCAAAACGCCGCCCACCGAAAAGCCAATGATGACCAAGCCCACGACGACAAGGCCCAGCAGGACTACCATCGCGATAGGCTTACCCAGGGCATTTTGCAGCGCACTCGCAATAAACGCACCGATGTAGCCACCCGAGGCGGACAGATTTTGCGGCGTGAACATAAGGTCGCACGAGTCGCTCGTACCTGGCACCATCAACGAAAGAATGGAGACGACGGCGATAAAGACCACGGCGCCGCCCGCAACAGAGCGCGCGTTGAGCGGCGAGTCCTCGCCTAAAAAGAGCGTGGCGGCAAACAGCAAAATGACGATCGGCAGCACGTAGGCGCCCAGACCAAAGCCCAAGTGGTAGAAACCGGCAACCGCAGCCGTAACGGGCGCAGTCGCCGGCGAAATCACGGCAATAAAGGACGCAATCGCCAAAACGGCAATGACCACGCCGGCGATATCGCGGTTGGCCGAGGGCTCGACCAAGGGCTCGAAATCATCGAACTCGGACTCGTGGCCCTTATTGGCACGCAGATGGGAACCGGCACCCTTAGCAGATGCCGGTTGGTTGTTGGCCTTATTGCCTTTGGCGTTTTGTGCAGATCCGCGCGCCAAACTAAACCTCCATGACGACCGGGATGATCATCGGGCGGGTGCGCGTACGGCTCCAGATAAAGTTAGAGAGCGAATCGCGCACGGCCTTGCGAATGGCATCGGAACCGCTGCTCGTAAAGCTGAACTTGCCCTTCTCGATCGTCTTCATAATGGATGCGGAGGCATCCTCGGAGAACTGGTCGTCGATGGCAAATGAGACGCCGCGGCCCGAGAACTCGATGGCCTCGATCTTCTTGTGCTTGAGCGAGACGATGGCAACAGCGGTAACCATACCGTCGTTGGCGAGCTTCTGACGATCGCGCAGGACGATGGGGTCGGTATCGCCGATACGCAGGCCGTCGACGTAGACGACGCCGGACTCGACGGGCGTACCGCGTTTGACGATACCGCCGCGCATCTCGAGCGTATCGCCGTTATCGAGGATAAAGATATGATCGTCCTTGATGCCCATCTTGCGAGCCAGCTGGGCATGGGCGCGCAGATGCACGGCTTCACCGTGAACCGGCATAAAGTACGTGGGCTTGGCCATGGCCATCAGGAGCTTGAGCTCCTCCTGGCTACCGTGGCCCGAGACGTGGACAAGAGCGCGGTTCTTATCCCACACGTCGCAACCGAGCTTGGCCAGGCTGTTGACGACCTGCTGGACGGCTTTCTCATTGCCGGGAACAGGAGTTGCCGAGAGGATGACGGTATCGCCCTCGTGGATAGAGAGCGTCTTGTGCTCGCCATTGGCCATGCGGGACAGGGCCGACAGCGGCTCGCCCTGCGAACCGGTGCACATGACGACGATCTTGTCGTCGGGCAGGTTATCGATATCGAAGGCATCGATGATATCGGCATCGTCGATGTTGAGGTAGCCCAGCTCGCGCGCGACGCGGGTGTTAGTGAGCATGGAGCGACCGGTCACAACGACCTTACGGCCGCACTTGCGGGCGGCATCGCAGATCTGCTGCAGGCGATGGATGTGGCTCGAGAACGACGCGACGAACACGCGACCCGGGGCGTTCTTGATGGCGTGCAGCAAGTTGGGACCAACCTCGGCCTCGGACTTGGTAAAGCCGGGAACCGTTGCATTGGTGGAGTCGGAAAGCAGCAGATCGATGCCCTGCTTGGCAAAGCGGCTGATAGCGGCATAGTCGGGCGTGACGCCATCGATGGGCGTCTGGTCGAGCTTAAAGTCGCCGGTGTGCATAACGGTGCCCTGATTGGTGCGAATGAACACACCCAGAGCGCCGGGGATGGAGTGCGTCATCGAGAAGAAGTCGAGCGAGATGCCGCCGAGGTTGACATGGCTGCCGCCCTTAACCTCGCGGAACTTGGGCGCGCGGATGCGGAACTCAGAAAGCTTGCCCTCGATAAAGCCAAGCGTCAGCTTGCTCGAGAAGATGGGCACCTTATTGTTGAGGTCCTGCAGCAGATACGGAAGCGAACCGGTGTGGTCCTCGTGGCCGTGGGTGACGACGATACCGCGGAGCTTTTCCTCGTTCTCCAAAACATAGGTGTAGTCGGGAAGCACCAGGTCGATACCGGGCTGGGAGTCATCCGGGAACATGAGGCCGGCGTCGACGAGCACCATGTCGTCGCCGCACTCGAAGACCGTCATGTTCTTGCCGATGCCGTCAAGGCCGCCGAGCGGGATGATCTTCAAGGGAGATGATTTTTTAGCTGCCATAGGTTAGTGTTGTTTCCTTTCTTCGAAACGGGTCTGAAACAACCGACGGGGCGCTTCTGGCAAACCGACCGCCGGGAACGTACAAACATGCATCACAGAGTCGATGCAATAACCACAGTATGATACCCATTTGCACAACAACAGACCACCCATGCATCAAAGCCCCATCTGAACCTGTGTATCCCGCCGGTCAGGGCTCAGCGGCCCCGGCACGGGCTAAGTTTCCTGCTCTACAGTCCTGCTCACGACGGAGGCCACATTAAGTGGCCTCCTGTTCGTGCGGAACTCGCGATAAACTTAGCCCGTGCCGGGACCGCTGAGCCCTGACCTGCCAATATGAGATAGGTTTATTTTGGTAGGTTTTATCAGGGGAAATACTGCTGTGTCTATCTACTGATCTGAAATCTGACTACTGAATAGACTGTCTAACTAAATAGCGAGCGGCACTAACCAGCCCTTTTGCTTGCGCCCGGGAGGGCCGCATATGAAGTTTATCGCGAGTTCCGCACGCAAAGGAAAGCACTTAATGTGCTTTCCGTCTTGCGCAGGACTGTAGAGCAGGAAACTTCATATGCGGCCCTCCCGGGCGCAAGCAAAAGGGCGACCCCTGTACGGAGTCGCCCTTGTTGAGCTGCTTATGTGTAGCTATTACTCGGCGTCGTGGTGACGGCGGGGCTTGCGGCCTCCGTTGTCGCCGGGACGGCGCGGACGGTCGCTGCGCTCGGAGCGCTCGCGACGCGGACGCTCACGGCGCTGGAAGTGCTCGCCGTCGCCCTCTGAGGCACCCTCGGCGCGAGCCGGGGCCTCGGGCTTATCCAGACGATCGAGCGAAATCTTGCCGCGGTCATCGACTTCGATGACGACGACCTTGACCTCGTCGCCCACATTGAGGACGTCCTCGACCTTCTCCACGCGGCCCTTGGCGACGCGGGAGATGTGCAGCAGGCCGTCCTTACCGGGCAGCAGGTTGACGAAGGCGCCGAAGGGCTGGATGGAGACCACGCGACCGGTGTACTCCTCGCCCGGCTCGGGAACCTTGATGATGAGCTTGATGCGCTCGACGGCCTGGTCCACGGACTCGCCGGTGCCGCCGACAAAGACGGTGCCGTCCTCCTGGATGTCGACCGAAGCGCCGGTCTCGTCCTGAATACCGCGAATGACCTTACCGCCGGAACCGATGACGTCGCGGATCTTGTCGGTCGGGACCTGGATGGAGACGATGCGCGGAGCGGTGCTGCGTGTGGTGTGGCGCGGCTCGGGGATCACATCGAGCATCTTCTGCAGGATGAAGGCGCGACCCTCCTTGGCCTGCTGCAGGGCGCGGGCCAGGATGTCGAAGGTGAGGCCGGTGGCCTTGTTGTCCATCTGCAGGGCGGTGATGCCCTCGGTGGTGCCGGTGACCTTAAAGTCCATGTCGCCCAGGAAGTCCTCGAGACCCTGGATGTCGGACAGGACCACGGTCTTACCCTCCTCCTGGATCAGGCCCATGGCGATACCGGAGACCGGGCGCTTAATGGGCACGCCGCCGTCCATAAGGGCGAGCGTAGAACCGCAGGTCGAAGCCATCGAAGAGGAGCCGTTGGACTCCATGACCTCGGAGACGACGCGGATGGCGTAGGGGAACTCGTTCTCGTCGGGAAGCACCGGAAGCAGAGCGCGCTCTGCCAGATTGCCGTGACCGATCTCGCGACGCTTGGGGCTGCCCATGCGGCCGGTCTCGCCGGTGCAGAACGGCGGGAAGTTGTAGTGGTGCATGTAGCGCTTGCCCTCGGTGGGCTCGATGGTATCCAGACGCTGGCCCTCGTTGAGCATGCCGAGCGACAGGACGGAGAGCACCTGGGTCTGGCCGCGCTGGAACAGACCGGAGCCGTGAACGAGCGGCAGGTAGTTGTCCTTCACCATGATGGGACGGATCTCGTCGGCGGCACGGCCGTCGACGCGCTCGCCGGTCTCGACGACCATAGTGCGCATGGCCTTCTTCTCGAGCTTCTTGAGCGCCACGGGGATCTCGCGCTCCCAAGCAGCCTGCTCCTCCTCGGTGAACTCGGCGCGGATGGACTCCTTCAGAGCCTCGACCTTGCCGATACGGGAGAGCTTGTCGGCGTCGCGCAAGGCGGCTGCCATCTCGTCGTAGTGGGCGAAGATGCGCTCCTGGACCTCCTCGACGGGCTGGTCGAGCGGGTACTCCTTCTTGACGATGGCGCCGTTGACCTGCTCCCACTCGGCGACGAACTCGTCCTGAGCCTGACAGAAGGCAGCAAGGGCCTCCTGGCCAAACTTCATAGCGGCGAGCATGTCGTCCTCGGAGATCTCCTCGGCGCCGGCCTCGACCATCGAGATGAAGTCGGCAGAGCCGCCCAGCTCCAGGTCCAGATCGGAGTTCTCGCGCTCCTCATAGGTGGGGTTGACGATAAACTCGCCGGTCTCCACGTTGCGGCCGATGCGCACGCAGGCAAGCGGGCCCTCGAAGGGCACGCCGCCGAGCGTCATGGCCAAGGAGGCGCCCATGACGTTGATGACGTCGAAGGGGTTGACCTGGTCAGCGACGAGTGAGGTAGCGACGATGTGCACCTCGTTACGGAAGCCGTCCGGGAAGCTCGGGCGGATCGGGCGGTCGATCATGCGCGCGGTGAGCGTGGCCTTCTCGCTGGGACGGCCCTCGCGCTTGAGGTAACCACCCGGGATGCGGCCGGCGGCGTACATCTTCTCGTTGAAGTCGACGGTCAGCGGGAAGAAGTCGTAGTTCTTGCGCTCCTTGGAGACGACCACGGTGTCGAACATCGTGGTGTCGCCCTGCTTGACCAGGCACGCGCCGGTGGCCTGCTTGGCAAGCTCGCCCGACTCAAAGGTGTAGGTCTTGCCGTACAGCTCAAAGGTCTTGGATACGAGTGTCATTGTTCTCCTTTACCCCGCAGACCCCTTGCCTGCGGGCTTCTCATGTGACGCGAGCCCCCTGCCCCCGCCACGCTTCAGAGCGTGATTGTTCACGCCCTTACACAAAAAGAGCGCCCCGCTGCGCAGGACGCTCTTAGCATGTACAAATCCTTACTGGATGTTGTCGCGGATGCCCAGAGCCTTGATGAGCTCACGGTACTCGACGATGTCGTTCTTCTTGATGTAGGAGAGAAGACGACGACGACGGCCGACGAGCATGAGCAGGCCACGACGAGTGTGGAAGTCCTTCTGGTGGGACTTCATGTGCTCGGTCAGCTCCTTGATGCGCTCAGTCAGGATAGCAACCTGAACCTTGGGGTTACCGGTGTCGACCGGGGTGTTACCGAACTGGGCAGTCAGCTCCGCCTTGCGCTCTTTGGAAACAGTCATTGTTTCACCTTTCGTTTTACGTCGCTCTCGGGCGACTCGATTCGCCTCGGACTGGGAAGCCGCCGGTGGAGCGAGCATCCAAGGTCGAGGTACCAACAGGTCGTTATGTTACCACAAGCAGCCCGCGCCTGCGCATCATCACCGACCCAACATGAATTCCATCGCACGGAGGCGCTGATCGGCGTGCGTCGCCGCCCACACATGCGAAAGCCCGAGCAAGAACGCCGCCGTATGCGGGTCGATTCGCTCGGCCATGAGCGCATCGAAGGTCATGGACATGAGGGCGCGCAGCCACGCGACCTCACCGGTCGATACCAGCTCGGCACCCGGAACGCTCGACGCGCACGACCCGCACATGAGACCGCCCGCCTGGGGCGAAAAATACGACAACATGGGGTCTCCGCACAGCACGCAGGCCGAAAAATCGGGTCGATAGCCAACGTGCGACAGCAGTTTAAAGACAAAGGCCGCCACAAGTAGATCCATGTGTGCCGTGTCGAGCCCACTGCCCACCAGGGCAAGCGCTCGCTGCGTTATAGCAAAGGTAAACGGGTCCTCGGCGTCCTCGAATGAGCATACGCGCGCGACCTCGGCGATCGCGCTTGCAGCGCAGGTCGTCTCGTAATCGGGCGCAGCGCCGAGCGGAGCCTCCATAAGCTCGGCCTGGGAAACCACGTCGAGTGACCGTCCATGCGCGAGCAGCATATCGACGGTACAGAACAGCTCGCAGCGCGCAGCCAGGCGTCCACCGGGTTTGCGGGCGCCCTTTGCCACGGCACGAACCTGCCGACCCCGCTCGTCAAGCATCGTCAGGATCAGGTCCGTCTCTTTGAGCTTCGTCTTATCGAGGACGAGCACCTTCGTACGATATGTCCGGGAGCCTGCCATGCGCGCCGCGCGCCCTTAGTCCTCGGCGTTATAGCCAAAGCGGCGAATCTGGGCCTCGTCGTCACGCCAGCCGGCCTTGACCTTCACGTCCAGCTCCAAAAAGACCTGCGTACCAAAGATGCGTTCAAGGTCGCGACGGGCGTCGATGCCGATATGTTTGATCATCTCGCCGCCCTTTCCAATGATGATGCCCTTTTGGCCCTCACGCTCGACGTAAATGGTGGCGTGCACGCGCAGCACCTTCTTGGTCTGCTCGAGCGCATCGCAGATCACGCCCACGGAGTGCGGGATCTCATCACGGGTGCGGCGCAAGACCTTCTCGCGCACAAACTCGGCAACGAGCGTCTCATCGGAAGCGTCGGTACCCATGTCCTCGGGGAACCAACGCGGACCCTCGGGCAAAAAGTGCGCAACGGTCTCGATAAAGGCATCGACGTTGAAGTTCTTGACCGACGACGTCACGATCTCGTCGTCATACTCCATGAGCTCGTGGGCGGCCTTGAGCTGTTCCATAACCTGGGCGGGATCGGCCTCATCGGCCTTGGTGAGCACCAGGACCTTCTTGCAACGGGCGCATCTGACGCGCTCGGCAACCCAAGCGTCTCCCCTGCCGATCGGCTTGGTGGCATCAATCAAAAACGCGACGACATCGACATCGTTCAGCTCGAACAACGCGCTCTTGTTGAGCTCGGATCCCAGACCGTCCTTGGGCTTATGAATACCCGGGGTATCGACAAAGACTAGCTGGTAGCCGGGACGGTTGACGACGGCGCGCATGCGGCGACGGGTCGTCTGAGCCACCGGCGAGGTGATGGCGACCTTTTTGCCATAGCAGGCATTAAGCAGCGTGGACTTGCCGGCGTTGGGGCGTCCGACCAGGGCCACAAAGCCGCTGCGGAAACCGGGCTCCACGTCACCAAAGCCCGCGAGGCTGTCGCCCTCGTCGCACAGGGCGTCGAGTTCCTCGTCGCTCATGCCCTCAAACGGGTCGAACTCCTCGACATCCTCGAGCTCCTCGGTATCCACCGCGTCCAGGGACTCGTCGTCCAAAATCTCATCGGTAGGCTGCATATTGTCGGACATGGGAATCCCTTTCTAAATAAAGCCGAGCGCGTGGGCAAATACCAGCACGCCCACAATCGCGGCGGTGATGGAAAGAATGTAAACAGAGGCAGCGGCGATATCCTTCGCGCGCTTGGCCAGTGGATGCAGCTCCTGGGTCGCGAGGTCGACAATCGCCTCCATGGCGGTATTGCACAGCTCGCCGTGAATCACCAGGCCACAACAGATGATAATCGTGGCCCACTCGGCAATGTCGAGGCCCACGATACAGCCGGCAATGACGGTGCACACGCCCGCCACGAGCATGACCTTAATGTTGCGCTCGGTCTTGACGGCGGTGACGAAGCCCTCCATGGCATAGGAGAACGACTTTAAGAAGGACGGATGGTCCTTGTTAGATCCGGGAATCATAGACGGCTCCTAGTCGTGGGCGTGGTTGGTGATGGGGCCGACATGGACTAGCTTGGGGTCCTCGCCGCGCTCGAGCGCCAGATCGCGCAGGATGGCGTCCTCGCGGGCCTCCATGACCTCGGCCTCGTCGTCATCAATATGATCATAGCCCAGCAGGTGCAGCATGCCGTGAACGAGCATCAGACGGCACTCGTCAGCGGGGCTATTGCCAAAACCGGGGGCCTGACGGGCAATGACCTCCGGGGCCAAGATGATATCGCCGAGCTCGAGCGTCTCATCGGCGGGAATGTCATCGTCAAAGGCCGAGTCGCATTCAAACGAGAGCACATCGGTGGTGCGGTCGATGCCGCGCCACTCGTGGTTGAGCTCGTGCATCTCGTCCTCGTCGACATACGAAAGGGAAATCTCGACTTCACGCTCAACGCTCTCGGCGGCAAGCACAACCTCGCAGATGTGCTCCACCTCCTGCGCGTCGAGCAGCGTATCGAGCTCGGCATCGTTGCTGATCAATACACTCAACGGGACTCCTTCCGGTCACGTGCGCGTTTCTCGCGCACATCATCATAAGTATCGTATGCCTCGACGATACGTCCCACCAAGGCATGGCGCACCACGTCGGCACGCTCGAGGTGCGAAAATGCGACATCGTCGACACGGCCCAAAATCTGCTCAACGTCAGCAAGACCGCCGCGACGACCAACCAGGTCGCGCTGACTCAGGTCGCCGGTAATCACAAACTTGGAGTTGAAGCCCAGGCGCGTCAGGAACATCTTCATCTGCTCGGGCGTGGTATTTTGCGCCTCGTCGAGTACCACGAAAGCATCGCTCAGCGTGCGGCCGCGCATGTAGGCAAGCGGGGCGATCTCGATCACGCCGCGCTCCATAAGCTCATCGGTTCGCTCGCGATCCATCATGTCAAAAAGGGCGTCGTAGAGCGGACGCATGTAGGGATCGATCTTTTCCTCAAGGGTACCGGGCAAAAAGCCCAGATTCTCCCCCGCCTCGACAACCGGACGCGTCAAGATCAGACGACCCACCTCGTGACGCTTGAGCGCGGCAACGGCGAGCGCCATAGCCAGATAGGTCTTACCGGTACCGGCAGGACCCAAGCCAAACGTGATGGTATGCGAGCGGATGGCATCCACATAGCACTTTTGCCCGAGCGTCTTGGGGCGAATGACGCGGCCGCGATACGAAAGCAGCACGTCATCGCGAAGCGACGTAGCCTCGTGCTCACCGTCGCGCAAGACGGCCAGACAGCGAGAAACATCGTCGGCAGACAGCGTGCGCCCGGCGGCCGCCTCGCGAAAAGCATGCTCGAAAAAGCGCGCCACGAGTTCGACCTCGTTCGGGTCGCCGCTCACGGAGATGCTATCGCCACGGGCGACCACATGAGCGCGAACCAAGCTCTCGAGCGCACGAAGGACGCCGTCGCCGGCGCCCAAAACGCGCGAGGGATCAATCCCCTCGGGAACGGTAAGTCTAATCTTCGAGGCTTCCATGAACCTCCCTGCGTGCATGGACCAAGCCGGAATCATCGACTCCGATGATAGCAACATCGAGCAGGCACGGGGCTGTAAGTCCACAGGTATCGTCAAGACGGGCATGATGGAACGAGCCGAGCGTCAGGTTGTCACCATACTCGAGCACGGCACGCTCGACCGTGCCCACGCGACGGCGAGCGTCGGCAATAGCGAGCTCCTGTGCGGCGGCCCGCATACAGCGGCTGCGCTCGGCCATAACCTCGGGCGGAACCTGGTCGGGCATCTCGGCAGCAAGGGTACCGGGACGCTTGCTGTAGCGGAACACGTGCATACGCGAGAAACCCACACGGCGACACAGTGCCAGCGACTCCTCGAACTCCTCGTCCGTCTCGCCAGGGAAGCCGACAATAACGTCGCAAGAAAGTGACGCCTGCGGCAGATTGGCGCGAATCATACGCACCGTGTCCTCAAAGGCCTCCGCACTATAGGGACGGCCCATGCGATGCAGGGTCGCCGTGCAGCCGGACTGCACGGGCAGGTGCAAAAACGGGGCGATACGCTGCGGATAGCGCGCCATAACCTTAAGCAGGCGCTCAGAGATATCCATGGGCTCAACCGAGGAAATGCGCACATGCGGGATAGACGTGCGCTCCATGATGGCCTCGAGCAGCTCATCGATTTCGACATGCTCGTCGGTCGCGCTCTTGCCATCGTAGGCGCCCAGGTTCACACCGGTCAGCACCACCTCTGGCACGCCGGCCTCCTGGGCCTCGCGAACTTGCTCGAGCACGGACTCAACGGGCACGGAGCGCTCGGGGCCGCGTGCCTTCCACACAATGCAATAGGTGCAGCGATGGTTGCAGCCGTCCTGAATCTTCACGCCCAGGCGAGAGCGACCGAGCGCATCGACCACCTCACCATCGCTGCAGGCGGGAACGCTATCGGACTCAACGCCCAGCACCTCGCAGACACGTTCGGCGACATCAATCTTGGACGGCTCGGCGATCACGCGATCCGAAAGCTCCAGCAGCTCCTCGGGATGTAAATTGACCACGCAACCGGTCACAAGCACATAGGGCTCGTTAGGATGGGCCAGCGCATGACGGACGGCCTTACGGGTCTTGGCCTCGGCCTCGCCCGTAACGGCACAGGTGTTAATGACGATCAGATCGGCATCCTGGGGATCCACAATAGCAAAGCCCAGACGCATAAGATCGGCAGTGATACGGTCAGACTCAACCCGGTTGACGCGGCAGCCGAGGTTGACGACGGAAATATGGGGTGCGAGCACGCGGGCTCCTTAATCGAGGATATCGTCGAGGGCACTCTTGATACGGTCGGTCACCGACTTCTTACCGGAAGCGACGTCATCGCCCATCTCATCGGCAAAAGCACGGAGCAGCTCGCGTTGCTTATTGGAAAGATTGGTGGGAACGACCACGCGCAGCTGCACGATCAGGCGGCCACGCGAACCGCCACCGCCAATGCGCGGCATGCCGTAATTATTGACGCTCACGGTGTCGCCGTACTGGGCGCCGGCGGGAACCGTCACCTTAACGACCTCGTCGGGCATAATGCCCTCGACCTCGATCTCGCAGCCGAGCGCAGCCTGCGCAATCGAGATATCGCTCACCAGGTACAGGTCGTCACCGTTGCGCTTAAAGCGCTCATGGTCGGCAACACGCACGTTGACAATCAGGTCGCCCGAAGGCTCGCCGCGAAGGCCGGCCTCGCCAAAGCCGCCCACACGCAGCTGGCGACCGGTCGAAACGCCTGCGGGAATATCGATGTCGATCTTTTCGTGCGAAGGCGTGCGGCCCTGACCGTCGCAGGTCTCACAGGGATGGTCGATAACCGTGCCCTCGCCATGGCAGTCGGGACAAGGCGAGGAAGACTGAACCTGGCCCAAGAACGAACGCTGAACCGTCGTGACGTAGCCCGTACCATGGCAGCGGCCGCACTGCTTTTCCTGTGCGCCCTCTGCCCTACCGGTGCCATTACAGTCCTCGCAAGGAGCAAGGCGGTCATAGCTGATCGTCTTTTTGCAGCCGAGCGCCGCCTCCTCAAGGGTCACCGAAAGCGAGATGGCCATGTCACGTCCGCGACGACGCTCACGACGGCTGCGGGCGCCACCGCCGGCACCGCCGCCAAAGAACGACGAGAACAAGTCGTCCATACCCATGCCACCAAAGATATCGTTGATATCGACGTAGCCCGAACCACCAGGGCCGTCGGCAGTGCCGTAACGGTCGTAGTTAGCACGCTTCTGCTCATCGGAAAGAACGGAATAGGCCTCGTTGAGCTCCTTGAACTTGGCCTCGGCCTCGGGGTCGTCCGAAACATCCGGATGTACGGTACGGGCCTTCTTTAGAAACGCACGCTTAATCGTCCGCGCGTCGGCATCCCTGTCGACGCCAAGCACCTCGTAGTAATCCCTATTTTCCGACACGACCGAATCCTTCCGACTTTCATTATTGTCACAGTGCGTCCTATACCCAAGCTGGGCCGACCGCAAACAGAGGGTTTGATGTTATTGCATTTGGTACGGCGAAAGCATGGCCCGTTGCGAGCAGCTTGCGAACCAAACCGACACGAGCGCAAACATGAAGCCATTGGCAAAACCGTTGGCAAACTGCATCGCACCGCGCTTCCACCACAGCAGGCTGCGATGAAGCACACCGTCCGAAAGCACCATGAACAGGCCCATGGTAAACGGAATAAAGCACATCACGGCAAAGGCCGAGAACACACCCGAGATGGCCGAGAGTACCAAAAACGGCGCTACGATGCCCATCAGGTAAAAACCGGTACGAGCTTTGCCTTCCAAGCGCTCGGCTTCAACATGGGCGCGGCCGACCAGGTCGCCGCCCGCGGCACCGTTGGTGCCAGCATGACCCATGCCGCCAATGCGAACCTCGTCGCCATCGTGCGTGCCGGCAGGAAACTCAATCGTCTGCTCGGAGGTTACGCGAGTACGACCGCTGCCACCGCAATCAGGGCAGGGGTCGGCCACGACCTTACCGGAACCGCCGCACTCGGGGCAGACCGACTGGAACGTGCCCGCACCAAACAGGAAGGATAGGTCGACGTCGATGTGACCGCGGCCGCCACAGCTTGGGCAGGTATGGGCATGCTCGGAGGAGACAGAACCCGAGCCGCCGCAATGTCCGCATGTATCGAAACGCGTGTAGCGGACGGTCTTGCGGGCACCGCCCTTGGCCTCCTTGGCGTCGAGTTTGATATCGACGACCACGTTGGCGCCGTTCTCGGGATTGTAGGCAGCCTGGCCGCGACGCTGCTGGCCCCAGGCGCCACCAAAAGGAAAGCCGCCCTCAAAGGGATTGCCATAGCCCGTGTTGCCGGCGTAGCCGCCACCATAGGGCGAAGCCGTAGGAGCACCGGTAAAGGGATTGCCAGAACGCATGGCGTCGTAGCGTGCACGTTTTTGCTCATCCGAAAGCACGGCGTAGGCCTCGGAAACCTCTTTAAACTTTTCCTCGGCATCCGGCTCTTTGTTGACGTCCGGATGGAGCTTGCGGGCCTTTTGCTGGAAGGCCTTTTGAATATCACGCGAGGTGGCGTCCTTAGAGACACCGAGAATCTCGTAGTAATCTTTTTCGTTCATCGTCGCCATGCGCGGCAACCTCCTGCTCAAAGCAGCGTATATCTTGCGGTAATTCTACCCGAGCGGTCTATGCTAGACCCCAAAACAGCTCGAACAGAACATTTCCATCGAGCCAGCCCAGGTGTGTCGGCGCCAGACGAGCTCGAACATGGCCCGCGACGACATTTGCCGAAGTGAAGGGTCCCTCATGGACCCCGAGCGTCTCGGGCACCCAAGTGGCAAGACCCAATTCGAGCGTGCGATCGCAGGCAGCTGCCAGCTCGCCCGTTGGGATGACACGAACCGCGCGAACCAACAGGTCGGACGCGACACCGCGCGTCATGCGACAAGCGAGCATCAGGTCTTCGGCCGCGGCCTCGCGCTGCGAGAGATATTCGGCCTCGAACGCCGTCGCGTCATCGTCACGTTGCACCAGACGCACGCGGTACGCATCGCCTCGAGAAGACACGCCGGGGAACAAACCCGCAAGACGGTCGAAATCCTCGGCGTCGAGCATGCCCGCGGCAGAACGACCCAGGCCCAGGTAGCCCCGTCCGGTCCAGTAGGCAATGTTATGGGCGCACTCATAGCCGTCGAGCGCGTAGCTCGCCACCTCATACGGGTGATAGCCGGCGGCACCCAGGAGCTCGCGTGCCACGTCCATGCATGCGGCCTGAAAATCCTCATCAGGCTCGAGCGACTCGTCGCGGCACGCCATGCGATAAAGGGGCGTCCCCTCCTCAAGCGTGAGCGGGTAGACCGACACATGATGCGGAGCCGCCGCCAGCACGCCATCGAGCGTGCGCTTCCAACTCACTGCGGTCTGCCCGGGAAGTCCGCACATAAGGTCGCACGACACGTCAAGCCCAGCGTTCTTGAGCGTCGAGATGGCAGCGAGCGCCCGATCGGCATCGTGAATACGGCCGATGGCAGTAAGTTCGGTATTATCGAGCGTTTGCACGCCCAAAGAGACGCGTGTGACACCAACCTTGACAAGTGCAGTGGCAAGATCGGCGGTCAGCGACTCGGGATTGGCCTCGCAGGTAAACTCAACGGGGGCGCACCACGCACGAATACGCCGCGCCAGCTCCACCAGGCGCTCCCCCGCCAGCGACGGCGTACCGCCGCCAACATAGACGGTGCGGATCTGGTCGAGGGCCCCAGCCTTGCCAAAAGCATCGAGGCGCGCGTACAACTGCTCAAAATAGACATCGAGCGCAGCGCTCAGGTCGCACGGAGCAAAACTGCGCGAGTCAAAGTCGCAGTACCGGCACTTTTGGGCGCAAAACGGCACGTGCACGTACAGTGCGGTAACGGCCACCCTTAAGCCTCCAGCGGATGAGGGGGCACCGATTCGCCGGCGGCAAGGGCAGCCTCGCAGGCCACCACATCGCGCTCGATCTCATCGACCAGCGCCATAAACTCCTCGTAAGTGGAACAGCGCACCACATGGGCACGCCAAGCGGCGGCATGGGGCATGCCTTTTAAGTACCAGCTTGCGTACGTACGGGCACGCGACATGAGCGGCAGGAGCTCATGCGTCAGCGTTAGGTGCTCACGCAGGGCGTCCAGGCGCTCGACGGAACTGCGCGCCGGCACCGGCGTGCCATCGAGCGCAAGGGCGCGAGCATCGCCGAACACCCACGGATTGCCGTAGATGCCGCGCGCGATAAACACCGCGCTGGCACCCGAGCCTTGCAGATGCTCAGCAGCGTCCTCGGCCGAGAACACATCGCCCGAACCGATCACGGGAATCTCGACGGCATCTGCGACCTCATCGACGACCGACCAATCCGCCTGGCCCGTGTAGAGCTGCGTGGCGCAACGACCATGCACCGCCACCGCGGCGGCACCGGCACCTTCGAGCATCTGGGCAAACGTCGCGGCATTACGGTCCTCGGCGTAAAAGCCCTTACGGATCTTTACGGTCACGGGCACGTGCGCCGCACCCACCGTGGCCTCGACGATCTTCTCCGCCAGGTCGGGCGTGCGCATGAGCGCCGAGCCCTCGCCCTTGGTGACAACCTTGCGGGCAGGACAGGCCATGTTGATATCGATGAGCGACAGGCGATCGCCCACACGCTCCTCGACGGCGGCGACGGCACTCGCAAACTGATCGGGCTTGGAGCCAAAGAGCTGCACGCAAATCTGCTGCTCCTCGTCGGCCGGTAGCACCAGGCGCCAGGTCTTGTTGCTGGCATAGGCAAGGCCCGCCACGCTCACCATCTCGCTGTAGGCAAGGTTGGCACCGCGGCGACGACACATGATGCGGTAGGCAGGGTCGGTCACGCCCGCCATGGGAGCCATAAGGAACGGCTGCTCGGCATAGGCGCCCAGCAGCCGCTTGCTGTATTCAGAAAGCGCCATAGACCTACTCGTCCACCTTGAGGATCGCCATAAAGGCCTCCTGCGGGACCTCGACCGAGCCGATGGCCTTCATGCGTTTCTTGCCCTCTTTCTGCTTCTCGAGCAGCTTACGCTTACGCGAAATATCGCCGCCGTAGCACTTAGCAAGCACGTCCTTGCGACGCGCCTTGACGGTGGAGCGGGCAATGATCTTGTTGCCGATAGCACCCTGGATGGGCACCTCGAACAGCTGACGCGGAATAATCTCCTTGAGCTTGTCGCATAGGCCGCGGGCAAGACCGTAGGCCTTGTCCTTGTGGACGATAAACGACAGCGCGTCCACCTCGTCGCCCGAAAGCAAGATATCGAGCTTGACGAGCTCGGAGGGACGATACTCGTTGAACTCGTAGTCGAGCGAGGCATAGCCCTTGGTACGGCTCTTGAGCTGGTCAAAGAAGTCCAGGATGAGCTCGGCGAGCGGCATATCAAAGCGCATCTCGACCGACTTGCTCGTGAGATGAATCATGTCGGTAGTAATGCCGCGGTGCTCGATAGCGAGCTGCATGACGGCACCCGTATACTCGGGCGGGCAGATAATCTTGGCCTTGAGGTAGGGTTCCTCGATACGCTCGATGCGCGTAGCCTCGGGCAGATCCTGCGGGCTGCGGACATCGATCATTTCGCCGTCGGTCTTGTAGACGTGATAGTCCACCGAGGGGCTCGTGGCAATGAGGTCAAGATTGAACTCACGCTCCAGGCGCTCCTTGACGACCTCCATATGCAGCAGGCCCAAGAAGCCCACGCGGAAGCCAAAGCCGAGCGCCACCGAGGTCTCGGGCTCCCACACCAACGACGGGTCGTTGACATGCAGCTTATCGAGCGCGTCACGCAGGTTCTCGTAGTCCTTGTTATCGATCGGGAACAGGCCCGTATAGACCATGGGCTTAGCCTCGCGGTAACCGGGAAGCGGCTCGGGGCAGGGATTCGACGCCCACGTGAGGGTATCGCCCACGCGAACGGCCTCGGGGTCCTTCAGGCCCGTGACCACGTAACCGACCTCGCCGACCGTCAGCGCGTCAACCGGAGTCTCGGCGGGACGCTTGACGCCCACGCCATCGACCAAAAAGTCGCCCTTTGCCTGCATCATGCGCAGGGTATCGCCCTTTTTGATGGAGCCGTCAAAGATGCGCACTGTGGCGACGACGCCACGATACTCGTCGAAGTATGAATCCAGAATGAGTGCCTTGAGCGGCGCATTCGCATCGCCCTTGGGCGGAGAGATCAGAAAGACAATGGACTCCAGCAGATCGTGGATGCCCTCGCCGGTCTTGCCCGAGACACACACGGCATCATCGGCAGGGATCGCCAGGTCATCCTCGATCTCGGTCTTAACCTCGTCGGGATGAGCCGAGGGCAGGTCGATCTTGTTGATGGCCGGCACAATGTCCAGATTGGCGTTCATGGCGAGCGTCGCGTTAGAGACGGTCTGCGCCTCAACGCCCTGCGTGGCGTCGACAACGAGCACCGCGCCCTCACAGGCTGCCAGCGAGCGCGAGACCTCATAGGTAAAGTCCACGTGGCCCGGCGTATCGATCAGATTGAACTGATACGTCTCGCCATCGTCGGCGTCATAGGACACGCGAACGGCATTGGACTTGATCGTGATGCCGCGCTCGCGCTCGATATCCATGGTGTCGAGCAGCTGCGACTCCATGTCGCGTTCGTCGACTGTATGGGTGAGTTCGAGGATACGGTCACTGATCGTGGACTTGCCATGGTCGATGTGCGCAACGATTGAGAAGTTGCGAATGTGGGAAATGTCAAATGAAGTATTCATGCGGACTATCTTACCCGAGCGGTACAAAAAATGGAGCCTGTTCCATAAAACAGGCTCCATTTATGCGCGTAATCTGTTTGGTGTGAAATTTACAACTTAGGCGTTGATGCTGTTCACGAGCTTGGCAAGACCGGACTTGCGGTTGGAAGCCTGGTTCTTGTGGATAACATGCTTGGCAGCAGCCATATCGAGACGCTTGGTGACGGTCTTGAGGGCAGCCTGGGCCTTCTCGGCGTCGCCCTCGGCGACGGCGGACTGGACGTGCTTGGTCAGCGTCTTGAGCTCGGACTTGACAGCCTTGTTACGCATGCGAGCTGCCTCATTGGTGCGGATACGCTTCTTCTGAGACTTGATGTTTGCCACTTCTGGAGTTCCTTTCGAGTTCCTTGCAAAAAATGTATGACACCTCTGAGACACGGTGAGGTCATGCAAGCGCCTACTATAGCACGCTCCCCCTCAAAGAGATAGAACGAATTTGTCAAATAGGCAGGTATCATCACGATTTTCTCAAGATGTTCGTAATCCAGAGCAAAAGCGCGGTCTGAGAATCGGCCGAACCCTTGAGCGCGAGCTCCACATCGACCGCCCCCTCGAGCGCTGCGACGAGCTCTGCCATCGAAAAGCGACGTGCCCAGGTCAGGTGATTCTTGACCTGCCAGGACTGGAGCTTGAGCGTTGCGGCCAGCTCACGACCCTGTCCGCGCGCATCGAGCGCCTTGGCAACGATAAGCTCGCGAATGCGGCCGCACAGCAATGTGTAAGTCCACACGTAGCTCTTGGCGGGAAGTAGATTGAAGAGCTCGAGCGAGCGGCGCATGTCACGGGCCGAGACCGCATTGAGAAAGTCCCAGGGTTGAACCTCGGCCGTACGTACAATCCAGCGCTCAACGTCGGCAAGCTCAATTTGCGGTGCCTCGACCATCTGGGCAAGCTTAGCCAAGTCGTTATCGAGCATGCGAGTGTTTTCACCCGAACGCGAGACGAGTTCCTCGGCGGCCGCCGTCGAGATCGACTTGCCGTGCTGCGTCGCCATCTGCTGCACGCGGCGCGGAAGCTCCCAGCGCTTTGTGCCGGAGCAATCGATCACGGCCTTCTTGTCGATCTTGGCGATCGCCTTATACAGGCGCGTGTTCTTGGCAAGCGAGTCGGCGATGATGAGGCAGACCGTCGTGGGGCTGGGACTCGCCAGATAGTCGACAAGCGGCTCGGAGATCGCTTTGGCGAGTTTTGAGCAGCCGTCAAGGATTACCAGGCGAAACTCGCTGCCCATGGGAAAGGTGTTGAGCGATCCGATAATCGACTCGATATCGGGGTCTTTGGTCATATCGCGCTCGTCGAGGTTGAATTCGACCATGCCCGTCTTTTCCAGACGCGCCTTCATACGTGAGACAGCATGGTCGCGTTTGACTCCGTCGGTACCGACGATCAGATATGCCGGCAACAGACCGGTTTCGGACATCGCGCTCCCCTCCCGCAGACCTTCGTATTCGTTCCGTGCCATTCTAGCCCAGGGGCCCACCACACGCCAACGACGTCCTCACGGTCGCTGGCATCGCATCGCAAAGCCATTCGCAGTCGGCATGACGGTAATGTCGCCGTGTTCGATAGTGCACGCGAACACGCCGCCCGCATCCTTAACGGCATCGATGCAGGCATCGGACGGATGGCCGTATCGATTCCCCTCGCCCGCGCTCGCGAGGGAAAGCTCGGGCTTCAAGACGTCCAGCAACTCACCATCGACTGAAACCTTAGAGCCGTGATGCCCAAGTTTAAGGACATCGACATCCCCCACCTCCTGCACGAATTCCCGTTCTTGGTCGAGCTCGGCATCGCCGGTGAGGAGCATACGCAGGCCCTTGCCTTCCTGAACATAAGAGAGCAGCAGGACAAGCGAGTCATCATTTCCCTCGCCATCCACGGACTCGAATGGCCACATCACGCGGGCGCAAAATGAGCCGATGTCGACCGTATCCCCAAGGCGCACCTGCCGATACTCAACGCCAGGTCGGTTCAATACCTCGGCAGGAGCATCCTCCAGCGCATCCGCCGCCACGGCAATCGTTCCGACCGAAAACCGTCCGAGCACGGCAGGCAGACCACCCCAGTGGTCCTCATCCCAATGCGTCACAAAGACGGCATCGATATGGTGCACGTTATTGCGAACCAACGCCGCTACCACGCGCTCGTCGAGCCCGCAGTCGACGAGTGCTACCGCGCCGCCCTGGCGGATAAGAATCGCATCCGCCTGGCCCACATCGAGCACCGTCACCGAAGGCGGAGCGAATCGATCCCAGTAGACGTACGGAATCGCAGCCAAGAGCACCAGGCATGCAAGCCCCACCGCCATAGGACGTGCACGGGGACGCGGCCACCAGACCAGCAGAACCGCCAGCAAACACGGCACTAGGTAAATCCACACGCTATCGGGCGACACACTCACGGATGCACCCGGCACGGCGGCAAACAGCTGCTCGAAGAACAGCGCGCAGCGGGCGGCAATCATGGGCACAATGAGCGCCCAAGTCCGCAAAGGTGCCACGAGCGAAAAGGGAACCAGCACGATGGACACAGCAAGCAGTACGCTCACCACCGGGCCGATGACCGCATTTGCCAGCGGAGCAATGAGCGAGAACGTACCGAAGGCAGGAATGGTAATGGGAAGTGTCGCCAGTTGCGAGCACAACGTGACGGAAAGCATGCTTGCAACGCCCGATGGCACACTCAGCTCACCCAAAGTGTAGGTCGCATAGGGGCAAAAGCACAGAATGGCAAAGACGCTGGCACATGAAAGCTGAAAGCCCATCTCGAACAGCACCGTCGGCCGCAGTAGCACAAAGATAGACATGGTTACGAAGAGTGCCGATGCGCCGTGCCGGCGACGCCCCGCGCCGTTTACGACAAGCGTCGCGAACACCATGCAGCACGCGCGCACGGCCGAGGGAGACGCGCCCGTAAAGGCAGCGTAGCCCACAAGCGTTATCGCCAATATCGCCCGCTGAAGACCACGTGAGCACCGAGTCTTTTGCAATACACCCTCGATTACAAACCCCACGATAGCCAAATGGCTGCCCGAGACGGCGATAAGATGCGCCGTTCCCGTTACCGAAAACCAGTCGCCCGCGGGCTGGACGCGCAGCTCGGCCGAACGACCGCAGACGACACCGGCTATGAGCGCACGCGCCGGGTCGGTTGCAGGCGCGATGGACGCAAGCAGCCCATTTCGCAGCCGAAGCAGCGGCCCCGGAGAGCCCTCATCGACCGACACAACTCGAACGGCTTGAACCTTGCGCACCTCGCCTCGGAGCACGCGCGATCGTCCATATGCATCGTTCTCAAAACGTGAAACGCGACCGATAACACGCACGTGCGCCCCGACCTTGAGCTCGCGGTCAAACGATAGACGAACCGTTGCCAAGTTCTTACCGTCCGCGCGTGCCTCGCAGGTATAGGAATACACGTCGTCGTTTATGGATGGATCACCCTGCACGACAAACTCGAGGCCGCTTGCCGCTCGGCCGTCGAGCGCCTTCGAGGCGCCTAGCGTGCCCACAGCCCACCACGCTGAGACGACCGCTCCCGCCACGAGACCGACGGACGCGGCATACAGCCACAGCTTCCAAGGGGCAAGCCGCGCACAAGATTGAGCCAGCACAACGAAGACCGCCGCCGCAACGGGAATGGCCCATAGCAGCCCGACCGCCGGCGCCTGCTCCCTCAGCAGCGCATCAGCGGCCACGTTGAGCACCAAGGCGCAGCTCATGCACATGCCGGCACACAGGGCCATCGTCCACGGCATCAGGGGCCGCGGAGGCATCACATGATCGCGCTCGGTCGCACTCATACGCAGATGCAATCTTTGATTTTGGCAAGCTTCTTCTCGCCGATTCCCGACACACGCATCAGATCGTCAACCGAGGCAAAAGCACCGTTCTTTGTCCGCTCATCGATAATCGACTGGGCCATGGAGGGACCGATGCCCGAGAGCGTCTGTAGCTCTGCCGCGCTTGCCGTATTGATATTTACTAGGCCTGTTGCGCCACTCACGCCCGATGATGCGGAAGCCCCACCATCAACACCGGCTTCCGCAATGGACGCCTGCTGCTCCCCTACCGTTGGAACGTGAATCTTCTGTCCATCAACGACCTTAGATGCCCGATTGAGCCCCGTAACGTCTGCCTCGGGTGCCAGCCCGCCGGCGGCATCAATCGCCTGAGCCACCCGCGCGCCGTCCTTGAGACGATATACACCGGGCGACACAACGGCGCCATCGACATCGACATAGACCTCTGCCGCGGCAGAAGCCTTAGTCGAAGAACCTTCGGATGTCTTTCCGCTCGAGGCATCACCGGATCCCGGCTCCACCAACGAGCCCGAACCGTCAGTGCGCTCAAACGACACGCCACCGGCACCGCCGCCAAGGTTCGCCATCGCCAGTCCACTCGCCATCGCAATGACGACCAATATCGCCATCACCACTGCCTTATGACCGAACAGCTTGTCCGCCAAGCGGTCCATCTTTTTGACCCGTTCGTGTTGTTCGCGCTGCGCCATAGCAAAACCTCCCAACACCATCGTGTCAGGAAAGGAGTCCCGCAACAGCCACGCCCCAAAACCGGTTTTAGCGGTCAAACCAAAAGCTGACCAAAACCTTGCACAAATCTGTCCATTTATTCAGGCACACGTCAGCAAATGAACACTTAGCCGCAAGATGCCCAGATAGCAAAAGACCGACGATGCAAGCTCATCGTCGGTCTATGCACAATTTTACTCGTGATCTTGGTAAATCTCACGCGGAGAAAGCTCCGAATGTTTGCGTTTTAAGGTCTTAGGGGCCTTATACGTGTTGCTCTCGAAGTCGATGTACTCGGTCTGCTTGAGCAGGCGCTCGATCATCTCCTCATGATCGAACAACTCCCAGGCCTCATGCACGGCATCGAGTTTAGCGTGCGTCTCGGGACGGCGCGGCATAAACAGCGTGCAGCAGTCGGGAGCGGCCTCAGTCGAGATATCGAACGTACCGATCTCCTCGGCACGCGCAATGATCTCCTGCTTGTCCGAACCGATGAGAGGACGGAACACGGGGATCTTCACGGCCTCGTTGACGGCCATGATATTCTCAAGCGTTTGGGAGGCAACCTGTCCAAGCGATTCGCCCGTCACGATGGCCTTGGCGCCCTCGATGTGTGCAATGCGCTCGGCAACCGAATACATAATGCGGCGATACATGATCACGCGCAGGTTGCTGGGACAGGTGACCGAAATCTCACGCTGGGAGTCGCCAAACGGCACCACGTACAGGCGGCCGATCTGGACACCCGGCTCAAGCGCACGGATGATGTCCTGTACCAGATACTCACTCGTATCGGGCGTCTGCGGACGACCAGAGAAATGTACCGGCACGCACACCGCGCCGCGACGCGCGAGCATCCAGGTCGCCACCGGAGAATCGATACCCGACGACAGCAGCGTCACGACCTTGCCGGCAGAACCCACCGGCAGACCGCCCACGCCGCGCTCGGAGCGCGCGTACACATAAACGCTACCCTGGACCACCAGTACGTGCACCATCGCATCGGGGTCGTGCATTTGAACCTTTTTATCGGGGAAGGCCTCACACAGCACCTCACCCACCTGACGATTGATGTCAATCGAGGTAAGCTCATAGTCAGTATTGGAGCGCTTGGCGTGCACCTTAAAAGAATCGAAGGAACCAAACTCGCGCAGCGCCTTCACGGCGGCGGCGCAGTACTCCTGCGAGTCGCGGTTGGTGTGATACGCCAAAGACACACGTGCAACGCCGGGAACAGTGCGAATGACACGCGCCGCCTCATCGGCCTGATGCTCGTTAAAGGTCACGAGGATATAACCGGAAATTCGAGACACGGCATTCACGGAAAAGGCGGCCAAGGCCGCCTTGATGTTATCCATGAGGATATGCTCAAAATGTGCGCGGTTCTTACCCTTCAGTCCAACCTCGTGATAGTGGACCAGGCAGACGCGAGCCGCCATTTAGGCTTCAGCAACCTTGTGGCCGAGCGCCTTCTCGTAACGGGCCTCGTCGTAAGAGATGTCGCCGTCGACAATCTCGTCCATAGCCATCGAAATGGTATCGGCACCGGAAAGCCCGATGGTGATGTCATCGACATCCTGGACGGCAAGCACGCGGTTGTGCTGGCCACGCAGCATGCTGTTAATGTCGCAGGCGCGCTTGGAGGCAAGCGAAGCGAGCAGGAAGCGGTTGTGATCGGTCTTCTCCAGAAGATCGTCAATGCAAGGCTTTACAACGGACACGGACCTCAGATCCTTTCATGCATATCGAGAACGCGAACGAGCTCATCGGTCGCGCGGTCGAGATCGTCATTAACCACGACGTCGTCGTAGCGGTCGGCAAGGGCAAGCTCATCGGCGGCGTTTGCCATACGCAGCTCAATCGTCTCGGGCGTCTCGGTACCGCGACCGACCAGGCGCTCGCGGAGTACCTCAAGCGAAGGCGGCTTGATAAAGATCAACACGGCCTCGGGGAAACGCTCCTTCACCTGCAGGGCGCCCTGGACATCGATCTCCAAAATCAGAGATGCGCCAGAGGCGAGCTTGGATGTGACCTCGCTCACCAACGTGCCGTAGCAGTTACCGTGGACCTCGGCCCACTCAACAAACTCACCGTTTGCCACGCGGCGGTCGAACTCCTCGCGCGTCAGAAAAAAGTAGTTGACGCCGTCGACCTCACCTTTGCGTGGTGCTCGCGTGGTAGCCGAAACCGTCAGGCCCAGGTTCGAGCGGCGCTCGCGCACACGAGTGACGAGCGTACCCTTCCCTGCGCCTGACGGTCCAGAAATCACAAAGAGCTTGGAATCCTGAGCGCTCACTTATTTGGTCAGCTGCTCGAGGAGCTGCTCGCGCTGACGGACGCCGAGGCCCTGGACGCGACGGGTAGCGGAGATACCAAGCTCCTCCATGATCTTGGCGGCCTTGGCCTTGCCATAACCAGGAAGAGACTCGATGAGGGTGGAAACCTTCATGCGGGAAGCGATGGGGTCATCGGAGTTGAGCACGGACTCGAGGGACTTCTCGCCCTTCTTGATCTGCTCGCGAAGCTCAGCGCGGGCGTGACGTGCGGCAGCAGCCTTCTCAAGAGCCTGCTTACGCTGCTCATCGGTAAGCTGAGGGAGTGCCATTCGTACCTCCAAATAGTTGGGTTATATCTGATTCAATAATTGGCATTTTAGCACGTAGAACGTACAAAATGCCCAATCGCGGCTCCATAGGTTAGACGATACCCGCAAAAAGTGCAATATACTGCGCCCAAAGTTAAGCCCCTGACCTGCGATTCCACACAAAGGATGGGAAAGTTTACGCAGGCACAGGGGCTATTTTGTGCTAATGAGACCCAAAAGTGGTGACTTAGGGGAATCTTTTAGGCGACGTTTTCGACCAGCTCGGCGACGATGGCGTCAAAGGCGGCAACCGGATCGTCGGCGCCGGTGATGGGACGGCCCACCACAATGTGGCTTGCGCCACGCTCGATAGCCTGGGAAGGCGTCGCCACGCGGGACTGGTCACCAAGGGCGGCACCCACCGGACGCACACCCGGAGTCACGATCAGGGCATCAGGACCCAGCAGCTCACGCATGTCGTGAGCCTCCATCGGCGAGCACACGATGCCATCGATGCCGTTGGCCTGAGCGAGCTTTGCCAGGCGGGCGGCCTCCTCGGCCACGGGCGACTCGACGCCGATCTCGCTCAAGGCATCCTGATTCATGCTCGTGAGCACGGTGATGGCGACGAGCTTGGCGCGGTCCTCGCGCGCCTCCTCGGCACCCTCGCGGCAGGCAGCGAGCATGGCGCCCGAACCCAAGCCGTGGACCGAAAGCAGGTCGGCACCGGCAAGCGAGGCCGAGCGGACGGCACCGCGAACCTGATGCGGAATATCATGGAACTTGAGGTCGAGGAAGACCTTAAAGCCCAGGTCCTTAAAGGTTTTGACGATCTCGGGGCCCTCAGCGTAATAGAGCGTCATGCCAACCTTGAGCCAGGCGGCATGGCCCGAAAGCTCGTGGGCGAGCTCGAGCGCACGCTCGCGGTCGCAGTCGAGAGCGACGATTACGCGGTCGCGGGCATCGGTCTCTAGCATTCGAAAGCACCTACCAGTTCGTTGATGTCCTTCACGCCTTGGGACTCAGCCCAGGCCTCGAGCTCGTGCGCGATCTTGAGCGAAGCGCACGGATCGACGAAGTTGGCCATGCCGACCGACACGCAGGTGGCGCCGGCCAGGATAAACTCGGCCGCATCCTCGCCGGTCATGACACCGCCGACGCCGTTGATGGGGATATCGACGGCCTGGGCAACCTCCCAGACCATGCGCACGGCGATGTGGTGGCACAGCGGGCCCGAAAGGCCGCCCTTGGGCTTGGCCACGCGGGACTTGCGGGTATGGACGTCGATGGCCATGCCCTGAATGGAGTTGATGACCGAAAGGCCGTCGGCGCCGGCAGCCTCGAGGGCCTTGGCAATCTCGGCGACGTTGACCGGCGCCATCTTCACGAACAGCGGCTTATCGGTCACCTTGCGGCAGGCAGCCATAACGGATGAGGCGCCCTCGGGCGTAGAGCCCATGGCGGCACCGCCGGCGGCGATATTAGGGCAGCTCACGTTGATCTCGTAGCCGGCAGCCCAGGGGCACAGCTCGACATACATCTCGAGCGCGCGGACAAACTCCTCGACGGAGTGGCCGGCAACCTGACAGATGACCTGGCAGCCGTCCTTGGACAGCTGTTCGAGCCACGGACCGGACTCGCGGGCAAAGGCAGCCACGCCGGGGTTCTGAAGGCCCACGGAGTTGATCATACCGCCGGGAATCTCAGCCATGCGGGGCGCGGGATTGCCGGGCCAGGGCTCGGCAGCGCAACCCTTGGTGGTGATGGCGCCCAGCTGGGAAACATCAAAGAAGTTCTGGAACTGCCAACCGTAGCCAAAGGTACCGGCTGCGGTGTTGATGGGGTTCTGCATCTTGACGCCGCCGAAATCGACGGCCATGTTCACGGTACCCACTAGAAGACCACCACCTTGGAAGCATCGAACACGGGGCCGCACATGCAAGCACCCTTCATACCGTCGACCGTCTCGACATTGCAGGTGTTGCAGGCGCCAAAGCCACAGCTCATCATGCGCTCAAGCGACACCTCGCAGTACGCACCGGCCTCGGCGGCAGCGGCGGCGACTTTCTTCATCATGACAGCGGGGCCGCAGCTGGCCACATAGTCGTAGCCGCCCTCGCCGAGCAGCTCGGCTGCCGGGTCGGTGCAAAAACCGTGCGTGCCCAGCGTGCCATCATCGGTGCAAACGTTGACCGTGGCGCCCAGCGCGCGGAACTCATCGACACCCACGGCCTTGGACGCGGTGCCAAAGCCCAGGCACACGTCGACGGCCACACCCTGCTCGGAAAGCTTGTCGGCAAGGCACAGCACGGGCGGAACACCGATGCCACCGGCGACGAGCAGGGCCTTCCTGGTGCCCTCGGGTACCATCCAGCCACGGCCACCGGGGCCCAGCAGGTTAGAGGTGGAGCCAGGGCCCATCTGGGACAAACGACGGGTATCGTCGCCCACGACGGCGTACCACAGCTCGACGGTGCCGGCCTCGGCGTCGGCGCGGTAGTAGCTCAGGGGCACGCGAAGCAGCGAGGACGCATCGCCGGGTACGGCGATGTTCACAAACTGACCGGGCTTGAGCGCACTTGCAAGCTTGGGGGCCGAGATGACGAGCGAGAAGATGCCATCGGCAATCTCCCGGTTCGAGACGACCTCGAAGTCGTGCATGCGTGCAGTGGAAGGTGTGGGCATAGACGCTCCAATCCCCCATGCGGTTGCATGGTCCAAACTAATAGAAAGCGCGGCACCGCAAGGGCGCCGCGCACAAAAGCGATAAGGCTATGCTAGCAGATGCAGCCGTCGGCAAGCGTCTGCTTACCGCCGACAAACACATCGGTGGCACGACCGGTGAGCGTGCGGCCGGCAAAACCGGAGTTCTCGGCGCGCGACTCGTAACCGTCCTCGCCAACCGTCCAGGTTGCGGAGGGGTCGAACACGGTCAGGTCGGCAACGGAGCCCGCCTTGACCTGAACCTGGTCGAGACCCAGGATCTCACGCGGCTTGATGGCCATGAGCTCGACCATGCGGCCCATGCTCATCTTGCCCGTGTTGACCAGCTCGGTGAGTACGAGCGACAGCGAGGTCTCGAGGCCGATCATGCCAAAGGGCGCAAGCTCGAACTCACGGGCCTTCTCCCACGGGGTGTGGGGAGCGTGATCGGTGACGATAGCGTCGACGGTGCCGTCGATGACGCCCTGACGGATGGCCTCGGCGTCCTCGTCGGTGCGCAGCGGCGGATTGACCTTGAGCGAGGTGTTGTAGGTCTCGTCCAAGTCGTTCTCGGTCAGAAACATGTGGTGCGGGGTGGCCTCGCAGGTCACCTGGACGCCAGCGGCCTTACCGGCACGCACGAGCTCGAGACCGTGAGCGGTGGAGATGTGCTGGATGTGCAGCTTGGCACCGGTAAGCTTGGCGATCTCGATGTCGCGGGCGATCTGGAGCTCCTCGCCGGCAGCCGGCCAGCCCTCGAGAGCCAGACGGGTCGAGACCTTGCCCTCGTTGATCTGGCCGTGGCCGACCAGGTCCTCGTCCTGGCAATGGCTCATAAAGACCTTGCCGAACATCTTGCCGTAGTCCATGCAGCGACGGAGCATACCCGCGCCCTGCACGCCGCGACCGTCGTCGGTGAAGGCGACGGCGCCGTGGGCGACCATATCGCCCATCTCGGACATGGCCTCGCCCTTAAGACCGCGGGTCATGGCGCCCGACGGATAGACGCGGCAGTGACCGACCTCGGCAGCGCGGGACTTGACGAACTCCACGACGGTGCCGTTATCGGTGACGGGATCGGTGTTGGGCATGGCGCACACGCCGGTAAAGCCGCCCTTGGCAGCTGCGCGGGTGCCGCTCTCGATGTCCTCTTTGACCTCGTAGCCGGGCTCGCGAAGGTGAACGTGCATATCCACCAGGCCAGGGACGAGGTACTTGCCGGAAAGGTCGCGGACCTCGGCTCCCTCGACGGCGAGATTCTCGCCGACCTCGGCGATCTTGTCGCCGTCAATCAGGACGTCAACGACACCGTCAAGCTCGACGGACGGGTCGACGACGTGGGCATTCTTAAGAAGCAAGGCCATTATCGGCACCTCCAAGCAGCAGATACAGGATAGCCATACGCACGCAGATACCGGCGTAGACCTGCTCCAGGATGACGGAGCGTTGCGGGTGGTCGGCCATATAGGAGTCGAACTCGACGCCGCGGTTGATGGGGCCCGGGTGGCAGATGATCGCATCGGGCTTCATGAGCTTCTCGCGGTCCTTGGTCAGACCGAAGAGCTTGTGGTACTCACGAATGGTCGGGAACGGGGCACCCTCGAGGCGCTCCTGCTGCACGCGCAGCATGTAGACGACGTCCAGCTCGGGCAGGACGGAATCGAGATCACTCGTCACGTGGTCGCAGCCCAGGACCTCGGGTGCCGGAGGCAGCAGCGTGCCGGGGGCGACGGCGTAGGTCTCGCAGCCCATGATCTTAAGGGCGGGGATCAGCGAGCCGCAGACACGGGAGTGGGAGATGTCGCCGACGACAGCGACCTTCAGACCGTGGAAGTCACCCTTGTGCTGCCAAATGGTGTACAGGTCCAGCAGGGCCTGCGTGGGGTGGTTGTGCTTGCCGTCGCCGGCGCAGATAACGCTCGCGGGCGAATTCTGCGTGACGATATAGGGCGCGCCGGCGTGCTTGTCGCGCACGACGATGCAGTCGATCTTGTAGGCGTTGAGGGTCTCGACGGTGTCGACGAGGCTCTCGCCCTTGACCGTAGAGGTCGAGGAGCCGCCAAAGTTGAGGCTGTCGGCCGAAAGGCGCTTCTCGGCGAGCTCGAAGGAGCTGCGGGTGCGCGTCGAGGGCTCGTTGAACATGTTGACGATGGTCTTGCCCTTGAGCGTGGGGACCTTCTTGATCGCACGCTCGTTGACCTCGGAGAACGCCTTGGCGGTCTCGAGGATGAGCTTGATGTCCTCTTCGGAGTACTCGGTAATGTCGATCAGGTGCTTATGGTTGAACGCCACGGTACTACTCACCTCCCAGCGGCGCAGAACCCACGTGGGAGCCCGGCGCGACGTCGTTGATCTCGACGGCGGTGTGGCCGTCGACTTCCTTCATATATAGATGCACGTTCTCCTCATGCGACGAGGGAACGTTCTTGCCGACAAAGTCCGGCGAGATGGGGAGCTCGCGGTGGCCGCGGTCAACGAGGACTGCCAACTCAATGCGGCTCGGACGGCCCAGGTCCATGACGGCGTCGAGAGCGGCGCGGATGGTACGGCCCGTATACAGGATGTCGTCCACCAGCACGACGCGCTTGCCGTCGACGCTGAAGGGAATGTTGGTAGCGTGGATCGCGGGAGCGAAATTGGTAGCGTAGTCATCGCGGTAGAAGCTGATGTCCAGGCTGCCGAGCGGAACTTCGACGCCCTCAATCTCCTTGATCTCCTCGGCGAGCTTCTTTGCCAGAAGGTCGCCGCGCGTGACGATGCCAACCAGAGCGAGGTCTTCACAGCCCTCGTTGCGCTCGAGAATCTCGTGCGCGATGCGAGTCATCGCTCGATTGACGGCGGTCTCGTCCATAATGACCGCCTTGGGGGAAGTCGTGCCCATCGATCTCCTTCCTCATATGTCTTGACTGCTGACACAGTCAAAAAAATAGATGCCCGACCGCTTAAAGCGGACCAGACACCCACAGGAAAGGCTGCTCTTTGGCAGCTATGTAATTCCATGTGGGTATCTCGTACCCCTTTAATGGTCAAGGGATAGTGTAGCCAACCTCGTGCTTAATTGCGAGCATAAATACAGAGCAATCCGTAAACGGAGCCCAATGCTCCATAAACCTATATATATTTGTGGGACGAGCTTGAAAACACACGCACGAGCTGGCATAATCCCCTCTGCTGCACGCAAATCGGATCTACGTCCAGGGCCGTGGCGTGGGCACTATCGCCAAAAGAGGAATATCTCTGTGTAGATTGCGCACAGGGAGCGACTTCTGTGCTATAGTTCAGGCTTGTTTGTTAACGCGACATGTTCGTTTGTCGCCCAAGGAGGGTCAGTTATGTCCAAAGTTTGCGAAGTTTGCGGTAAGCACCCCGTTGCCGGTCGCTCCATCAGCCACTCTCACCGCGTCACCAACCGTAAGTTCCGCCCCAACATCCAGCGCGTCTACGTCGTCGTCGATGGTCATCGTCGCAAGATGAACGTTTGCTCCACCTGCCTCAAGTCTGGCAAGGTTGCGCGCTCTTAAATAAGGTCTTACCAACAAGTACCTCGGACTCTCCGGGTCAAAGACCTCGCGTTCACATAGAACTTACCAAAGGCGCCCCCCTACTGAGGGCGCCTTTTTGCACTCATTGGGGACAGACTTACATGAGTGCTTTCACGCATTGGGGACAGACTTAGATGAGTGCTTTCCAAAGCTCACAGTGCATCGACGAACTCACGGCGCTTCGATCGCCACCAGTACGTACCTCACGCCGCCTCGTTCCAGCCCGCGGTGGCCTTGGTTACGCTTGTGGCGCCGATGCCGGTGATACGGGCAATTTGCTTGACCGTGAGATGTGCCCGCCTGAGCCTCAGCAGACACGCATCACGCTCGAGTCGCGGCAGGGCCTTGAGCAGCGCAGGATCTATGCTCGGCAGGACTTCGTGCGCAACGGAAAGGGCCTCCTCATCGGGGATCCGCCGGCGTGGAAGAACCTCTACTGACCAGATGCGCCCGGCAACTTTCTCGAGATGCTCGCAATAGCAACGGGAGCCTCCGACAATATCGAGCATAGGGGCCGCATCACAGATGTCAAAGGGATCATAGCCCAGCTGATATGCCTTGTAGCTTGACCAGCGGTATGCTTCGAGTGAGTTAATTGCACCCTTCACAGGATTGAGATGGATATAATCGAGTAGCTGCACCGCCTGTGTGTCCGACTCGACCGCGACCCGCGAATAGCGATTGTCAAACAAATGCCCCGTTCTCCCCGTTTTCCCATTGAAATACTTAGCATATGCCGTCAATGCGCACTGCATCGCCTTTGAAAGATTGTCGAACGGATCATCAACCATCATCTGAAAGTGGTTGTCCATAAGGCACCAAGCCAAAACCGCCACTTCATGGCGCGCAAACCTGTCCGAGATATCCGATAGGAAACGATAGCGGTCGGAGTCATCTTCAATAATAATCTGTTTAGAGTTACCACGGTCAAAGACGTGGTAATAGCCGGTGAGCGAAACGGCGCGGGCGCATCGGGGCATAATCTCTCCTTTCAAAAACTGAACAGGCAACACCTAAAAGGAGAGAAGGAACGCGAAATGCTGAGCCTGTGACCTATTTATATCCAATGAGCGGCAAAAATAGGTCAAGAACGGCAAAATGGCAAATCGATGTCTGTCCCCAATGAGTGAAAGCACTCATGTAAGTCTGTCCCCAATGAGTGGGGCGATGCAGCAGGCAGATAGTTTTAGTTAAAACGCTTCAGTTTATTGAAGCGTTTTAGTGTGCCTTTTACAGGAATCTTACCGTTCGCCGAATAATTTCTTGCTATCATGCAAGGCGTAGGGTAAATCTCCGATCGCAAGGAGACACAAATGGTGAAAAAGTCACCGGAAAACACTACTCCCGCAATTGTGGACAACGTAGAGGCGCTTGAGGCCAAGCTCGCTCAGATGCGAGAGGCCCAGGCGCTTTTTGCTACGTACACGCAGGAGCAGGTCGACAAGATCTTCTATGAGGCCGCCATGGCCGCCAACAAGGCTCGTATCCCGTTGGCGAAGATGGCCATCGAGGAGACCGGCCGCGGCGTTCTTGAGGACAAGGTCATCAAGAACCACTACGCCGCAGAGTACATCTACAACGCTTACAAGAACACCAAGACCTGTGGTGTCCTGGAGCGCGACGAGGCTTACGGCATCACCAAGATCGCCGAGCCCATCGGTATCGTGGGCGCCGTCATCCCGACGACCAACCCCACCTCCACCGCGATCTTCAAGACGCTGATCTGCCTGAAGACCCGCAACGCCATCATCATCTCCCCGCACCCGGCTGCCGCCAAGTGCACCATCGCCGCCGCCAAGCTCGTGCTTGACGCCGCCGTCAAGGCCGGCGCCCCCGAGGGCATCATCGGCTGGGTCGATGTCCCCTCCATCGAGCTGACTAACATGGTCATGCGCGACGTCGACATCATCCTCGCCACCGGTGGCCCGGGCATGGTCAAGGCCGCTTACTCCTCGGGCAAGCCCGCCCTGGGCGTTGGCGCCGGTAACACCCCGGTCGTCATCGACGACACCGCCGACGTGCTGCTCGCCGTCAACTCCATCATCCACTCCAAGACCTTCGACAACGGCATGATCTGCGCTTCCGAGCAGTCCGTGACCGTCATCGACAGCATCTATGACCAGGTTAAGGCCGAGTTCCAGAAGCGCGGCTGCTACTTCGTCAAGCAGGGTGCCGAGATGGAGGCCCTGCGTGCCGCCATGTTCAAGAACGGCGCCCTCGATCACCGCATCCCCGGCATGGCTGCCGCCAAGATCGCCGAGCTCGCCGGCATCGAGGTTCCCGCCAAGACCAAGATCCTGATCGCCGAGGTCACCTCCACCGACCCCGCCAAGGAGGAGTTCTCCCACGAGAAGCTCTCCCCGGTCCTGGCCATGTACCACGCCAAGGACTTCCAGGAGGCCGTCGACAAGGCCGAGCACCTGGTGCTCGCCGGTGGCCCGGGCCACACCGCCTCTCTGTACGTGCACCCCGCCCAGGCCGAGAAGATCAGCCTGTTCGAGCACGTCATGAAGGCCTGCCGTATCGTCATCAACACCCCGTCCTCGCACGGCGGCATCGGTGACCTGTACAACTTTGGCATGAAGCCGTCTCTGACCCTGGGCTGCGGCTCCTGGGGCGGCAACTCCGTCTCCGAGAACGTTGGGGTGAAGCACTTGATCAACGTTAAGACTGTGGCCGAGCGCCGTGAGAACATGCTGTGGTTCCGCGCTCCCGAGAAGGTCTACTTCAAGAAGGGTTCCACGCCCGTCGCCCTCGACGAGCTGGGCAACGTCATGGGCAAGAAGCGCGCCTTCATCGTCACCGACCAGTTCCTCTTCAAGAATGGCAACACCCGCGCCATCGAGGCCAAGCTCGACGAGATGGGCATCGCCCACGACTGCTTCTACGACGTCGAGCCCGATCCGTCGCTGCAGTGCGCACGTCGCGGCGCCAAGCAGATGGCTCTCTTTGAGCCGGACGTCATCATCGCCGTCGGCGGCGGCTCCGCTATGGACGCCGGCAAGATCATGTGGATGATGTACGAGCACCCCGAGTGCAAGTTTGAGGACATGGCCATGGACTTCATGGACATCCGCAAGCGTATCTTCACCTTCCCCGAGATGGGCAAGAAGGCCTACTTCGTCGCCGTCCCGACCTCTTCGGGCACCGGTTCCGAGTGCACGCCGTTCGCCATCATCACCGACAAGGAGACCGGCATCAAGTGGCCGCTCGCCGACTACGCGCTGCTCCCCAACATGGCTATCGTCGACGCCGACAACTGCATGACCGCCCCGCGCGGCCTGACCGCTGCCTCCGGCATCGACGTCATGACCCACGCCATCGAGTCCTACGTCTCCATCATGGCTTCCGACTACACCAAGGGCCTCTCCGAGCGCGCTGCCAAGCTCGTCTTCGAGAACCTGCCCTCCAGCTTCACGAACGGCGCCAAGGACCCGCACGCCCGCGAGGAGATGCACAACGCCTCCTGCATGGCCGGTATGGCCTTCGCCAACGCCTTCCTGGGCCTCAACCACTCCATGGCCCACAAGCTCGGCGCTTTCCATCACCTGCCCCACGGCCTCGCAAACGCTGTCATCCTGACCCGCGTCATGCGCTACAACGCCGCCGAGGCTCCCGTCAAGATGGGCACCTTCTCCCAGTATCCTTACCCCAACGCGCTGCACAACTACGCCGAGATGGCCAAGTACTGCGGCATCGAGGGCAAGGACGACAAGGAGGTCTTCGAGAACTTCATCACGAAGCTCGAGGAGCTCAAGGACTTCATCGGCGTCAAGAAGACCATCGCCGACTACGGTGTTGACGAGCAGTACTTCCTCGACACCCTCGACGAAATGACCGAGCAGGCATTCAACGACCAGTGCACCGGCGCCAACCCGCGCTACCCGCTCATGAGCGAGATCAAGGAGCTCTACCTGGACGCCTACTACGGCCGCGAGCCCCAGGATTACGCCGTCTGCTAGTTTTAGCACGGTTTTTAACGGCGGGGGTGCACGGGTGTTTCACACACCCCCGCCGTCGCTTCTATCGCATCGTTGAAAGGATGCAACCATGCTGCTACCCGATTCCAAGACCGAGCTCGTCCGCCGTGGCAACAAGGTCGTTTACGACCTGGGCGACAAGATTGTCAAGGTCTTTAACGAGACCAAGCCTGTCTCCGACGTGTTCAACGAGGCTTTGAATCTTGCCCGCATCAATGAGTGCGGCATCCGCAGCCCCAAGGCGCTCGAGGTTTCCCAGCTCGAGAACGCCAACGGCTGGGCGCTCGTGACCGAGAAGGTTCCGGGCACCACCCTTGCCGAGAAGATGACTGCCGAGCCCCAGCGCTTTGGTGAGTACCTCGAGATGTTCGTCGACCTCCAGATCGAGATCCACGGCTACACCTCCCCGCTGCTCAACCGTCAGCGCGACAAGTACGCCCGCATGATCGACAGCCTTGATCAGCTCAATGCCACCACGCGCTACAACCTTCAGGAGCGTCTGGACGGCATGACCAAGGAGTTCAAGGTCTGCCACGGCGACTTCAACCCCTCCAACGTCATCGTCGGCGACGACGGCCAGCTCTATGTGTGCGACTGGGCACACGCCACCCAGGGCTCCCCTGCTGCCGACGTTGCCACCACCTACCTGCTCTTTGCCCTCAACAGCAAGGATCAGGCTGAGGCCTACCTGGAGCTCTACTGCGACCGCGCCGACATGCCCATGCAGGTCGTGCGTCAGTGGACGAGCATCGTCGCCGCTTCCGAGCTCGCTCGTAAGCGCAACGTGAACGATGAGTTCCTGAAGAACTGGATCGACGTCGTCGATTATCAGTAATATCTGAGCGATTTATTTCGCATCGGAGGCACAAGGAAAACCCCGCAGCTCGCATGGGCTGTGGGGTTTTCCTTTTAGATATCGAGGATGCCACAAGATAAAAGGACGGCCCCGCATCTCCCCGATCTGGAGAAATGCGGGGCCGTACCGTATATCGAACTACAAGCGAAATCGTCGATTAACGGCGTGCTGCCTTCACAAGCTCGGCGACCTTGGCGACGACCTCGTCGATCGCCACATCCTCGCGCTCACCCGTGGCACGGTCCTTGAGCTCAACGGTGCCATTCTTAAGGCCACGCTTACCCAGAACGACCTGATACGGGAAGCCCATAAGGTCGTTGTCGGCAAACTTAAAGCCGGGACGCTCGTCGCGGTCGTCGACGACAACCTCGATACCCTCGGCGCACAGGCCATCAACGATCTGCTCGCAGACGGTAGCGCACTCCTCCTTCTTGGGATCGAGCGGAATCACCGCGACCTCGTACGGGGCAACGGAGACCGGCCAGACGATACCGTGCTCGTCGTTGTGCTGCTCCACGACGGCAGCGAGTGAGCGGGACACACCAACGCCGTAGCAGCCCATGATGAGCGGCTTCTCCTTGCCGTCCTCGTCCATAAAGGTGGCACCCATGGCCTCGGAATACTTGGTGCCCAGCTGGAAGACCTGGGAGACCTCGATGCCGCGGGCAGCGGAGAGCGGCTTGCCGCAGTGCGGGCAGGGGTCGCCGGCGACAACGGTGACCAGATCGGCCCACTCATCGACGGTAAAGTCGCGCTCGGGGCAGGCACCGGTAAAGTGATAATCGACCTCGTTGGCACCGCAGGCCCACTGCTTGGAATCGCGCAGGCTCTCGTCGCACACCAGACGAATGCCATCGGGCAGGTTAACCGGTCCGATAAAGCCCTTGTGCAGACCGTTCGCCTGAAGCTCCTCGTCGGTCATCATGCGATAGCCCTTGCCAAAGACGTGCTCGGCCTTGCAATCGTTGAGCTCGTGATCGCCCGGAACAATGGCCACAACCGGCTTGCCCTCGGCGTCGATGAGTGCCAGCGACTTGCGCGTGCCGTTCTCGGGGAAACCGAAGAACTTTGCAACGGCCTCGATGGTGCCCATGCCCGGAGTCTCGACCTTGGTAAGCGTACCGTCGCCAGGACCCTCGGTCACGACGACCTTGGTGCTTGCCGCCTCGTCATCGGCAGCAAAGCCGCAATCGTCGCAGTAGACGAGCGAAGCCTCGCCGGCGTCGGCCAAAGCCATGTACTCGACGGAGGTATCGCCACCGATCTCGCCGGAGTCGGCGACAACGGGCAGAGCCTTGATGTAGCAGCGCTCGCAAATGTTGGCATAGGCCTGCTTCATCTTGTCGTACTCCTCCTGCAGGCTCTCCTGCGTGGCGGAAAAGCTGTAGGCGTCCTTCATGATGAACTCGCGGCCGCGCATCAGGCCAAAGCGGGGACGGAACTCGTCGCGGAACTTATCCTGGATGTGGTACAGGTTAACGGGCAGCTGTTTGTAGGAGCGCAGCTCGTTGCGCACCAGGGCCGTGACGGTCTCCTCGTGCGTGGGGCCCAGGACGAACTCGCGACCATGACGGTCGTCAAAGCGCACAAGCTCCTTGCCATAGGCATCGATACGACCGGACTCACGCCACAGCTCGGCATCGACCATGATGGGCATCATGAGCTCCTGGGCGCCGGCAGCATCCATCTCGTCGCGCACGATGTTCTCGATCTTGCGGATCGAGCGCCATGCGAGCGGCAGATAAGAATACAGACCGGCGGCCTCCTTGCGGATCATGCCGGCACGGAGCAGCAGGCGGTGGCTGGCGAGCTCAGCGTCCGCCGGATCCTCTTTAAGCGTCGGCGCATAGAGCTTAGACATATACATTGCTCGAGTCATTTACTTCTCCTCAATAAGTTTGTCGACCTCGGCCATCAGCGCGTCGACAATTTGATCCTCAGCTACTTTACCAATGATCTGGCCATGCGAAAAGAGCAGGCCCTGACCTCGTCCGCAGGCAACGCCCAAGTCGGCGTCAGAGGCCTCGCCGGGGCCATTGACCGCGCATCCCATAACGGCGATCGAAAGCGGCGCGGAGTAGTTCTTAAGCCGCTCGGTGACCTCCTCGGCGATGGGAATGAGGTTAACCTGGCAGCGGGCACACGTGGGGCACGAGACAATCTCGGGACCACGGCGACGCAGGCCCAGCGACTGCAAAATTCCCCAGGCGACCAGCGGCTCCTCAACCGGATCGGCCGTGAGAGAGACGCGCATGGTGTCACCGATACCCTCAGACAGCAGAATACCAAGGCCCACCGAGCTCTTAATGGTGCCCTGAAGCTTGGTACCCGCCTCGGTAACGCCCAGGTGAAGCGGAACGTGGGGAATCTCACGCGACAGGGCTCGATAGGTATCGAGCGTCGTTTGCACGCTATGGGCCTTGGCCGAAAGCACAATGTTCGTAAAGCCGCGGTCCTCAAAGTGCTTGACGAAGCGCTCGCTCGACATCACGAGCTTTTCGGGCTGCGTGAGGTCTTCGCGCTCGGCGATATCCTGCTCAAGCGAGCCCGCGTTCACGCCAATGCGAATCGCGCACCCAGCGGCGCCCGCGGCATCGATCACGGCATCGACCTTGGCCCAATCGCCAATGTTGCCGGGATTGATGCGGAGCTTGGCGGCACCGGCCTCCACAGCGCCAATGGCCAGCTTGTGGTTAAAGTGGATATCGGCAACGATTGGCACCGGAGACTCGGCACAGATGGTGCGGAAACCCTCAAGCGCGGCCTCAGTGGGCACGCTCACACGCACGATATCGCAGCCAGCCTGCGCCAACGCGCACACTTGCGCAAGTGTTGCCTGGGCATCAGCGGTATCGGTGCAGGTCATGGATTGGACCACCACCGGCGCACCGCCACCGATCTGCACACCGCCCACATGCACGGGGCGAGTCAAATCGCGAGGCAAAGGATGGGATAAAGACAATCCAAACACTCCCCTACAGAATAAATCGAAGGATGTCGGAACGAAGCATATAGACAAACAGCAGCGCAAAGAGCGCGATGCCCACATAGCTCACAATCGTCTGGACCTTGAGCGGAAGCTCGCGGCCCACAATCTTTTGAATGATCTCGATGACCAGCTTGCCGCCATCGAGTGGTGGGATGGGCAGCAGGTTCATAAAGCCAAGCGAGAACGAAATGAGGGCGGCAAACGAAAGGAACGTGGCAGGACCGGCAGCAGCAGCCTGTGAGGACATAACGCTAATACCCACGATCGAAGAAGACTGATCGAGAATCTCCATCGTATGCTGCGGCTGGAGCAGGCGCATCACGCCCTCCGCGGTCTGCACAACATAGGAGAATGACAGACGCGCCGAGGTGATGGGGTCCAAACGGACTACCTGCGTAGAGGCATACACACCTAGGCGCTCGTCCTCTTTGAGCGCAACCGTGGTCGAATGCTGCTTGCCGTCACGCTCGTACTCGATGGCGATATCGTCCTTACCGGCGGCCTTGCCGATGGCATCGTAAACGTTCATCCATGTGGAGCACGATACACCGTCAACCGAAAGGATCGCATCACCAGCCTCGATACCTGCCTTGGCGGCAATAGACCCCTCGTCAACCTGACCGATCACGTTGGTATCCATCGGCACGGTGACACCCGCAATAGAGTAGATGCTCATAAGCAGCAAAAAGCCCGTCAGGATATTGACGAGAATGCCCGCGAGCAGCATAAAGGCGCGCTTGAGAAAACCCTGGCCCAGATAGGTATGCGAACGCTCTTGCGCAAGGAACTCGGCTTCGCCGCACGGCAGCTCCCACACATCGCCCTCGGCAGTTGAATGTTCGCGATCGAACCGGCGGCCGTCAAAGGTGGTGTAGCCTGCCGCGTCTCGCGGCAGCGTCTGATACTTGGTGGGATAGTAGCTCGGCGAGGGCTTCTCCCCTTCCTCATACCAAGGCGCGATAGAGCCCCAACCCAAGAGCAAGGCGCATGCCTCGAGCACGACCTCCTCGGATAGCTCGAGCTCGGCGGCAAGGTCGGCCACGGTCACGCGACCATGACGATAGATAGCCGCGAGCACGCGATCGGCGCACGAGACGTCGGTCGGATCCATACCGCAGATGGCAGCGTAGCCACCCAGCAGCAGCGGGGTCACGCCAAACTTGGTTCCAATGCGACGTGACGTGTAATGGATGTCAAAGCGGCACGGCAGGCCCAAAAAGAACTCGGTCACACGGACGCCGCAGGCACGCGCCGCCAAAAAGTGGCCGCCCTCGTGCAAAAACACGAGGACGGAAAGCATCAGCAGGCCCCAAAAGACCGATGAGAGAACGCTCAGAACAGTATCCATAAAACGAAAAAGCAATCCTTATGGGTTAGGAACGGGTTGCGGCGAGCACCTGCGCAGCCTTTTCACGCGCCCACGCATCGATGTCGCGAAGCTGCTCAAACGAATCGACCGCCTGCATATCGTGGGCATCCATGCAGGATTCCACAATGCGATCGATATCGGTAAAGCTGCAGCCATCGTGCAGGAAGGCATCGACGGCGACCTCGTTGGCGGCATTGAGCACGCACGGCATGGTGCCACCCGTCTTGCCGGCACGTTCGGCCAGTGCCAGACAGCGGAAGGTATCCATGTCGGCAGCATCAAACGTGAGCTGCCCCAGCTCGCGGAAATCGATACGAGGCGCCGGGGTATCCCAACGCTCGGGATACGAGAACGCGAACTGGATGGGAATACGCATGTCGGAAGCACCGAGATGCGCCATCACGGAGCCGTCGGCAAACTCGACCATAGAGTGAATCTTGGACTGACGCTGCACGACCACGTTAATGAAATCGAGGTCGCAGTTAAACAGATGCATGGCCTCAATGCGCTCCAGGCCCTTGTTCATGAGGGTGGCGGAGTCGATGGTGATCTTGGCGCCCATGGCCCACGTGGGATGTGCGAGGGCATCGGCACGCGTCACGCGATTGAGCTCGTCGCGCGTGCGGCCAAAGAACGGACCGCCCGAGCAGGTGAGCCAAATACAATGAGCCTCGCGCGGGTCCTCCCCCAGATAGCACTGGTAGATGGCGGAGTGCTCAGAGTCGACTGGAATAAGCTGGCCCGGTTGCGCCAACGGCATAAGCAAGTCGCCACCGACGACGAGGGACTCCTTGTTGGCAAGAGCAAGGCGCTTATTTGAGGTCAAGGCCGCATGGCTCGCCTCGAGACCAGCGGCGCCCACAATAGCAACGAGCACGCAGTCGACATCGTCGCGACGCGCGAGCTCGCAAACCGCCTGCGCGCCAAGGCCAAGCTTCGTTCCCTCGGGCAACTCCTGCAGCACGGCGTCATCGCCATGAGCGACATCGGCCACGGCAACCGCCGGAACCGAGAACTCGCGGGCAGCGGCAACAAGCTCGGAGGTGCTGGAGTTAACGGACAGCGCCGTCACCTGCAGGCGATCGGCATGCTGGCGGCACACATCGAGCGCCTGGGTGCCGATGGAGCCCGTGCAACCCAGGATGGCAACACGGAGGCGTCCATCGGGGCCATACGTCGTCTGGAATGACATTACAGCACGCCTCCGATCATCAGCATCAGCTGCGCGGTGATGCAGCCGAAGATAAGCGAATCGCTACGATCGAGCATGCCGCCGTGGCCCGGGATAAGGTTGCCGGAATCCTTGACGCCCACACCGCGCTTGATGCGCGACTCGATGAGGTCGCCGATAACGCCCAGAACGGACACGACCACGCCGCACAGCAGCGCATAGGGCAGGCTGAGCTTGTAGAAGTGCGTCGCCCACAGGATGAGCCAAATCAAAACCGAGCCCAGGATGCCGCCGACAAACCCCTCCCAGCTCTTTTTGGGAGAGATCTTGGGAACCATCTTGTGCTGGCCGATACGGCTACCCACGATGTAGGCAAACGAATCGGAGACCCAAAGGGACGCGCAAACGCCCACCGAAAGCAGGGCGCCGGCAAAACCGGGCACGGCATCGCGCAGCAGCACGATAGCCGACAGCATAAAGCCAGTGTAGATGGGACCCATGAGCGTCACGGCCACATCAGAGATGCGGGTACGCGGCGACCAAACATACCAAATGCCCACAGCGAGCATCAGGGCAAAAAGCAGGGCATTCAGCAACATCGAATCGCCCAACGCCGACAGCGGAAAGAGTACGGCGGCAGCGATACCCATGCGCTCGTTAGCCATCTTGCCATCGAGCCTCGTCATACGGAAAAACTCATAGCAGCACAGACCGCTCATGACAGAAACAAAGATGGCCGTGGGCACAATACCCAAAACCAGGCACAGGATAAAGACAACGGCATAGACGATACCGGCGGCGGCACGGGTGATAAAGCCGGCAAGCCACGAACCGGTGCCATTCTTCGCTGCGGGCGCTCCCGCAGCGACAGCCTTGCGCTCAGATGTCTTGGGAGCAATTGCCTTGGGACGATCGGACACGATTAAGCCTCCTCGGTCTTGCTCAGACCACCAAACCTACGGTCACGGCCCTGATAGGCCAAAATGGCGTCGACAAGGCCCCAACGATCAAAGTCGGGCCAATAGGTATCGGTGACGTAGAATTCGGAATAAGCCACCTGCCACAGCAGATAGTTCGAAAGGCGCAGCTCACCAGAAGTGCGAATCACAAGCTCAGGATCGGGAAGGCCAGCGGTATAGAGGTGGGAAGCCACCATGTCGTCATCAATTGCGCCAGGATCGATCTTACCGGCGGCAGCGTCGAGTGCGATCTGACGGACAGCGCGGGTAATCTCGGCACGCGCGCCGTAGTTGACGGCAAGCGCCAGCGTCATGCCGGTGTGATTGGCGCACTCGGCAAGACCTCGCTCAAAGACATCGCGGGTCTTCTTAGGCAGTGCGGAAATATCGCCCAAAAAGACAACGCGAACGTTTTCGCGCTTAAGCAGCGGCAACTCATCGATAAACGTCTTGGCAAACAAATGCATCAAAACGTTGACCTCGTGCTGCGGACGATTCCAGTTTTCGGTGGAAAACGCATAGGCCGAAAGGACGTCGACACCCAAGCGCACGCATGCGGTAATGATCTCGCGCAGGGAGACGATACCCGCCTTGTGGCCCTCGGTGCGTGCAAGACCGCGCGACGTGGCCCAACGACCGTTACCGTCCATGATGCACGAGATATGGTGCGGAATGTTATTAAGGTCAAGGTCGGAAAAACCGACGCCCGCAGGGGCGTCGGCAAAGTACTCGACCAGTTTATGCTCGTCGTATTGCACCTTAGATCTCCATGACCTCGGCTTCTTTTTCCTTCAGAAGCTCCTCGACCTTGGCGACATACTCATCAGTGTGCTTCTGGACCTTGGCCTGCTCGCGACGGACATCGTCCTCGGTGAGCTCCTCATCGCGCTCGAGCTTGTTGTTGAAGTCGCGACGGATGTTACGGATAGACACCTTGGCCTGCTCGGCGTACTCGCGGCACTCCTTGACGAGCTCGCGACGGCGCTCCTCAGTGGGAGCCGGGAACGGAAGACGAACGACGGTGCCATCGGAGTTGGGGGTAATACCCAGATCGGAAGCGCCGATGGCCTTGACGATAGCATTGATGAGTGCCTTGTCCCACGGCTCGATGAGCAGCATGTGGGCCTCGGGGGTCTTGACGGCGGCAACCTGCGTGACCGGCGTGGGAACACCGTAATAATCGACGGTGATGTCGGACAGAATGTTGGCATTGGCGCGGCCGGTACGGACCTTGGAGAAGTTATGCTTGAGGGACTCGAGCGACTTGTCCATATGGGCGGTGATGTTCTCTGCCATGCTTAATCCTCCTGATAGACGAGCGTGCCGACGGGCTCACCCGAAAGCGCGCGCTTGACGGTGTCCTCGCCATCGATGTTGAGGACCAAAATCGGCATACGGTTATCCTGGCACAGTGCCGTAGCCGTGGAATCCATAACCTGCAGACCGCGGACAAGAACCTCGTGGTAGGTAATCTTGTCAAAACGGACGGCATCGGCGCACTTGACGGGATCTTTGTCGTAGATGCCGTCAACCTTGGTGGCTTTAATCAGAATCTCGGCGCCGATCTCGCACGCACGAAGAGCCGCGGCGGTGTCGGTCGTAAAGTACGGATTGCCCGAACCGGCGGCAAAAATAACGACGTTGCCCTTGGAAAGGTGGTTGATGGCGCGACGGCGAATATAGGGCTCGCAGATCTCGTTCATCTGGATAGCGCTCATCACGCGGCAGGGAACATCGTTGTGCTCGAAGGCATCCTGCAGGGCGAGCGCGTTCATAACGGTCGCGAGCATGCCCATATAATCGGCCTGAGCACGCTCCATGCCACCGGCAGCGCCGGCCATGCCGCGGAAAATATTGCCGCCGCCGACAACGACGCCGACCTCATGGCCAACGGCTAGCAGCTCCTTGACCTGCTTGGCAAGATGGTCGGTAACCTTGGGGTCGATGCCATATTGGCCGTCGCCCATCAGTGCTTCGCCGGAAAGCTTAAGAAGCACGCGTTTATATCGGATGTCGGACAAAGCGATCCTCCTTTAATTAGACTCTCAATATGATATCAAAGGCTCTGATAAGAGCCATGAAAAAGCAGGCTGTGAGTAAAACCCACAGCCTGCTCATTACCAGCTACAAGAGCTTATTTACTCGCCACGGACCAGACGGTCAAAGGCAACGACGGTAATGGTGTCGCCGAGCTCCTTGGAGACCTGCTCAGCGTACTTCTTGATGGTGAGGGAGCTGTCCTTGATGAACTCCTGCTCGGTGAGCACGGACTGCTTGTAGAACTTCTCCAGACGGCCGACAGCCATCTTCTCATGGATAGCCTCGGGCTTGCCGGACTCGGCAGCCTGGGCCATGTAGATCTGCTTCTCGTGCTCGACGGTCTCGGCCGGAACCTGATCGCGGGTAGCGCAGATCGGGGCGACGGCGGCAACCTGAAGGGCAACGTCGTGAGCGAAGGTCTTGAAGGACTCAGCCTGAGCGGTCTCGGCCTTCTCGAAGGCGAACTCGACGAGGACGCCGATCTTACCACCCATGTGGATGTAAGAAGCGAGCGCGCCGTTCTCGGCCTTGCGGGCAGCGAAGCGGGAGATCTTCATGTTCTCGCCCATGATGTGAATCATCTCGGTGAGCTCGGAGGAAACGGTCTCCTCGCCCATCGGCTTCTCGAGCAGAGCGTCGACGTCAGCAGGCTCGGTGGTAGCGACAACCTCAGCGACCTTGGAAGCAAAGCCGGTGAACTTGGCGTTGGAGCCAACGAAGTCGGTCTCGCAGGAGAGCTCGAGCAGAGCGCCGGTCTTGCCATCCTCGGAGACGAACGCGGCGACAGCGCCCTCGTTGGTCTCACGGCCAGCCTTCTTGGCAGCCTTGGCAAGGCCGTTCTTACGCAGAACGTCGACAGCGGCATCCATGTCGCCGTCAGCCTCGACGAGAGCCTTCTTGCACTCCATCATCGGGGAGTCGGTCATCTCGCGGAGCTGCTTGACCATAGCGGCGGTAATCTGGGCCATTGTGGTTCCTTTCAAAGAGATGAAAAAGAATTAACTAAGACTGATTTACTCGGCCTTGGGCTCAGCGGCCATCTCGGCCTCGGAGACCTGCTCCTTGCCGGAGCCAGCGAGGCAGGCGTCAGCCATGAGCTCGCACATAAGGGTGACAGCGGAGATAGCGTCATCGTTGCAGGGGATGCCGTACTCGACCTCGTCGGGATCGGAGTTGGTGTCGATCAGGGCGACGACGGGGATGTTCAGGCGCTGAGCCTCCTTGATGGCGTTCTCCTCGCGCTTGGTGTCGATGACGAAGAGAGCCTGGGGCAGACCCTTCATGTCGCGGGCGCCACCGAGGTTGGTCTGGAGCTTGGTGAGCTCCTTGCCGAGAACAGCCTGCTCCTTCTTGGGCAGAACAGCCATGCGGCCGTCCTCGACCATGGCCTCGAGCTCCTCCATGCGGTTGATGCGGGAGCGGATGGTGACGAAGTTGGTCAGCATACCGCCGAGCCAACGCTGGTTGATGTAAGGCATGTTGGCGCGCTCAGCAGCGTTCTTGACGGCCTCCTGAGCCTGCTTCTTGGTGCCGACGAACAGCACGTTGCCGCCCTTAGCGACGTTCTTGACGAATGTATAGGCCTGGTCGGCGTCGAGGATGGTCTGCTTGAGGTCGAGGATGTAGATGCCGTTGCGCTCACCAAAGATGAACGGCTTCATCTTGGGGTTCCAGCGACGGGTCTGGTGACCGAAGTGGCAGCCGGCCTCGAGCAGGGTGCGGATATTAATCTTGGTAGCCATGTTAAACCTCCTGTGGTTTGCCTCCGCGCGGGGTCATCCTCCAAAACCAACCCGGACATGTGCTACCAAAGCCCGGGCACCACGGTATGAAGTAGCCGCGCGTGCGTGATAAAAACATGTTGCCGTGAAGCAACCCGATGAATGATAGCAGGAATGCTTCTTTCTGCCAACCCGCAATCAAAACCACACACCTGAGTGCGGCGCGGGACGTCCCAGCCACTATTCGCCGCGGGGATGGGCTTGAGCCACGGCACGCTTGAGCCGATCGGGCGTGAGATGCGTGTAGATTTGCGTCGTGGACAGGCTCGCATGACCCAGCAGCTCTTGAACCGAGCGCAGGTCCGCACCGCCCTCAAGCAAGTCGGTCGCAAAGGTATGGCGCATCGCATGCGGGGCGATGTCGGCCGGAATGCCGGCGAGCGTCGCCAGCGTATGGAACCGCCGCCGGAGCATGGCGGCGCTCATGCGATTGCCAAGCGCCGATATAAGCAGCGGATGCGGCCCAGTAGCGAGGTCGCGGCGCTTTGCCTGAGCGAGCAACTCCGGCCTCCCCTCCTCAATATAGAGACGCGTCACATCGAGCGCACGACGATACAGGGGGACGATACGCTCCTTGCTCCCCTTGCCCCAAAGTCGCAGCGTTCGCTCGGACCAACCAATAGACTCCACGTTGAGCGCCGCGAGCTCCGAGATTCGCGCGCCGGAGGCATAGAGCAACTCAAGCATCGCCGCATCGCGCAGTCCCGCGGGCGTCGAGGTATCAGGCGTCTTGAGCAGCGCCTCAACCTGCTGGGTCGTAAGGACACCCGGCAGGTCACGCGGCAGCCTGGGCGATGCGATCGCCGAGACCGCATCGCCCTCGACAATCCCCTCGGCAGCCATCCAGCGATAGAGAGATCGAATAGCCGACAGGTGCGCCGCAAGCGTTCGGGGAGCCACCTGCTCACGCGAAAGCTCGGCAAGATAGCGACGAATGGTGCGCACGTCGGCAGCGAAAGCATCGATATCCTCGCGCTCGCACCAGGCAGCGAAGCGCTCCAGCCTCGAGCCATAGGCCGTCACCGTGTTGGGAGAAAGTCCCTCGACGCGTGCGATATAGGCGATAAACGAGTCGACGGTGTCGTACAGGTCAAAGGCTATGACCGGTCGCCTCCAAACAAGTCGGAACGCGTGGCCAAGTAGGCATCGAGGGCCTCGAGCGCACGGTCCGCATAGGCCTGGTAGCGGTCGCGCTTGCTGCGGCGCTTACCATCCTCGAGTGGCGGCACCAGGCCAAAGTTGACATGCATGGGCTGATAGCCCACGGTGGCAGGATCGGTCGCATAGCCCACGAGCGCACCCAGGGCGCCCACACGCGGCAACTCGACGCCCGCGGCACCGATAGCCTCGGCATAGGTGTTGAGCGCCGCGAGCAGACCTGTCGCCACGGCTTCCATGTACCCCTCGGTGCCGGTGATCTGACCGGCCAGGCGCACACCGGTACCGGGCACGGCAAAGGTGCCATCGAGCACATGCGGGGCGTCGACAAAGGTATTGCGGTGCATGACACCGTAGCGGAAGAACTCAGCGTTCTCCAGGCCCGGCACCATATGGAAGACGCGCTTCTGCTCGCCAAAGGTCAAGTTGGTCTGGAAGCCCACCAGGTTATAGGCGGTCTTCTCCTTGTTCTCGGCACGCAGCTGAATCGCCGCCCAGGGGCGACGTCCGGTACGCGGGTCGGTGAGGCCGACGGGCTTCATGGCGCCAAAGCGAATGGCGTCCTTGCCGGTGCGCGCAACTTCCTCGGCAGGCTGGCAAGCCTGGAACAGATCGCCGCCCTCAAAGTCTTTGAGCACCACGCGGTCGGCCGTGGTAAGCGCCTCGATAAAGGCCTCGTACTCCTCCTTATTGAGCGGAGCGTTGAGATAGTCGCCGCCCCCCTGCTCCTCGTAGCGCGACTGCGAGAACAGCACGTCCATATCGAGCGTGGAGGCATCGACGATCGGCGCCGCCGCATCAAAGAATGCCAGGGCATCGCCACCGACGAGCTTCATGACCTCTTCGCTCAGCGCCGGTGAACACAGCGGGCCCGCGGCAATGACCACGTGACCCTCGGGAATCTGCGTGACCTCGCCGTGCACGACCTCGATATTGGGACGAGCGGCAACCTCGGCCTCGACAAGCTCGGAAAACTTGACGCGGTCGACCGCCAGGGCACCGCCGGCGGGAACAGCCGCGCGATGGGCGCAATCGAGCAGGACTGAACCCATGCGCTCAAGCTCGGCCTTCAGCAAACCAGCCGCGGAATCCGGACGGGTCGACTTAAACGAATTGGAGCAGACGAGCTCTGCCAGGTGATCGGTATGGTGGGCCGGGGAGCTCACCTGGGGGCGCATCTCGCACAGCTTTACGGCAAACCCGCGGTCTGCAAGCTGGATCGCGCACTCCGAACCCGCCAGACCGCCACCGATAACCGTCACCTGATCGAACTGCATCTGCAAACACCTTTCTAATTGACACGTTTTCCATTGTGACCGAAGGGTGTCTGGGCGTGAAGGGCAAACTTGGAGGGCGCATACCTTCCATCCATCATGCGCTCGATAAGGCCCTCGAGTTCAAGCGAACCCAAGAGTTTGAGTACGCCGACAGCATCGAGCGAGACGAGCGCCGCAATGTCGTCGACCTTGAGTGGAGAGGCGATGAGCGCATGCATCACGGTCTGCTGCGTTGGATCCAGGTCGGCAATGCCGGGAGCATCGGGGCGCGAGTAGCGCAGGGTGCCGTAGATGCGTGAGATAGCCATCTCGATAGATTCCTCGTCGATGATGCAGCAGGCACCGTTCGCAATGAGGTAATTCGTGCCACGCGACTCGGGCGATAGGATCGACCCCGGCACGGCAAGAAGTTCGCGCCCCAAATCCATAGCAGCCTCGGCTGTGGAAAACGTCCCAGAAGGCATACCCGCCTCGGATACAAAGAGGGCTTGCGACAGGGCCGCGATTACGCGATTGCGGCGCGGAAAGGCGAACTTGCGCGGACCCATGCCCCACGGAGAGATCGACACGACCGCGCCACCCGTATCAAGCGTGCGCGTAATCAGCCCCGCGCTCGAACGCGGGTAGACCACGTCGGCGCCCGTCCCCAGCACCACAACGTGTTTGCCGCCGGCGTTGACCGCAGCCCAACCCGAGGCCTGGTCACAACCGACCGCACCGCCCGAAACTACCGTCACTCCCGCCTCAACCGCCACCTTCGCCGCAAGCTCTGCCACGGCAAGACCATACGGCGAGGCCTTTCGCGCACCGATGATGGAGAGCGCGGGCGTCGAAAGCGCCTCGGGGTTGCCGCGCACATAGAGCGTCTGAGGTACATCAGAAAGCTCCAAAACGGTCTCGGGATACAACGCGTCACCTGGATGCAGCTCGAAGGTCCCCTCAGCCATCATTGGTCCCTCCTTCCCTGGTACATCGCCGCCTCGAGCACGTGGTCCTGCGTCACCTGCTCGCTCTCGGCGACATCTGCGATCGTGCGCGCAATGCGAACAAGGCGCACGATGCCACGCCCTGTGAGATGCGTGCGCTTCGACAGGCCGAGCACACACTTCTCCGCCGCATCATCGAGCTCAAAGGTCGAAACGACGCCGTCAATGGACCGTGTCTCGTCATCCTCGGCCTCGGCATCCGCATCGTCCATGCGGGATTCGCGCCAAGCGCGAAAGGCGCGACCGCGCACAACGTAGTCACGTAACTCGGCCGACGACATGCCCTCCGCACCCTCGATAATCACTTGAGGGTCGGGACGGGTCACATCGATCATCATGTCGATACGGTCGGCCAAAGGACCGCGCAGTTTAGACCGATAGCGCTCGACCATCGCCGCCGAGCAGCGACACGGCACCTCGCGATCGCCCAAAAAGCCGCAGGGGCAGGGATTGCTCGCAGCCAGCAGCTGAAAGCGCGACGGGAAGGTAAAAGCCCCGTCGACGCGTACGATCCTCACGTAGCCGCGCTCGATGGGCTGACGCAGCGTCTGCAGTACGCCAGTGGGAAACTCGGCAAGCTCGTCCAAAAAGAGCACGCCGCCATGAGCAAGGCTGATTTCACCCGGGTGCACCGGGCGCCCGCCGCCGATAAGGCCTGCGGTCGAAATACTGTGGTGGGGACTGCGGAAGGGGCGGTGCCCCGCCAACAAGCCATCAATGTTCTCACCCAAAACCGAATGGATGCACAGTGCCTCCTGCTGATCCTCAACGGAAAGCTCGGGCAGGATGCCGGTCATACGGCGTGCGAGCATCGTCTTGCCCGATCCCGGAGACCCAATCATAAGCAAGCCCAGCTCCCCTGCCGCCGCAAGCGCTATGCCGCGCTTGGCGACCTCCTGCCCCAACACGTCGGCATAGTCGAGCTCAGGCTCAAAGGTCGCCTCGACGCTCTCGGAATCCAGATAGTGCCGAGCCGCCTCGCCCATGCCATGGGCAAGCTGAGACAGATGATCGATAAAGCCGCAATCCACGCCCGCGAGTGGCACATGCTGGTCGGACCTGCCGGCGATAAAAGACAGCCCCATGTCGCGAGCCAATAGCTGAAACGCCACCTCGCCCTTGACAGGAAGCACCGTACCGTCCAAGCCGAGCTCGCCGGCGATAAGGCAGCAATCGAGGTTGTCACGGGGAATCTGTCCATCGGCCGCTAGAACCGCGATGGCGATGGGCAGATCAAAGCCGCTACCGGTCTTGCGAATATCGCCGGGCGCCAGGTTGACCGTAATGCCCGAGCGTGGGATCTCGAACCCGGCGGAGCGCATCGCGCAGCGAATACGACCGCGTGACTCCATCACCTCCATACTCGGAATACCGAGCATCTGAATGCCCGGAACGCCACCGGCAAGCGAGACCTCGACCGTGACGGGAATCGCCTCGACGCCGCGGATGCAGGCCGCGTGAACGGCAAACGTCTCGAACGCCATCACGACACCTGCCAATCGAACGCGTTGTACTGATGCTCGATCTCGGCGATATGCCCGCCGCGGATGGTGACACCCACGGCATCGAAGCGAATCGCCTTGAGCGGATAATGCTCCATGAGATAGCAACTTGCGATGCGGCGGTAGCGGCGTTGCTTTTGGGCGTCCACGGCCTCCTCCGGAAAGACCCTCGTGCTGCAATCCAGTGCAACGCGTCTGGTCTTGACCTCGGCCATTACCACGACATCGTCGAGCTCATCGAGCAGCACCAGGTCGGCCTCGCCCTCGGTGCAACGATAGCCCTGCTCCAGCAAGGTGTAGCCGCGCTCGTTAAAGTAGTCGATGGTGATCAGCTCGCCAAGCATGCCCAGCTCGCGGGGACTGAGTCCCTTGATAAACTCGGGCGTCATCGCCCCGCAGTCGAGCTCGCCGTTTTCCCAACGCTCCTTGAGCTGCTGCGTCTTACTCTTTTTGCTTGCGGCACTCATGGGGTCTCCTTTCCCGCACGCTGCATTGCCCCGATGATGAGGGCACCTTTCATGCGGGTAAGTACAGGAAGCAAACCAAAAGCTGACCAAATGCCGTCAAAAAAAGGACCGTACGCAGCAATGGTGCTGTATACGGCCCGCTACCAGCAGGTTTATAAAACGTCAGAGGTCCCTGTCTCCACAATTAGCCTAGAAAAGGCGCTCAGTCTGCAGAAAGTTTCCGCAAAAGCTCACGCGGTGCAGTGGACAAAGTCCATGTTTGCGAATGGCCTCGATATGCTCGGGGCTTGCATAGCCCTTCGACTCGGCCAGATGGTACTCGGGATACTCGGCGTCGTACTCGACCATCATCTCGTCACGCGTGACCTTAGCCATGATGGACGCCGCGGCGATGCAGGCGATCTTGGCATCGCCCTTCACCACATCGCGCTCGTTAGGAACGGCGCCCAAGGGGTTGCCATCCATAAGCACGCAATCGGGCTCGAGCCCCGTATCGGCCACGGCGCCCGCAACGGCGGTACGGATAGCACGGGCCATGCCCATCTCATCGATATCCTTCGGCGCGATATGGCAAAAACCGATCGCCGTCGCCACCTCGGCAATCTTCACGGAGAGCAGCTCGCGGCGCGCCGGCGTGAGCTTTTTGGAATCGTTGATGCCCCAGATGCGCGGCTCCATGGGAAGGCACACGGCACACACCGTCAGGGGACCGGCCACCGATCCGCGACCCACCTCGTCGACACCAACGACCACCCCATCGCCGCCAAGCTCATGCATAAGCTCGTACATGCCATTGACGCGCTCGCGCTCGGCGACCTCTTTGGAATGGCGTTTGAGGGCGCGTTCACAAGCCTTGATCACCTGCTGGCGCGGGTCCTCGCGATAATGCTCCACGAGGGCGGGGATCTCCTCAAACGTTGCGCTCGCCAGCTCTCCGGCAACCTGCGATGCCGAAACCGAGCTCGTCATATTGGCCATACCAGGCCCTCCTTGCATGCAAATTAGATAAAAAGAAGGGCCACCCGAAGGTGACCCTTGTGTCCAAACGAGTGGACAGACGCTGCGATCTTCTTAGCGCTTCTCGGGGATGCGAGCAGCCTTGCCCACCTTGTCGCGGAGGTAGTACAACTTGGCGCGACGGACGCGACCATGACGAACGACCTCGAGCTTGGCGATCTTGGGGCTGTGAAGCGGGAAGGTACGCTCAACACCGACACCGAAGGACATCTTGCGGACGGTGAAGGTCTCGCGGGCACCGGCGCCGGCCATGCGGATGACGTCGCCCTGGAAGACCTGGATGCGCTCGCGGTCGCCTTCCTTAATGCGGTAGTGAACCTTGACGTTGTCGGCGACGCGAACCTGAGGAATGTCCTCGCGGATCTGCTGACGCTCGATTGCGCGGATGTAATCCATGTGCAATTCCTTACTCTTCTAGAGGTGCCGTACCACCTTGGCCGGCACGTAGTTGAACAAACGTATTCGAGTATACACGCGCGGGTTTCTGCTGCAAGAACAATTTTTTACGCAGACAAAAAGACAAAACCCGCACATGATAACCGCCCGTCTCACGAATGAGACGGGCGGCATGAAGGGGGGCTACGCTAGGCGTCTAAACCTAAAACGTTAGGCGGAACGCTTGGCCTCGAGCTTGGCCTGAGCTGCAGCCAGGCGTGCGAGGGGCACGCGGTAGGGCGAGCAGGACACGTAGTCCACGTCGGCCACGTTAAACAGGCCCTTGATGGACTTGGGGTCGCCACCGTGCTCACCGCACACGCCAAAGTGCATGTCGGGGTTGGTGGCGCGGCCCTTCTCGACGGCCAGGCGCACCAGTTCGAGTACCGCCGTGTCGATGGTCTCGAAGGGATTGTCCTTCAAGATCTTCTTGTGCATGTACAGCGGGATGAACTTGGCCTCGGCATCATCGCGGGAGAAGCCGAAGGTGGTCTGGGTGAGGTCGTTGGTGCCAAAGCAGAAGAAGTCTGCGTGATGGGCGATCTCGTCAGCGACCATGCAGGCGCGCGGCAGCTCGAGCATCGCGCCCACGGGAATATTGAGCTCGACGCCCTCTTCGTCGGAAACCTCGGCGATCACGCGCTCGATGACCTCGCGGGTCTGGACATGCTCGGCCGTAATGGAAACGAGCGGAACCATGATCTCGGGGCGTGGGTCGACACCCTCCTTGATAAGGCGGGCGGCAGCCGTGGCGACGGCGCGGACCTGCATGAGCGGAAGATCGCTAAAGACGACAGACAGGCGCACGCCGCGTAGGCCGAGCATCGGGTTGGACTCGACCATGCCGTCAATACGACGCAGGCGGGCGCGCAGGACGGCAAGTTCTTCCTCGCTAGCGCCTGCGGCTTCCTTCTTGGTGATGTCGACCTCGAGCTCGCGAGGATTATCCAGGAACTCATGAAGCGGCGGATCGAGCAGGCGGACGACCACATCGCGACCGGACATGGTCTTGAACATCACCAGGAAGTCCTCGGTCTGAACCTTGAGCAGGTCGGCCAGGGCCTGCTGCTTCACGGCCTCATCTTCAGACAGGATAAAGCTCTGGATGATGTTCTTGCGGTCACCCAGGAACATGTGCTCGGTGCGGCACAGGCCAATGGCCTCGGCGCCAAACTCGAGGGCGAGCTCAGCGTCCTCAGGGTTGTCGGCGTTGACGCGCACGTGGTTGGCGTGGCCATCGGTCTCGTCCAAACGAATCTCGTCAGCCCAGGACAGAATGGTGTCCAGGTCGCCGGTGAGCTCAGCGGAGACCAAATCGACAGCGCCATCGACGACGATGCCCTGAGTGCCGTCTATGGAGATGACATCGCCCTCGTGCAGCACGCAATCGCTGCCTTCGATGCGTACGACCTTCTCAGCCGCGTCAATGTGGAAGCGCTCGACGCCGCAGACGCAGGGCGTGCCCATGCCGCGGGCGATAACGGCGGCATGGCTCGTCTTGCCACCGTGGCTGGTCAGGATACCCTCGGCGGCAACCATGCCCTTCAGGTCATCGGGGTTGGTCTCCCAGCGAACCAGGATAACCTTGTGACCCTCGTTGGCGCGCGCGACGGCGTCATCGCTCGAGAACACGACCTCGCCCACGGCGGCACCGGGGCTGGCGTTAAGACCGCTGGCCAGCGCCTCGTACTTCTTGGAGGCGTCAAACTGCGGGTGCAGAAGCTGGTCGAGCTGCGCGGGATCGATGCGGCTCACGGCCTCCTCGCGAGTGATCAGGCCCTCCTCGACCATTTCGATGGCGATGCGCAGGGCGGCGGTGGCAGTGCGCTTGCCCACGCGAGTCTGGAGCATCCAGAGCTTACCCTGCTCGATGGTGAACTCGATGTCGCACATGTCGCGATAGTGATCCTCGAGCGTCAGGAACACGCGCTCGAGCTCCTCACCTGCGGACTCGAGGCCCGGGGTGGCCTTGAGGTCGGCGATGGGCTCGGTGTTGCGGATGCCGGCGACAACGTCCTCGCCCTGGGCGTTAACCAAAAAGTCACCGTAGAACTCCTTGGTGCCGTCGGCCGGATTACGCGTAAAGGCGACGCCCGTCGCAGAGGTCTCGCCCTTGTTGCCAAAGGCCATGGCTTGGACGTTGACGGCAGTACCGAGCTCGTCGGAGATGCCGTGCTGTTTGCGGTAGATGCAGGCGCGCTCGTTCATCCAGCTGCCAAAGACGGCCTGGATGGCAAGACGCAGCTGAAGCTCAGGATCGTGCGGGAAGACGGGCTTGCCGTCGGCGACCTCGAGCTCGGGATACAGGGCGGCCTCGACGTTCTCGGAGAAGATGCCCTTGAAGGTCTCGACGAGCTCCTGCAGATCCTCGGCCGAAAGCTCGGAGTCGACGCGGACTCCAGCGACCAGGCGGGCCTGGGTCAGGGCATTCTCGAATAGGTCGGCGTCAACGCCCATGACAACGTTGGAGAACATCTGGATAAAGCGACGGTAGCTATCCCAGGCAAAGCGCGGGTTCTGCGTCTGCGCGATGAGACCCTGAACGGAGTCGTCGTTGAGGCCCAAGTTGAGAACCGTGTCCATCATGCCGGGCATGGAAAACGGAGCACCCGAGCGAACCGACACGAGCAGCGGATCATTGTCGTCACCGAGCTTCTTGCCACAGCGGGCCTCGAGGTCGGCCTCGGCGGCAACGATCTCATCGAGTGCGCCTTCGGGCCAGACGTTGCCGGCACCGGAGTACTCGACGCAAGTCTGGCAGGTAATGGTAAAGCCACCGGGAACCGGCAGGCCGATGCGGCTCATCTCGGCAAGGTTTGCGCCCTTGCCGCCAAGCACGAAGTTCATGGACTTGTCGCCCTCAGTGACACAGGTGCCCTGGGCGTCGGTTCCAAAACGGTAAACCCTCTTGCAATCGCTCACGATACTTCCCCTTCCATGCACTTACGCGCACGACCGTGGTAACGAATCGACCCGCCAAATGCGGGCCGTGAGGGAACTATACGGCGGGTTTTGAGCGGGCTTAAGCAGAGGATGCGCGGTTTGGTAAACGTGCTAAAACTGGCGGTAAACGGTAGGTAAAGGTGGTTACCTTATGAAGATACCACTGTAAGAAAGTGCAGGTCAGATGCGATATTTTTGCTAAATCGCTTTATCAAAATGCTGCTACTATTAGGCTCGGCGGGCGGCGCGGCGGGCGCGGGCTTCTTGGATTTCCTCCAAGTGGCTGATGATCTCGGCAGCGCTCTCCTCGATAGCCTTGCCGTCGGTACGCACCACAAAGCAGCCTAGCCGCTTCATGAGGGCACGAGCTTCCTCAAGCTCGCTGCGCACACTCTCGGGCTCGGCATAGGAGCCGGCAACGGCACGAGCGTAGTCATCGCCCAAGCGGCTATCGCGAATTTCGGAAATCACATCGACGGTCGAAATTAGGCCGAACAGGCGCATCGGGTCGACCTCGTAAATCGACTTCGGCGGCTCCATGCCATGGGCCAAAGGAACATTGGCGACCTTGTAACCCTGATAGGCCAAATACATCGACAGCGGCGTCTTGGACGTGCGGGATACGCCCAGCAGCACGATATCGGCTCCCGAAAGGTCGTCGCAGCCGCGTCCATCATCGTGCTCAACGAAATATTCCATGGCCTCGATACGATGGAAATAGCGGTCATCGGTCCTGTGAATCACGCCCGCAACGCCTTTGGGCGGCACACCGATGAGCGACGACAGCACAGCGAGCGTAGGACCGATCAGGTCGACCGAACGGATATGCAGCATGCCCAGGTAATCGAGCACGCGGGCGCGAAGCGCCGAATCGACAATGGTGTGGAACACGGCAATATCGCGATGGTCCGCATCAACGCGCGGGCCCACAAACGACTTAACCTGCTCCACCGAGTTCACCTTGGGCAGGCGCAACAAACGAAAAGCCCCTTCATCAAATTGCCCGGACGCCGCAAGCACCACCTCACAAGCGGTATCACCGAGCGAGTCGGAGATAACGATAACGGTGGGACGAGCGGTGACCGGGCAATCCATGCGGGGCTCCTTTTGCGCTTACACGCAGGCTGGCTTACTTTTTACGAGCAAGCTCACCGATGTTGGCGATGCCGGAGAAAACGGCCTCGAAGCGGTTGAGCAGCTTAAGGCGATTATCGCGGAGCTGCTCGTCCTTGTCCATGACCATGACCTCGTCGAAGAAACGGTCGATGGGCGCGCGCAGGGCGGCGAGGGCGGCAAATGCGGCCGGATAATCCTCGGTAGCAAGGGCGGCATCGACAGCGGTCTGAGCAGCCTCGGAGGCGTCGGCGAGCGCGAGTTCGGCCTCGCCCATCAGGCTGCGGTCGTACTCCGCACCCAGCTCGGGCTTGGAGATGTGTGCGGCGCGGGCATAGGCCGTCGCCAGGTTGTCAAAGGTCTCGGCGTCGTTCTTGCGAGCCTCGTCGAGGGCGGCGCAGCGGGCGAAGAAGACGGACGGGGCGATGATGTGCACCGCGGAGACGGCGGCAACGGTATCGGCCGGGATCTTTTCGTCGCGGGCCATGCTCACCAGGCGGCCATGGAAGAAGTCGCGAACCTGCTGGGCGACCTCGGCGGCGTCGAACTCAATGCCCTGCTCACTGTAGAGCTCAAGGGCGAAGTCGATGAGCGACGTGGGGTCGATCGGCAGACGGTCGCGCAGGATGTTGATGATGCCGATAGCGGCACGACGCAGCGCATAGGGGTCGGAGGAGCCGGTCGGGGGCTCGCCGATGGCAAAGATACCGGCAATGGTATCGAGCTTGTCGGCACAGGCCACGATGCAGCCAGCGGTGCCCTCGGGCAGCTCGTCACCGGCAAAGCGGGGACGATAGTGATCGCGAATGGCGTGGGCGACCTCGTCGTTCTCCCCCATCGCGGTCGCGTAATAACCGCCCATCACGCCCTGCTGGCTCGTGAACTCGACGACGGCGTTAGACACCAGGTCGGCCTTGCACAGGTGCGCGGCGCGAGCAGCGTCGGCGGCAAGATGGGCGCCCAGATGAGCCTCGCGGGCAATAGCGAGCGCGAGCTGCTCGATGCGCTCGGACTTGGCGAGCACGCTACCGAGCTTCTCCTGGAAGGCAACCTTGGCCAAACGCTCACGGAACTCGTCGAGGGAGATCTTCAGGTCCTCCTCGTAGAAGAACTTTGCGTCGTCCAGACGGGCGCGCACGACGCGCTCGTTGCCGTCGATCACGCGCTCGGCGTTCTCGGGCTTGCTGTTGGAGACGACCACGAATTCACGCGTGAGCTTGCCCTCGCCGTCATAGATCGGGAAGTAGCGCTGATTGGTGAGCATGGACTCGCAGATGATCTCGTGCGGGACCTTAAGGAACTCCTCATCGAAGGTACCGACGAGCACCGTCGGCCACTCGCAGAGGTTAATGACCTCCTCAAAGACCTTCTTGGGCGTATCGACATGGCAGCCGGGACGGGCAGCCTCGACCTCGGCGATACCGGCGAGGATGGCCTCACGACGACGCTCGGCAGAAAGCACGCCGGCATCCTCGAGCACCTGCTCGTAGACGGCGGGGCTGGCGACCACATGGTCACCGGGGCCAAGTACGCGATGACCGCGCGTGGTGTTGCCACTCGTCACGTCGGCAAACGACACGGGCACAACATCCTCGCCCAGAAGGCAGCAGATCCAACGGACCGGACGCACGAACGTCGCGTGCTCGTGGCCCCAGCGCTGGCTGCGGTAGTTGGGCCACTGCAGGCCGGCGATGGTCTTCTCGCACAGAGCAGTCAGAATCGGCGTAGCCGGTGCGGAGGGAATATTCTTCTCGGCAAAGACATACTCGCGACCGTCGGTGTCCTCGCGGCGGACCAGGTCCTCGGCAGCCACACCGCACTTGCGGGCAAAGCCCTGGGCGGCCTTAGTGGCGTTGCCGTCGGCATCGAAGGCGATGTTGGCCGCGGGGCCACGCTTGACCTCGTGAACCTCATCGGTCGCGGTGGCAACGTCGGCAACGAGTGCAGCCAGGCGACGCGGGCTCGAGATCACGCGGACCTCGCCGTGGGCCAGACCGGCCTCGTCGAGACCCTTGGCGATCATGGTGCCAAGCTGCTTGACGGCATTGATCAGCGGTGCAGAGGGCATTTCCTCCGTACCGATCTCAAACAGGAAATCTTTAGCGTCTGCCATGGCTTACGCCACCTCGCCTTCCTGGTCGGCATTCTCGTTGACTCCGGCGACCTCGGCCATGTAGGCCTCGCAGCACGCCTTGGCGACGGCGCGGACGCGCAGGATGTAGTTGGCACGCTCGACCGCGGACAGCGCACCGCGGGCATCGAGCAGGTTGAAAGCGTGGCTGCACTTCATGACGCAGTCGTACGCCGGCAGCGGAAGCTTACACTCCAGGCAGGAGTGGCACTCGGCCTCGTAGTCATCAAACTTCTGACGCATCATCTCGACGTTGGCGACCTCAAAGTTGTAAGCGCTGAACTCGCGCTCGTTCTCGAGGAACACGTCGCCGTAAGTCATGGGCGTGCCGTCGGGCAGGTAGCTCCACACCAGGTCGTAGACGGAGTTGACGCCCTGCGCATACATGGCGATACGCTCCAGGCCATAGGTGATCTCGACGGGCACGGGGTCGACCTCGATGCCGCCCACCTGCTGGAAGTACGTAAACTGCGTGACCTCCATGCCATTGAGCCAGACCTCCCAGCCAAGGCCCCAGGCGCCAAGGGTCGGGCTCTCCCAGTCGTCCTCGACAAAGCGGACGTCATGGTCGTTGGGGTCCAGGCCAATGGCGGCAAGAGACCCCAGGTAGAGCTCCTGGGCGTTGACCGGCGAGGGCTTGATGAGCACCTGGAACTGATAGTAGTGCTGCATGCGGTTGGGGTTCTCGCCGTAGCGGCCGTCGGCGGGACGGCGGCAGGGCTGTGCATAGCAGGTGCGCCACTCGGCGGGACCGAGCGAGCGCAGCGTGGTCGCGGTATGGAAGGTACCGGCACCGACCTCGGAGTCATAGGGCTGCATGATGACGCAGCCCTGCTCGCCCCAGTACTGCTGGAGGCGCAGGATGATGTCTTGGAAGGAAAGCGATGAAGCGTTCATGCCTCTAATATCCCCTCGTCGAAACGATTACACGGTTAGGTACTGTACTATAGCTGTTTTTAGTCGATAGCGCCCAGACGGTTGAGCGGCCAGTAACGCACGAGCGCCACGGCGATCAATTCGGAGCGGTCGACCGGGCCAAAGTAACGGGAGTCAGCAGAGTTCTCGCGGTTGTCGCCCATCACCCACACGCACCCGTCGGGAACGGTGTAGGGATAGCTTACCTGAGCGCCGGGCGCTTGGACCGAAAGCGGCCAGCTCATGCCCGTCGTATAGTCCTCGTCGAGCGCTTGGCCGTCAACGACCACCTTGCCATCCTGCAGGTCGACCGTCTGCCCGGCCGTGGCAATAACACGCTTGACAAGAACATCATGCTCGGAGGTGCCATCGGGGTTGTGAAACACCACGATATCGCCCTGCTTGACGGGCTGACCGAGCTCGAGGCTCACCTTTTGTGCCAGGATCTGGTCGCCAATCTCGATCGTGGACTCCATGGAACCGGTGGGTACCACAAAGGGTTCGACCACAAACGAGCGAATCAAGAAGGTAGCGACCAGTGCGATCGCGACGACCACGATCCACTCAAACGCACCCTTTAGCACGGAATGCTGCGATGGAACCATCCTCACTCCTCGCTCTGCGAATACGAAGCGTCCAGAATCTCCTGCGCGTAAGCGCGCTCCTCGGGCGTGAGCCGCGCCGTCTCAATCAGATCGGGACGCCAACGACAGGTGCGCTCGATGGCGTTCTTACGACGCCACGCATCGACCTTAGCATGATCGCCGCTCACAAGCACCGGAGGCACGCCCTCGCCGTTGAACTCGGCAGGACGGGTGTACTGCGCGTACTCGAGCAGGCCTCCATCCTCGGCGGTCGAGAACGACTCGTCCACGTTGCTCATCTCGTCGCCCAGGGCGCCGGGAATCAGGCGTACGACGGCATCGGCAACGACCATAGCGGGAAGCTCGCCGCCCGTAAGCACGTAGTCGCCGATCGACAGACGCTCATCGGCATACGCATACGCGCGCTCGTCGACGCCCTCGTAGCGACTGCACACAAACAGCAGGCGCTCACTTTTGAGCAGGCGCTCGGCCACATGCTGCGTAAAGGGCTCGCCACAGGGGGTGAAGAACACAACCGTGGGCTTGGGACCCTCTGCGCTAATGGCCTCGATGGCCTCTGCGATAGGCTCGACCTTCATGAGCATGCCCTGCCCGCCGCCGTACGGCTCGTCATCGACGGTACGATGGCGGTCGTGCGTCCAGTCGCGCAGGTTATACGCCTTAAAATCAAAAAGGCCGGCCTTGCGGGCGCGGCCCAAAATCGATGTGGACATGACGGGCTCAAACATCTCGGGAAAGACCGAAAGGGTCTCGATCAGCATGTTGTCCTCCCTACTTGTCCATATCGATCAGGCCGTCCATAACATGGACGGAAATTGTTCCTGTGTCGGGAAGATCGAGCACGACCTGCTCGATCACGGGAATCAGTACCTCGCCGTACCGATCACCCTCGACAACCCAAACATCGTTAGCGGGCGTCGACATGATCTCGACAATCATGCCAAGCGAACCGAAGCGCTCGTCGACCACCTCGCGACCCATCAGGTCGGTATAGGCAGCGTCGAGCGAATCGAGCTCAAAATCGTCACGATTTGCCAGCACGTAGCATCCCGTGATGCCCTCGGCGGCCGTCAAGTCGTCAATGCCCTCAAACGAGACCAGATCGCCATCGCCCGTATCGGTGACGGACACGACCGTGCAAAAGCGGTCGCGCTTGAGCGCCGGCGGCGTCAGGGCGACGCGCATACCCGGCTCTAATACAGAAGGAAGCCCCCGCAGCGGCTGCGCGAGGACCTCCCCCTTCCTACCGTGCGGCTTGACCACACGGGCGATGTTTTTGTACTGGGACCTCAAGGTCCTAGCCCAGAACCTCTACCTCGACAGCAGTGTCGAGGCGAGCGGCCAGTGCACGGGCGAGCGTGCGAATGGCCTTGATGGTACGGCCACGACGGCCGATGACCTTAGCGACGTCATCCTCGGCGACCGAAACCTCAATCGTAGAGGCGTCGTCACCATCGATGACCTCAAGGCTCACGGAATCCGGGTCGTCGACGATCTGAACAACGAGATATTCGACGAGATCGGCGATGCGATCTGAGAGCATTGCCTCACCCTCGAGCTGTGCAGCGTCAACCTCAGGCACGATTTACTCCTCGGCGCCCTCAGCGGCCTCAGCGGCAGCCTTAGCGGCCTCGGCCTCTTTGGCGAGCTGCTTCTTGGACTTCTTGACGACGGTCTCAGTCTTCTCGCCCTCGTTGGCGGCCTTGACCAGAGCGGCGACGGCGTCGGTGAGCTGAGCGCCCTTGGACTGCCAGTCGGCGATCTTCTCGAGGTCGAGGTTGATGGTCTTGGGGGCGGTCATCGGGTTGTAGCGGCCAACCTCCTCGATGATACGACCGTCACGCGGGGCGCGGGAATCGGCGACGACGACACGGTAGTACGGACGCTTCTTAGCGCCGTGACGAGCAAGGCGAATCTTGACTGCCAAAGGAAACTCCTCCAACCAAGCAGCTTTAGGCTGCAACTACAAACAAACAGTTGAACATAATACGCCATCGACGCGGGCAGGTGAAGTCCGTGAGACCAACTTCTTCGGTGTAGTCGAGGGCAAATCCATATCTTAGACAAGAATTCGGGATTTGCAAGCACATACACGCACCCCACATGAGCTGCGCGGTATACTCATGACATGGAAAGACGCGAACATACATACGGTTATGAGGATGCCATGGGCGTCACGCCGCCTCCCTGGACGGGTCCGGCGGTGGGCCTGATGGACCTTGATGCGTTTTTTGCGAGCGTGGAAATGCTCGATCATCCCGAATGGCGAGGAAAGCCGCTCATCGTGGGCGGAGACGCCGATTCGCGTGGCGTCGTGTCCACGTGTTCGTATGAGGCGCGTCGCTTTGGCGTGCACTCTGCCATGGCCTCGGCCGAGGCGCGGCGCTTGTGCCCGCAAGCCATTTGGACGCATGGGCATTTTGATCGCTATCGTGAGGTCAGCGCGCAGGTCATGGCGATTCTTGCCGAGGAGACGCCGCGCGTGGAGCGCGTATCCATCGACGAAGCCTTTATCGATATCACACCGGGTCGCTTTGCGCCCGAAGACCCGCTGCTGGTTGCGCGACGTATAAGCGACCGCGTGGCAGGACTGGGAGTGACCTGTTCCATTGGCGTGGGCTGCAACAAGACGGTCGCAAAGATCGCAAGCGAGCGGGATAAGCCGTTTGGGCTGACCATCGTGCGCCCCGGAACCGAGCAGCGCTTTTTGGCCGCGCTGCCGGTATCTGCCATGAGCGGCATCGGGCGCTCGGCCGAGGAGCGACTGCGCCGCATGCGCATCTACACCCTCGGCGAGCTATCACGTGCACCGGAATCCACCTTGGCCTCTATTTTTGGCGTCAACGGCGAACGCATGCGCCAGCGTGCGCTGGGACTCGAAATCTCCGAAGTCACGAGCCTCGATGAAGAGCGCGAGGTCAAGTCGGTCAGCAATGAACGCACCTTTGCTAAAGATTTAACTGAGCGTGGGGATATTGAGGCGGCGATTGCGCTGTTGGGAGAGTCAGTGGGACGCCGCCTGCGCCGTCAGGGGCTGACGGGTGCCACGGTAACGCTCAAGCTTAAGTATTCGTATGGAAGCGGTCGCTCGGCACAGCGCCGGCTGCCTCATCCGACCGACGATGAGAACATTTTCGTGGCGGTTGCACTCGAACTGCTCGACAATATCTGGCAGGAAGGCATGCATGTTCGCTTAGCGGGCATCGGCATGAGCGACTTCGACCACCAAGGCGGGATCCAAACCGACCTGTTCTGCGAAGTCGATGATCGCGGAGCCCAATCCAGCGACCGCCGCGACCTCTCCGTCGCCATCGACGCCGTCCGAGACAAGTTCGGCGACACCGCCCTATCCTTCGGCCGCCAATCCCGCTTCAACGATTAACCGCCTTTGGGTAAAAAGAAAGCCGGGCAGGTGCGGAAAACCGCACCTGCCCGGCGATATGCGTGAGGATAGCTAAAACCCCGTCTCAAATGAGCTACTAGAGGAGGTTGAGGGGGAGCTGGGGGGCGTCTCCCCAGAGTTTCTCGAGGCGGTAGAAGTCGCGGGCTTCGGGAGTGAAGACGTGGACGACAACCGAACCGTAGTCCATGAGCATCCAGGTCTTCTGCTCGCGACCCTCGATGGAGAACGGGTGCTCGCCGCAAGCCTCGGCGACCTTCTCCTCGATCTCGTCGACGATAGAATCGACCTGGCGGTTATTGGTACCGGTGGCAAGCACAAAGTAGTCGCATACGTCGGAAAGCTCGGTCAGGTCGAGCACCTGAACGTCCTCGCCCTTCTTGTCGTAGGCGGCCTGCGCGGCGGCGCGGGCGACATCCTCGGCGGCGACACCGCTCGCGGACAGCGAGGCGGCAGTGCGGTCGGACGTGGCGGCGAAGCTCTTGTGCTCCACATGTTCAAGAATCTGCTCGTCGGTCATGGTCTCGTCGGCCATGGAATACCTCTTTCTAGACAGCCCGAGCTAGCGCAGCTGGGCGTAATGGTTGTAAATCGTAATAGCCGTGGGATAAAGATAGCGCCCGGACTGGATCACATAGACCAGACCCTGCGCAAAACAGGAGAAGAACAACTCATCGAGCGTCGACTCCCCCACCATCTTACGCAGCGCATGGGCATAATCGCCGTGGCGGTTGGGTTCGATGGCATCAGCCACAAAGACCACCATATCGAGCGGCGTCATGTCGCAAGCGCCCACGGTGTGACGGTCGACAGCCTGAAAGACCGCCGGCGACAGCTCGGGAAAAAGCTGCGGAAGTTCATAGGCGGCAACAGGGCCATGCAAAAGCGGCGTCGCGGCGGAAGGAGAGCCGGCAATCTTAATGCCGTAATGCAGAGCGCGCGTGACCAGCTCGTCGTCGGAGAGCACTTTGTCCCAGTCATGGATCAGTCCGGCGGCAGCGGCATCAAAGCGGTCAACGCCGTAGACCTCGGCCAGATGAAGTGCGGTCTCGGCAACACCCAGCGAATGCACATAGCGCTTGCGCTTATCCCTCATGCGAACATCGAGCAGCTCTTGAATGCGCTTGAGCAGCGCGCGCTCATCGCCCTCAAACTGATCCTCTACCGACAACGTAGACCCCCATCACTCAAAATCTTCTTGGCCCAAATCGGCATATAGCCTGCGCTTGCGAATGTAGCCGAGCACGGACTCGCTCGTAAGATAGCGCACGCTCATACCGCGGGCAACTCGCTTACGAATGTTCGTCGAGCTGATCGCCAGCGCCGGAATCTGAATATAGCGCACGTCGAACGGCAGCCCCGACTCTTTGATTCGGGCACGCGCCGTATCGATATCAAAGCCCGGTCGCGTCGCCGCAATAAAGGTAGCAAGCTCAGCGATTCGTTCGGCATCATGCCAAGTCACAATATCGATAATCGCGTCGGCGCCCGTAATAAAGTAGAGCTTTACCTGCGGCGGGTAAAAGTCGCGAAGGGCATGAAGCGTATCGGCCGTATAGGTTACACCCGGACGGTCGATCTCGAACCGGCTCGCCAAAAAGGCCGGGTTCGCGGCGGTGGCGAGGACCGTCATGGCATAACGGTCCTCGGCAGGCGTCACCGGCTTGTCAAGCTTAAAGGCAGGAGAGCCCGCCGGCATAAAGAGCACAGCGTCCAAGTCGAGCGACTCGCGCGCCTGCTCGGCGGTCACCAGGTGCCCGTAATGGATGGGATCAAAGGTGCCACCCATAATGCCGAGCCTAAACTCCTGCCCGTCCTCTAGAGGAAGCTCGGGCAGACCGATTCCACCGCGCAGCGACATGGCTTACTCGCCCTCCGAGGTCTCGGCATCGCCCGCGGCATCCGCCGCATCGACAACCTCGACGCCCTCATCCGTAGCATCGGCCACGTCAATGGCCTCAACGGCAACGTCCTCACCAGTATCCTCGAGCTCCTCGTACTCCGAGAAGTCCTCAGCGCCCTCAAAGTCAAAGGCACGCTGGCAAATGCGGACCTCGTCGCCCGCACGGCAACCGGCCTTCTCGAGCGCGTCGTCAACACCCATACGCGCAAACTTATGCTGCAGGTAAATGACGGCTTCCTCATTTTCCCAGTCGGTCTGGATGACCATGCGCTCGATGGCACGACCGACCACGCGGAAGGCACCGGGCTCTTCCTGGACAATGCGGAAGCGCTTCTCACGCTGCAGGCGGCGGCGCTCCCACTCATCGTCGCGCAGAACGACCGGCTCATCGGAGACAGCCAACTCGGCGCGCAGCTTAGCCACCTGCTCGCCCACGGCAAGCATCAGCGTGTTGAGACCGGCACCCGTCACGGCGGACACGGCAAAGAACATATGGCCGTCGTCGAGCGCTGCACGCTTAAGGTCGGCAATCTTGTCGGCCGTGCCCGGCGCATCGCACTTGTTGGCAACGACGATCTGCGGACGCTCCGAGAGCTCGGCGCCATACTGCTCGAGCTCGCGGTTGATGATGTGGTAATCCTCGACCGGATCGCGATCCTCAAAACCACCCGTCATGTCGACGACGTGCATAATCAAGGCCGTACGCTCAATGTGGCGCAGGAACTGGTGACCCAGACCTTTGCCCTCGCTCGCGCCCTCGATGAGACCGGGGACGTCGGCAACGACATAAGAATATTCGCCGGCACGCACCATGCCGAGGTTCGGCACGAGCGTGGTAAACGGGTAGTCGGCAATCTTGGGGCGGGCGGCACTCATGCGCGCAATGAGCGAAGACTTACCCACCGAGGGAAAGCCCACGAGCGCGGCATCGGCCATAAGCTTCATCTCGAGCTCAATCCAGTGCTCCTCGGCCGGTTCGCCCAGCTGAGCGAACGCGGGCGCGCGGCGCACCGACGTCACAAAGTGCGTGTTGCCCAGGCCGCCGGCACCGCCGGGCGCCACGACGACGCGCTCGCCATCGTGCACCAGGTCGGCAATCTCGAACATCGGGGTCTGCGTCTCGGGGTCGAGCTCGCGCACCACGGTACCCATAGGGACCTTGAGAATCAGGTCCTCGCCGCTCTTACCGTTACGACGGGCACCCTGTCCGTGCGTGCCGCGCTCGGCGCGGAAGTGATGCTTAAAGCGGTAATCGATCAGCGAAGACAGCTGAGCATCGGCCTGGATGACGACATTGCCGCCACGACCGCCGTCGCCGCCATCGGGGCCGCCCTTGGGGACAAATGCCTCGCGCCTAAACGACATGCATCCGGCTCCGCCGTCGCCGCCGCACACGTTAATGCGGCTGATATCGGTGAACTGTGACAACAGAATCGCCTCCTACAAAAAGAGGGAGACCCTTGAATCCTAAAACTCAAGTGCCTCCCACATATGTGCTCTATGAAGGGTGAATTACGCGTTCGCGAGCGGGCGTACGCTGACCCTGTGCTTGATACCCTTGTGGAACTCAACGGTACCGTCGACCAGCGCGAACAGCGTGTCGTCCTTACCACGGCCAACGTTCTCACCCGGGTGGATGTGCGTGCCGTGCTGACGGACGAGAATCGTGCCCGTGGTTACCGTCTGGCCGGCATAGCGCTTCGTGCCAAGGCGCTGACCGCGGGAGTCACGGCCATTACGGGAGGAACCGAGTCCTTTTTTGTGTGCCATTGTGTATACCTACTCTTTCGTTACGAGTGTAATCTACTCGGCGACGGGAGCCTCGGCAACAGCCTCGGCCTCTGCCTTGACAGCCTTCTTGGCGCGGGAGGTAGCCTGAACCTTCACGATCTTCAGCTTGGTGAGCTGCTGACGGTGACCCTTCAGACGACGATAGCGCTTGCGCTTGTGGAACTTGAAGACCAGCTGCTTCTCGCCCTTGAACTGCTCAACGATCTGAGCGGTAACCTTGGCCTTGGCCAGCTTGTCGGGATCGGTGACGATCTTCTTACCATCGTTGAGGAAGATAACCGGCAGGGTGACCTTGTCGCCCTCATTGCCCTCGATCTTCTCGACGGTGATGACATCGTCGGTGGCGACCTTGTACTGCTTGCCGCCCGTGTTAACGATTGCGTACATGTTTACTTGCCCTTCATGCATCAGTTAGTGCAACAGCCGAATATAGTAGCAGGCGAAAATACCCCCGTCAACGAGTATGTGGAGCAAATCCACAAGTTCGCACAGGTATGGGGCTGACGAGTCGGCCCTCGTCGTCCTCGCATGCTTGATTCTGACGCTCGACATCGTAGGAGCAGATGGTCACGAGGTCTTGCATACCGGTGGAAACAATAGGTGCATCCACGCCCGGGGTCAAGCCCTGCAACAAAACATCAGCAGCGGAAAGCAAAATTTCCGGACGCATGGAGCCCTCGTTGTCGGCATGGGTGTCGAGCATGAGCACCAAATGGTCCGGGCGCTCCCCCGCCGTGAGCTCATAGCCCACGAGCGTGTGATCCAAATCTAAGCGCTTGCTCTTTTTGCCGCGCGCGTAGTCGATGCCGTGGCCCGCGCGCAGCGTGTCGATCGCACGGCGCACCTCGTCGGCGCTTACGGGCGCCTCGGGATCCAAGTGCAGGTCGATGCGATACGACAGGCGCGTGAGCTGCGCTGTCAACGCCGGCGTGCGCACGTCGATGTACGCCGCCTCGATGGGCGCCAGATCGGCCGGAGACGCCGCAGCCAGGCGCCCAAACGCCTCGTCGAGCGCCACGAACTCGGTCATAAACAGGTCATACCACTCGCAGGTCGACGACGTACCCACCGGCAGCGCCGAAGAGAAGCCCACGCGCATGTGCGGAGAGAAGCCCTGCGTGACGGCATAGGGAAGTCCCGCACGGCGCACGATGCGCTCAATGGTATGGATTACTTCGAGATGGCCCAGGTACTTAAGGCGATCGCGCTTGCCATAGCGAACACGAAGCCTAAAGAGCGAGGGGTTGTCGGTCAGGCGCTCACTCATGCGCGATCACCCATCAATACATTCTTGGCGTGGAGCGTGGGACAGATCCCGCAGCCGGTGCACGACGTGCGGGTGCAGTCGGGAGTCGTGACGCCCTCGAGCGAGCGACGGTACTCGCGCTCGAGGAAGCCGCGCGTGCAGCCGGGGCTCACGTGCTCCCACGGCAGGCGCCAGTCCAACTCGTAGGGCAGGTGCACGAGCTCATTGAGGTCGATGCCGTTTTTGGCAGCAGCTTCCTTCCAGTTATCGAGCGAGAAATGCTCTACCCAGGCGTCAAAGCGAGAGCCCGAGCGCCAAGCGTCGATGATGACGGGCGTCATGTCACGACCGGCGCGGGACAGCGCGGCCTCGATGAGCGAGGTCTCGGCATCGTGGTAATGCACGCGGACGGCACGGTTGCGAACGCTCGTGATAAGCAGCTTCTGGCGACGCTTGACGTCGTCGTAGTCGAGCTGCGGGCACCACTGGAACGGCGTGGCAGCCTTGGGGATAAAAACCGAAACCGAGATGGACACCGAGATCGAGCCGCGACGAGCCTTGGGCACCACGGAACGACCGAGCTCCAGCACGTGATCGGCCAGATTGGCGATGGCCACGATGTCCTCATCGCGCTCGCCGGGAAGGCCCATCATAAAGTAGAGCTTCATGCGGTTCCAGCCGGCCTCGAAGGCCGCCTTGGCCGCACGGTCCAGGTCCTCCTCGGTCACGTTTTTGTTAATGATGTCGCGCATGCGCTGGCTGCCGGCCTCGGGCGCGAACGTCAGGCCACCTTTCTTTTCGCCGGCGACCGACTCGGCCATATCCACGCCAAACGAATCCAGGCGCTGCGACGGAATAGACACGCGAATACCCGTATCCTCCAGGCGACGGTTGAGCCTGCCGAGCACGTCGCGAATGCAGGAGTGGTCGGTCGTGGAGAGCGAGGTCAGCGACACCTCGTCATAGCCGGTCTTTTCCAGACCCTGAATTACCGACGAGACGATCTGGTCGGCCGAGCGCTCGCGCACCGGGCGATACGTCATACCGGCTTGGCAAAAACGACAGCCGCGGGCGCAGCCGCGCAGGATCTCGATAGACAGGCGGTCGTGGACCAGCTGCGCATAGGGTACGCACGACTGCGACAACGGATTCGTGGCGCCGAAATCCTCGACGACGCGCTTGTAGACCACGGTCGGCGCATCCTTGCCCTCACGCGGCACGGTGTAGCCATGCGGCGAGCAGGGCTCGTCGTGACGAACTTCATAGAGCTTCGGCACGTAGTTGCCGGCAATGGATGCAAGCTGCTCGACAATCTGCGCGCGCGGGACCCCTTCGTCACGCAGGCGGCGATGCAGCTGGCAGGTCTCGAGCAGCGATTCCTCGCCCTCGCCGATGAGGATGGCATCGAAGAAGGCCGCGTACGGCTCGGGGTTGTACACCGAGGGGCCGCCGGCGATGATGATGGGGTCGTCTTCGCCTCGGTCGGCCGCCAACAGTGGAATGCCAGCGAGGTCGAGTGCCTCGAGGAAGTTCGTCACCGCCATCTCGTGCGGCACATGCAGACCGACGATATCAAACGAAGCGACCGGCGCTGCACCCTCGAGCGAGAGCAGCGGAATGCCTGCCTCGCGCATGGCGTCGCCCATATCGGGCCACGGCACATAGCCGCGCTCGCAGGAGATGCCCTCGGCCTGGTTAAGGATGTTGTAGAGGATGGCGATACCCTGGTTGGGCAGACCGACCTCGTACACATCCGGATAGATCAGGCAGCAACGGTAGTCGGCATCGGCCTTGGAAAGCGTGCCCCACTCGTGATCGATATAGCGACTCGGCTTCTCGACCTTGGCGAGCAACGGCTCAATTAAATGAAAACAGTCTTGGTATGCAACGCGCAACGGAAAACCCCTAAGCAGCGAGATCTGATGCGTCCTGATAGGACGCCATAGGACGGGTAGCGCCCGCGACCGTGGTCACCAGATCGCGAACGCGGGAGAACGTGGCAGTGACCACCTCGTTGGCACGGCTGTAGTCGACATCGCGCTCGTAGAGCGAAACGAGCGCACGGCCCATGCCATAGGTGCCCGCGGCGGCAGTGAGCGCCTTGACGGCAAACCCAATATGCGGCGTCTGCTTGACAAGTGCGCGGGTGACCGCTCGGATCACAAGACCGCCGGCAAGCACGCCCGCGACCTCGTAGCCGCGCTCAGGCTTAATGCCGCGTCCAAAGACGGCAGCGAGCTCAAAGAGCATGCCCACCTGCGCCAGCGCCATAACGGGATAATCGGCGCCCGGCAAAAACACCAGCGCACCTGTCGCCATATTGGTGAGCGCGCACGAGGTGATGATACGATTGGCCGCCGCGATGCGCATGAAGGCAAAGTTCGCCGCAAAAGCCGTTTCCTTGTCGGTGCGATCGAGAATCCAGCGGGCAAGCGTCTCGAGCAGATACGTCTTATCGGTTGCCGCTACCACGCCGAGCATGGGCGTGGACTCCTCGATAAACGGCACCTCCACAGCAGACTCGGCAAGCACGCACACGGGCGCGCCGGCGATCACGAGCTCCTGCACGGCACTCTCCAAGCGGTCGGAACCACACGAGAGCACCAGCACCACATCGGTATCGGTCTTTGGAGCAATTCGCTCCTCCCCCAGACGCTCGACGCGCACAATGCCCGAGGTCGTCTGCGGCACAAAGGCGTCACGCACCGTCTCGGCCAGAAAGCGCGAGGCGGACGAATCCAGATAGACCGAGACGCGCACCGGCGTATCGGAATCCTTCTTAACGGACGCGCCCATCTTAAAAGCGCGGGTAAGCTTATCTACGGGAATTTTCATAGCAAACCCCTCCAGCGGTTACGCGGCGCCCGAACGATGCCGCCATATGGATTGTACGATACCCACCGTCAGCAGTTGGATCATCATCGAAGACGAACCAAAGCTAATAAACGGTAGCGGAATACCGGTAATCGGCATCATGCCGATGCACATGCCGATGTTCTCGAAGGTCTGGAATGCCCACATGCCGACGATACCTACGCACGACAGACGAAGGAACAGCGACTCACACTTAAAGGCGACGCGAATCGTCGAAAAGATCAGCAGCACGTAGAGGCACAGGAGAAAAAAGGAACCGCAAAAACCAAAGGTCTCGGACAGGAAGGCGAAGACGAAGTCGGTGTGGAACTCAGGCAGAAAGCCGCCGGCCGACTGCGTCGCATGGCCCAAACCCTTACCAAAGAAGCCGCCCGAGCCAACGGCGATAAGCGACTGCTGCAGGTTGTAGGCATCGTCCGAATCGGCATTATCGGGGTCGATAAAGACCGTCAGACGGTTCATCTGATACTGCTTGATGAGCACATCGTGGCCGAGCAACGAATCAAAGACCGAATCGAGCGCCAGAACGAGGGCCACCAGGCCCACGAGCAGGGCCAGGGTCGACAGCACCCATTCGCGGCGTGCACCGCTCATACAAATGACGATGGCGCCCGAAACCAGCACGACCAGGCCCGAGCCCAGGTCGCCCATGGCAACGACGGCCAAAAACGGAATGGACAGCATGCCGCAGAGCTTGACGTAGTCGCGAACGGTATCGATGCGACCGTTATACTGCGAGCCAAGCGTAGCAATAAAGAAGATGGTGATGAGCTTGGCAAGCTCAACCGGCTGGAATGTCAAGCCGATACCGGGAATCTTGATCCAGCCCGTCATGCCCAGACCGCCCGTATAGGACAGACCCGGAATCTTGGGCGAGAGGATCACGATCAAGTCGATGACGAGCAACGCCGTCGAGAAATTGGAAATACCGCGCAGATCGGTACGCCAGACCAGCACCGCCAGCACCGCTCCGATGCCAATTCCCAGCAGATGGCGTGAGAACGAAGCATCGGCCTTAAACTGCGAAGCCGACCAGATGATGATGGCACCGTAGGCGACGAGCGCCACAGTAGCCACGAGCACACCGATATGCACCTTTTGGCGAAACGTGCCGCGCGAGGCCGAAAGTTGCTTGTTGACACGGTCCAGGCTGCTGCGAGAGCCGGTCTTGGTTGAACGGAACAGATCCGCCGGAGAAAAATCCATCGCAACCTCCTATCGAACCGAAGAATCGCCCGAGGCCGAAGAGGTATCGGGCTCGTCATAAATCACGCCAAGCACGTCGCGCACGACATGCATCGCGGTATCTGAGCCGCCGCCGCCCTGCTCCAGGACAGTAGCGATGACATACTTGGGGTCATCGGCCGGTGCATAGGCGCAGAACCACGCGTATTCGTCCTCGCCACTTTTCTCACCCGTGCCCGACTTGCCGTATACCTGCGGCGTCAGGGTGCCAAAGTGAGCCGCCAGGGACGTCGATGCCGTGTAAATCACGTCGTGCATGCCGTTGCGAACAAGAGCCAAATCCGAATCACTGTTGATCTTGGCCTCCAGGCGCTTCTTCTTGCCCTTGCCGTTGTACTTATAGGCATCACCGTCGCCATCGCGCGACACGGCAGACATAAACACGTGAGGCACGTACTGTTTGCCGCCGTTGGCAAGACCCATATAGGCGCACGCCATCTGCAGGGGCGTCACCAGAATGTCGCCCTGGCCGATGGCAATGTTGGTCATATCGCCGGCATTCCACTTGCGGTCCTCGGCAGAGGCGTCGGTAAAGTACGACTCTTTCCACTCAGCATCGGGAATACGGCCCGCGCCCTCACTCGGCAGATCAATGCCGCAGGTCTTGCCTAGGCCCCAGCGACGAAAGACCTCCTGCAGGCCCTCGGGATGTTGCTCGTCATAGAAGAACGCCTTGCCCATGTCGTAGAAGACGGGGTCGCACGAGTTGGCGATACCCGACTGCAGCGTCATGGTGCCGTGGCCAGAAGTCAGCCAGCAGCGCTTGCCCCAAGCCTTGCCCAGGCCCGTCCAATAGCCCGTGCAGTTGGTTGTCTGCGTTGAAGTGTAGGTTCCAAACTCAAGACCGGCCAGTGCCGAGAGCGGCTTGATGGTCGAGGCCGACATGTACTGTCCGCTAATGGCGCGGTTGAGCAGCGGGTGCGAACCCTTGTCATCATTGAGCTCGGTCCACACGTCATTTGAGACGCCGCCGATAAAGACGGACGGATCGAACTTGGGCTGGCTCGCCATGCCCAGGATCTCGCCATTGTTGGGATCGAGACACACCACAGCGCCGTTGCCGGCATTGCTGTAGCCAGTGGTCTTGGCAAGCTCGATAGCGCTCGCCAGCGCCGTCTCACAGGCCTGTTGGATCTTAAGGTCGAGCGTGAGCTTAATGTCGGAGCCGGCCTTCGCGGGCACGGCGCCGGCCTGACCGGTCACATTGCCCGAGGCATCGACCTTGACGGTCTGCTCGCCACGAATACCCTGCAGCAGGTTTTCGTAGTAGCTCTCAACGCCCGCCTGGCCCACGATATCGCCCGACTGGTACGTAATCTTGCCAGCAGAAGCATCATCATCGCCAGAGGTTTTCTTATTCTGGGCCTCGAGCTGCTCGGAGGTAATGGTGCCGGTATAGCCCAAGATATGGCATGCCGTCTCGCCGTATGGATACTGGCGCTCGGTACGCTCGGCAATCTTGACGCCCGGGAACTCGCCGGCGTGTTCCTTGATATAGGCAACCGTGGAGCGACGGACGTCCGTCGCGATGGTATGCAGGCTCTGAGCGCCCTCTGTATTGTCCTGAATATTGCGAAGGACCGCCACATAAGGCATTCCAAGCACGTTGGCAAGATGGCGAACCAGAACCTCATCCTCGGCAAGGTCGCGGTAGGCCACGACAGCAAGTGAGGGACGGTTCTGGACAAGCGCCACGCCATTGCGGTCGAGGATGCGGCCGCGCACAGCGGGTGTGGTAACGGTGCGAGTCTGATTACTATTGGCCTGCTTCTCGTAATAGTCCGACGAGACCATCTGCATGCCCCACAGCTTGACGGCAAGTGCCGCAAACATCGCGCCCACACCCGTGGTGAGGATGGAAAAGCGGCCCTTAAAGGCGGTCGCCGCGGTATTGCCCTCGCCCTCGGTGGCGCGCGGGGCCGTTCCATGCTGTGTATCGTAGGTAAAACGGGAATCGCCTCGACGCATGATGACCAGCGCGACCACGATGGCCACAACCAGCACGATACCGGCGATAATAACCGTCATCTGGGAAGACATCTACGGGCCTCCCCTATTTGAGCTTGCGGGTCTTGGGCTTAAAGCGCATACCCGTCTGGCGTCCGCCACGTGCGGAGAATCCATAGCCGGACTGCGGCACGACGCCGGACATCAAAAACGGAATGGCAACCAGACCCGTCAGGATCGAGGACGGCAGCGCATGGCCGAAGATCGCCACGACAAAGCTCGTCTCCAAACCCATAAACAGCAAGATGATGCTGTAGATCACATTAATGACGAGCGCGAAGGCGCCCACGGTGACGCCGCGCGCACTCGGGGTACCGCCCGTCTGACCGACGGCGCTGTGCACCAGGGCAAAAGAACCCACGGTCAGCAGGAGCGACATAACGCCCACCGGCACGGCAGCGGACAGGTCATAGAACAAGCCGCTGCAAAAACCGCACACGACGGCACGGGTCTGGTCGCCCGAGAACACGCTTAGGCACACCAGGATAATCATGAAGTTGACGCGACCGCCCGCAATGGAGATCTGCGGTGCCAGGCCTGCCTGCAGCAGCACGCACACAATGGCGGCGATCACAAACGTTCGGGAGCTCATCCCCTGCTCGTGTAGATCCATGGACATGCCCCCCTATTCGTTCGAGCCGGAATCGGTCGTCTCGGACGTGTCGGAACTGTCATCCGAGCTCTCGTCCTTCGTCTTGGTCGCAGCATCGCGCGACGTTCCCTGCGGCGTGCTGTTGGCCGTGCTCACGTCCTCATCCGAGGCCGACTGTTCATCGGTCAGCGAGGTGATGACCAGCACTTCCTCGTTGTTCTCGGCCGTCGTCTGGGCGCGCACCACAATGGTGTAGTACACATCGTTTGCCGATTTCTCAACCGACGAGACGGTGCCGAGCGGTAGACCCTTGGGGAACACGCCACCGATGCCCGAGGTCACGATGATGTCGCCAACCTTAACATCGGAGTCGACGCTCACGTACTCAAGACGCAGCGTGCCGTCAGCCTGACCCTGCAGCATGCCCTGGGCGCGCGTATCCTGCACCATGGCGGACACGCCCGAGTTCTCGTCGCCAATCAGGCGCACGGTCGACGTTTTGGCCGATACCTCGATAATCTGGCCGATAACACCGGCCGAACTCGTCACAGGCATGTTGATGGTAAGCCCGTCGGCAGAACCCTTATCAATCGTGACGGTCGAGGTCCAGGCATCGCCCGAGGCACCAACGATACGAGCTGCGGTCGATTTAAGGTTGTAGGTCGACTGCAGGCCGACCAGCCCCTCCAGGCGCTCGGCAGTCTTTTGAGCCTCAGAAAGCTCGGCGACCTTAGAGGTCAGTTCCTCGTTTTGCTTCTTAAGCTCGTCAAGCGTGTCCTGCGACGCCGTAAGGTTAGAGAACACGTTGCCAATCGCATTGAAGGGAGCCGCCACAGCCGAGCCCACAAAGCGCACCGGCGAGGTAATCGTCGTTACGCCCGAACGCACGGCATGAATCGGTCCTGCCTCGCCCTCGCGGATGTAAAACGTGAGCAGCAACACCGAAATCAGGCTGAAAACAATCAACGGGCGCATACCCGTTGATTGTCGCTTGGTATTCAGATTTGTGGAGAAACCCGAAGATCGTGCCAAATGGAATCCACCTTTTGGAAATTAAGCATTGGTCTGGACGAAGCCGCCATCAAACGCATTGGCCTCGAGCACGCGGGCACAGCCGTTAACGACGTTATCGAGCGCCGTGGGGCTGACGTTGACCGAAACGCCGGTCTCATCGCGCAGGCGCACGTCGAGACCGCGCAGCAGCGCGCCGCCACCAGTCAGCAAAATGCCGTAGTACATAAGGTCCGAGGCAAGATCGGGCGGCGTGGCATCGAGTGCGTCCTTGACGGCCTTAGCCATCTCGTCGAGCGGCTTGTTGAGCGCGCGACGGATCTCCTCGCTCTCGATGCGCACGGTCTTGGGCAGACCGGTGATCACGTCGCGGCCGTTGACCTCGACATCGAGCTCGTCCTTGAGCGGCACGGCGGAACCGACCTTGATCTTGATGTCCTCTGCCGTACGCTCGCCGATGGCCAGGTTGTAGGCATCTCGAACGTGCGTGAGGATAGCCTGATCGAACTCGTCGCCGGCAATACGGATGGACTGCGAGACGACGATGCCGCCCATAGCGATAACGGCAACCTCGGTGGTACCGCCGCCGATGTCGATGACCATGGAGCCGGTGGGTTCCTCGACGGGCAGATCGGCGCCGATAGCGGCAGCCATGGGCTCTTCGATCAGGTAGGCCTGGCGAGCGCCAGCCTGGATCGTGGCCTCAAATACGGCACGCTTCTCGACCGACGTGACGCCGGAGGGAACGCAGACGACAACGCGCGGACGCGGGGTCCACGGATAGCGCTTCTCGGACGCCTTGTCGATAAAGTAGCGAAGCATGGCCTCGGTAACATCGAAGTCGGCGATGACGCCGTCCTTCAGGGGACGAACGGCCACGATGTTGCCGGGCGTACGGCCGAGCATGCGCTTTGCCTCGATACCGACCGCCAGGATGCGCTCGTCGTTCTTGTCGATGGCGACAACAGAGGGCTCGCGAATGACGATGCCCTTGCCGCGCACGGAGACAAGCGTATTTGCGGTGCCGAGGTCGATGGCAAGATCGCCCGCATAGCTACCGAAGAACATATCCATCAAAGAAAACAACGCAACTCCTGATGTGTTGGATGATTGCTGGAAAACTACTAGCTCATCATACTAGCGCAAGCCCGGCACCTCACTTGCGGTGAAGCGCCGGGCAAAGCTAAATCCCATAAGGTCACTACTGGTTGTCAGCAGCCGAGAAATCCATATCGAGCGAGGAAACGGCCCAACCGATATGGTTATCGGAGCGCACGAATTTGACGGTGTACTCCTGCTCGCCGCCCTTGGACAGCGATGCCTTAACCTTAGCGGTCGTCTCGGTCATGGACTGATCCATGCCCTCGACGGACACGGTGGCACCCTGCGGAATCGAGGAGATGATCATCGACTTGGCGTCCTCGGACAGGCTCGAGGCCAGGCAAGACTCGGCCTTTGCGGTGTCACCGTCGCCGGCAGCCTGGAACAGATCGGTAACGACAGACTCCTGGGACGGGAAGCCAAAGCCGCGCGTGTAGGCAAAGCCCAGACCGCCCGCGGCGATCAAAATGAGCAGAAGCAGCACGATGAAGACTTTGAGACCCGTGTGGCGATGGCGGCGACGAACCTTGGCCTGCTTACGATCCTGACGGTCCTGCTGGACCATCTCGGACTCGGACAGCGTAAAGAAGCCGGTGTCCGAGGGATCGGGCATAAACTGACCGGTCGCGCCCGTAGGATCGAGCGGATCGACGGCAGGAGCGTCCATCGCGGGCGCCGGAGCCGTGGCCATAGCCGTCTGGGCAGACAGCGCGGCAAGCGAATCGTGCACGCGGGCAAGCTCATCGGCCTGCTCGGAGGTGAGCTGGTAGATGCCATCGGCAGTAGCGGCGTTAAAGGCGTCGAGTGCGTCGGAGGGGCGGCCGGCGGCAGAAAGTGCCTGACCCATGCCGGCGTTGAGCGCACGCGTGTCGTCGCGGGGGCCGGCAAAGTCGATAGCCGTGCGGTAGGTCTCCACGGCATCCGCCGGACGGCCGAGCTTAATGAAGCAACGACCAAGCTCGCCGAGTGCGGCGGCAGGAGCCGGATTGGCGCCGTCGATGGCAGCCTGACGGAAGGCAGTACCCGCGTTGGCATAGTCGCCCGACTGGAACAGCGCGTTACCCAGACCCAGATAGGCCTTAAACGGCGTGGCATAGGAAGCGTCCTGCGTAGCAGCAGAGAACGCCTGGGCGGCCGTCGTGTAGTCGCCCACGGCGGCGAGTGCCTTGCCGCGGTTGGTGAGCAGCGCGCCGCGCTTGCCATAGGTGCCGTCATTGAGGGCAGCGGCGTAGGCCTCGGCGGCCTCGGCATACATGCCCAGGTGCATCAAGGCGTTGCCACGAAGGTGATCGGCCTCGCCCATAATCTCATCGGGAGTCTTTGCCGCCCCAAGCATCTGGGCTGCAGCGGAAAAATCACCCGCGCGGTAAGCGGCGCGGCCCTGTTGGATCAGCTGGCTATTCAAGGAAGTCCCCTTTACTCGTGAACGATCTCGACATGGACGATCTCGTCGCCGGCACGCAGCTGCGAAATCACATCGAGACCCTCGACCGTGGTACCAAAGACGGTGTAACCGGAATCGAGGTTATGCTGGGCGCCCAGGCAGAAGTAGAACTGCGAACCCGCGGAATCGGGGTCCATGGAGCGTGCCATGGCAAGGGCACCATCGACATGGCTGTTGCGCGGATTGGTGGCAAACTCGCCCTTGATGCAGTAGCCGGGACCACCGGTACCGGGCATGCCGTCGGGGCCCTCAAGACCGGCAGCGACGTCGGCGCCGGACATATCGCGGGTATTGGGGTCGCCGCCCTGAATGACAAAGCCGGGCACATAGCGATGGAACTTAAGGCCATCATAGAAACCCATCGTGGAAAGCTCGCAGAAGTTCGCGACATGAATGGGAGCGCCCTCGCCGTCAAACTTGACCTTGATGGTACCCTTCGACGTCTCGATAACGGCGCACTCGTCGCCGGCAAGCTGATACTCGGGCGTGTAGAGCTCTTTCTTAAAACCAAACATGTGGTTCCTTCCTCGTGCGTTTAAAGCATATTTGTACGAATTGTAGCAATAAGCATGCGCTTACATCAATTGCGCACGTAGGTTATGCCGACTATGGCGAACTAATTTTAGGAACGCTGCTGCGGCTTCCAGGAACCCACATTGGCGTCGTACTGGTTCAGCGCGCTGTTGCCGCCCTGCGCGATGGGCGCCAGGATCTCGCTTTGGTGGGAACTCATCGACTCACCATCAGGAATGGCCAGCGAGATGTCCCAACTCTGGCAGATCACGTCGACACGCTCGAACATCCACTCGGCAAGCTGCTTTAAGTGGGCGATGTCATCCGCATAGACCGTATCGTCCTGATACTTAAGGTTGTTGAGCTCATCTTGCGTCTTTTTGATCTGGTCGCGCAGGGCGTAGGCACTCTGCGACAGCTCCTGACGGGTGGACAGCGGCGATCGGAGATAGCCGTTGTTAAAGGAATCGATGACCTCGCCGATCTGGTCCTCGTCACCGTAGGACACGATAGTCTGATACAGACCGTCGAGCCTGGTATAGAGCTGATCATCGGTGAGCACGGTTTCTTCCTGGACCACCTCGGCAGAATCGTCCTGCTTGGTATCGTCCTCAGTCGCCTCGCCCTTTTGGCGCGTAGGGAAGGTCGTCTGCGCGGCCTGGCCAAACTGGTCATAGAAGCCAGGCATGACACCCATGGGATCGGCTGTCACGAACCAATAGGCACCGCCGCAAAGGACGGCAAGGACCGCGATGACGATGAGCGGCTTGGGGATATGACGCTTGTGCTTGTGATAGGCGTCCTCGTCGGGGTGCACCTTGCGCTTGGGTTTTTGAGCATCGTCATGCAGGGAAACGGGCGTGGGAATATCGACCTTGGGGATACCGAAATCCTTATCGAAAGCCGGCAGCACGCAGGTCTCGTTAGGATCAGCGGCATCCGAAAGCACCGCAGCGGCAGAGGCCGGCGCATGCGGCACCTCGGTATCGATCTGCTCTTGCGTTAGGCGCGGAAAGCCCGCCGTGCGGCCCGCTGCCAGGTCGGATGCGGCCGCGTCCTCGGAGAGGATACCCGGAGCGGGGCGTCCGCATTTGGGGCACGTACGATCATGCGGAGAAAGACGGGCACCGCAGCCCTCACAGAACACGAACTCGGTGTGCTCGGGACCATCGCCCGGACCCACATAGGCGTTGCAGTAGGGGCAGAACGAGGCGCCGTCCTCGATAGTCTTAAGGCAATGCGGGCAGATCACGGCATCCTCTTTTCGAAGCAATTCAAACAATCGAGGTTAGAGCATAACATCGCCACGGCCCCACAGGAACAAGGCACCAATTCAACATCGCCAGGGTAGTCTATTTGGGGGGATGATTTTTCTGGGACGGGGATTAAAAAATCATTAGGTACACAATGATTTTTTAATCCCCGTCCCAGAAAAATCATCCCCGACGCAACTGGGGCTAGGCCTTCTTTGCAGGCTTTTTCTTTTTGCTCGGCATCGAGACCTTAATGCCCTGGGCGGACTTGGTCACCTGCGAACGTTTGGTACCCGCACCTTTCTTTTTCTTGGGCTGGGCCTTTTCCACGCCCTCGAGCGCGCGAACCTCGGCCTCGCGAGCGGTGCGCTCTTCACGGCGCTGCGCCATATCGGCGGCGACGCGCTTGGCAAAACGCTGGGCGGTTGAACCCGTCGAGCTCACCTTGCCGCCGCCGCGACCCAAACGGACGCGAACGCCACGGCCAAAGCCGGTAGCAGCATGGCGACGGCGCGGCTTAAGCGAATCCATCATCGTGGCGAGCTTAAAGAACACCGTGCAGGTAAAGACGACGATCGCCAGCAAGATAACGGCCTCGCCCGTCGAAAGATTAGCGATGGACAGCAGCTCCGGGAATCCGATAACACCCGCCAAGATGCCGACGACGACAAATACAAAGAGCACCACGCGCAAGGGAGTGAGCGGCTGCGAGATGCGCCAGATCAGGCTCACGCTCGCCGCGCACGACGTAAGCAGGCACATGGTCGATAGGGTGAGCTGGTTAAAGCCGAACACGCGCGCCACAAAGATATCGAGCGCCGCAGCCATAATAACCGCCAGCGACGCCGGCAGCGCACGCTTGAGCACGTTGGTCAAGAATGACCCCTTCACGCGGGCGTTGTTGGGCTCCAAACCCAGCACAAAGCCCGGCGCGCCGATGCAGAAGAAATTGATGAGCGTCATCTGGATCGGCTCGAAGGGATACGGCGGAAACGCGATACACAGTGCCGCCAAGCCCATCGAGAACAGCGTCTTGGTCAGAAACAGCGCCGCAGAGCGCTGCAGGTTGTTGATGGAGCGACGGCCCTCGGCCACCACGGCGGGCATCGAGGCAAAATCGTTGTCGACCAGCACGATTTCGGCCACGTTGCGCGCGGCATCGGAACCGGCGGCCATAGCCACGGAACAGTCGGCTTCCTTGAGCGCCAGCACGTCGTTGACGCCGTCGCCCGTCATGGCAACGGTATGGTCGCGACGCTTGAGCGCCTGCACGAGCTCGCGCTTTTGCTGCGGGGTCACGCGACCAAAGACGTGATAGCGGTCCACCGCCGCATCAATCTTGGACGGCGTATCGAGCGTCGTGGCGTCCACATAAGCGTCCGCCCCCGGCACGCCCACCACGCGCGCGATCGACGACACCGTACGCGGGTCGTCGCCACTGATCACGTTGAGGGTCACGCCCTGCTCGTTAAAGTAGCCGATGGTCTCGGCGGCCGAGGAGCGGATCTCATCGCGAATGGTCACAAAGCCCACAGGCTCTGCCTCGCCCACCATATCGCCATCGGGTGTAAAGCCGTCCACACGGGCCACCACAAGCACGCGGCAGGTATCGGCTAGCTCGGCCACACGGTTCTCGACCTGCGCAAAGGCGCGCTCCGAAAGCACAAATTGCGCCGCGCCCATCACATAGGAACCTTGCGCAAACGAGGCGCCGCTCCACTTTTTGGACGACGAGAACGGAATGACCGCCAGCGGCTCGGACACCTCGACCGGGCGGTCGGCGTAGTAGTTGAGCAGCGCCTGACAGGTCTCGTTGGCGTCTGCCGAAGTAGCACGCGCCACGTTGGCGAGCGCAAAATCGAGGACCGTGGTCTCGACGGGGACAGACGCCTCGCTCTCCCCCGCGCCCATGCCAGCGCCCTCGATCGGCAACGGATAGGTGCCCTCGACCTCCATGCGACCCGACGTGATGGTGCCCGTCTTGTCCAGGCACAGCACGTCGACGCGCGCAAGCGTCTCGATGCAGTAGAGCTGCTGCGCGAGCACCTTGCGGCGCGCCAGACGCACCGTGGCGATGGCAAGCACCGACGAGGTCAGCAGCACCAGGCCCTGCGGAATCATGCCCAAAAGAGCGCCCACCGTGGACAGCAGCGCCGACGAGGGCACGCGACCGGCAAGCAGTTCGGAAAAACACCACGAAAGCGCGCTATCGCCCGGCGTACCGGCGGCATCCCACAGCTCGCTCACGCTCGAGGTAAAGAGCGCCAGGCCGAGCGGAATCATTATGAGGCTCGCGAAGCGCACGATGGCGTTGAGCGCGTTCATGATCTCGGAATTGACCTTTTTGACGTACTTGGCCTCATTGTTGATCTTTGCCACGTAGTTGTCGGCACCAACATGGATAACGCGGGCGCGCAGCAGGCCCGAGTCGATAAAACTGCCGCTCATGAGCTCGGAGCCGGGCTGCTTTTTGATGAGATCGCTCTCGCCCGTCAGCAGGCTCTCGTTAACGAGCGCCTCGCCCGATACCACCACGGCGTCGGCCGGAATCTGGTCACCGCGCCCCAGGCGAATGATGTCGTCGAGCACGATCTGGTCCAAGTCGAGCTCCACCTCGGCACCGTCGCGCACCGCGATGGCCTTCTTAGAGGTCAGCAGTGTGAGCTTATCGACCATCTTCTTGGAGCGCATGGACTGGATGACGCCGATGGCGGTATTGAGGAACACCACGAACAGGAACGTCAGGTTCTTAAACGATCCGGTCATAATGACCAGAATCGCCAAGACCGCATTGATTAGATTGAACAGCGTGCAGAGGTTCTCGATGATGAGCTCGCGGACCGATTTGGTCTTGAGCTCCATGTTGCGGTTGATCTTACCGGCGGCGATGCGCTCCTCGACCTCGGCGGTCGAAAGCCCGCGCTCGATATCCGTTGCTGCCATACCACGTCCCATCACGTCGCGTCGGTATAAGAAAACCGCCCGGACCATGCGAGGTTCGGACGGTCTTACGTTCGATGGTGCCCCATGTTGGATTCGAACCAACGGCCTTCTGCTCCGGAGGCAGACGCTCTAATCCCCTGAGCTAATAGGGCGAACGATTAGCATTATACCCAAGTGCGCCACGGGCTATCAAAATAAAAGAAAAAGCTTTGCAATTCCGAGGAAGACGCGGCGCAACGGCCCACTTTAGAAGGCAAAAGCGAGTCAGATAGTATAAACTCTCATGCACCATATATACACGGCTCGCGATGCGGGCCGTTTTTGCAAAAGTTATCCATCGAGGTGAGAGGCACACCATGATTGCAATTTTAAAGCAGAGCGCCAGCGACGAGGCCGTCGGCCATATCGTCAGCTGGATTGAGAAGAAGGGTCTCAAGACCGACGTCTCGCGCGGCGAGAACGAGACCATCATCGGCCTGGTGGGCGATACGACCAAGATCGACCCGTTCCTGCTCGAGTCCATGGACGTCGTCGAGCGCGTGCAGCGCGTCTCCGAGCCCTTTAAGCGTGCCAACCGCAAGTTCCACCCCGAGGATTCAATTATCGACTGCGGCCACGGCGTCAAGATCGGCGGCGACCAGTTCCAAGTCATCGCCGGTCCCTGCTCCGTCGAGGGCGAGAACCTCATTCGCATCGCGCGCCGCGTAAAGGCCGCCGGCGCCACGATGCTGCGCGGCGGCGCCTACAAGCCCCGCACCTCCCCTTACGCCTACCAGGGCATGGGCCCCGCCGGCCTGGACCTGCTATGCGAGGCATCCGCCGAGCTCGACATGCCGATCGTCACCGAGATCATGGATCCACGCGACGTGCAGGTCTTCTTGGACAAGAAGATTGACGTCATGCAGATCGGCGCCCGCAACGCCCAGAACTTCCCCCTGCTCAAGGAGGTCGGCAAGACCCAAACCCCGATTCTGCTCAAGCGCGGCATGTCCGGCACGATCGACGAGCTGCTTATGGCAGCCGAGTACATCATGAGCGAGGGCAACGACAACGTCATCCTGTGCGAGCGCGGTATCCGCACCTTCGAGACCCGCACCCGCAACACCTTCGACCTTAACGCCGTGCCGGTGCTGCACCACCTGTCGCACCTGCCCGTCGTCGCCGACCCCAGCCACGCCACCGGCTACACCCGCTACGTCGAGCCCATGGCGCTCGCCGCGACCGCCTGCGGTGCCAACGGCTTGGAGATCGAGGTCCACGACGAGCCGAGCCGCGCCTGGTCCGACGGCGCCCAGGCCCTCACCCCCGATCAGTTCGACGACACCATGCGCCGCATCCGAGCCATCCGCGAGGTTGTCTGCCAAGAGACCATGGAGTAGCCCATGGGTACGGTGAGAAACGCGCGCGTTAACCAGGGCGGCCCCAAGTGCGCCGGCATCGTCGGCCTTGGCCTCATCGGCGGTAGCTTTGCCCGCGGCTATGCACAGGCGGGCGTCCGCGTGCTGGCCTGGGACCCCGATGACGATGTCATGACGGCCGCCAGCATGGGCACTGTCGCCGGAGAGCTCAACGACAAGACACTCGGCGAATGCGACATCATCGTCCTGGCTTGCTACCCCGAGGCATGCATCGAGTGGCTCGAGACGCACGCCAAGGCGCTCGCCGACGCCACCGACACCGACGCCATCATGGGCCCCGTGGTGATCGACACGGTGGGCGTCAAGGGCATCGTGTGTGACCGTGCCTTTGAGCTTGCCCGCGAGCACGGCTTTTACTTTGTGGGCGCGCACCCCATGGCGGGCACCCAGTTCTCGGGCTACGCTAACTCTCGTGCCGACCTGTTCCAGGGCGCCCCGCTGGTGCTCGTACCGCCCGCGGTAGACGATGCGCTCAAGCTGGAGCTTTTGGGCCAGGTGCGCGAGATGGTGCGCCCCTTGGGCTTTGGCAAGTTCAGCGTGACCAGCGCCGCCGAGCACGACCGCGTCATCGCCTTCACGAGCCAGCTTGCGCACGTGGTATCCAACGCCTACGTCAAAAGCCCCACCGCCCAGGTCCACCACGGCTTTTCGGCCGGTAGCTACCGCGATCTCACCCGCGTGGCGCACCTCAACCCGCAAATGTGGTCCGAGCTCATGATCGACGACGCCGACGCGCTCGCCTTCGAGATCGACCATCTGATCGAGTCGCTTGGCGCCTACAGCCGTGCGCTCAAGAACCGCGACCAGCGCTATCTGGAGAATCTCCTTGCCGAGGGCGACCGCATTAAGCGCGCACTCGACGACGAGGCCTCCCACTAGACCACCTATCACGCCAGGTCGAAAGGACCGAAGCTTATGGCGATTACCATCGATATCGACACCGCACGCCCCTACCAGGTGCATGTTGGCACGTTTTTGCTGGAGCAGGCGGGACCGCTCGTGCGCGCCACTGCCGGCGGCACCAAGGCCGTCATCGTGACGGACACCAACGTAGGCCCGCTCTACCAGATGCCCGTTAAGCAGAGCCTGGAGGCATCAGGCTACGAGGTGAGCATCTGCACCTTCGAGGCCGGCGAGGCCCATAAGCGCGCCGAAACCTATGTTGCCATTTTGGAGTTTGTGGCCGAGCACGAGCTTTCGCGCTCCGACGTGATCGTGGCACTCGGGGGCGGCGTCGTGGGCGATGTGGCGGGCTTTGTGGCCGCGACCTACATGCGCGGCTGCAAGTTTGTGCAGATCCCGACGAGCCTGCTCGCCATGGTGGATTCGTCGGTGGGCGGCAAGACCGCCATCGACCTGGCTGCCGGCAAGAACTTGGCCGGCGCCTTTTGGCAGCCGAGCGTGGTTATCGCCGACGTGGGGTGCCTGGCCACCCTCACGCCCGAGCAGTTCGCCGACGGCTGCGGCGAGGTCGTCAAGCACGCCGTGATCGCCGACCCGGAGCTTTTCGCCGAGCTGGAGAAGACCCCGCTCACGCTGGAGCTGCTCAACCGCGATGTGGCCCGCGTAGCACTCATCATCGCCCGCAACATCGACATCAAGCGCGCCGTGGTCGTCGCCGACGAGCACGAAACCAACCAGCGCAAGCTGCTCAACTTTGGACACAGCGCCGGACACGCCGTCGAGGCCTGCGAGCACTTTGAGCTCGGACACGGCAACTGCGTGTCGATCGGCATGGGCATCATCACGCGCGCCGCGGCCCTGCACGGCGTTTGCGATGCTGCACTGCCCGGCCGTATTGAGGAGCTCTGCGCCCGCCACGGCCTCAAGACCCGCTGCGACCTCAATGCCGATGCCGTCTTTGCCGAGGCGCTCCACGACAAGAAGCGCGCGGGCGACACCATCGACCTGGTGATTCCGCACGGCATTGGCCGCTGCAGCATCGACCGCACGCCGCTTTCCACTTTCCACGAACTCATTGCCGAGGGCCTCGGCCAGAAGGGAGACGCATCCGCATGCTAGCCCGCATCACCCCGTCCCCGCTTAAGGGCACCGTTCCCGCCATCGCGTCCAAGTCGATGGCGCACCGTCTCATCATCTGCGCTGCCCTTGCCAACGGAGAGACGCATGTGACCTGCAACACCACCTGCGCCGATATTGAGGCCACGGTCCGCTGCCTCACGGCGCTCGGCGCCCGCATCGAGACCGTCGAGGACGGCTTCCAGGTCCACCCCACCATGAAGAGCATTGAGTTCGGCCTGCTCAAGGCCCTTGCCGGCGGCACGCTCGACTGCGGCGAGAGCGGCTCAACGCTCCGCTTTATGCTGCCCGTCGCCTGCGCGCTGGGGGCAGAGGCAACCTTTGTGGGACAGGGCCGCCTAGGCGCACGCCCGCTGTCCCCGCTCTCGGACGAGATCATTGCCGCCGGCTGCGACCTACAGGGTCTGGGCGGTTTTCCGCTCAAGACAAGCGGACGCATGCGCCCGGGCACCTTTGTGCTGCCGGGCAACGTAAGCTCGCAGTATATCTCCGGCCTGCTGCTGGCAGCCCCGTTGCTCGCCCAGCCCTCCTGTGTGCAGGTGACTGGCCTCATTGAGAGCCGCCCCTACATCAACCTAACGATCCAGGCCATGAAGGCCTTTGGCGTTGAGGTCAACGTCGAGCGCATTCCGGCCAAGGACGGCCAGCCCGAGGTCACGAACTTCCGCGTGAGCAGCGGCTCGTACCGCACGCCCGGCAGCGTGGCCGTCGAGGGCGACTGGTCCAACGCTGCCTTTTGGCTGTGTGCCGGCGCTATCGGCACCGACCCCATCACCGTCGAGGGCGTGTCCCTGAGCTCCGCACAGGGCGACCGCAACGTGCTTGCCGCGCTTTCGCGCTTTGGCGCCCGCATCGTGCGCTCCACCAACGCCGCCACCGTGCAGTCCGACAAGCTCGCCGGCTTTGAGATGAGCGCCCACGACATTCCCGACCTGGTGCCCGTTATCTCGGCCGTGGCCTCGCTGGCACAGGGCCGCACCTTTATCCGCGATTGCGCCCGCCTGCGTATCAAGGAATCCGACCGCCTGGCCACCACCACCCGCGAGCTCACCGCGCTGGGCGCGCAGGTGCGTATTGCCGGCGACGACCTCATCATCAAGGGTGTTGACGCCTTTACCGGCGGCGAGGTCGATTCGCACAACGACCACCGCATCGCCATGATGGCCGCCATCGCCGCGAGCCGTGCCACCGGCGAGGTCGTGATCCACGGCGCCGAGGCCGTCAACAAGTCCTATCCCGATTTCTTCGACCACTACCGCCTACTGGGCGGCAAGGTCACGCTCGAGGAGGAATAGCATGTCCTCGACCTTTGGCAACGTCTTGCACTTAAGCATCTTCGGCCAGTCGCACTCCCCCGCTATCGGCTGCTCGCTCGATGGCATTCCGGCAGGTATCGCCGTGGACCAGGAGCAGCTGCAGGCCTTCCTTGACCGTCGCGCCCCCGGTCGCGACGAGACCGCGACCAAACGTCGCGAGGCCGACGCCGCGCATATCATCGCCGGTGTGGTCGATGGACACACCACCGGCGCACCCATCGCAGCGATTATTGAGAACACCAACACGCGCTCCAAGGATTACTCCGAGCTGCGCCGCAAGCCCCGCCCCGGACATGCGGACTTCCCTGCGCGCGTGAAGTATCACAACATGCACGATGTCGCTGGTGGCGGGCATTTTTCCGGCCGCCTAACAGCCCCCTTATGCATCGCCGGCGGCATTGCGCTGCAGGCACTCGAGGCCCGCGGCATTCGGGTGATGGCACATGTGGCGCAGATTGGCGGCATCTCGGACCTACCCATGGACGACATGGCCTATCGCGAGGCCGACCGCAAGGCGATCCTTACGAACGACCTGCCCTGCATTGACGCCGCCGCAGCCGGTCGAATGCGCAAGGGGATCCTAGCCGCGCGCGGCGAACTCGACAGCATCGGCGGCATCGTGGAGTGCGGCATCTACGGGCTTCCCGCGGGCATCGGCGACCCCATGTTCGACGGCATCGAGAACCGCATCGCGCAAATCGCCTTTGGCATTCCCGCCGTAAAGGGCGTGGAGTTTGGCATGGGCTTTGCCGTGGCCGCCATGCGCGGCAGCGAGAACAACGATCCGTATCGCATCGACGCCGAGACCGGCGAGATCGAGGTTGAGTCCAACAACGCCGGCGGCATCCTGGGCGGTATTTCGACCGGCGCGCCCGTCATGTGGCGCATGGCCGTAAAGCCGACGCCCTCAATTGGCCGCGAGCAGCAAACCGTAGACATGGACGCCATGGAAAATGCCGAGCTCTCGGTGCACGGCCGTCACGACCCCTGTATCGTCCCGCGCGCCGTCCCCGTTGCCGAAGCAGCCGCAGCGCTGGCCATCTGGGACGCCCTCCTCGAGGACGCAGGCCAGCTCTAACCCGACTCACCTGGGTTGCCTGTCAACTCTGCCATTACGTGAAAGGGGCCTCCATGGACCTTGCCGATATTCGCCAGACCATCGATGGCATCGACACCACGCTCCTCAATAGCTTTGTCGAGCGTATGGACATTGCCACCGAGGTCGCCAAATCAAAGATCGAGATGGGCAAGGCCGTCTTTGACCCCGCCCGCGAGCGCTCAAAACTCAACAACCTCGCCAGCCGCGCGCCCGAGCGCTACGAGGCGCAGACCATCACCCTGTTCCGCCTCCTTATGAGCATGAGCAAGGCCGAGCAGCAGCGCTACATCAACGAGCTCAAGGGCATCACCGTCTCGCAAAAGGCCCACGCCACGGCTGCAGCCTTTGACACGCCCTTCCCTCAAACGGCCACAGTTGCCTGCCAGGGCGTGGAAGGTGCCTATAGCCAGATCGCCGCGTGCAAACTCTTCGACGTGCCCGACATCGCGTTTTTCGAGACCTTCGAAGGCGTTATGCGCGCTGTGCGCGACGGCTTCTGCGAGTTTGGCGTGCTGCCCATCGAGAACTCCACCGCCGGCTCGGTCAACGCCGTCTACGACCTGCTCGCCCAGTTCGACTTCCACATCGTGCGCTCGCTTCGCCTCAAGATCGACCACAACATGCTCGTCAAGCCCGGCACCAAGCTCGCCGACGTGCGCGAGGTTTACAGCCACGGCCAAGCCATTGCCCAGTGTGCGGGCTTTATCGAGTCCCACGACCTGCACGCCACCAAGTACCCCAACACCGCCATGTCGGCCGAGATGGTCGCCAATTCCGACCGCACCGATGTTGCCGCCATCGCATCGCGCAGCTGCGCGGCACTCTATGGCCTGGAGGTGCTGGAGTCCAACATCCAGGACTCGGACAACAACTACACGCGCTTTGTCGTCATCAGCCGCGAGCCACGCGTCTATCCCGGTGCCAACCGTACCTCGCTCATGATCACCACGGCCAACGAGCCGGGCGCCCTCTATCGCGTGCTCGAGCGCTTCTACGCACTCAACATCAACCTCATCAAGCTCGAGAGCCGCCCCATCCCCGGTCGCGACTTTGAGTTTATGTTCTACTTTGACCTGGACTGTCCCTTTGGCAGCAAGGCCCTCGACGACCTGCTCGATTCGATCGACGACGTATGCGAGAGCTTCACCTACTTTGGCAGCTACACGGAGGTGCTCTAGATGACCGATACCGCCGCAACCCGCCCCTACGGCGTGCTGGGCCGCGTGCTGGGCCACAGCTACACCCCGACCATCTACAAGGAGCTGGCGGGGCTTGAGTACGTGCGTTTTGAGCGCGAGCCCGAGGATCTTGAGGCTTTTATGACGGGCGACGAATGGGAGGGCACCAACGTGACCATCCCCTACAAGCGCGCCGTCATGGAATACCTGGACGAGCTGAGCCCGCTCGCCGAGCGCATGGGCAACGTCAACACCATCACGCGCCTGCCCGACGGCCGCCTGCACGGCGATAATACTGACTACTTCGGTTTCCAGTGCCTGGTCGAGGAGTTGGGCGTTGAGGTTGCCGGCAAGAAGGCCCTCGTGCTCGGTGCCACCGGCGGCGCCGGCACCACGGCAAGTATGGTGCTGGGAGACATGGGCGCCATCGTCGTACCCGTGGGTCGCACGAGCGAGGTCAACTACGACAATATCGCGCAGCAGTCCGACGCCTCCCTACTCGTCAACTGCACGCCCGCCGGCATGTTCCCCCATTGCCCCGACGCGCCTTGCACGCTCGAAGGCCTCGATGCGCTCGAGGGCGTCATCGACATTGTCTACAACCCCGCCCGCACGGGCCTGATGCTCGAGGCCGAGCGCCGCGGCATCCCCTGCATCGGCGGCCTGCTTATGCTTGTTGCCCAGGCGGCACAAGCTGTCGAGCGCTATACCGGCAAAGCCACCCCGCGCGAGAGGATCCTGGACGTAACGGAGCGCCTGTCACGCCGCGAACAGAACATCGCGCTGATCGGCATGCCGGGCTCGGGCAAGACCCGCGTGGGCGAGCAGATCGCCCAGCTCACGGGCCGCGAGCACATCGATCTCGATCGCGCCCTCGAGGAGCGCCTGGGCATGCCTTGCGCCGACTTTATCATCAAGTGCGGCGAGGCGGCCTTCCGCGAGCAGGAGACGGCAGCGCTGGCCGACATCTCCAAGCGCAGCGGCTTGGTGCTCTCCACCGGCGGCGGCGTGGTTACGCGCGACGAGAACTACCCTCTGCTGCACCAAAACAGCCAAATCGTGATGCTCAACCGCAAGCTCGACGAGCTCGCCCACAAGGGCCGCCCCATCACCGCGCGCGACGGCATCGACAAGCTGGCCGAGCAGCGTATGCCGCGCTACCGCGCCTGGGCCGACTACATCATCGACTCACGCGACTGCGCCGCCAACACCGCCCAAGCTATCCTCGACACCCTCCCACCCGCTCTCTAACCAAAACCACCACAAAGGGGGCAGGCACCTTTGTGGTGGTTTTTCAACTGCAAAGGAAGCAACCATGAAAGCACTCGTCATTAACGGCCCCAACCTCAACATGCTCGGCATTCGCGAGCCAGGCATCTACGGCAGCGACAACTACGATCGCTTAGTGCAGATCTGCCAGGAAGCGGGTGCCGCACAGGGCTTCGACGAGGTCGAGGTCTTCCAGTCTAACCACGAGGGCAGCATCGTCGACAAGATCCAGGAGGCTTACGGAAAGGTCGACGGCATCGTCATCAACCCGGCCGCCTACACGCACACCAGCGTGGCCATCCTGGACGCGCTCAAAGCCGTCGCCATCCCGGCTGTGGAGGTCCACATTAGCGCAGTCGAGACCCGCGAAGACTTCCGCCAGGTGAGCTACGCCCGTCTGGCCTGCTTCGCCACCATCACCGGAGAGGGCCTGAAGGGCTACGCCCACGCGTTGGAGCTGCTGAAAGAGCATCTCGAAAAGTAAAATGCCAACCCCAACAAACAGCAGCGGCTTGCTCGCGCTCGGCTCCAGCAACACACAAGATGAAAAAAGCCCAGACCACCAAGCGGTCTGGGCTTAATAAACGATGGTGCTCCATGGCGGATTCGAACCGTCGACCTTGGGATTAGAAGTCCCCTGCTCTATCCAACTGAGCTAATGGAGCAAATAACCGCACGCCCAAGCAAGCGCAAGCCTGTCAGGCGCAAGTAATTATAACCTAGTTGAACTGCTCGCGATACGCCTTGCAGACCTCATCAACCGGGCCGTCCATGCGAAGGTCACCCTTCTCAATCCAAACGGCACGCTGGCAGATGCGCTCAACCTGCTCCATGGAGTGCGAAACGAACAGAACCGTCACGTCGCCGCTCTGGATAAAGTGCTGGATGCGGGCCTCGCACTTCTGCTGGAAGAACACATCACCGACGGATAACGTCTCGTCAACGATCAGAATATCGGGCTCGGTAATCGTCGCGATTGCAAAGGCGATACGCGCCACCATGCCCGAGGAGAAGTTCTTAAGCGGCATATCGACAAAGTTCTGAAGCTCAGCGAACTCAATAATGCCGTCAAAGTTGGCGTCGATGAACTCCTTGGTATAGCCGAGCAGGGCGCCGTTCAGATAGATGTTCTCGCGGGCGGTCAGCTCGGGGTCAAAGCCGGCACCAAGCTCAATCAGCGGCGCAATGTTACCGTGCACCTTAACGCTGCCCTCGCTAGGCTCAAGCACACCGGCGATAATCTTGAGCATCGTAGACTTACCGGAACCATTGGTGCCAACCAGACCCACGACCTCGCCACGATGAATATCAAACGAGATATGCTTGAGCGCCCTAAACTCCTCAAAGAACAACTCGTGCTTGGCAAGCTTGATGAAGTACTCTTTGAGGTTGGTCAGCGACTCGGACGCCATGTTAAAGATCATGGTGACGTCGTCGACCTCGACAGCCAGAGGCTGCTCGCTGTAATCAACAACAGATTCAGTCATCACAGCACTCCTTAGATGTAGAGGATGAACTTGCGCTCGGACTTATGGAACACGGTATAGCCAATAACAAGCGCAAGAACCGCCCAAGCAACGCACATACCAAACGTCATAAGCGAGGGCGTAGTCTGGAACAGGAAGATATCGCGCATAAACTGCAGGTAGTTATACATGGGGTTCGCATAGACCAGAATGCGCACGAGATGCGGCATTTGCGCAACGAAGTCGGTCGTCCAGAAAATAGGCGTAATGTAAGTCCACGCCGTAATGACGACGCTCCACAGATGCATGACATCGCGGAAGAAGACCGTGAGGGCGGAGAGCATCATGCCCAGGCCCATGCAGAAGCACATAAGCAGCAGTAGGCAGACCGGCAGCAGAATCAGGTGCCAAGAAGGCATAACGTGGAACCACAGCATAACGATGGCAACGGCGACCAGCGAGAAGGCAAAGTTAACCAGCGAGAAGAGCACCTTCTGTACTGGGAAGACCCAACGGTGCACCTTAACCTTCTTGAGCAGCGGGGCAGCACCCACGATCGACGTCAGGGCCTGGTTCGTAGACTCGGACATGACGGCAAAGGTGACGTTACCCACGATCAAGTACAGCGGGTACATCTCGGGCGTAATTGAGCCATTGCGGCCCTGGGCGAAAATCGTCGAAAACACGATGGCCATGACGATCATCATCAGCAGCGGGTTGAGCACCGACCATGCGACGCCCAGAACGCTACGGCGATACTTGATCTTAAAATCCTTGGTAACCAGCTGACGAAGGATAAACGCGTCCTTCTCAAATTCGTTCTTAGCAAACGTCGCAGGCAGACTGCGAGTTTCTTGTTGCTTTGTCTGATCCGACACGGATGCAACTCCTTTACTCGTAATCGTTGACAAACGAACAGTATAGACCCGACGGCCATGCAAACGATTCGCGCAACAAAACTGGAGAACTAACCCACATCTTAGGATGCCAAGCCCAAACGGCTATACTTTCAAGGATTGAACGTATAAGGAGCATTGAGTGAATTCTGAATCCATCGCCGTCATCATCCCCTGCTACAACGAAGCGCCCACGATCGGCAAAGTCATCGACGACTTTCACCGCGAGCTTCCGCAAGCGACGGTCTATGTCTATGACAACAACTCGTCGGACGATACCTCACGCATCGCCACCGAGCACGGCGCCACGGTCCGCTTTGAGCCCCGTCAGGGAAAGGGCAACGTATGCCGCCAGATGTTTCGCGACATCGACGCTGATTGCTACCTGATGGTCGACGGCGACGACACCTATCCCGCCGAGGCGGCCAAGGCCCTCTGCGAGCCCATCCTTAACGGTACGGCCGACATGACCGTAGGCGATCGCCTTTCAAACGGCACCTACGCCAAGGAAAACAAGCGCGCCTTCCACGGCTTTGGCAACAATCTGGTCCGCGCCATGATCAAGTGGATCTATGGCTACAGCTTCGATGACGTCATGACCGGCTACCGCGCCATGAGCCGCCCGTTCGTTAAAACCTTCCCAGTGCTTTCCGAGGGCTTTCAGATCGAAACCGAGCTCTCGATCCACGCCGTCGACCACCGCTGGCGCATCAAAGATGTGCCCATCGAGTACCGCGACCGTCCCGAGGGTTCCGAGTCCAAACTCAACACAGTGAGCGACGGCATTAAAGTCGTTGCGATGATCGGCACGCTGTTCAAGGACTACCGCCCGCTGAAGTTCTTCAGCCTCGTTGCGCTTCTGTTCGCGGTATTCGGCCTCGCCCTGGGCATGCCCATCGTTGTCGAATATTTCCAGACCGGCCTCGTCCCGCGCTTCCCCACCGCTATGCTCGCCGCCTCGTTTATGTTCCTGTGCTGCCTGAGCCTTGCGACCGGCTTCATCCTAGATTCTGTAGCAAAGGTCGAAAAAAAGCAGTGGGAGGTCAACGTGTACAGCAAATACGCCTACGACGACCAGCCCGGCCACCCTACTTCCAAGCCAAGCGAGAGGTAGATCTTCCGCAAAATACTATTGGCACCACTGCGCAGATAGCCACCAACAAGAAAAGCCGCCGTTAAAGAACGGCGGCTTTTACTCTCGAAAAGTTAATAGCGGCTAGAGCGTCTTGATGTACTCCCCCAGCTCTTCCTCCCAGTCGGGCATGTGGAAGCCGGCAGCCTCGAGCTTGGACAGGTCGAGCGCGGAGTGGACCGGGCGCGGGGCGACGGGGCCCTCGGCGCTCGCGTAGTAGTCGGCGGTCGATACCGGCACGACCCTGTCCCCGTTGCCGTTGGCGGCCTCGAAGACGGCGCGGGCGATATCGGCCCAGCTCTTCACGGCGCCGGAGCCGGTGCAGTCGTAGGTGCCGTAGGGGGCGTGCGTCCCCAACACGTGGAAGATGGCCCCGGCCATGTCGCGCGTGAAGGTCAGGCGGCCCAGCTGGTCGTCGACCACGGTGATGCGCTCGAGCCCGTCCTCGGGGTCGGCGACGCGGTCGGACAGCGCCTTCATGGTCTTGACGAAGTTGTGCCCCTCGCCGATGACCCAGCTGGAGCGCATGATGTAGTGGCGCGGGCAGCCTGCCACGGCGATGTCGCCGGCGGCCTTGGTCTGGCCGTAGACGGACAGCGGGCTGAGGGGCTCCTCCTCGTCGTGCACCTCGGCGGTGCCGTCGAAGACGTAGTCGGAGGACACGTGGACGAGCGTAATCCCGTGCTCGGCGCAGGTGCGGGCGAGCAGGGCCGGGCCGGTCGCGTTGGCCTTCCAGGCGGTGGCGCGGCCCTCGGGGGTCTCCGCCCTGTCGACCGCCGTGTAGGCGCCGCAGTTGATCACGGTGCCGTAGAGCGACCAGTCGTACTGTGTGTAGGCATCCGGGTCGGACATGTCGAAGGTGTCGATGTCGCAGAAGTCGAAGTCCTTCGCGACGCCGCGCTCCTCGGCGAGCGCGCGCACCGCATGGCCCAGCTGGCCGTTGCAGCCGGTGACGAGCGTCCGTTTCGGCGCCATGGGGACGACGTCCTTCAGCATCGGGTGGTTGAGGTCGGCCTCGGAGACGGTGGCCTGATCCAGCGGGATCGGCCACTCGATGGCGAGCTCGGGGTCGGCGAGGTTCACGAAGGTGTAGGTCCTCTTCAGCTCCAGCGACCAGTGGGCGTCCACCAGGTAGGTGTAGGCGGTGCCGTCCTCCAGGGCCTGGAAGGAGTTGCCCACGCCGCGCGGGACGTAGATGGCCTTCGACGGGTCCAGGGTGCAGGTGAACACCTTGCCGAAGGTGGCGCTGCCCTCGCGCAGGTCGACCCAGGCGCCGAAGACCGAGCCGCGCGCCACGGAGATGAACTTGTCCCAGGGCTCCGCGTGGATGCCGCGGGTGACGCCGCGGCTGTCGTTGTAGGAGATGTTGTTCTGGACGACCCTGAGGTCGGGGATGCCCAGGGCGGTCATCTTGGCGCGCTGCCAGTTCTCCTTGAACCAGCCGCGCGAGTCGCCGTGGACGGCGAGGTCGACGACCTTCAGGCCCCCGATGCCGGTCTCGGCGACGGAGAGGTCCTTCTCGAATGCGATGTCTGCCATGTGGGAAAAGCTCCTATCGAAGAGGTTCAGGTTGCGGGCGCCCGCGCGGGGACGCAGGATCATCCCCATGCCCTGCGGCCCCGCGCGGGCGCCCCGCGGTGCGGTTCGCCGGGGTTCGGCCTACTGCCCCTGGGCGCGGTAGCGCGCCTCGGTGGCCTCCTTGGCCGGGCGCCACCAGGACTCGTTGGCGACGTACCAGTCGATGGTCCGCTTCAGGCCCTCGGCGAAGTCGGTGTGGGCCGGCCTCCAGCCGAGCTCGCGCTGGAGCTTCGTGCTGTCGATGGCGTAGCGGCGGTCGTGGCCGGGGCGGTCGGCGACCCAGTCGAAGTCCTCGGGGTCGCGGCCCATCGCCTCGAGGATCATGCGCAGGACGGTGATGTTGTTCTTCTCGCCATTAGCCCCGATGAGGTAGGTCTCCCCCGTGCGGCCCTTCGTGAGGATGTCCCAGACGGCGCTGGAGTGGTCCTCGGTGTGGATCCAGTCGCGGACGTTCTCGCCGCGGCCGTAGAGCTTGGGGCGGACGCCGTCGACGATGTTCGTGATCTGCCTGGGGATGAACTTCTCCACGTGCTGGTAGGGGCCGTAGTTGTTGGAGCAGTTGGAGATCGTGGTGCGCAGGCCGTAGGTGCGGGTCCAGGCGCGCACGAGCATGTCGGAGCTCGCCTTGGTGCTCGAGTACGGGCTGCTCGGGTGGTACGGCGTCTCCTCGGTAAACTTGGCCGGGTCGTCGAGCGCCAGGTCGCCGTAGACCTCGTCGGTGGAGACGTGGTGGTAGCGGACGCCGTACTTGCGGACGGCCTCCAGCAGGCGGAAGGTGCCCTCGACGTTCGTGCGCAGGAACGGCTCGGGGTCGGCGATGGAGTTGTCGTTGTGGGACTCCGCGGCGTAGTGCACGATGGCGTCGTGGCCCGGGACGATGCGGTCCAGGAGCTCCGCGTCGCAGATGTCGCCCACGACGAGCTCCACGCGGTCGGAGGGCAGGCCCGCGATGTTCTCGGGGTTGCCGGCGTAGGTCAGCTTGTCCAGGACGGTGACGTGCACCCCGGGGTGGTTGTTGACCACGTAGTGCACGAAGTTGCTGCCGATGAAGCCGCAGCCGCCCGTGACGATGATGTTCTTAGGTTCAAAAATCTCAGACATGAAAATCCAATCTGAAGCATGTACAGCTTCTTTAGTATGCCGCAGGAAGTGATGCCGCGACACTATTCAACAAAACTATCGGACATTTCGGCACGCGATAAGAGCCATAACCTTCGCAGAATTACTTCCCCTACAAAACGCCTCCGGAATGCAGTCTTTGTCGTACCGGAAGACCGAATTCCCAGTTTTATCGCGTAAGTACTTATAGAAGAAGTCCTCCCAGCTTTTAAACTTCTCACTGTCTGCAAACGCTTCCGGCTCTTGCAGAACTGCTTTGGCATCTAGCCCTGAAATTACGCCGGAGCTTAGCAGAAGCCATTCGAACGACTCGGGAAGACAAACCGTAACAGTATCGCGGTGAATGTCTTGCAGCTTAAGGACGCGGTCCGCATAGCACCCAAATGCCGCCCCGTCCGCGACAACAAACACGCGATCGTCGAGATGCTGATCCAGCCAGCCCAAAATCGCGCTGTTCGTCATGGCCGAAGTACAGGTAAGCTCACTGTCAGCAAAATGCCGTTTAAAGAACTGGAAACCAGACTTACTGTCCTCACATAGAAGGATAGAAAAGTCCTGTTTTGGCGCCGACCGGGAAATAGCATAACGATGATTCCCACGATCTTGATAAACAGGGACGAAAGAATGGTATTTTCCGCTCGTCTTAATCTTGTAAATCTCATCCACGCTATACGGAAGATTGGGGAAATCAGCCCTTGAGATCAGCACGAAATAATTCGAGGAATACAGCACATGATGGGCAAACTCATCAGAATGGATCTCTTTTAAGCCCTCATCGACAAATACAATCGAGTCATGAACGGACGAAAGCTGGTTTCGCCAATCATAATCGGTCAGGGCGACACAGGGACAATCGCATTGCAAGGAAACGCCCGACTGCTCGCCCATTCGCATGTAGTCTGCGACCATGTCAAACAGCGTCGTCTTACCCGTGCCGCTATCGCCACGCACAATAGTGATGTTCCGCTTGATGGTAAATGTGTACTTGGTTCCCCTACGGCGGGAAATCTTAACAAGATGCGAACCGTTCATAAGCAGCACCTACAGATACGGAATCGACTCGTGAATCAATTCGGCCATGTTATGAACGATTCGGCCGCTGTTCACGACTTTGATTTTAAAATCCTCGCGGCCAAAGTCCATCACATGATAGAGATTCACAACGAGCTTGCGGTCTTTCGCCATGTCGAGAATCCACTTGGCACAGTTGTCACCACAGGTAGAAGCGTTAAAAATATGCTTACGATCAAATCTCATAAGCAGCAGCGTTTTCACGCCACCAGAAAGCTGGAGTGGGGAGATGGATCCAAGCACAGGGCTTTCGATGACGTTTTCGGAGACAACAACCGATCGATCGACATCTTTAATTATCGAGACTGCATAGGGATCCGTAATCCAAGAAGACCGGTAAGAGTTTTTGAAATATGTCGCTGTGTTGTAAATCGCTTCTGGCATATCGCCAAAGTAGACGCTTAACACATCCACTCCCAATCATATTGTCTTTATGATCAACGTAATCATAACGAAAGGGGCCACCAGATAAACGGTGACCCCTGAAAGAAAACAAGCTTGCGCTAGTACTCGCGCGGGCTGTTGACGATCTCGCCGGCGGCGACCTTCTTCAGGTGCTGGCCGTAGACCGACTTGCCGTAGGCCTTGGCGGCCTCCTCCAGCTCGGCGGTCGTGATCCAGCCGTTCTCCCAGGCAATCTCCTCGGGGACCGAGACCGGCAGGTCCTGGGAGTGCTCCACGGCGCGGACGAACTCCGCGGCCTCGTGGAGCGACTCCATGGTGCCGGTGTCCAGCCACGCGTAGCCGCGGCCGAGGGTGACCACGGACAGCGTCCCCTCCTCCAGGTACATCTGGTTGAGCGTGGTGATCTCCAGCTCGCCGCGGGCCGACGGCTTAACCTCATGCGCCTTGGCGGCGACGTCGCCCGGGTAGAAGTACAGGCCGGTGACGGCGTAGGAGCTCTTGGGGCGCTCAGGCTTCTCCTCGATGGAGACGGCCCTCCCCTCGCGGTCGAACTCCACGACGCCGAAGCGCTCGGGGTCGTCCACGTGGTAGCCGAAGACCGTGGCCCTCCCCGACTCGGCGTTCTGGACGGCGCGCGTCAGGTGGCGCGACAGGCCGTTGCCGTAGAAGATGTTGTCGCCGAGCACGAGGGCGCACGGCTCGCCGGCGATGAAGTCCTCGCCGATGGTAAACGCCTGCGCGAGGCCGTCGGGGCTGGGCTGCTCGGCGTAGGACAGGTTCACGCCGTAGCGGGAGCCGTCCCCGAGCAGGCGCTCGAAGTTGGGCAGGTCGGTCGGCGTGGAGATGACCAGGATGTCCCGGATGCCCGCCAGCATGAGGGTGGACAGCGGGTAATAGATCATGGGCTTGTCGTAGACCGGCAGCAGCTGCTTGGAGGTCACGAGCGTGAGCGGGTATAGGCGGGTGCCGGACCCGCCGGCGAGGATGATGCCTTTCATAAAAATCCTCTCGATTGACAATCGTTGAGCAAAAGCCGCTGATTACAGATGCATAGTTAATTAAATTATACGCACCGGCAGCAACCTCCCCGTCTTCTTATTTAAATCGGACAGCAGAAACACGCAACTCTTTCTGCATTTCTAGCGAGGCAACAAATGAAAAAGTACAATGAGCAGTGTCCAACAAACGAAAGGCAAACAATGCGAGTCGAAACAACCGGAGTATGCAGAGGAAACTGGAAAATCTACCAGCAGCTTAAGATTGAAGGCATCCATAAAGGCTCCAGCGTAACAGCCCAGGCGGCTACAGACGATAACCGCCGCTCACCTTTATCCCTCCTAAAATTCCGGGACAATAGTTGTGACTCGAACTCATACGTCCTTGTAGTCCCCGATCCCGATGCTCGCACCATCAAAATTGAGTTTAGCGAAATCGGCCAAGACGGTCGCACCCTGAGCAGCGACTCCCTTTCGCTCAATTGCAAGAACATCAAATGGGAGTCGCGCCTTAACTACAAAATTAAACCTGACATGTGCAGCAAACTCCGAAACTACGATGACGTTTCAGAGTTTGACATGGCAACGATTGATTTCTGGCAGTGCATCGAAGATTCAAGCGACTATATCCTTAGGTGCACGGTGAGAACTCCTTATCGTAGCGACTCGCAAATCAAACTTCGTTGTTTCGATCGAACCCTTAATGAAGTTAATTTGAGCATCGTCAATTTCAGCTCGAATGTAACAAGCGTTGGATTTACGTCTGAGAAAAAGCAGCTTGAAACGCAGCTCTCAATTCGAATGCCAAAGGCGTTCGATCGTTACTACTTTATTATTGACGATCAAAATCACCCATCATTCAGTGCATTCGACTGCTTAACACCCGATAAGCTAGGCTTGCTTCTTGAGGAGACCAACTTTCTCTTTACCCATGCGCAGTTTGACCCTGAATACCCCGAATGGTTCACGGATCATAAGGCAACTATCGGCGCTCTGGAGAAGCAGAGAAAAATCGTCTTCAACAGCGCTCCGAAGTTCAGCATTATTGTCCCTCTATACAACACACCCATTTCGTTCTTTAACGATATGGCCGAATCCGTAAAAAACCAGTCATATGCAAACTGGGAGCTCATCCTAGTTAATGCAAGTCCTGACAATCAGGAACTAAAGGCTCGCGTTGAGCAGGAGACGGCCCACGACAACAGAATTAAATCAATTAACCTTACCGAGAATAAGGGCATTTCCGAAAACACAAACGCCGGCGTTGCCATCGCTTCGGGTGATTTCGTTAGCTTCTTTGACCATGACGATATTCTTGAACCGGACTTGTTGTTCTCATATGCCGAGGCAATTGAAAACAATGATGACGTCGATCTTCTTTATTGTGATGAAGATAAACTCATGCCCGATGGAATGCTAGCGCAGCCGTTCTTTAAGCCGGATTTCAATATCGATCTGCTCAGAAACAATAACTATATCTGCCATATGCTTACCATCCGTAAGTCTCTGCTTGACACTCTAGAACCGAACACGAAAGAGTTCGATGGAGCACAGGATCATAATCTGACTCTCCACGCCGTGGAAAAGGCAAGGAAAGTTCATCATGTTGCAAAGGTTCTATATCACTGGCGCCTAAGCGAGACCTCCACCGCAGCAAATGCCGATAGCAAGCCGTATGCCACTATCGCAGGTATCAAAGCGGTCCAGAGTCATTTGGACAGGCTTGGGCTCAATGCGAAGGTCGAACAAGCGCGTCGTCCCTTTACATATAAAGTAACCTACGCTGTGCCAGATTCCCATCCACTCGTGTCAATTATCATTCCAACTAAAGACCACGCCAACATTCTGGACAACTGCATTAAGTCAATTGTTGAGAAATCAACGTACGACAATTTCGAGCTTGTCATAATCGAAAACAACAGCACAGAAAAGGAGACGTTCGATTATTACGATAAGTTGCAAGCAAAATATCCTGACATCGTTCGTCTTGTAACTTGGAAGCACGAATTCAATTTCTCCAAGCTCATGAACTTTGGCGTTGCTCACGCCAAGGGCGACTATCTCTTGCTGTTGAATAACGATACTGAGGTAATTACGCCCAATTGGATTGAGACTATGCTTGGCATCTGCGCACGTGAGGATGTTGGCGCAGTTGGTGCAAAACTCTACTATCCCGACAACACCATCCAGCACGCGGGCTTATGCGTCACTGGTGGCGTGGCAGGACATCTTTGCCAAAGCATGCCAAGGGATAACTGGGGCTACTTTGCACTCAACGATGCACAACAAGACTTCAGCGCCGTCACCGCAGCTTGCATAATGACCAAGCGTGATGAATATGAGAAAGTCGGAGGTTTCACGGAAGAGCTTCAAGTTGCATTTAATGACGTTGACTTTTGCTTAAAGCTACGCGAGATCAACGACCTAATTGTATACACACCCGAAGTCGAGCTCTATCACTACGAGTCGATTTCTAGAGGCGTTGAAAACAATACGGAGAAGCAGATTCGCTTCCACAAAGAGGTCGCGTACATGAATTATCGATGGGCTAAGTATTACGTCAAAGGCGATCCTTATATGAATCCAAACTTCACCGTCGGGGAACCCGCGAATCGTTATTATCATTTATAGATAATGAGTATTTACTCATTTGGGCGCTGTTGAATATCGCGAAACTGCGCCGTCGATATCGCGCTTGGGCACCGGGCCCGACATGGGCACCGGGCCCGACATGGGCTCCGGTGCCGTTTTGCTACCTGCGGTCCGCCCCGCGGCACGGCCTCATGTTGGCCTCTCGCATGCCAACCCAGCGCTCGGTCAAAGTCTCTGCTTGGCTTGGAAAAGCATAGCTTTCGGGGACCCTGCGGCGTCCGAATCATCGCCTGTTATCTAAACTGTTAGATAGCAGAAAAAACCCGAGAGCATTACGCAAAGGCCTACACACAAGATGCAATACTAATAAAACGAATAAGATATAAACAATTCATCACGCACATGCCAAAAGAGACGACAGAAAGCGAAGATGAGTTGAATTTAAACAAGCGCGTTCTCGACCCAAACAACAAAGCTGGTAGAACAGGAAGAAAATATCGTCCTTGAACACCCTGTATTACATTCTCGTAATTGAACGTCCAGCCCAACCACATAGATACAATGGAACCAAGGGCAGCCAAAGCAAAAGCGATAATAAACAGAATGGAACAAATGGGGCTGAGAAAAGAGGGCTCATCTTCGGAATCCAAACAACAAATAAACCCAAACAACAAATAAGGAATCATAAAAAAGGCTGGAAACTGCAAGTTTTTCTGGAGCCATCCAAGCGAATAACCTAAGGTGGATCCCCAATAGAAATCTCCTAGGGAATCTAATGTCCTAAAAAAGACCTCGAAGCTATTCTTTGGATGCATGATGATGTCACTGAGCGTATAAAACCGCCCGATCTCTTGGCCACGAGAGGCATCTGAAGACTGAGACACCAATGTACTCATTGATGCTATGCGCAGCACTAGAACGGAGGCTATAACAGCAAAGATCAGTATGCACTTACCGATACGTCCGACTTTCACATCTTGGAACTGCGAAAGGGGCACAAGCAAACCAAGTAATATCATCCCAGAATAAACAACCTTACACGGAGCCAAAAACGCCGAAATAATTAAATAAATGACGATTTCTTTACAACCTATTGATTTCTGCTCTCCAAAAAAACCGCGCATTAGACAAGCGAATACTAAAAGCGAGTACGCAATAATTCCTGAATCATAAGAGTATGAAGCAGCCAAGTGAAGCGTCATAGGCAGAAGCGAAACAAAAACAATAACCGATTTGCCCTTAGGTGCAATCCTGTATGCCTGGAACGCACAAAAGCAAAAAACCAGAGCCGAACCAATGCGCCCCATATAGAACACAGGATAGGCACCAAGTCCGAAAAACAAACCGATTTGCAGCCCAACGATAGATCCTATTTTCGCAGAAACGTTCTCACTACTGACGCTAAATGAGAACTCATTGAATGGAGTCCACTTCCCATTCTCAAACAGAGCATAATTCTGAATAATCGAATCAAATGAAGAGGAGTCAATGGCGTTACTCTGGCGACCCTTATAAAGGGAAAGATCGATATCCCGTACTAGAAAACCACCATCATTTGTCACATGCGCATTGAATGGAAGACTATCAACCATCCAATAAGTTGAAAAAAAATGATGGCCTTCATCCGGAACCGTAAACGGAGGAAAGATAAAGATAAAAATAATTAGAAATGCTATAAGCAGCGCCAAGAATACCCATTCACTTTTAAGACGATGGTACACCTTAGCATATGCAGCGCAAAGGCCAAGAATTAGAATCAACGAGATGGTAATTGTAAGCAGTACAAGTAATCTCGGATTATTTAGATACCAATAGACTGAATAGAATGCGAAAAAAACGGCAAACAAAACAAATAAAGGCTTACATCTTATGGAACTTGTCATAAAAATCCTTATAATCGAGAAACTAATAGAACGCAATTAAAAATACTGGTATCAGTATACTAGCAAGCACATTGGCATCCAAAAAGAATGGCGGAATTCAATCTCATGGATCGCGCCGAAAATGTTGGTGCAAGGGTGACCCCCTAGTGCCCGTTTAACGAAAAACGGCCTTCGTCCCGGAACCAGAAATCACCACAACAACAGGTTCCGGGAAAGGACGAAGATCGCTATGTAAATCTTGTCAGACCCGGCGCCGGACATACTCGCCATGCCCCGTTTCAGCGACGGCGCCATCGACATGCGGGAGCTGCTCCCCAGACTCGCCAAACAGGTCGTGAACGCCGCGATGGACGCCGAGGCCGACCAGCTGAGCGGTGGCGGGGCGAACAGCCGAAACGGCTACCGCGAGAGGTCGCTCGCACCTGCGTCGGCACGCTGACGCTGCGCATCCCGAAGCTCCGCTCCGGCAGCTTCTTCCCGGACGACGTGATCGAGCGCCACCGGCGCGTGGACCGCGCCCTCGTTGCCGCCGTCGCCGAGATGTACGCCACCGGCACGAGCACCCGCAAGGTGCAGAGGGTAGCCGAGAAGATAGGCGTCTCCAGGCTCTCGAAGGACCAGGTGAGCGCCATCGCCTCGAGCCTGGACCAGGCATCGATGATCTATACGGAAGGCCGCTCGAGGGCTCGCCAGTGCCCTACGTCTGGCTCGACGCGACCTACGTCAAGGAGCCCACTCGTCTTCGAGATTGTTTTCCGCAAGATAGCCAAAGCAATATCATTCCAAAGGCGTATTTAAAACCCAGCCCCACTGGGGCGTAGCGGTAGTGTGGTAGTAGTTCAGCCACCAGGCCAGTGATATCGTCCTAATTAATTTAACGGGTTAAAGGGCTAGCAAAAACCGATACATCATCTGCATTATGCATTACAAAATGATGCGTAACTACACACCACATCGAAATTAACCTAAATGGCTCGATAATGGAATTACGCTCTTTTGTAATGGAGTCCTCCGGCTGATTCTATTATCTGTTCTACATTATTAATACAAAACTATTCGACCACGACATAACAGCTGAAACAACATTGCAGCCGGAGCAGGGATATCGCCGCCATTGACAAGCAAATGGCAACCCGCGATGAGAATCATCGGATTTGGTACCGATCCAGACCTCAGCAAAGGGTATAAGCAACGTTTGTATAAGGCAGATTTCCACTTTCCTCAACTAGCAACATTGAAGAACTAAAAGTAAACTGATTCGAATAATTGTATCAAGCTCAGTCATAATAATCCAACCGATTCTCAAGCTCTTTTTCGAGCAAGGCAATCCTTTGTGTAAGGCTTTTGATTGCCAAAACATGACGGCTCACCGCAACGCTAAGGGATAGAGAGATTGCAAGCAACAGCACAATTGCACCCAGGAAGAGGAAATTGGCCGGGTTAACAAACCCAATAGCCGTGGAGCAATAAAAAATAAGCTGAGGGAATAAATCACAAAGCAAGGCCGCCATGCACATTAAAATCCAAAGCAAAGAATACTTAAGAAGCATCTTTCCTTTGGATACGAGTCGAAGAACATAAACGAGGAACCCACCAAAAAAGATGGCTGCCCCAATCCTTAGAAAAAAATTCATTATTGGTCTCCCCTATGGATCCAACACACAAGGACAATAGCAAGCGTAACTTTAATCATGTAGTAGACGGAAGAGAGGACCCCAATGGATGAACGCCCGCCCTGGCGCTCATTCATCTTTACAGGTGCCTCCATAACGGGGAGACCAAGCTTCATAGCCAAAGCTATCGATTCCGGCTCCGGATAATCATCAGGATAGCTCTTGCAGAATAAGTCGATGGCGTCTTTATTGCAAGCTCTAAAGCCAGAAGTGGGATCGGTGACCGCCTTACCTGTAAGCAACTTAAGCAAAAAAGAGAGCCACCTGATTCCAACACGACGCATAAAGGTTGATTGGAAACCGTCAGTCTCGACCAAGAATCGAGAGCCTATCGCCAGACTCGCCCCACCCTCAATCAGCTTAACAAGCTCAGGTATATAAGAAGGATCATGTTGGCCATCGCCGTCAACCTGAATGTCAATATCATAGCCAAATCTCTGAGCATACTTATGCCCCGCCTGGACCGCCCCACCGATACCAAGGTTCTGTGGGAGATCCAATATGTTGACATCATGCTCTCGACAAAGCCTAAGTGTCCCATCCTGTGAGCCGTCGTTAATTACGACATAGTCATATCCAGCAGCCTTAATAGAAGCAACAGTATTGAGAATGCATTCCTGCTCGTTATAAGCGGGAATAATTACCAGAACACGCGGATATCCTTTTGAATCTTTTGTTAAAGCAAATGACAATCGAGTTTCATCCATTCCAAATAATAGTTGGCCCTTAGCGACGCTCGAAGAAAATGCGGCCCTTACAGTCCAACGCACTGTCTAGTAATGAATAAAGTTTACAGCATCCGGACTAACCATCGCGAAGTTACATCTCAAGCTTGGATATTTAGTTTGCACGGCTGGCATACAGCTGACGTTCACCTGGAGCCCCCATCTGCCATCGCGAGATACAAATCCGCTGCGGCTCTCGCCCAATTGCGCGGTGCATAAGACTTCGACGCCATTCTAATCGGACAAAACTGCTCCAACTATCCCCCCATCCCAACGATAGCCTTAATCTTTGGCACTAGCTTAAAGAAACGCGGTCTGAGTTGATACAGGCGAGGCCAACATGCAGCAGCGACGCGACGCCGGACGCTAGCAATAAATAGGCGCCGAGACCCATGTCGGCCCCAAAGCCAGGCGCAATAACAGCGGCGTGCTTCTTGATATTCAGCGGTGCTCAAGCGAGCAAATATTCATGAAATAGGAGGAATCGACAATACCAAAATCGGCACTTATATCCAACTTCACGCAAAAGCCGAACAAAAGCCCTTGATTATCAACTTCATCCGAACAAAAGCCAGCCAAGTATCACTTAGCAAATACAAAACGCCTTCTCGACATCCATAGCAGTGGCATCCCAGTTATATCGACTTTCAACAAGCGCCCTAGAGTTTCGAGACTGAAGAGAAAGCAGCTCTCGATCATCAAAAAGCCTGCATAATGCCGAAACCACCTCATCAGATGCCATGGACCGAATTATTGTGCCGTAGCTATCATCTAAGATAAGCTCGCGTGCCCCGCCTACATCTGTTACCACTGCAGGCGTTCCGCAGGCTGAAGCTTCAAGAAGTACCGTTGAAAAGCCTTCGGAACGAGTTGGAAGACAAAGCACATCTGCTTGCTGAAGTAAGGAAGAAATATCCTCTGTGTTACATCTCCCAAGCCAAAACAAGTTAGACGAACAGGCTTCCTTGACCTCATTAGCCAGCGGACCATCCCCTGCAAGAACAAAACAAATATCACGCTTGGTAATATCTTTTGTGCGAGCCGCCTCAATAATTGAATTAATTCCCTTTTCAGGAATAAGCCGCCCGACAAAAGCTACAACCAAAGATGACTGAGGGATACCTAATTCAGATCGGAAATCTCTCCCCGAAGAAATACTCCTATAGAATGAGGCATTGATTGAGTTTGAAATGACGCCCTTTGCAGTGATATTAAAGTGCTGAAGCCATTCAACACTTTTAGAAGAAATCCCATAGAAATCAGGGTCAAACGTCTTTACGCGATCCGTAATCCAATCCTCATATCGGCGCACAAAAAAATCAAGGAGTGGCTGATTGAAGGAAAGATACGCTGAGCCGTGGTCGAGAACGACAGCCTTAGCACTATGATCCGCAGCAAACCTCAGCCCTTCGAGCGAGAGAGGGAAAAGTCTCGTGTTTATCAGAACACCATTCCACTCATAATCATCAAGGGTTTGCAGGAGTCGGTAATAATCACTGGTTTTTTTGGGAAGAGGAAGTCTTCCATCAAGTAACGGAATGCAAGGAAGACGAATTACCTCCAGGCCGTTTTCGACTGAATGACCGACTCCCACGCGCATCGAATCATTAGTAACGATAACCACCCTATCGCCGCGTGCAGTCAAGGCGTGAGCGAGACCATCGACAAAATTACCAATTCCACTAAGTTGCGGGTGATAATGGTGAGTGAAAATACAAATAGAGGAGCTCATCACATAACCTCATCTGATATAGATGTCATATCCTTAATTCTGTGCCGTCCAGACTTCCCCATCTCCAAAGTCGAGCAAGAGCGGAAGATGGGTATGTCGATTATCCGGTGACGGTATTTTTTTCCAATCGCCATACATCGTTGTAAGATATTTATCCGTCATACGAGGAACAGGGAATTCACTGCCTTCGAAAACCGCACTGCTCAGAGGGAAAATCTCTGAAATAGGCACTGGCGCCATATTCGGCCAGCTTAACGTCAGACAGTAATCAGAGACCTCACCCGTATTTGAGTCGGCAATACAGGAATCGAACAAATCCTGGTAAGAGCATGCGCCTCGAGAAACCAGTTGTTCCACCACGTGCATAGCAGAACAACCAATTTGCTCGAGTTGACCAAGGAACCCTTTATGAGGGACAACAATGGAAGAAGAATGATATAAATAGGCTCTTTTCTGTGCAATTGATGCAGTTCGGACTTGCTTTGCACGAAGGCGTTTATCTGTATAGAGCTGGTCATATGGAAAGATGTCGACAAAAATGCCCATCGAACTGGAAGCCTCTCGAGCCTCTTGATTCTCGAAGCGAGTTCCATCGCGATACACCTTAGCAAACATCGCAGCATAGCCAGTAGTATTCCGCGATGTATGGAGCGAATATCCTTCCGGTAACCCACCCTCGGCTAAAGAGCAAAAGCGGTCATAATCTGAACGCATCATTCCGATATCTATATCATCATCCCAAGGGATAAACCCCCTATGACGCATTGCTCCTAAACATGTTCCACCGTCAAGCCACCACCTGATGCCGTGCTTAGAGCAGAATGCGGCGACAACCTGAAGGATATCCAATTCAGTGTTTTGAAGCTTTAATAGCGCGTGAGCTTTAGACATCATCGGCCTATCTCTTTTCCCCGAACCATTGTTGCGTCTGTTTCCCCAAAACAGAAGACTGATAAATAAGGCAAATGGCATTGGATATAAGCGCCGATACAGTAGGGCCATTTAAGCCAAACAGCATTTGCGCAGGAGCCATAACAGCGACAGCACTAATTAAGGACAGCATGCTGCCAACAAATACCCCTCGGTAATTATCAAGAGAAACCAACAAATCGTTGACAAACCAAGCGATGCCAGTCAAAAAGGCACAAGCCAACATAGGCTGAAGGAGATCGGTATGTTTAGCTATTCCAGCGCCATAAAACAGTGACAGCAATAATTTACCGAAAAAGAAAAGGGAAACTGAAGATATGACACCGACAAAAAAGATGCCAGCAAGTATTTTACCTATGAGCGAAAAAAAGGACTTTTCTCTAGAATGGTAACGCTCTACTAGATAACCTAATAAAGGATTATAAATATAGGTCGCACCCATTTGGATAATTGCCACAGGTGCAGCAACTGATGCATAAATACCCAGAGCAGAATCTCCGAATGAATAAGATAAATACTGCCTGGGAATATTCGGCGCCGCAGAAGCAGCAATGCCGCCCAGAACGATGGGCAAACAGCTACATAGGAAGGCTCTGACCTTCGCTCGGCTAATTCCAAGCTTGATTGCAGAAATCCGATTTGATCTTGGATAATCGTAAATAACTCCGATGCCTATTGTCACTACCGTCATAAGCAACAGTGCACCTTCGAGGCTATTAAAAAATCCAAAGACAAGAATGAATGAAAGGAGAGAGCCGATACCCTGCATTATGAGGGATTTCCCAATATAGTCCATCCTATGACCAACCTGATCATTAGCATGCATGACATCAATGACTAAGCCAGCGGTTTTATAGAGAGCATACAGAAGAATAGCGGGCACCGTACCAATACGACACGTTGCAATGGAATAGACGGCTAACATTGCAAACGCTATAAAAGTAGTAAAGAAACGAAAAGTCAGGTATTCACCAGCAGAGTTTTTCCTTTCAACATCTGCAATTTGCACCGTGTACATCCTGTATTGGGCTAATTGAGAAAACATGTTGAAAATAGACATAGCCAGCGAATAAATGCCTGCAGCACTATATCCATCAGACAGCCGAACGACCAAAATGGTGATAAGCCACTGACAGCCTAAATTAGTCAACGAACCGACGGTATTCCAGAACATATTATGTTTAATCGAAAGAGTCTTCTCTGTGGCCTTCACAAATATAAGCGCCCTTCTAAACCTGTCGAAATGAGGATACGGAGCTATCTCGCAGCTTTAAGTTCTTTTAAAATCAAAATAAACAGCCAATTCGGCACAAGACGTATAATGATATCTGCTTTAGCGATAGACGGGCAAGCTCGTCGGTATTTAAGTAAACCAATTATGGAGCGCCGCTCCCTTGCTTCAGCGAACCCCAATATTTCCTTTAGATGCGGTGAATCGGGAAATCTATCGGCAAATCGCCTAGCAGTATCAACCCTGTTTTTAACTCTTGTCGAATACCAATCATCTTTTGAAGAAACACCTGCAAGGAATCCAGTTTCGTTACCACCATGTCGACGATACTTAACCAAAGGAGTCATAGTAAAGCTGCACTTCCCCAGTTCACTGCAACCCAATGTCAACCACAAGTCATGTGCAGTCGATTCCGGAAAGGGAATCATCGACTTCGCCGCACTCGCATCTAACATGAGAGCCATACCAATGCCGTAACATACGCTTGCGGCCTGTACAGTAATATCCTCTCCAGAGCACCAATTTACTTCCGGCGAATTAGGATGAGCTTTCCTATAACTCTTTACCAGAATATTTCCGTTTTCGTCAATTACCGATCTATCACAAACATCTAGAATTGAGCCTTCTTCTAGCATATGGTTGAGCGAAACTTCAACTCTATTAGGCTCCCAAATATCATCCTGATCGCAAAGTACTACGTAATCCCCTTCCGCCAAGGAGAGCAGCGCCTCGAACGATTTGACATAACCGAGATTATTATCACCGTGATAATACCGATAGGCGTTTTTCGTTATATGCGCTTGGATAAACCGCTCTAATGAATCCGATTCAGGGCAGTCATTTCTAACTAGAAGCGTAAGCGGAAACGTTTGTTTATCTATCGAATCAAGTTGTTCCGCGAAAAACTTAAGATCGGGTTTATAAGCTGAGAGAAGTACGCATACGCCAATATCATTTCCCATTTCTATTTCCAAAAATCCTCCCAAATTCATTGCTAAAGATTATCAAAGCACCCTCAGTTAAAAGAAACTCTTTTAAAAATAGAGTATTTATCCCTGTCTCTTAAAACGAGTGCCTAATATCAATAAGTAACAACCTTTGTTCCATAAGGAATGTTATCGTAAATCCATTTTGCATTCTGAATCTCAAGGCGTACGCATCCAGCAGAGGATGGAACGCCCATCGTGGGATCCATCACGCGGTTGCTGTTGACGTAGTAGGGTGAGGAATGGAATAAGTAATCACCATAGAACTGCGTGTAGTAATAGCAAGTATATCCATGCCCAAAGGAGTATCCCTTACCGTAGACTTGATACTCCCCTATCACCGTAGGCGTGCTAGCTTTTCCCGTCGAACATACATATCGACGGTTTAAGGACCAGTTATTCCAGGATCCAGTGTAAATACTCGTAACGCAACGTGACGTATCGACAAGTATCAGCCAATTTGTATTGCTTGAATAACTTTGAGCCTTAGCATCCATATAGTCTGACACCCACGCGCCGTTAGCCATAAAGAAATTCCAGGATCCGTCCACAACGCGCCAGCCAGTAGCCATAGCTCCACTAGCATCAAGCCAATACCAGGTGCCGCCCAGATTGAGCCATCCTGTCTGCATATAACCAGACGAATTCAAGTAATACCAAGATCCGTTAACGGCAACCCAACCGGTTTTCATAGCATAAGTGGACGGATCTAAATAGAACCAGGAGCCATCCTTGTACAGCCAGCCAGATCGTGCATAGCCAGCGGTCTCATCAAAAAAGTACCATTTTCCGTTAACGTTCTTCCATCCAGCGCAGGGGGAGCCATCGGTTGGATCAGCATAGAACTTACAGCCTCCAAGCATCACAAACCCGTGAGCTTCGACCAATTCGCCATCGCCGTTTGATGTAAACAGTTTTCCATTACGCAATGCTCCACACAATGAGCAATCAGAACCAGCAAAAGCCTTAGATGGCTCATCCTGAACCGAGTCCTGGACATCTACCCATTCACGACAAGCAACAGCGCCTGAAGCTTTTGCATAATAGCTTTTCCCATTTACAGAAAAATGACCTAACAGCATTTTACCGTCGGCGGCAGGATCGAGATAATAGTATTGGCTATTGTCCTTCAGCCATCCCGTCTTTACAATGCCCGACGCATGAGAAGGCTCAGCGTAATACCAGTCTCCATCGCTCATAAACCAGCCAAGTGACAACGCTCCCGTTGAAGAAAAATGATACCGGTTGGATCCGATGACATAAAAGCCGGTAGCCATTTTATTGTCATTTGCGACATCGAGCCAATACCAAACGCCGTTCACCAAACGCCAGCCCGATGCAAGTGCGCCGGAACCGTCAGCGTAATACCAGTCCGTCCCATCAAACGCCCAACCAACAGCCATTGCGCCGGAATCCGATAAATAGTAAAGAGACGAACCGACAGAAACGATTCCTCTAGACATAACACCATCATTGGCGGGATCAAGCCAATACCAATTATTGCTAGTTTGAAACCAGCCGGTTAAGACTTCACCATTGTTACCCCAATACCATAAACCGTTATCAAGGCACCAACCATTAATCAGTCCATAGGTTCCAAGAAGATAAGGGTGCCCATCAATAACACGTCGACCAGTAGCCATAGAACAGCTGTCAAGGGAGTCAAACCAGTACCATTGGCCTCCGATAAACTGCCAACCACTTGCCAAAGCGCCTGATGGACCCGCGTAATACCACTTATTTTCAGTAAAAATCCAGCCGCAGCTCATTGCGCCGTCACGAGCGGGGTCCAAGTAGTACAACGAGTCGTCAATATTCTGCATTCCGGTCAAACGACAGCCGTCTAGATAGTAGTACCAGGACAAACCGTTCCATTGCCATCCAGATAGTTTTTCTGTCGTCGACAGGTCTTGACTTTCGACAACCTGTAGGCTCGAATCTTCCGTTGTTTTGCCGGCACAATCACTGGAGTCTTGAGAGCAACCGCCACCGACAAATGCTCCCGACCCTCCTGTCGAGTCGCGCTCTACGACACCGTTATCCGCCCCCTCTTCCACGGCATAGGCAGTGCAAGAAAATGCGGGGACGGAAACTGAGAGCAAGGCGGAAAATAGCATCAAGCCAATTACTCGCCAACAAATTCGATGTTCAATCCAGACATTCATTCCAGGCCCCCAACCGATATCGACCGGCTTGCAGCAAATCAATTAAATAAACGGACGGGCTGCGCCGATCACATTTCCCCTTGCGCTAATGGAATGAATTCCGACGCCCTGATGAGGCCAGGAGTCAATCATCATACCGCCGCCAAGTGCAATTGCGATATGCCCGCGATAATAAATCACATCGCCACGCTGAATTGAGTTCGCACTCACGGGCATAAAGATATTACTTCGATACCAATTCATGGAATTGTAGGTTTGGCTTGGATCCCAGCGATGGTTATAAGGGTTGTAAACACCCATATCCATGCCAGTAGCATAAAGGCACTGCAAGACAAAACCAGAGCAATCAACAGCTCCACCGGGAGCGGTAGACCAAGGCTCAATATATTGCGTACCAATATACTCATAGGCGCGCTGGATAAAGGCGTTCACGCAATCTTCCCGCGTTGCCTCGACAGAGATGCGAGAAGGGGTCACATAGGTAAAGTATCCGGTGCAATAGCTAGGCAGCTGAACAGTCCAAGAACTGACCTGAGGATACTGGGATGGATTTTGCCAGCCAACTTTGTCGCACTGGCCATCGCTCCAGAAAACTCGACGAACGCCATCGATGGTCCTTGCGCCCGTTGCCATAGCGCCGCTGCCGTCTAACCAATACCACTTACCCGAATCTTTAAGCCAGCCAACATGCATGCTGCCATTGGACTCAAGGTAATACCATGTTCCATTCAAGCATTTCCAACCAGTTGCCATTTTTCCGTCAGCGTTTAGGTAATACCATGCACCGCCAGTAAAAACCCATCCGGTCCTCATCACGCCAGAATCGGCATCAAGCCAATACCAATCGCCGTCAATCTGCAGCCATCCAAGATGAATGGCACCCGTTCCGGGCTCAGCGTAAAACCTAAGATTTGCGACATTAACCCAGCCGGACGCAATCTGCCAACCATCAGCTCCAGCGGTTTTTAGGATAGTGCCGTTTTCGCGAATCACATCCTTGCAAAGATATCCATTATCATTAGCGTATCTTTGAACGCCGTCATTAACGGTAACCCAGCTTGAAACCACAAGCCTACCGCTCTGGTTTGCAAAACAAGCGTTGCCGCCCACCTCAAATAAGCCCGTTTTCATGAGATGGCTAACAGGGTCCAGGTAATACCAGCTCGTGCCCTCTTTATACCAGCCAGAAATAAGTGCACCAGATTGGGAGGCGAAATACCAGCCGTCCTCGACCTGAGCCCAACCAACAGCCATAGCCCCGTTAGGCTTTAAATAATAAGCTGCATTGCCAAGGTCTAAACACCCAACGGACATCTTACCATCGGAGGCTGGGTCGAGATAATACCAAGCGCCGTTAACGAGTTTCCAGCCAGTGGCCGCAATACCGTTAGAGCAGTAATACCAATCTGCTCCGTCTTTGTACCATCCATTTGCGAGGCCATAGTCACCAAAAATGTAGGTTCTTCCATCAATCTTTTGACGACCCTTAAACATGATAAACGTCTGTGGGTCAAAATAATAGCGAGCCCCACCTATCGTTTGCCATGACGAAGCAAGGGCACCCGATGAATAAGCCCAGTACCAATTCCCGTCAACGAGAATCCAGCCGGTTTTCATAGCACCAGTGGCATCTAAATAGTATTTCCCGCTCCCGAGGTCGACAAAACCAACCTGCATTATATGGGTGGCAGGATCCAGGTAATACCATGTGCCGTCTTGATAAAACCAACCAGCAGCTAAATCGCCTCCAGCATTGGCATAAAACCAATTTCCATCTGAGTTACGTAGCCAGCAGTTCTGATATAGCGCGCCAAAAGGCGTTGCGGCATTGCCGTCATTCGCATAAAACGAAGCAGTCGATCCGCCAGCATCGGTCACATTGAAATAACCTGTCTGCATTGCACCATCATTGGCTGGATCAAGCCAATACCAATAGCCCCCGCTTTGCAGCCAGCCAGTTTGGTGTTTACCGTTTTTTCCGTAATACCAAACTCCAGACGACTCGTCTCGTTGCCAGCCATCTTTTATGACGGAAGAATTATCAGGTTGCAAATCATCGGAAACCACAGAAGAAAAAACCGCTTTTGACTCCATACTCTGAGCCTCAACGGAATCCTGTGCAAACGCGACATTCGCACTCAGGGGCAAGCAGCAAGCAGTGATTAATGACGCAGCAGCACAAACAAGCGTGGCCTTCTTTTCGAATCGATACATAAGCGACCCTCCCAGATATCTCATTTATTTATTTTAATCCACATTCCAAGATTGATTTTCGTTACTGTCTGTTCAGTCTATGTAGATTAATATATTAAATTGAACATAACGTTCAATCATTCTATTCTTTCCCTAAGCAATGAACATCTTAATTGGAGGCCTGCAGTGGAACTGACCAAGCGTAACTTTACAGTTCTATACGAATACTTAAAGAACCCATATGCCAGCCAGCGAGAAGTCGCCGAGCGCACCGGCCTTTCACTTGGATCAGTAAACGCAGCAAATAAAGAGCTTACGAATGAGGGCCTTCTCGAATCGGACAGCCTAACCGACAATGGTTACGAAGCACTTCACCCCTATAAGGTTGAAAACGCAGTGATATTAGCTGCGGGGCTTTCGAGCCGCTTTGCTCCTATTTCGTATGAAAAGCCCAAAGGCCTTTTAAAAGTACGTGGTGAGATTCTCATTGAGCGTCAGATTAGGCAGCTGCAAGACGCGGGTATCAGCAATATCACCGTCGTTGTCGGCTATAAAAAAGAGTATTTCTTCTATCTTGAAAGCAAGTTCGGCGTTTCGATTGTCGTCAACAACGAATACGCATCCAAAAATAACCACGCATCGCTTATGTGCGTAAAAGAGCGGCTTGGCAACACCTACATTTGCTCAAGCGATGATTACCTTCTAAACAATCCGTTTGAAGCATATGTTTGGAAAGCATTTTATTCTGCTCAATATGCTGAAGGCGCCACCAAAGAATGGTGCATTCAAACGGGAGCAATGGATAGAATCACCAATGTTACGATTGGCGGTTCCGATGCTTGGTATATGCTCGGACATGTCTACTTTGATAAAGCCTTCTCACTTGCATTTAAGCAGATTCTTGAAACGGAATATAACAAGCCCGAAACAACGGACAAGCTTTGGGAAGATCTATATATCGAGCACATCAAGGAGCTCGATATGGTGATCAAAAAGTATCCTGAGGGCGAGATTAACGAATTCGATTCTCTTGATGAGCTGCGTGTCTTTGATCCGCATTTTATCGAAAACGTTGACTCCGACATTTTCGATAACATCGAGCAAGTGCTCGGCTGTTCCAAATCAGAGATTCACGACGTTTATCCCCTTAAACAAGGCCTTACGAATCTATCGTGCCACTTTAGAACCAATGATGGAGAGTACGTTTACCGCCATCCGGGAGTCGGAACCGAACTGCTTATTAACAGAAATGGAGAAGTAGCCGCACTTAAAAAGGCCAAGGAACTCGGCCTTGACGATACGTTCATTCATGAGGACCCAAAGCGCGGTTGGAAAATTTCGAAGTTTGTACCCAACGCAAAGCAGCCTGATCCGCACGATGCTGCCCAAATGAATCGAATGATGCAGATGTGTCGTTCGCTTCACGAGAGCAGTGCAAATGTCGAAACCGAATTTGACTTCTACCTCGAAGCGAAGCGCTACGAATCACTTCTTCTGGAAAAAGGTCCCATCGACATTCCAGGCTACAGGGAAATGGCCGCCGAAATCGATGAATTGGAGCACTTTGTTCAGGCCGACAATGCGCCAAAATGCCTTTGTCACAATGACTTCTTTTACCTCAATTTCCTTATCGATGAAAACGACAAGTACTATCTCATTGACTGGGAATATGCTGGCATGAGCGATTACGCGAACGATTTTGGAACGTGCAGTGTCTGCTGTGAGCTTTCCGAAGATGAAGTCGACCGCGCGCTTGATGCATATTTTGGGCGCAAGGCAACAAACAACGAAATTGCGCATAACTATGCGCACATTGCCCTTGCAGGATGGTGCTGGTACCTCTGGTCTCTTCTGAAAGAAGCCGAAGGCGACTTCGTGGGCGAATGGCTCTATATCTACTTCAATTACGGTGCCAAATACCTCAAAAAGGCACTGGAGATCTATCGGAAAGGTGAGTAACGATGCAATTCGGCTTTTTTAGCGGTCTTCTTTGGGGCCTTGATACAGTAATTCTTGGAATCGGCTTGGCGCTTGCGCCCTATATTGGATCGGCGGAAGCGCTTGCATGCGCCTCCATTGCGGGATCCTTTCTCCATGATGCCTTCTGTGCAATTTGGCTCTTTGGCTACATGGGAGTCCGAGGCAGACTAAAAGACACGCTCGCTGCACTTAAAACTCGTTCGGGCAAGGTCGTCATCGCCGGCGCCCTACTCGGTGGACCTATCGGAATGACCGGCTACGTATTGGCAATTAATAACATCGGAGCTGCCTACACGGCAATCATCTCCGCCTTCTATCCCGCAGTCGGAGCATTCCTTTCCTTCGTACTGCTGAAGGAGAAAATGGGCAAAGGCCAGATTCTTTCCCTTCTCGTTGCTCTTTGCGGTGTAATGACGATGGGCTATCTATCGGCCGGATCGAGCGAGATTGCAAATGCCCCCCTCGGCTTACTCGGCGCGGTGCTTGCCGTTATTGGATGGGGATCCGAAGCGGTGCTGTGCGCATGGGGAATGAAAGATGATGCCGTTGATGACGAAACAGCTTTGCAAATCCGCGAAACTACAAGTGCGCTTGTTTATGGAGCGCTCGTACTCCCCCTCTTCGGAGCATGGCATTTCACGTTGGGCGCTATCCCAAGCATGCCCACATTGATTATTGCACTCGCCGGACTCGCAGGAACTGCATCCTATCTGTTCTATTACAAGGGCATTGCGGCAATCGGAGCAGCGCGTGCGATGGCTCTGAATATCTCCTATTCGGCATGGTCAGTGGTCTTTGGCCTGATCTTGCTTGGAACAATTCCCGACATGGCATCCGTAATCTGCTGCGTTGTAATTGTATGCGGAACAGTTTTGGCAGCCAGTAACTGGGACGAACTATTTGGACGTAAGAAGACGGCGTAGCTAGATTAACAAAGTAGCAAAAGGGGAGAGCTCGTCGAGCTCTCCCCTTTTAGCATCATGGCTATTCAATTACCACGGCCTGGCTATCCATCTGTTGCCACGTGCCGAAGAACACTTGGGCATTTCGCGTAACATTGCCGTTAATCGAATCCGAAAGATAGACAATTCCCTGCTCGTCATCATAGCCTTTAAGGACTACGGCATGATTACCGCCCCACAGACCATAGGAATGCCCGTTATACCAACGCGCAGCATAACGGCCTCCTGGCCAACTTCCCCATTCGGTATTCCACATCTCAACAGGTTGACCACAGGTCAGCCTGTTCTTAATGGAAGAAATTGACGAGAAAGAAACGTCTTTTGCCTGCTTGCCACTTCCAGCAGCACGCAGAAAGTTATTACCAGCAATAGTAATCGCAGGTGCGACGCATCCCATGAGACCCCCGCTGCTACGCCTTGGATTGCCATCAAAAGCGGTAACAAAATTGCCATTGCTTCCCTTGGGCAAATAGTAATCCGCAATAATCGTCTTACCTAAACCGAAACCATAGTAGTTAAGCAAGTTTGTAAGGGCAACCGACTCACAGCCAGTAGGAAGTTCCGGGTACTGCGAATAGCACGGGACATCGACCCAAGCGCCAACCATTGCGCCGGATGAACTGAACTTGTAGTCAGTAGAGCCGATCCAATACCAACCGTTACTCAACATTACTCCCCCACGTGCGACATCAAGGTAATACCATGTGCCCCCAAGGGAAAGCCATCCCGTTTTCATCGCGCCAGAAGCGGAATCCAGCCAGTACCAGTTGCTGCCATCGTTAAGCCAGCCGGTCGCCATTCGACCATCCGGGTTAAAGTAATACCAAGACCCAGCAATTTGCTGCCACCCAGTCAGAATTACTCCACTAGCAGAACAATAATATCGAGCACCCTGACTCTCAATCCAACCAGTTCTGGCATTACCGTCGTCGTCAATCAGCTGGATTCCCGAATCGGTCATGATGCCTTTAAGGTCAATTGCGCCGCTGGATGACGAATGATACATCCAAGACCCATCACCGTTTGACCAGCAATTAGCCATCATCTTGCCGGTACTATTAAATATGTATTCACATGATCCGATAGTTTGAACGCCCGTGACCATGGCGTGCGTCGAGGGATCGAGCCAGTACCACGCACCGTTTAGGCTGAGCCA
>CABSNM010000004.1 GCA_902479065.1 uncultured Collinsella sp.
TCATGCCGAAATGGCGCGAAGCACGCGGTTGACAAAACTATAGAGACACGTCCCGGCGAGCCGGGCGGCCTTCGGGGATACCCCCTATTTCGCTGTGCGCGCGGAGCCCTCCGCATGCGCCTCGACAGACTTGGGGAGCCCCGCCGAAGGAGAGGATTGCGGGCCGCCGGAGCGGTATCCGCGGATATGAGACTGAGCCGAAGGCGTCGATGACATGCCGGGGGCGGACCGGGACGGGTTAACGGCAGGCCCCGCCGACCGATTGCAAGCGGTCGGCGGGGCCATTGTGGCTCTTGACAGCGGATTGGGTCATATGAGCGAAAACCCGCCAGAGCGAGCAAGGTGCCTTGAAACAAGGCGGCATTGATCTTTTGATCATGCCGCCGAAGTTGAAAGGCAGATTGCCGCTCTGGCGGGTTTGCAGCGTCAAGCGGTTACGCGGTTTGGTAAAACCGCGTAACCCTAATAATTGGCTTCGTAGCCGTTGCCGTCGCCGGTGGGCTCTTCGTAGTAGTCCGAATCGCTTGAATCGCTTGAGTCATCGGAATCGTCAGAGCTGACCGATGAGGTTGCGGTACCGTTTGCGTAATCGTCAGACGTGTTGTTGTTCAGGTCGCCAATCGTAGAGCTGGAACCATCGGAAAGACCCATGGTGTTGGGACCCTTGGGATCCTTGCCGGCATCGACGCGCTCCATCATTTCCTTGAGCTCGTCCTCGTAGACAAAGACGTAGCTCACACCGTCGATCATGGTGCTGTCGTCGGCGTACGAGGGCAGGTTGGCCGAGTAGATACCGTCGACATCCATACCGCGCATGGCGTTGACCGTAGCCACGATATCCTGAACGCTCATATCGGTTACGAGCATATCGGACAGCGAATTAACCAGGCCAAAGATCTTCGTGGCATCGAAGTTATTGAGAATCTGGTTGGCAAGGGCGCCAAGCACCTGGCGCTGGTGGCGCATGCGCGTGTAATCGCCGTCGGCATAGGTGTAGCGGCAGCGGGCATAGGTAAGGGCGGTGGCACCGTCCATATGCTGCTGGCCAGCGGTAATCTTAATATCCAGGTGCTCGGGGTCGTCAACATCATCGGTTGCGTTAATGTCGATACCGCCAACCGAATCAATCAGCGCCTGCATACCGTCGAAGCTGACCTCGGCATAGTGGGAAATCTGAACACCGCACAGCTCGTTGACCGCCTCGACCATGGCCTCGGCGCCGCCAACGGTATGGCAGGCGTTGATCTTCATGGTCTCGCCCTTGTACTCGACCTTGGTGTCGCGCGGAACGGAAATGAGCGTCGCCTGCTTTTGCGTGGGGTCGATGCGTGCCAGGATAATCGAGTCGGCACGATACGTATCCTCGCCCGGACGGCCGTCGGTGCCAAGAAGCAGCACGTAGAACGGATCCTTTGCCTCATCGGTGTCAACCAGAACCCGACGCAGATTGTCGGTAATGACATTGGAATCGCCGAGCTTGCCCATAATGGTGGCAAACCACAGGCCGGCAGCGGTAGTGGCACTCAGCAGCACGCCAAGCACGACAATGAGCGCGACGTGACGAATCGTGTGGCTACGACGACGTTGACGAGCGCGCTCGGAATAGCGAGCCACGTTATCGCGACTGTAGATCTTGGCCTGCGCACCAGTTGAGGGTCTTCGGGCGGTGGTATCCGCGAGGGGCTTTTTATTAAACATAGGCAACCTGTATTAGTAGATGACGGGATCGGGGACGGTAGCATGCTCGACATGCGCGCCGAGCGCCTGCAGCTTTTCGACAAACTGCTCGTAGCCGCGCTTGATGTGATGGATGGCCGAAACCTCGGTCGTCCCGTCGGCGATCAAGCCCGCTACGACGAGGGCCGCTCCGCCACGCAGATCGGGCGAGGTAACCTGTGCACCCGAGAAGCCCTTGACGCCATGAATCATGGCATGATGGCTCTCGATACGAATGTCGGCACCCATGCGCACCAGCTCAGAGGCAAACATAAAGCGATTCTCGAAGATATTTTCGGTAATAACGGAACTGCCGTCGGCAAGGGCGGAGAGCACCATAATCTGCGCCTGCATGTCGGTCGGGAAACCGGGGAACGGAAGCGTCTGGATGTCGACCGGCTTGATACGCTCGGCACGGTTCACATGGACGCCATCTTCGACGCGCTCGCAGTCGATACCCATGAGCTCCATCTTCTTGAGCACCATGCCCAAGTGAATGGGGCAAAAACCCGTGACGTCGACACCGCGATCGTCGGCCATCAGCGCACCGGCGACGATAAAGGTACCGGCCTCGATGCGGTCGCCCACTACGCGATGGGTAACAGGATGCAGCTCTTCCACGCCCTCGATGGTCACGACGGGCGTACCGGCGCCAACAATCTTGGCGCCCATCTCGTTGAGCATGTTAGCGAGATCGACGATCTCGGGCTCGCGGGCGGCATTGTCGATAACCGTGGTACCCTGTGCGCGCACAGAGGCCATGATGAGGTTCTCGGTCGCACCGACGCTGGCGAACTCGAGCGTGACGGTGGTACCGCGCAGACCTTGGGGCGCATTAGCGTTGATGTAACCGTGGGCGGTATCGAACTCAACGCCCAGGGCCTCAAGACCAAGAATGTGCATATCGATCTTGCGAGCACCCAGGTTGCAGCCGCCCGGCATGGCAATTTTGGCGCGATGGAAGCGACCCAGCAGGGGTCCCATGACGGCGGTGGAAGCACGCATCTTGGCAACGAGCTCGTAGGGGGCCTCCCAAGAATCGACCTGAGAGGTATCAATCTCGAGCGTGTGCTCGTCGAGAACATCGATCGTAGCGCCCATGCCCTTGAGCACCTTGCCCATCACGTGGACATCGGAAATATCGGGCACGTTCTGCAGCGTCGTCTTGCCCGGCGCCAGAAGCGTTGCCGCCATGAGTTTGAGTGCGGAGTTCTTGGCGCCCGAAACGGGCACGGAGCCTCCGATGGCGTGGCCACCCTCAACGCGGATAATATCCAAGGTCTACCCTTTCAAAAAGCATGCCCGGGATGGCTGGGCCATCCCGGGCATGATGTGTTCGCAAATGGTCGAACGCTAAATCGTTTGACTATTGGGCAAGCTTGAGCTTACACCATGCGATTTCATTATAGAGGTAGGCGCGGCGTGCATCATCCTCCGACAAATTACCCAGCTTCTCTTCAAAACCTTGAATATCAGCTTTAAGCTTGTCGGCATCGACGGTCGCCAAATCGCAAGCGCGCTCGGCGAGAACGGTCACGACATCGTCCGCAACCTGGGCATAGCCGCCGGCCACGGCAAACGTGTGGTCGACAGTGCCCATGGCCTTATCGGAAACGCGAACGTAACCGCGGTCGATCGTGCAGATCTCGCTGGAGTGAGCAGGCAGAACGCCAAACTCGCCATCCGTGGACGGAATCGACACAAACGCAGCGTCGCCCTCATAGGCGCAGCTCACGGGGCACACGATGCGGATACGCATAACCTACTTCTCCCCCATCTTGCGGGCGCGCTCGCGCACGTCCTCAATCGTGGAAGCATAGCGGAAAGCCTGCTCAGGCAGGTCATCGGCCTTGCCGTCGACAATCTCGGCGAAAGAGCGGACGGTATCCTCGACGCGGACGTAGACACCGGGGTTGCCAGTGAACTTCTCGGCGACGTGGAAGGACTGCGAGAGGAACTGCTGAATCTTACGGGCACGGTTGACCGTAAGGCGCTGCTCCTCGGACAGCTCGTCCATACCCAGAATGGCGATGATGTCCTGAAGGTCGGAGTACTCCTGCAGGAGCTCCTGGACCTTAACGGCGACACGGTAATGCTCCTCGCCAACGATCGAGGGATCGAGAGCGTCGGAGGAAGACGCAAGCGGGTCGATAGCCGGGAACAGGCCGAGCGACGAAATGCTACGCGAAAGAACCGTGGTGGCATCGAGGTGCGTAAACGTCGTGGCAGGCGCCGGGTCGGTCAGGTCGTCTGCGGGGACGTAGACAGCCTGGACGGAGGTAATGGAGCCCGTCTTGGTCGAGGTAATGCGCTCCTGGAGGTCGCCCATCTCGGTTGCCAGCGTGGGCTGGTAACCAACGGCGGACGGCATACGGCCCAGCAGTGCGGAAACCTCGGAACCTGCCTGAGAGAAGCGGAAGATGTTGTCGATGAACAGCAGGACGTCCTGGCCACGATCGCGGAAGTACTCAGCGGTGGTGAGGCCGGCCAGACCGATGCGCAGACGCGCTCCAGGCGGCTCGTTCATCTGACCGTAGACCAAGCAAGTCTTGTCGATAACGCCAGACTCGCTCATCTCGAGATAAAGGTCGGTGCCCTCACGGGTACGCTCGCCGACGCCGGTGAACACCGAGGTGCCGCCGTGCTCCTGGGCGAGGTTGTTGATGAGTTCCTGAATCAGAACGGTCTTGCCGACGCCGGCGCCACCGAACAGGCCCGTCTTACCGCCACGAATGTAGGGCTCAAGAAGGTCGACGGCCTTGATACCGGTCTCGAAGATCTCGGTCTTGGTGGTGAGCTCGTCGAAACGGGGCGCTGCATGGTGGATGGGGTAGAACTCCTCCACCTCGGGCATGGGCTTGCCGTCGACGGGCTTGCCCATGACGTTCCAAATGCGGCCGAGCGTCTTGGGACCAACGGGCATCTTCATGGGCTCACCGGTATCGGTGGCGATGAGGCCGCGCTGCAGGCCGTCGGTCGAGGACATGGCGACCGTGCGGACGACGCCGCCCGGAAGCTGGCTCTCGACCTCGAGGATCGTGCTCAGATGACCGATCGGGGTCTCGGCCTCGACCGTGAGCGCGTTGTAGATCGGGGGCACCGCGCCGTCAAACTTGACGTCGACGACAGGGCCGATGATTCGCACGATGCGACCATCACCGGCAGTCGTCTTCTTGGTGGCTTCCTCGACCGCAAGCTTTACGGTGTTATTAGCCATTACTGTTCCTCCAATGCTGAGGCTCCGCCGACGATCTCGTTAATCTCGGTCGTGATCGAAGCCTGGCGCACGCGACTATACGTGCGGGTAAGGGTCGAGATGATCGCGGTGGCGTTTTCCGTCGCGGAGTGCATGGCCTTGCGGCGTGCACCCTGCTCGGCAGCCGCCGAATCGATCAGGGCCTGGTAGATGACCGTCAGGATATAAGACGGCACAAGCTTGCCGAGAACATGCTCGGGAGAGGGCACGAACTCGAACGTGGACGAGATGCGCTTAGGGGCGTCGGTCTCGTTCTTACGCGGACCGTGGGCCATAGCGATCATCTCGGGGTCGAGCGGCAACAGATGCTCGACGCGAAGCTCCTGATCCACGCGGTTCTTGGCGTGGTGGTAGACAAGCTCGACACGGTCAAGCTCACCGGCACGATACGCATCGCAGATATGAGAGGAGATCATGCGGGCCTGATTGAAATCGGGCTCAGAGGAGTTGCCCTCAAAGTGCATGACAACGTTTGCGCGGTCACGGAAATACGTGGCCGGCTTACGCCCGCACGCGATGATCTCGCATTCGATGCCGTCGTTCGCCCAAGAAGCGGCGAGCTTTTCGGCCGTGCGCTCCACCGTCGTATTGAAACCGCCGGCAAGGCCGCGGTCCGAGGCAATAACGACAATCAGGCCATGCTTGACGCTCTCATGCTTCTGCAGCATGGGATCGGTGCCCGAACAGGAGGCGTCGCCGGCGACCGTCAACATGACGTCGGTCAGCGCCTCCTTATAGGGCTCGGCCTGCTTGGAGCGATCGAGGGCACGACGAATCTTGGCCGTAGAGACCATCTCCATCGTGCGCGTGATCTGCTTGGTCGTGGTAACCGAGGAGATTCGCTTCTTAATGTCGCGAAGGTTGGCCATGGGACTTAGTTCTCCTCTGATCCAGAAACATCCGAATGGTGCTTGGCCATGAACTGCTGCTTGAAATCGCCGATGACGCGCAAGAGCTCAGCCTTGGTGTCATCATCGATCTTCTTGGCGCGAACCTTGTCGAGCAGCGAGCCAAAGCCATTGTCCATGTACTCGATGAGCTCGGCACGGAAAGGCAGCACGTCGGCGATCTCCAGGTCATCCAGGAAGCCCTCGTTGCCAGCGAACAGCGTAACGATCTGCTCGCCAACCTCAAACGGCTTGTAACGCGGCTGCTTCAGGAGCTCGGTCATGCGGGCACCATGGGTCAGCTGCTTCTGAGTAGCCTCGTCGAGGTCGGAGCCGAACTGCGTAAAGCCGGCGAGCTCCTGGTACGAAGCGAGGTCCAGACGGAGGTTGCCGGCGACCTGCTTCATAGCCTTGGTCTGCGCGTCGCCACCGACGCGGGACACGGAAATGCCCACGTCGACTGCCGGGCGCTGGCCCTGGAAGAAGAGTTCGGACTGCAGGTAGATCTGACCATCGGTAATGGAAATGACGTTGGTCGGAATGTAGGCCGAGACGTCGCCGTCCTGGGTCTCGATGATCGGCAGTGCCGTCATGGAGCCGTAACCGTTCTTCTTGGACATCTTGACTGCACGCTCGAGCAGACGAGAGTGCAGGTAGAAGATGTCGCCAGGATAGGCCTCGCGTCCGGGCGGACGATGCAGCGTCAGCGACATCTGACGGTAGGCCACGGCCTGCTTGGACAGGTCATCGTAGATGACGAGCACGTGGCCGCCGGGGTTGGTCTCGCTGGCGGGCTTGCCGTCCTCGCCGTTGTACATGAAGAACTCGCCAATAGCGGCACCGGCCATAGGCGCGATGTACTGCATAGGGGCGGAATCGGCAGCGGTGGCCGAAACGATGATGGTGTAGTCGAGTGCACCGTGCTGAGCGAGGGTCTCGCGGATGTTGGCAACCGTGGAGGCCTTCTGACCGATGGCGACATAGATGCAGACCATGCCCTTGCCGCGCTGGTTGAGGATGGCGTCGATGGCAATGGCGGTCTTACCGGTCTTACGGTCGCCGATGATGAGCTCTCGCTGACCGCGACCAATAGGCACCATGGAGTCGATAGCGAGCAGACCGGTCTGAACCGGCTCGCACACCGGGGTACGGTCGATGACACCGGGGGCCTTGAACTCGATGGGGCGACGATGCGTGGCAACGATGTCACCCAGGCCGTCGATGGGCTGGCCGAGCGGATTGACGACGCGGCCGAGCATGGCGCGGCTCACGGGGATATCCATAATGCGGCCAGTGGTACGGCACTCGTCGCCTTCCTTGATGGAGTCGACGGCACCAAACAGAACGGCGCCGACCTCGTCACGGTCAAGGTTCTGGGCAAGGCCGAAGACGGTCTCACCGGTATCGGAGCTCTTGAACTCCAGAAGCTCGCCTGCCATGGCGCTCTTGAGGCCGGAGACGCGCGCGATGCCGTCGCCTACCTCGTCGACCGTTGAAACCTCATGCGTATCGACCGTCGCGGAGAGGCTCGTGAGCTGCTCCTGCAGTTTCTTGGCGATATCCTGGGCATTGAGGGTTTCGGACATTAGGCTTCACCTCCGTACGAATTAGCAGAGTTTGCGAGGGTCTCCTGCGCGATGCGCAGCTGCGTCTTGACGGAAATGTCACGACGCTCGCCGCGGGCCTCGAGCACCAGGCCGCCCACGATAGACGGGTCGACCTGCTCGATAAGGAATACCTTGCGGCCGAAGTCCTGCTCGCATTTCTTAGTGATGGTTTGACGCAGCTCGTCGTCGAGCGGGATCGCCGTGGTGACGGTCACGCCCACTACATCCTCGTCTTCCTCGGCAACATACTTAAAGGCAGCTGCCACCTTGGGAAGAAGGTCGAGCTGGTCGCGCTTGGACATGGTGTCGAGCACGGCGATGATCTCGGGGCTGGCAGAAGCCAAGCGCTCGATCATCTCGAGGTCCTCGAACACATGGTTCTCGGCCTTGGCGGCTTCCAAAAGGGAACGCGCGTAGGTCTCGAGCACCTTGTCCTGATAGCGGCTAGTCGGCATTCAGGCTACCTGCTTCCTGGATGTAGCGCTCGATGAGCTTCTTCTGCTCGGCATCGTCCTCGAGTGCCTCGCCCACGATCTTGGTGGCGACGGCAACGGACAGGTCGGCGATGGAGCTCGCGGCACCGGCGTAGATGGACTTGCGCTCGTCCTCGACGGTCGTATGGGCCTTGGCGATGATCTCCTCGGCCTCCTTGTGAGCAGCCTCGATGATACGGGCACGCTCGGACTCGGCGTCCTTACGGGCCTCGAGAACGATGTCGGCAGCCTGACGACGGGCGTCGGTGACGATCGAGTCGGACTCAGCGCGCTTGGCGATAGCCTCCTGCTTGGTCTTCTCGGCCTCGTCGAGGCTCTCCTCGATCTTCTTGCCGCGCTCCTCCATGGTTTTCATGATGCCCGGCAGGGCGACCTTGGCCAGCACGATCCAGATAATCAGGAAGGCGATAAGCGCCGGGATGAACTCCGCCATCTTAGGGATGAGGATGTCCGCACCGGCGGCGCCGTCCTCGGCGAACGCGGAAACCGGCATGAGCAGCGCGGCCGCGGACGCGGAGAGTGCGATCGCGCTCTTCTGGGATGAAAGATTCATACTTGACGCTCCGTGCTATTTAACGATCAGCGCGACAACGAAGCCGATCAGAGCCAGAGCCTCGCCGAAAGCGGAGCCCATGATGAAGACGGTGAACACGCGGCCCTGGACCTCAGGCTGACGGGCCATAGCACCCGTAGCACCCAGAGCAGACAGGCCGATAGCAAGACCAGCGCCGATAACACCGAGACCGTAACCGATAACTCCCACGATTCCTCCTTTGTCGTGCGTGTCTTATTTCACGCAGGATAACCTTTTTATAACTGCCGGGCTCCATGGGTACGGGCACCGGCGGTTTAACGAATTGCCTTACCTTTAAGGCACGAACGGAAGACTACTCCTCCTCCGCGACCTCCTCTGCCTCGGAGACATACACGGCGGTAAGGACCGTGAAGACGTAAGCCTGGATGGCGCCGACCACAAGCTCGATCGCATAGATCAGGATGAGGATGGCAAGCCAGGCCAGCGAAGGCAGGGCGCCGACGGCGTGGGCCGCGGAAACCTGCTGAAGCAGCGGCTGCATGAACATGCTCGCCATGATGGCGAACGAGCCCATGACCACGTGTCCTGCGAACATGTTGCAGAACAGACGGACGGCAAGCGTGATGAGGCGCAGGAAGGTCGAGAAAAGCTCGACGACCCACACGAGCACGTTCATCGGGAAGCTCACGCCCTGCGGGGCGAGGCTCTTGATGTAGCCGATCACGCCGTGAGCCTTGCATCCGTAGTAGATGAAGTACACGAAGGCGAAAATGGCGAGTGCGGCGGTGGAGCCGATTGCGCCGGTGCCGGGCTTCATTCCCGGGATCAGGCCGATCATGTTATTGATCAGGATGAACAGGAAAAGCGAGCACAGGAACGGGAAGTGCTTCTTCCAGTTCTCGCCCACGACACCCTTGCCGATATCGTTCTCGACGTACTCGATGATGTACTCGAAACCGTTGACGAAGAAGCCCTTGGGAACCAGGGTCTGCTTCTTCTTGAACACGGCCAGGACGATCAGGAGCACGATCGTGGAGACGATCAGCCAAAACGAGTACTGCGTGATGCCGCAGCTCAGATCGCCCACGACAGGGGTGGAGCTGAACTCGCTGACCAGATGATTAATCTCATCAGGCAGCTTTTCAAAAATTTCCACGACTTACCTTTCGACCTCATGAGGATCTCGCAGCGCCTTGGCGACGCGAACCGCGCAGGCGGCCATAAAGGCCACGAAGCCGATCGCCTCGCCCAGGAGGAACATGCGAAATGCCTCTCCGAACAACACAAACACAACCAAGGTAAAGACAAGCAACGCGATTGCCGAGACCGCGAGACTCACCATACCCTTGAGCATGTCCGCATTCTGCTTATCGTCAAGAACCGGCTTGAGCGTAAAGACAAATGGAAGGAAGGCAATCGCGCCCGCGATGGCACCTGCAACGATAGCGAGCAGATCGGCTATCTGAAACACTGGCGTCCTCACTTTCCTTTTTTATCGCCTCACAGGACAGTTCCCGCCAAACATTGGTGACTATTGTACGAGCCAATCGCTAAAGTACAACCGAAAAAGCATCGGTTAATACGCACCTGTTCGTTTTCTTAAGACCTTCTTTATGCCGCAGGTACGGTAATACGTTTTTCTCGAACCCTGCAGGGCAAAACGTCCGTTAACAGGAGTGCGCGCGGTCGTCTTTTGTTCGACCGCGCGCACCATTTCTTCGTATTTTCGACGTTAGCCAGTATGGCCCAGAGATTACAGCGTGCCGTAGATGCGGTCGCCGGCGTCGCCCAGGCCGGGAACGATGTAGGCAGCTTCGTTGAGATGGTCGTCGATGGCGCAGGTATAGATATGCACATCGGGGTCCTTCTCAGTCAGCGACTTGAGGCCCTCGGGGGCCGCGACGATGCACAGCATGCGGATGTCCTTGACACCGCGCTCGCGCAGGTAGCTGATGGCCATCTCGGCCGAACCGCCCGTGGCGAGCATGGGGTCGACGACCAGGCAGATGCGCTGGTCGATATCCTTGGGCATCTTGCAGTAATACTCATGCGGCTCGTGGGTAACCTCGTCGCGCTCCATACCGATGTGGCCCACGCGAGCGGAGGGTACCAAGTCGAGGATGCCATCGACCATGCCAAGGCCTGCACGCAGAATGGGAACGATGGCGAGCTTTTTGCCGGCGAGCTGTTTGAACGTGGCAGTAGTGATGGGGGTCTCGACTTCGACGTCTTCCATGGGCAGGTCGCGCATGGCCTCGTAGCCGTCAAAAAGTGCGAGCTCGCGCACAAGCTGGCGGAACTGGTTGGTGCCGGTGTTTTTGTCGCGCAGGATCGACAGCTTGTGCTGGACGAGCGGGTGGTCGACAAGCGTCACACGGGACGCGCCGTAGGTGACGGTCATGGGTTGATTGCCCCTTTCGTTGCGGCCGCAAAACGGCCTTGCTGACAAGGCGCGAAGCAATGTTGCCGCCGCACGCCATGCATTAGTTTAGCGGTTTGTTATATCGAGCAGCCCATCACAGCCCTACTGTGCGGTGCTGAGCGAGCGCCTGACTGCATCACGCCAGCCCGCAAGGTTTTGCTCGCGGCGCTCGGCGGACATGTGGGGAAGGAAGGTCCTAACGATCTGGGCATTTTGCTCCAGTTCTTCCAGGTCTTCCCAATAGCCGACGGCAAGACCCGCCAAGTATGCGGCACCGATTGCCGTGGTCTCCACCGTCTCGCATTGCAGCACGGGGATATCCAGCAGGTCGGCCTGGAATTGCATGATGAACTCGTTGCGCGAGGCACCGCCATCGACAGACAGGCGCTCGATCGAAAGCCCCACGTCCTGCTCCATGGCACGCAGCACGTCGTAGCTCTGATATGCCATGGACTCGCAGGCCGCACGCACAATGGTCGCGCGACTCGAGGCACCGGTCAGACCGCACACGATACCGCGGGCACGCGGGTCCCACCAGGGAGCGCCCAGGCCAGCGAAGGCGGGGACGAAGTAGCAGCCCTCGTTGTCGTTGATCGAAGCGGCGAGTTGCGCGGACTCGCTCACACTCGAGATGATGCCCATGTTGTTGCGCAGCCAGTTCATGGTTGAGCCGGCGGCAAAGATAGAACCCTCGAGCGCATAGCTGATCTTGCCGTCCGCGGCGATACCGATCGTGGAGACCAGACCGTTCTTGGATTCGACGACCTCGTCGCCGGTGTTCATGAGCATAAAGCAACCCGTGCCATAGGTGTTTTTGGTCTGGCCGGGATGGAAGCAGCAGTGGCCGAACAGCGACGCCTGCTGATCGCCCGCCACGCCCATGATGGGCGGCATGTTGGTCATGATGTCGCTCGCGACGCGGCCGTAGTCGCCCGAGCTCCAACGAACCTCGGGCATCATGGAACGTGGAACGTCAAAGAGCGCCAGCAGGTCGTCGTCCCAATCGAGCGTATGGATATTAAAGAGCGCCGTGCGGCTGGCATTGGTGTAGTCGGTGGCAAAGACCTGACTGCCGGTGAGGTTGTAGATGAGCCAGGTGTCGATGGTGCCGAACATGAGGTCGCCCGCCGCCGCGCTCTCACGCGCACCGTCGACGTTGTCGAGGATCCACTGCACCTTGGAAGCCGAGAAATACGGATCGAGCGTGAGTCCCGTGCGGGAGCGCACCAGCTCTTCTGCGCCCCGCTCGACCAGCTCGTCGATCAGAGGTGCGGTGCGACGGCATTGCCACACGATGGCGTTATAGATGGGTTGGCCGCTTATGCGGTCCCACACCACCGTGGTCTCGCGCTGGTTGGAGATACCGATGGCGGCGATGCGGTCAGAATGGATGCCGCTCTTAAACTGGACCTCCATCATCACGCCGATCTGGCTGGCAAGCACCTCCATGGGGTCTTGCTCTATCCAACCGGGACGCGGGAAGCTGGTTTTGACGCTACGACGTGCCTGCGCGACGATGCAGCCGTACTCGTCGACGATGGTCGCAAGTACCGAGGTGGTGCCGCAGTCGAGCGCCATGATGTAGGAACCGCCAAAGTTAAACGAGGCATCTTCCATGCCCAGGCTGCCCAGATTCAACGACATCGCTTACACCTTTCTATTGCATCGGGTCGGACAGGACCCGTTCGATCTCTGATGCGGGAAGTGCGCCTTGGCGCAGGATCTGGAGCCCGCCGTGCTGGAACGACACGATGGTCGAGGCGTCGCGACACGGGGTCTCGCCGGCGTCGACGGCAACATCGACCCCCTCCAGGATGCGACCTTCGACGGCGGCAAAGCTTGCCGGCGAGGGCGCGCCGTGTGTGTTGGCGCTCGTGCAGGCAAGGGGACTGCCGCAGGCGCGGATGAGCGCTTGGACCACGGGAGAGGCCGAAGCGCGCAGGGCCACGGTGTCGTCGGCAGCACGCATAAAGGTCGACACGCAGGGAGCCGCCTTGACCACGATAGTCAGGGCTCCCGGCCAGCATCGTCGCGCAAGTACGCGGGCATCTTCCGGGATATCCACGCCATAGCGGTCGAGCGCCTCGACGCCATCGACCAGCCAGGCGACCGTTTGGGTGAGCTTGCGCTGCTTGAGGGTAAAGATGCGGCGGTAGCCAGTACCAAGCGCAGGGACCGCGGCGCCGTTAACGGTGGCATGCGGATCGCGCGGCCACAACAAGGATTCGCCTGTATCTTGGGGGACGGCATCGGAGAAGGCGTTGACTGCCACGGCGACACCGTAGACGGTCTCGGTCGGGATCAAGACCAGGCCGCCGCGGCCGAGCACCTCGGCCGCGCGCTCGACGGCAAGCCGATGCGGCTCGCGCGTTCCCTTGTATACCCGATAGACCGTCTGCATGTGTATGCCAGCCCCTTACGCTCTGGTGCAAGTTTGTTTACTGAGGGGCATTCTCGCACGAAACATTCAACCTATTTGCCCAGAGCGCATGTTGGTTTGGTGAGCGGCTATAGTAGTCGGTGAAAGTGAGGGGGTTATTGAACTGCGACGAACTTCTTTGGCCTGCCGGCGTGGCGTTTTTGGGCGGCGTAGCGCTCGATGCTGTCTATCGTTATCATCCGACGGCCGTCGACGAGTTCAACATCGAGCTTTCCGGCTTTGACCAGAGCGGTAATCCGCGGAGCGGAGACTTTGAGGTCCAGCGCTGCGTCTTTAAATGTTCGGCACGCCGCTTCCCGAGCGTCCTCGTGGTCGATTTCGACTGAAAGGGCCACGACCTCGGCCGAGTGTTCGTACCCTGCCGGAGTCAAACCGTTGTTGAGGTCGTCGGCCAAAAACGCCATCAGCGCCTCGGTGGCATGGGCAATCGCTTCTTCGCGTGTATCGCCATCGGCAAAGGCGCCGGGAATCTGCGGGAAGCTGGCGCAGTAACCGTCGTCTTCTTTTATGAGAACGCAGTCATAGGTAAATCGCTGCCTCATTTTGCCTCCAACTACCATCCAGCTTGGCGACGAATACTTGCCCACGTGCCCTTCTTTGATCGATCACCACCAGAGCCGTTCACGGTGACAACACGGTCATCAGAAACATACTTAGCATGACTACCGAATTGCGCGACCTTCACGAATCCATCGTGCTTGAGTAGGGCAATGATTTCCCGAAAGGTAGGAGGTTGCATGGGCCGACCTCTTTCAGCCGTCCTAATTATAAACTAGTTTATAATTTTTGCTAACCAGTTAATAAATATTACTGGCGCTGTTTGGGCTCGGTGACGATGGCTCGGACGATGCGGGGGCGATCGGCGAGGTCGCGGACGATGCGCACGTCCGAGAGACCCGCCTGGCGGCAGAGCTCGGCGGCGGCGTCGAGGGCACCCTCGTAGAGCTCGCAGGCAAACAGGCCGCCGGCGCGCAGCATGTAAGGCGACGCATTGAGCAGGCGGCGGAAGATATCGAGGCCGTCGGCGCCGCCCTCAAGCGCCAGGTCGGGCTCGAAGTCCTTGACCTCGTGCGGCAGTGAGCGCATGACGTCGGTCGGAATGTAGGGCGGATTGGAGACAAGCACATCAAAGGTGCCCCACTCTTCGCGGGGAATGGAACTCACCAGGTTGGTGAGGCTAAAGGCGACCTCATCGGATGTGAGACCGAGCGCGTCGCGGTTTTTGGTGGCCAGATCGATAGCGCGCGGCTCGATATCGGTGGCGGTGCAGGTAACGTGGCCGCGGCGCTCCCAGGCAAGGGAGAGCGAGATGCAGCCCGTGCCGCAGCCGACCTCGAGAACGCGGGCGATGCGGGGCTCGGCTGGGGCAGGCGAAGCGGCATCCTGAGCTGAAGCCGTCTCCTGGTCGGCACCCTCGATGGCGATGCCGTATTCGTCGAGCTCGGACTCGGCGGCTTCCACGGCTTCGGCTTCTGCTGCCTGCGCGGCGGCTTCCTCGGCCTCGCGGTCGGCCAGTTCCTCGGCATAGGCACGGCTGCCCAGTACGTCGCCGCCTAACGCCGCCTCATCGGCAGCCGTCAGGTTGGCGGCACGGCGCTCGGCGGTCGCCCGTTCGTCTGCCAGCGCGGCCTCGGCCTTGCGTGCCTCCTCGACCTCATCGTTCCAAGGCAGCTCAACACGCTGACGGGCAGCAGCCTCGGGGCTCAGCACCTCGGCATCCAGATAATTGAGGACTTCCTCGACGAGCATCTCGGTTTCGGGGCGCGGAATGAGCACACCGGGGGCGCACGCGACGTCAATCATGCGAAACTGCGTGCTGCCGGTGATGTACTGTAGCGGCTCGCCTTTGGCGCGACGAACGACGGCCGCATGCATGGTCTCGAGCTGGGCCGCGTTAAGCGTCTCGTCCATACGCATATATAGGTCAATGCGCGCCAGGCCCGTGGCGGCGCACAGCAGCCACTCGGCAGAAAGACGGGGGTGCTCCTCGCCGCGCTCGGCCAGGTACTCCTTGGTCCACTCGAGACAACGCTTGATGGTCCAAATCTCGTTTGCCATGGGGCCCTCCCCTCTTAAGCGCCGGACGGCGCGCGAATGTCGGAGCAGATTGTACGCGAGGCCAGCGCTTGGCAAGGGGCGATTGCAGGCGATTATCGAGAATCAGCCCAGATTTTTGCTTGGAGCCCACCTGAAGTGCTCATTCGTCGACGTCTAAATCTGCATCCGTCAAGCTTTTGGCAAGGTTGCCCCAAAACTGACCAATATCTAACCAAAAACTTGCCAAATCACTTGACGCGCGACGCATCAAAAATCGCCCCGCGACTTCTCGGACGCTATTTCGAGCATTATTTTTGAATATGATAAGTAACTTTAAGCAGGTAAACAACTTAATTGTTATTAAAGAAGATTGAATAAACTCACAAAGCAATGTGCCCGACCTAGTCATTGGGGACGTTCTTATTTGACTAGTCGTTTAAGAACGTCCCCAATGACTACTAAGCCAGGAGTGTCCCAAACTGCCGGCAGAAAAGGAACGTCCCTAAGTGCCAACTACAATAGCAGATGAATGCCGCTAATTTCTTTGAGCAGGTAGCCGGCTTAATGCCCATCAAAGCCGATTAAATAACATCTCAAAGCAATGTGCCCAACCTAGTCATTTAAGAACGTCCCCAATGACTGCCATGGAAACCCCGCAGGTTGAGCATACCGCATCCGGAGCAAGGCAGCGCCGCAGGTAGAGGACGGACAGCGAGCGGGCCGCATTTGAGACAAGGTGACGTGAAACGAAAGGGCGCTGACCTTCTGGTCGCGCCCTTGAAGTTGAACGTCAGATTGTCCAAATGCGGCCCGCGCAGCGTCGGCTGGTCCGCCGTTCGGTAGAACGGCGGAACCTACACAGCCTGCGCCAGCTTCTCGGCTCGCTCGGCGGCGGCGAGCGCCTCGATGACGGTGCCGAGCTGATCGCCCAGAAGGACGCCGTTGTAGGTGGAGTTGAAGCCGATACGGTGATCGGTCACGCGGTCCTGGGGCTGGTTGTAGGTGCGGATCTTCTCGGAACGGTTGCCGTGGCCGATCTGGCTTTGGCGCTCGGCACCGAGCTCTGCCTGCTGCTTCTCGAGCTCCATCTCGTACAGACGGGCGCGCAGCATCTGCATGCAGACTTCGCGGTTCTGAATCTGGGAGCGCTGCTCCTGCGACTGCACCACGGTGTTGGTGGGCAGGTGGGTGATGCGCACGGCGGAATAAGTGGTGTTAACGCACTGACCGCCAGGGCCGGAGGCGCAGTAGGTGTCGATGCGCAGGTCGGACTGGTTGATCTGGACGTCGATTTCCTCGGCCTCGGGAAGTACAGCGACGGTAGCCGTGGAGGTCTGAATGCGGCCCTGGGACTCGGTCTTGGGGACGCGCTGGACGCGGTGCACGCCGGACTCGAACTTCATGACGGAGTAGACGCGATCGCCCTCGACCTTGAACTCAATGGACTTAAAGCCGCCGGCCTCGCTGGGGCTGGAATCGAGCACGGTGGTCTTCCAGCCGCGCGATTCGCAGAAGCGCTGGTACATCTTGTACAAATCGCCGGCAAAGATGGCCGCCTCGTCGCCACCGGCGGCGGAGCGAATCTCGACGATGGTGTTCTTGTCGTCGTTGGGGTCGCTCGGGATGAGCATGTACTTAATGTCTTCCTCGAGCTGGGGAAGCTTGGCCTCGTTTTCGGAGATGTCCATCTGGAGCATCTCCTTCTCATCGGCATCGGTGGTATCGTGGAGCATTTCCTTGGCAGCCTCGATGTCATCGAGCGCGCCGATGTACTCGCGCGAGGCGGCGATGAGGTCGGACTGGTGCGCGTACTCCTTGTTGAGACGCGTGAACTCCTTGATATCGGAGGCGACGGCCGGGTCGGAAAGCTTCTTCTCGAGCTCCTCGTAGGCCTTGATAATCTTTTCGAGCTTGTCGCGCATGACGGGACTCCTTTATATGCGTGAAGGTGAAAATCGGCAGAGTTGATGGGGCGCGTGGCGCCGCTGCGGGGGTAAGCCCAGCTAGAACATGTCGATCTTCAGATACATGCGCATCCCTTCGCGTATGAGGTACATAGTTGCGGTCTAACCCATACATGATAGCGTGCGCAGGCATACCTGCATATAACCCGCACGGAATGCGACAAAGGGTCAGTCTCTTTCCTTGAATACAACTTCATCCGAACGCCTCCCGCATTCATCCGCACATATACGGATAAATTTGGGAATCCGATACCCTGAGGGCCGGATCGGCCGGCCCCGGGAGATCGGAGGACGCCATGTCCGGAAAGGGCGGGAAGGGAGCCGCGAGGGCGGTCCCGAGGACCCACGGCAGGCTCACCGGGTACGAGCGGGACACGGTCCAGAGGATGCTGAAGCGCAGGGTTCGCTCGGCCACTTCCTCGAGAGGTTCAAGGGCGTATCGACCCGCAGGCTCCACAGCTGCCTGATGTGGTTCAGATGGCTGCGCGAGGCCGCACGCGTCGGGGACAGGACGTCGCTCATGCGCGAGCAGCTCGACGACGGGCGCTACGAAAAGATCCGGAAGAAGATGATGGAGCCGGAGTACGAGTTCCATCTGGAGCCGGACGTGCAAACGGCGGGTTAACATAGCCTTTCACCAAAAAGGGCGAGCGGCCGCGCCGTGCGACCACCCGCCCTCAATCAAAGCCCTTCTCGGCCGCCGTAGCTACCGGTTCCGGCGCCGCAGGATAACGCCTGCGGCGATCAGCACCACCGCGCCGCCCGCGATGCCACCCAAGGCCATCGGCGACAAGCTGGTATCGCCCATGTTCGGCAGACCCGGCTTCTCCTCCTTCGACACCGGTGGGTTGGTGGGCGGCTCCGTCGGCGGGTTGACCGGCGGGGTGGTCGGCGGCGTGTACGTGTTCTTGAACACCGGCGCCACGGCGCCGTCATAGGTTACCGTCGCCACCAGATGGCCCGCACCGTCGTCCGTCACCGTCACCGTTACCCGGTGCTCGGCCGCGTCGTACGTCACGTTCTTCTGACCGTCGTCCACCTCGGAGATGCTGTAGGCGTACGTTCCGGGCTTGTCGTACGAGATCGCCTCGAAGCCCACCGTGCCGTCCGCCGCGTTCTTTGCGGTCTGCAGCACCTTGCCGTCGGCATCCTTCAGCTGGAAGGAGAACTGCCCTTCCTTCAGGTCCCCGCCGCTCAGCACCTTGGAGGCCCCCAGCTTCACCTCAGTCGCGGCCGGCGCGTAACTGTTGCTGAACGCCACCGCATCCGCAGCCTTGCCGCCCTTGCTGTAGGCAACCTGCGCCTTCAGCGCGTGCGTCTCCGCATTCTCCGTCACCGTCACCGTCGCGGTAAAGACCGTCGTGTCGTAGGTGACGCCGTTCGCCGTCGCCCCTGCCCGCTCGGACACGGTGTAGACGTACGTCCCCACCTTGTCCAGCTGCAGCGGCGCGAAGCCGAACGTGCCGTCGGCGCCGTTCTGCACCGTCTGCACCACGTTACCGTCGGCGTCCTTCAGGTCGAAGAAGAACTCACCCTCGGCCAGGTCGCGGCCGGTCAGAGCCTTCGTTCCGGTAATCGTCGCCGTCGTTGCCGTCGGCGTGTAGGTGTTGGTGAAGGTCAGATCCGCAGCCGTCTTGTTCGCCGTCGCGGTCAGCTGGCCGCTGCCGTCATCGGTCACGTTCACCGTTACGTCCAGCACCGCATCGCTGTAAGTGATGGTGCCATCTTGGCCCGCAACCTCCTTCACCTGGTACGCATGCGAACCAGTTGCGGTGTACGAGATGGCCTTGAAGGTAAACGCTTTACCCACGTTCGTGGTCCGGTCGATCTCCTGCCCGGTGGCCACGTCAATCAGCGCGAATGTGAACTCGCCATCGGCGGGCGTCCGCGTGGTGGCCGGGTCGGCATTCTCAAGCACCTTGGTGCCAGAGATCTGGTAGGAGGTCTGACCCGGCTGGTAGCTGTTCGCAAACGTCATGGTATTGGGGGTGACGCCGTTCTCGGTGCCCTCGCTCGGTTTCACCGTAGAGCTCTCTACCACCAGCTTGCCGTCGTTGTTGTCCTTCACCACGTAGGTCAGGGTGTACGTCTTGCCGGTGTAGGTCACGCCCGGCACGCCCGGCGCGCCGTCCGTCGGCTGCACCTCACGGACCGTGAAGGGAAAGGTGCCCGCATGGTCGAAGGTCAGCTCGTTAAAGTAAACCTTGCCCTTGGCGTCGTTCTTCTGGGTCTGGAGCACCGTACCGTCAGACCCCACCAGCTCGAAGGCGAAGTCTCCCGCCTTTAGCTGATAGCTGCCGTCGTGCACGTCAACGCTCTTGGTGAGGGCGATCGCGCCGGAGTTCGTCGCCTTCGCCTTGTAGGTGTTGGTGAAGGTGGGCTTCGTGGCGTCCGCGCCGTCGTAGGCGACGCTCGCCTGCAGCGTGCCGGCATTGTCCACAACCGTCACCACGGCATGATGCACCGCGTCGTCGTAGGTCACGTAGGCCAGATCACCCTTCCGCTCCACGATGGTGTACTCGTGCGTGCCCGGCTTCGCGTAGGAGAAGGCGTCGAAGTTAACACTTCCGTCCGCGCCGTTGGTCGCGGTCCGGACGGGCTTGGCCCCGGCAAGCTGCTCAGCCGTCAGGTTGCCCTCGTACACATCGAAGGTGAACTCGCCGCACTTGGGGACGATCGGCGTGTTGTCGTCCTTCTTCACATAGCTCTTCTGCGCACCGAGGGCCAGGCCGGTCGCGGCCGGCTGGTAGGTGTTGGTGAAGGTATCCGAGCCGGATGCGCTCGTCACGATCGCCTTCGCATTCAGTGCTCCGTTCCCGCCGTCCGTGACCGTCACCGTATAGGTGAGGGGATGGCTGTCATAGACCATGCCCGGCTCCGCGCCCGGCTGCTCCACGATGGTGTAGGTGAAGTCCTTGCTCGCGGCGCCGTCCAAGTCGGAGAGCTGGAACTCGCGCGTGAAGCTGACCTTGCCGTTTGCATCGTTCTTCGCGGTGTCGAGCACGTTGCCGGCAGCGTCCTTCAGGTCGAAGGTGAACTCGCCGTCCGCGGGCTTCGTCGTGTGGTCGAAGCCGTCCGCAACCTTGATGGTCTTGGTCGCCGTCAGGGTTACGGAACCCTTTGCGTCGTAGGTGTTGTTGAAGGTGGGAGCCGTAGCGGCACCGTCATAGGTGACGGTCACCTTCGTCTTGTTGTTGTCGCCCTGGTTCTGCTCTACCTTGACGTGGACCTTGACTTCCTTGGCGTCGTAGGCCACGCCGTCGACGGTCTGGCTGGCTTTCTCCTCCTTGAGCGTGTAGTCGTACTCGCCCAGGTTCAGGTTCTTGACGGCCAGCTCGACCTTGCCGCCCCGGTCGTTGGTGCCCTTGGCGACCTCGTTGCCGGCCTGGTCGTACAGGCCGAAGGTGAACGCGTCGGCCGTCAGGTCCTTGCCCGTGAGGATCTTCGTCGCCTCGACGGTAACGTCCGCCGTCGGCTTCGAGTTGGTGAAGGTCGGAACGTCGGCCTCGCCGTCGTAGGTGGCGGTCGCCTTCAGCTCGCCCTTCTCATCGGAGACCTTGATGTGGACCTTCACGTCCTTCGCGTCGTACACGACGGTCGGGTCGGCGCCCTTCACCTCCTTGATGGTGTAGTCGTGGTCGCCCGGCGTAGCGTAGTCGATGGCTGCAAAGGCGACCTTGCCGTCCTTCTCGTTTTGGACAGTCTGGACCACGCTGCCGTCCTTGTCGAGCAGCTGGAACGTGAAGTCGCCCCCTGCGAGCTCACCGCCCGTGAAGTGCTTCGTCGCCTTGAGCGTTACCGAGGTCTCCTTCGGGTGGTACGTGTTCGTGAAGGTCTTGTCTCCACTCGTTACCTGCGGTGTGGCCGTCAGCGAGCCGGTGCCATCGTCCGCGACCGTCACCTTGTAGATGAGCGCATGGGTGTCGTAGACCATGCCCGGCTCCGTGCCCGGCTTCTCCGCGATGGTGTAGGTGAAGTCCTTGCTCGCGGCGCCGCCCAGGTTGGAGAGCGTGAACTTGCGCGTGAACTTCACCGTGCCATCGGCCTCGTTCTTCGCGGTGTCGAGCACCTTGCCGTCGGCGTCCTTCAGCTCGAACGTGTATTCGCCGCCCTTCAGCTTGGTGTCGTGCGTGAAGCCCGGCGCGACCGCAACGACCTTGGTCGCCGTCAGCTCCACGGATCCCTTTGCGGTGTAGGTGTTCGTGAAGGTGGGGGCATCGGCCTTGTCACCATCGTAGGCAACGGCGGCGTCCAGCTTGCCGGCATTGTCCATGACCTTCACCACGGCATGGTGCACCGTAGCGTCGTAGGTCACGTGGGACAGGTCGCCCTTCTTCTCCACGATGGTGTACTTGTACTCGCCGGCCTTGGTGTAGTCGATGGCCGGGAAGGTGACGGTGCCGTCCTCGCCGTTCTTGGCGCTCCGGATGGGTTGCTTGCCCTTCAGCTGCTCAGCCGTCAGGTCGCCCTCGTACAGGTCGAAGGCGAACTCGCCGCCCTTGAGCGCAGCCGGCGTGCTGTCGGACTTCACATAGGCCTTCTTCGCCGTGAGCGCCACCGAGGTCTCGGCGGGCTGGTACTTGTTAGTGAAGGTCGGGGCATCGTTCTTGCCGTCATAGGTGACGGTCGCCTTCGCCTTGTCGCCCTCCGCCTTCACCGAGACGTGAACCCTCACCTCCGTGGAATCGTAGGTGATGGTCGAATCGCTGCCAGCGACCTCCTTGAGCGTGTAGTCGTACTCGCCCAGGTTCAGGCTCTTGACGGCCAGCTTGACCTTGCCGTCCCGGTCGTTGGCGCCCTTGGCGACCTCGTTGCCGGCCTGGTCGTACAGGCCGAAGGCGAACGCGCCGTCCGTCAGCGCCTTGCCCGTGAGGGTCTTCGTTGCCTCGACGGTAACGTCCGTCGTCGGCTTCGAGTTGGTGAAGGTCGGCACGGCCTCATCGCCGCCGTAGGTGGCGGTTGCGCCCAGCGTGCCGTTCTTGTTATCGGTGACGCTGACCTTGACCTTCACTTCCTGACCGTCGTAGACGACGGTCGGGTCGGCGCCCTTCACCTCCTTGATGGTGTAGTCGTAGTCACCGGCCTCGGTGTAGTTGATGGGCTGGAAGGTAATGTTGCCGTTCTCGTCGTTCGTGACGGTCTCAAGGGGCGTGCCTTCCGCCTTGTCACCCTTGTACAGAGCAAACGAGAAATCGTTCCCCGCGAGCGCACCGCCCGTAAAGTGCTTCTTCGCCGCCAGGGTCACGGAGCCCTTCGCAGCATAGCTGTTGGTAAAGGTGGCGAGGTTCACCTTGCCTTTCTTGACCTCAAGCGTCTCGCTCTTGTCATCGCCGTCCTTTTCCACCGCCACGCCTGTGACAGTCAGCTTGGCATTCTTGTCCTCAACCTTCACCGTGACGGTGTAGGTGGAATCGTCCATCGTCCAACCAGCGTTCTGCACACCAGTCGTATTAGGATCGTCATCTTCCCCGTGGGCCTCGGTGAGCGTAAACGTGTAGTCGCCTGCCTTGTTGAATGTCATGTCGGAGAAGTTGAGGGGCTGACCGTCCTTGCCGGTGATCTCCCCCTTCGTGGTCTTGGACTCCGAGGGTGTGTCACCCTTTAGACCGTCATCCTCCAGATCGCCGGCGTCAATCTTATCCTTCGTCTTCGACGTGGCAGCCAGCGTGAACGAGAACTTCTTGTCCGTCCTCTCGGTGCCGGAGATCTTCTTCGTTACCTGTGGGGTCAGTTTGTCGCTGGCTTCCGCCGTGTAAGTGTTGGTAAACACCAGCTTGTTGGCTTCGACCAACGTGCCGTCGGTATTTTGCTTCGCGATCTTACTGGTGACGCTATTGCCTGCGTCCTTCAGATCCGTGGCACCCTGCTTGCGGCCGGTCAGCTTATAGCCCGCGGGCATCTGGTCTGCGCCGGTCAGCTCCTGCACCGTGTACTCGTCGCCCTCGCTAAGACCGTACACGCGAATCGTCTCGTCGGCCTTGATGGTTTGTGAATAGCCGTTCGTCAGGTTGAACACGTTGCCGACCCGCCGCTCGCCCGCAGTCCCCGCCTTCTCGAACACTGCAGCCTTGTAGGTCTTCCCCTCGGGCACGGTGAACTTGAAGGTGAACCCCGCGTCCTTATTGCCCGTCAGGCCATCGGGCACGTCAACCTTCTTCGTCACCTCGAGGCTCGCCTCGCGTTCGTTCGCCACGCGCACGCAGGTGGCGCCCGTGAACAGCGCGTTCAGATTCTTGCCGTCCAGGTCGGCGCGGGCGCCCTTCGCATTAGTGTCACCAAGCACGTCCTGCGTGATGCCCATACGTAGCCAGCCCGTCTCGGTCTTCAGGCGGTAGGGTTCGCCCTCTTTGGTGGGCCCATACTGGTAGACACGTCCATTGGCGCCGTACTTGAGATGTACCTCATCCTCGCCACCCTTGGCGTCATTGTTCCAGGAAAGGTTGTCGTTGCCGTCGAGCGTCCCGTCGGACGTCTGGCGCTGGCCCTTGATCCACGTGAGCGTGTTGTCAATGTCGACCTCTGCGCCAAACTGGCCCAGGCTCTTCAGGAGCGAGCCCACGCCCACGAACGTCGAAACGCCGTCATCGGGCGTACCAGCATCGGCGTGGACGCCGTAATCGTCCACAATCACCTTGGTGAGCGTGTCGTTAAGCAGGAAGCCCTGGGGCGCCGAGACCTCCTTTAGGTAGTAGGTGCCCTTCACGAGCGGCTCTTTACCGTCGCTCGTATACGGGAATATGCCCGCACCTTCGAGCTTGACCGGGTTGGCGACCGACCTTGTCGTCAGGGTGTCGTAGGGGGTCTGTTCGCCATTGAGCACGGCCTTGCCGTTCGCATCCTCAGTCACCTGGGTGGACTTGTACAGGCCGAACTTCGCCCCGTCAACGGGCTTACCCTCGGAATCGGTCTTCTGCACGAACAGGCGATTCTGGATGTTCGTGACGAGCAGGCGCGTGGCGAACTGCCGCCGGAAATTCTCCTTGCCGTCGGGGAGGTCATCGCTGAACACGTGGACGGTGTTCTCGGGCGTCGCGTCGCCGATCGAGCTCGCCATTGTGTAGTAGATGGCCACCGTGTACTCGGCATCCTTGCGGGCATCACCGCTCAGCAGGTAGTAGTACTTGGAGATATCACCGGGCAGATTTTGAATCTCTACCTGGTACTGGCCGCTCGTGTTGAGCGTGAAGGCGTGCAGGTCCTTCTTCGCCGCCTCGATAGCGCCGGCCTTGCTCGACTTCTCGGCGAGGGTGTACCCCATTCCCGTCGATGGGTCGCCCGACACGGCGTACCAATTGTTCTGATCTTTGATATCTGCGTTTGCGCTTTTATCGCGCTTGAGCACCACAGCGAACAGTATGCCGGACTCCAGGTCGTCGATCTTGTCGGACTTCGTCAGGTTATCATTTGCCTTGTACACGGTCGACGGCGCGGTGATGGTCTCCTTCGCAGCGGCGAACGCACCGGTCTTCCACACGACGCTGTCCGCGTCCATACCGCCGCGGTTGATGATGACGCCGCCCGCGTCCTTCTTGTCGCTTGCGGGCACGTACTCGAGCTGCATGTTACCGTCCGTTGCCGTGAGGCTCGAGCGGTAACCGTTGGGCGCTTTTGTTTCCTTCAGGAGGTAGTGCTGGTAATGATACTCTTTATAAAGGTCATCGAAGTTGATAACGCCGTTGTCCACGTCATTTGTGAGCGTCAGTTGTCCATTCGCGTTCGTGGTGCCGGAGCCAAGTAGGTTATTTTGATTAGCGGTCGTGTCAGTGAAGTTCTCGTCTGTCTTGTACAGCGCGAACTGAGCACCCTCCACCGGACCGCCATCCTGGTCGAACTTGATGATGTCGGACTCGGGCACCGTCACGAGGTTGAACTTGAGCTCCATGTTGGAGTCGGTGGCGCCGCGCTCCAGGTAGAAGAACTTGAGGGTGTGGTTGGTGCCGTCTTTGAAGGTGTTGCCGTCGAAGCCCGAAGTGCCCTTTTTCGCCGCCTGGTACTTGCTCAGCAGCGTGCCGTCGCTTTTGTCGTTCACCTTAATGGCGCCCGTATGAAAGTTGATACTCAGACTCGCACGGCTGTGAATACCGCCGATATCACCCACGAGGACATCATCGATGAACACCCAGACGTCATCATCGCCGGCGAACTCGAAGGTCATGTCCTTCTTATCGTTCGTCAGGCCGCCGTTGGGCTGCACGAATCGCGTGGACATTGAGAGGCCGAAGTGGTGGTTGACGTGGTTACCGGCGTTGTCTGCCGTGATGCCATTTTGGACGAGCCGGCCGCTTTCCTCCTTGAACACCTTGTCTGCCGCATCGAACGGGAAGAACTGACCCCGATGGGACGAATCGCCCACTTTGTCAATGCCCCAGGTGTCATAGACGTCGAAGGCATTCTTGTCAGCGTTGTAGGCTGCGTAGTTTTCGGAGCTGTCATAGACGTAGTAGCCGTCCTGAACCTTGAGGAGGCCCGTCACGCCAAAATGGGACGTCTTGCCGGTCTGGGCAGAGGAATCGAACAGATAGCGGAGGGAGTCGCCGCCATAGGTACCGGAAAGCTGCGGGTAGCCGTCTGAAAGCGTGTTGCTGACAATGCCGGGCTGCGGGTTCGTGTTGCCCGTCCAATGGTTGAGCGGTGCATCACCCTTGCCATCGTTAAACTGGAACCGGTGGCTTGCGTTGATGCCGCCGTTGCCGGAAACCGACAGATGGTTATCCGGATTCACCCAGTAATCAAACAGGTTGATTGTTGTCCCCGAAGGCGAAATCGTCGGAACCGTGTGGCCCGAAATTGCCGCCTCGGCACGAAGCGGCAGGAAGAAACTCGCCGTCAGCGCGATGGCGAGGGCCAGAACAATCGCATATGGTGAGACCGAGCGCAGCCCGCGACGACGGCCACAAGACATGACGGACCACCGCTCGCGCGGCCGGTGTTCACCAGGAAGTTCCCTGCTTAGACACCCCCCGGTAGCATTATTCACGAGTCGAGACGTCGTCTCTCTGAGCTCCTGCATAATTTCCTCCCCAGTCACACGGCGACCTGCCCGCGCGCTCCCCGGGGGCCGAGGCAGTCTGGCACATGCCCGCAGTCGTTCATGGAATACCAACCACAGCATATGTCTCTTAAGATATCTTAGTCTTTTTCTATGACAGTTTTTGTCTCATTACCGATGAAATCGGCTCAGCCCCTTTGTCGCATTCTAGAGCGTGTGGAGCAGGGCGATGAGAAAGCGGATGCCTTGGAGGTAGGCGCGACGGGTGACGCGCTCGTTGGTGCCGTGGACGCCGCGGTCGCATTCGTCATCGTCGACCACAAAGGCGGAGAAGCGGATGCACTCGTGGCAAATGCGCTGGTAGTTGGCGGCATCGGTTGCGCCAATCACGGTCGAGGGCACGATGTCAATCGGCTCTTGGCCCACCGCGGGCGATCCGTTTTCCTCCGTCCCCTTTGGATCACGGAAATAGCGGGCGGCGATGGCGCGAACGGCCTCGAGCCCCGGTCCACCGACACGCGGAGACGGCGAAGGCTCGGAGCTGCCGGGGCCCAGCTCCACTTCGACACAACCGGCAAGGTCCGCCCCGGCAACCGCCTCACGGCAGCGCGCCACAACGTCGACCACGCTCGTACCCTCGAGCATGCGGAAGTTAATGTTGGCCCACATATCCTGCGGCATTACGTTGGCGCCGGTGCTGCCACCCTCGATCTGCGTGGGCGCGCAGGTGGTCGTCACCAGCGGATAGAGCTTTTTGCTGGCGAGGCAATCGCGGACAATGGCATCCCCGTTGGCGGCAATTTCATCGGCCGTGTAGAGCCCCAACTCGACGAGTTGAGCGGCAAGCAAGTCGGTCACGCGCGTCGGCCACTCGATATCGCAGATTGCGGTGATGGCACGGCTGAGCACCTCGAGCGATGTGCCGCCGTAGGGGTTGGACGAATGCCCGCCCTCACTCTTCGTCTTGAGTATGATATCGGCGTAACCCTTCTCCGCGAGGTCGGCATGCATAAGCCAGCCCTCGCCCGCGCCATACTCGGCAGCCGAAACAATACGGTAGTCACCCTCGTCGATCAGATATTCAAGTTCAACGCCACGCTCCTCGAGCACACGACCGATCGCCCCCGCGCCGTACTGCGTGGTTTCCTCGTCCTGGCCAAAGGCGAGCAGCAGGGTACGCTTGTGCTCCCAGCCGTGCGCGAGCGCATACTCAACCGCCTCGAGAATGCCTGCGACCTGGTCTTTCATATCGATGGCGCCGCGACCCCAAATGTAGGTGTCGTCCACATGTCCGCTAAAGGGGGCATGCGTCCAGTCAGCCTCGGTGCCGGGTACCACGGGAACCACGTCCATGTGGCCCATGATCATAATGGGCTTGAGGGCAGGGTCGGAACCGCCAAGCGTCACCAATAGCGAATGGTCGATAAGCTCGACCTTACCCGCCGTAAATACGTGCGGCCAAGCCTGCTGCATATACGCGCGCAGGTCGTCGAACGGCTGCCAGTCCACCGCCTCGGCATCCATACTCGAAATGGTCGGAAACGACAGCACACGGCCCAGGCGCTCGCATGCGCCGGCCTCGTCTATACCGACAAAATCATCCTCATGCGCAAAGAAGCGCCAAACCTCGGCCATGACATCCTTTCGATTGTGATGACGAGGGCCGCCCCACCGGAGCGGCCCTGCCACGTAAGCGTTTGCGGTCGGCTATTTATCCTCGAGATAACGCGAGAGGAACTCGCGGGTACGCTGGTGCTTGGGGTTGCCAAAGAGCTCCGCCGGCGCGGCGTCCTCGAGGACCACGCCCTTGTCCATAAAGACCACGCGGTCGGACACCGTGCGGGCAAAGGCCATCTCGTGCGTGACGACGACCATGGTCATGCCGTCGGCAGCGAGCTTGCGCATGACCTCGAGCACCTCTCCCACGATCTCGGGGTCGAGTGCGGAGGTCGGCTCGTCGAACAGCATGATCTGCGGATTCATGCATAGGGCACGAGCGATGGCAACGCGCTGCTTTTGGCCGCCGGACAGGCGACCCACGGCGGCGTGCGCGAACTTCTCGAGCCCCACGCTCGTCAGATGCTCCATCGCGACCTTCTCGGCCTCGGCCTTGCTCATCTTTTTGAGCGTGACGGGCGCGAGCGTGCAGTTGTCGAGCACATCCATGTTGTTGAACAGGTTAAAGCCCTGGAACACCATGCCGATGTCCTCGCGCAGCTTGTTGATGTTGCAGCGCTCGGCCGTGAGGTCCTGGCCGTGGAACCAGATGTGGCCCGCGTCCGGGGTCTCGAGCAGGTTGAGGCAGCGCAGGAAAGTCGACTTGCCCGAGCCCGAGGCGCCGATGATGGTGACGACCTCGCCGGGATTGACAGCGAGGTCGATGCCCTTGAGTACCTCGAGCGAGCCGAAGCTCTTGCGCAGGCCCTCGACGCGGATGAGCGGCTCTTGGTTTTGCGCGGCGGCCGCAGCGCCGGTAGTGGCGGTATCTGCCATGATGATTCTCCTCGTCTTGAGCCTAGTTGGAGCTGGGCAGCGTGGCCGGGGCCTCGGCACCGAGCTTTTTGCCAAAGGCCTCGAGCAGGCGGCTCGCCACGAGCGTCAGGATCAGGTAGACCACGAGTGCCACGCAGTAGACCTCCATCTGGCGGTAGTACACGCCGGCGACCGTGGTAGTAGCGTACATAAGGTCGAACACGCCGATGACCGAGAGCACCGACGAATCCTTGATGTTGATGATGAGCTCGTTGGTGAGCGCCGGAATCGCGTTTTTAATGCCCTGGGGGAACACGACCTTGCGCATAGCCTGCCACTGCGACAGGCCCAACGAGCGTGCTGCCTCGGCCTGGCCGGCGTCGATGGACTCGATGCCGCCGCGCAGGACCTCCATCATGTAGGCGGTGGAGTTAAGCGAGATGGTGACGAGGCCGGCGGTAAAGGTGCTCCAGATCTGGTTGGCCTGGGCGGTCTCGAAGCCCATGCCGCGCAGAACGGTAAAGCCCGCGTAATAGATAAGCAGGCCCTGGACCATCATGGGCGTGCCGCGCACAATGGTGGAGTAGACGGTCGCGAAGCCGCGGCCGATACTCTTAAAGAAACGCACCAAGTCGTTGTCCACGCGGTCGAACGTCTGAATGCGCAAAAACACAAAGAGCAGTGCCAGGAAGAAGGCGATGACGGTGCCGAAGGTGGCAAGCGCGATGGTGATTTCGATGCCGCGGATAAAGAAGTCACCACTCTTATAGGTCATGTAGACCAGGCTCGGCAAAAAGTCGCTGGGGTTGGAATCCGAGACGATGCTTACCTGCACCAGGTCGATAAACGACATGACACAGCGGTCGATAAAGAAGATTGCCGCGATGGCAACGGCGACATAGCTGACCAAGCGCGCGCCGTGGCGGAAGCGCTCGGATGCGAACGGCGACTTTTCGCGATAGTCGTTCCAGTGCATGAGCTTGGTGACGAGTGCCGCCGCCGACACGACGACCCAGGCCCACAGGATCGCCCAAAGGCAGTCCTGGAAGATGCCAGTGGGCGCCAAAAAGCTCAGCGGCGTGGGGTTGCGCTGGCTAAACGCCAGGCCAAGCGCCGCGATGACGCTCGTGCCCAGGTATACGTAACGGTGATCGGCCTTGATAAAGGAGGCCAGGCGATTGATGGTTTTCATGCTGCCTCCCTATGCCGGCTGACGGTCGAGGCACGCGTCCCACATTTGGTCGCGCTCCTCCTGGCTGATGCCCTTGAGGGCCTTATCGATCATCTTGAGCAGCTTCTTTGAGCCCTTGCGGCAACCGACGTTTGCCGTGACCTCCTGCTTAAAGCCCTCGCCTTCGGCAAAATGAATGGGGACGATACCGGGATTTTGGGCCATGTAGCCCTTTTCGTTCTCGGTGTTGTAGGTCACGGCGTCGCAGGTGCCCTGCAGCAGGTTCGAAAACACCGTGGGGACCGAATCGACCGGGTTCTTGTGAACGACGCCCGGGATCTCGTCGATGACGGTATCGAGCATGGTGTCCTTTTGGCCGAGCACCGTGGCGCCGCTGAAGTCGCTGAGCTTGGTGGCGTTTTGGTAGGGCGAGCCCTCTTTTACGAACAGGCCAAAGTAGCCAATGAAGTACGGGTCGGAAAAGCCGACGGACTCCTCGCGCTCGGGCGTGGCGCTCATGCCAGCGATGATGAGGTCGATCTGGCCGTTGTTGAGCGAATCGATGAGGCCCGAAAAGCTCTGCTTAACGGCAACGGGCTCGCCGCCGAGGGCCTTGCAGACAACCTTGGCGATCTGAACGTCGTAGCCGTCGGCATAGGCGCCCTGCACGTTATCGATGGGGATGGTGAACTCGCTGGCCTCGGAGACCTGCCAGTTGTACGGGGCGTAAGCCGCCTCCATGCCAATGCGGATCTTGTCCTTGCCGATGACGGAATCGGACAGGTCGTCGCGACCGCCGCCCGTCGTGGGCTGGACAGCTTCCAGCGTAGAGGGGCGCTGGCAGCCGGCAAGCGCGCCGGCGACGACGGTAGCGCTCGCAGCGAGAGCGCTACCCAGAAAGATGCGACGGCTGCACACCGGTTGGCGCTGCGCATCGCGCTGTTGGGGAGAATGCATAATCTGCCTTCCCTGTTGAATCGTATGCTGACGACTTAACAGGATACCGCTCAGCGCTACCTCCAGCAAATGCATATATAAATGCATATATGCAAGTTTACGAACTGAAAACGATTGGTAGTCGCTGGGGACGTTCTTAAACGACTAGTCAAACAAGAACGTCCCCAACGACTAGGCATGAAAAAGACAAGGCATAGACCTTCTGGTCATACCTTGCCTTTTGAATGACAAATTGTCGCTCTGGACGGCGCGCAGCATCGACCGAGCGGCGGAACCTCTAGAGCAAGGTAACGCTAAAGCTGCGCTTGTCCGTCTCGCCGGGAGCCAAGGTGATGGTGTTGACCTTGTGCTCAAAGACGTCGTCCTCGGTGTCCGTGGTGGTATGACCGGTCCAGGGCTCGAGCGCCACAAACGGGGCGTCGTTGGCGGCAGACCACACGCCGATGTACTTAAAGCCCTCAAAGTCGATCTTGACGCCGCGGCCCGACTTGCGGCCGCGCAGCGTGAGCGTGGAGCCCGGGGTATCGGTGAACATGATGGCGTCGTTATCGAAGCTGCGGTGCGTGATGGGCAGCACGTCCGAGTTATCGGGAGCCTTGTAGCTACCCTCGAACGTCATGAGGCCATCGGGCGTGATGATGGGGGCCTCGTTGGTCCAAGCCTCGGTAAATGCCAGCTCGTAATCCTCGAATGCCTCGTCCTCAGCACCGGGAGCAGGTACGTTAAATGCGGGGTGGCCGCCCACCGAGAACGGCAGGTCCACGTCGCCGGTATTGGTGACGGCAAAGGTCTGGGTAAGTGTGGCGTCACCAGTCAGGGCATAGGTCATGTTGAGCTTAAAGTGGAACGGAAAGGCCTTGAGCGACTCGGGCGTGTCGGTGATCTCGTACGTTACCGAGGAGCCGTCCTCCGAAACCTCGACCAGCTTGTGCTCGACGATGCGCGCGAGGCCGTGGCGCGGCATCTCGCAGGTGCCAGCCGCAGACGTCGCCGTGTTGTTGCGCAGCGAGCCCACAATGGGGAACAGGATGGGCGCATGCTTGCCCCAAAAGGCGGGGTCGCCCTGCCACAGATACTCGTTGCCGTTGAGGGCAAGGCTCGTGAGCTGGGCGCCCATGGAATCGATGGCCGCGGTGAGGCCGCCGCGCTTGATGGTAGTGACGGTAGACATGCTACTTCCTCCAAAAGTAAACAATAGTGTCGAGGGCTATTGTCCCACTCTTGGCGGCGGGACGGGACGGCAGGCGATTATTGAGTAGCCATAGCGGAATGAGCGGCGAGCGCCTACTGGGTATCCACGTAAAGGTCGAACCCGCCCTGCGGTGTGGTGTCGACCGTGTCGGGCGCCTGTGAGTTAAAGCTCACGGGGACCATGCGCTTTGAGGCGCGGAAGCGCGTGCCGTCGGTGGCGACGGGCGGTTCATCGACGGTGAGCTCGTAGTCGCCAGGCTTGAGCTCGATGCCGTCACCAGCGGAATTGACGTATTGATACTCGTCAATCGTCTGCCCTTTGAGCGTGCGACCCACGATGTGGATGAGCATTTGGCTGTCGCCGCGCGCGGTGTCCCACGTCGCGCCGTCCTTGACCTCGACCGACACATGTACCGAGCGCGTACGACCGAGCGATTGCTCGACAGACATCTCGACCTTGGCGGCGTCTTTTCGCTGTTGTTCAACATGGCTCCAAACGCTACCAATTACCGAGCATGCGATAACGCCGGCCATGAAGGCGATAAGGATGGGGCCAAGCGGAGAGCGACGTTCTGCATCTTCCTCGCGAGACAGATTGGGGCGACGTGTGGGCGCGGGCGCCTGGGCACCCTGCGAGGGCACGTCGAGAATACTGAAGGATGCCGTGCTGTCGGGATCGATGGTGTGACGCGGCTGTGGGGTCTTTGCCGGCGAGATCGACATGTCGGCTGGCTCGCCGAGCGTGGCCGTAGCGTCGGCCTTGGCCTCATCGGCCTCGGCTTGGGCCCAAGCCTGCTCAAAGGTCAGGGGCTCGGCGGCATCGGAGGCGGCATCAGGCTCGACAGCGGCATCGTTGCCGGTCTCGTCCTCGTCGCTCGACACGTCACGCGACGCGGGCTCGTCCCACTCCTCGTCCGGAGCCTCGCCCTCGCTATACCACCATTCAAAGTTATCGATATCCATACGGGGCGCCCCTTAGGCCTCGCAAATAAACACTCGCTAGTCTTATACCCCCAGACGGCACCGAAGCTCACCCGCGCCGGACACGAAAACCGTCACAACATTCGACGTTTTTCCTCGTTTTCGAGATTTTCATCGAATGTTGTGACGGTTTAGGCGGCAGCCACGCCGCGAATGTGACAAAGAGACTGTCCCTTTGTCACATTCTGTTAGAGTTGCAGGGATTGAATCCCGCTTATTCACGCGACATTGGAGTGACAACCTTGACCGCCGCAACCACGCCAAAAAGTAAGTCAACCGCCGCCGCGCTCTCCCCCGCGCGCACCAATCTTTGCCTGGCGCTGCTCGTGCTGTTGGGATTCTCGCTCGGCTGCTCCGAGTTCGTGGTCATCGGCATCGAAAGCGACCTAGCGACGGAACTCGGCGTATCGCTTGCCACCGCAGGCCAACTTATTAGCGTGTTCGCACTGATCTACGCTATCTCGACGCCGGTGCTCGCGCTCAGTACGGGGCGTTTTCGCCGCTACCAGCTGCTCGTGTGCTACAGCATCGTCTTTGTGCTCGGCAACCTGGTCATGGCGTTGGCGCCCAACTTCCAGGTGCTGTTCATCTCGCGCATCATCCTGGGCTCCGTCTCGGGCGCACTGCTCGCCGTGGGCGTGACGTACATCCCCGAGCTTCTGTCTCCGCAGCAAACTTCGCTTGCCATCTCGGTGGTATATGGTGCGTTTTCCGTGGCAATGGTCTTTGTCACTTCGATCGGCAAGTTTGTGGCCGACACGCTCGATTGGCACGTGGCCGTGTACGGCACGCTGGCCTTTGCCGTTCTGATCTGCGGAGCGCTCGTGGCGTTTATGCCGCGCGCTGGGCAAACCGACGAGCCCGCCACTTTTCGCGAGCAGGCGGGTCTGCTACGCGAGCCGAGCATCATCACCGGCATGCTCATCTTTTTGTTTGGCGTGGGGTCGGTCTACGTTTTTTACGGCTACGTGACGCCTTATCTTGAGCAGGTGCTGGGCATGGGCACGGTCGAAGCCAGTACCACGCTCATGGCCTACGGCGTGTTCTGCCTGATCTCGAACATCCTGGGCGGATGGATCGATGCGCGCTTTGGCATGAAGGCGCTACTCGTGACGTTTGTGCTGCAGGCTGCAGCGTTACTCGGACTGTTTGCTGTGGGCGGCACCATGCCGCTCGCGTTGGTCTTTGTCTTTAGCCTGGCGCTGCTCATGTACCTGTTCTCGGTGTCGTGCATCACGCACTTTATGGACGTGGCACGCAGCCGCCATCCCAAGTCGATGGTACTCGCAAGTTCGGTTGAGCCCATGGCGTTTAACGTCGGCATCTCGTTTGGCACCGCAGTGGGCGGCGCCGTGGCAAGCAGCGTTGGCATTGCGTACGTGGGCGCAGTGGGCGCCGCGTTCTCGCTTGTGGCCTGGGTGCTTACGCTGGTGACGATTAAGTTGGCTCGCTGGGAACGCAAGAGGGCGATGGCGCAGGCGTAGATGCGATACTCGAGCTCGATGATGGCGATCGAAAGGAAACCGCATATGCAACGTGTACTGTTTATCTGCTATGGGAACATCTGCCGCTCGACGATGGCCGAGTCGGTGTTTACCGAGCTCGTGCGCCGCGCTGGGCGCGAGGCGGAGTTTGCCATCGATTCCGCGGCGACCTCGACCGAGGAGATCGGCAACCCGCCACACCACGGTACCGTTGCCAAGCTACGCGAGGTCGGGATTCCCGTCGTTGCGCACCGTGCCCGCCAGGTGCGTCGCGCGGAGTATGGCGACTGGGATCACATTGTCTATATGGATGCCGAGAACGCGCGTGGCCTGCGTCGCATCTTTGGCGACGACCCCGACGGCAAGATTACGCGCCTGCTCGATTGGGCCGAGCGCCCCGGCGACGTGGCCGACCCCTGGTACACCGGCAATTTCGACGCCACCTACCGCGATGTACTCGCCGGTTGCACCGCTATGCTCGAGCAGCTGTAGGCAAGCGAGGCCGCGGGCCACGCCTTCGGCGCGAAACGAGCGCGGATAATCTCCGACATGAAAAATGAGCGTGGATTTTCTCCCGCTTTGAGCGTTCAAGTGCGCCCTAAACGGGAGAAAATCCACGCTCATGGATGTGGCAAAGGGACTGCCCCTTTGCCACATCCGGGACTGGCCCTAGACCGGCTTGACCTCCAGCTTAATCCCCTTGGCACAGGAGTCGCCCAAAACATCCGAAAGGGCCCAGGTCGCATATAGCGGCAAATAGAGAACTGCTCCGTTGCGCTCAACGTTGCCTCTCGAGAAAACAACCCCGAGCCTTACGCCATATTCAGCCGTATCAAGCACATGACCGAGCGCGGCGTGCGCGTGGTAATAGTAGCCCGATTTAACCTCGATCGGAACAGCCGTCCCATCCGGTCCATCGACCACAAAGTCCACTTCACCGCGCTTTTTTGTCTGATAGTAGTAAAGCTGGCGATTTTGGGCAGCCAGCTGCTGGGCCACCACGTTTTCGTAAATGCCGCCCAGATTGGGCTCCTTGCTATCAAGATACGCCGCTTGGGCGACTCCAACGGGGTAGCGCGCCATCAACATGCCCGTATCCGATTGATATAGCTTGAACTGCGATGGCCGTGCCGTCTTGAGCAGGGGCGATTTTGGCTCGGTTACGATATCGGCTTTGAGAGCAACGCCGGCATCGACAAGCCATACAAAATCTCGCTGATACTTCTCGTAGTGAGCCTTGGGGTCAATGGAATTGAGCACGAAGCGCTTGTTTTCGCCCTCGAGCATAATAGGGAGCTGATCGTAGATGCTCTGCACCTGAAGGGCTCGCCCGCTTGCATACTTGGAGATATCCCGTCGGTACTGTTCGTTGAGCTCTGACTGCAGCTGACGAACAGAGGCAAGGTCGCCCCGCGTGTCAAGGAAACGCTGCACGACCTCTGGCATTCCGCCGACAACGGTATAGGTCCTGAAGTTTGCCATCATCGCGTCATGAATGTAACCAGGAATGGGCTTCTCGTTGATGCACGCGTCGCGTATCGTTTGGCGAGCCCCTTCGCTCACCCCGATTGCCCAGCAAAACTCCTCAAAATCGAGCGGGAACATCCTAAGCTCGTGGACATACCCCACGGGATAGGACCTGACGCCCTTGAACTGGGTCCCGAGCATTGACCCCGAAAACGCCCAGCGGCACCTCCCGTCCTCAACAAGGAACTTTGCCATCGTCATGATGTCGGGGGCCTCTTGGACCTCATCGATAAACACGAGCGTTTTGCCTGGCGCAATCGACTTTCCCGAAAGAAGCGTCACCCTGCTGATGAAATCATCGGCATTCCGCGCCTCGAGAAGAGCATCTTTTGCCTGGCGGTTTTCCATGAGGTTAAGCTCGATGTAGGTTGCATGGCTGGCTTTGCCAAATGCACGAATCGAATAGCTTTTGCCGATCTGGCGAGAACCCGTAATGAACAAGGCCTTTTGCTCGGCAGACTTCAGCCAACGCTCCAGCTCTGCCGCTATTTTCCTGCGCAGCATAGGCCCCCCCCTCAGTGTCATCAAATGAAATGCAAAGTTTTATACGCTTGATTATCGATGAAACGCAGAATTTTTAGAACCTAAAATCGGATGAAATGCAGAGATTTGAGATTATAAGCAAAAGAAGGGACACCGCCCGCGATTGTAACAAAAGGACTGTCCCTTTGTCGCATTGCGCTCGACTACTCGTCAACGATCTCGGCGAGCCAGACGTTCAGCGTATCAACCTCGGGGCAGCAGACCTTTGCCGTACCGGGCTCGTTGCCAGGCACGGTTCCGCCATAGCGCAGGATATCGATATAGGGAAAGCCCACATGGCAGGCCATGGCGCACATCTTGCCGCGGTCTCGGTCGAAGTCAAAAACGTCGCCCGGCTTGTGACCATGGTGGCAGCGGCACGCACCCAGCTGGTCCACGCAGCTCACGCGGATACGCGGACGCTTGCCACGCGGCGCGCCGATTGGCTTGTTCTCGTCCGCAGGATTGATGCCGCCCTCGCCAACGTTACTCATGGTCAATCACATCCAGGCAGGCCTCGATGGGCAGGCCGGCAGACTTGTCCTCTTGGTCGGCATTGCGCTCGATAAGTTCAGCCACCACACGCATGGCATCGGACGTCGCGCGCTGCAGACTCCAACCTGCCATAACGCGGCCGACGAGCACCGCCGAGAACGTGTCGCCCGTGCCCGGGAAATAGACCGGAATGAGCTCAAAGGGAATCGTAAAGTACTCCCCCGCCACATGGTCGTAACCGATAACCGCGTTCGTGCCATTGACTACGGCGCTCGTAATGACCACAGACTTGGCACCCAGCTCACGCACGGCGTCCACAAGGGCGCGGGCCTCATCGGGCGTAATCTGCTCGGCGATAGGCCTATCGGTAAGCAGGCACGCCTCGGTGTAGTTGGGAACCGCGTAGTCGGCGCACTCGAGCAGGTGCCTCATGAGACCAATCGTGGACTCGGGCACGCCCGCATAGAGCTTGCCGTTGTCGCCCATGATGGGATCGACGAACACCTTGGTGCCCTTTTGCGCACGGCGGTGGCAAAAGTCCGAGATGATGCGCGTCTCTTCCTCGGTCACGATAAAGCCGGTCGAGATGGCGTCGAATTCAAAGCCGAGCTCCTCCCAGATAGCGAGGCTTTGGCGCACGTACTCGGTGGTGTCGTGGATGTAGAACTTGGGGTAGTTGAGCGTATCGGACACAAGTGCCGTCGGCAGGTTATGGATACGGTAGCCCATGTGCGACAGCACCGGCAGCATGGCGGAAAGCGCGACCTTGCCGTAGCCGCACATATCGTTAATCAGCAGCAGCTGAGTATTCTTCATGAGGGTCTCCCTTGCTTCGGGCGCGGCGCGGCAGCGCCACAGTGCGACTAAGTGTAGCGCAGGGGACGTTGCGAGCGGAGTCGAGCGGCACGAAGGGCAAATTGTTGCGGAAAGGTTTCGGAAACGAGGGGCTAGCTTGCTTCATTGCGGCTCATTTGCCGCCACTTATTCAGTGCCATTTCAAAACTATGCCGGATTACGGGGCTGAACCTGAATGAGCCAACCACACCCCCTATTTTCAAATCATAGCGAGCCTTCTACCTGCGGTTTTCTTTTTACCAATTTCGGCATGGTCGGCAATCCGTCGTTCAGCCCCGTAATCCGGCATAGTTTTTAAGTTAGTCGTTGGGGACGTTCTTAAATGACTAGTCAAACAAGAACGTCCCCAACGACTATCCCAACAAGGGCAACGCCGATGTTTTGGCGAAGTCAGCGAAAACCCGCCAGAGCGAGCAAGGTGCCTTGAAACGAGGCGGCATTGACCTTCTGGTCATGCCACCGAAGTTGAAAGGCAGATTGCCGCTCTGGCGGGTTTGCAGCGTCGAGCCGTTACGCGGTTTGGTAAAACCGCGTAACCACTAGTTTGGTACCTTGACAATCAATCTATGCGCTCCTAAATTAGTTAGGCACAAAACAATTCCTCTACCTAACTAAGGAAAGGAGCGAAGCTTAGATATGTGTGTTGAAGCACTCGTCCTTCCGCATGAGCCCGGCGGTGACCCGTCGCAACCGGTAGACATACCCGAAGCGGTCAGCGCTGAAGACAAACTCGCCAAGCGCATCCTGAGCGGCCTGGGCTTTTGCGGCCATTACATGCATTTTCATGGCGGAGGCGTGTCCGGCAAGGCGCCCATCATCTGCCTGCTGGCCAAGCAGCCCGGCGGCGAGATGTCGCAGCAGGAACTCGGCATGCACTTTGACCTCAAACCGGGGTCGCTTTCCGAGATCCTGTCCAAGCTCGAGGTCAACGGCCTCATCGAGCGCAGCCGTAACCCCAAGGATCGACGGCAACTCACCATTCGCCTGACCGAAACCGGCCGGGAAAACGCCCGCATCGACCAGGCGGCCCGCATCCGCTTTAGAGAACGGGCCTTTAGTGCCCTCACTCACGACGAGCGCGAGCAGCTCGCCGAAATGCTCGAGAAAATCCGTGTAACCTGGGAGGAACTGGATGATTAAAACCCTCATGGGCAGCATCCGCGACTATATGAAAGTTACCGTTGCCACGCCGTTGCTCGTGCTTGGCGAGGTGCTCTGCGAGATGCTGATCCCATTTATCACCGCCAACCTGATCGACGCCATCAAAGACGGCGCCACCGTAGCCGAGATGCTTCCCACCGCAGGCTTTTTGGTGCTCATCGCGCTGACGTCGCTTGCTTTTGGCGCCGCTGCCGGCGTCACCTGCAGCCATGCGAGCTGCGGCTTCGCCAAGAACCTGCGTCACGACCTGTTCTACAAGATCCAGACGTTCAGCTTTGCCAACATCGATGAGTTCTCGAGCTCCTCGCTCGTCACGCGCCTGACCACCGACATCAACAACGTGCAGCAGGCCTTTATGATGATCATCCGTATCGCCGTGCGCGCGCCGCTGGTCTTAATCTTCGCCTTTACCATGGCATTTATCATGGGCGGCAGCGTCGCCATGGTCTACCTGGTCATCATTCCGCTGCTGGGCTTTGGACTGTTCTTTATCATCTTCAAGGTGCGCCCTATCTTCTCGCGCGTGTTCCACAAGTACGATGCCCTTAACGAGTCCGTCGAGGAAAACGTCACCGGCATGCGCGTGGTTAAGAGCTACGTGCGCGAAGACTTTGAGAAGGAGAAGTTCGCGACCGCCGCGCGCGACGTCCAGATGGACTTCACCCGCGCCGAGAAGCTGCTCGCCTTTAACAACCCCATGATGAACATCTGCGTCAACGGCGCATTTGTCGTCATCATCTACCTGGGCTCCAAGCTCATCATCACAAGTCAGGGCACGCTGTTCGACGTGGGCCAGCTCTCCTCGATCTTTACCTATGGTTTCCAGATCCTCATGAGCCTGATGCAGTTGTCGATGATCTTTGTCATGGTGACCATGGCCGACGAATCGGCACACCGCATTACCGAGGTGCTGGCCGCCGAGCCCACGATCGCCGATCCCGCCGAGCCCGTGCTCGAGGTTGCCGACGGCTCCATCGACTTTGACCACGTGAGCTTTAAGTATTCCGCGCATGCGAAGCGCCAGGCGCTCGACGATATTGACCTGCACATTACGAGCGGCGAGACCATCGGCATCATCGGCGGCACCGGCTCGGCCAAGTCCACGCTCGTAAACCTCATCGCCCGCCTGTACGACGCCACCGAAGGCACCGTGCGCGTGGGCGGCATGGACGTGCGCGACTACGACCTGGACGCACTGCGCCACCAGGTCGCCATGGTGCTGCAGAAAAACGTGCTGTTTAGCGGCACCATCGCCGAGAACCTGCGCTGGGGCGACCCGAACGCCACCGACGAGGAGGTCCGCGAGGCAGCGCATCTGGCCTGCGCCGATGAGTTTGTCGACGGCTTCCCCAAGGGTTACGACACCTGGATCGAGCAGGGCGGCTCCAATGTTTCCGGCGGTCAGAAGCAGCGCCTGTGCATTGCGCGTGCCCTGCTGCGTCGCCCCAAGATCTTGATCCTGGACGACTCCACCAGCGCCGTCGACACCAAGACCGACGCCAAGATCCGCGCAGGGTTGGCAAGCTATCTGCCCAACACGACCAAGCTCATCATCGCCCAGCGCATTAGCTCCGTGCAGGACGCAGACCGCATCATCGTCATGGAAGGTGGCCGCATCGCGCAGATCGGCAACCATGACGAGCTGCTTAAGACAAGCGAGATCTACCGCGAGACCTTTACCTCGCAAAACAAGATGTCTGCCGAGGGCGAAGGGGCCGTCGAGGCCGACGCCGAGGCATCCGTAACGCAAGCCCAGACCCAGGAAGGAGGCGAGGCACATGAGTAAGGCAACGACCGCCGAGCGCGCACTCAACCGCAAGGGCGGTACCATGTCGCGCCTCATCAAGACGCTCTTTGGCTTCTACCCCGTGCTTTTGCCCCTCGTCGTCGTCGGCGTGGTGCTCTGCGCCATCATCAACTCCATCGGCGCGACCTTCCTTCAGAGCGCCCTGCAAATTATTAGCGAATCGTGGCAGTCGGGCGATTGGGAAGCCGCGCAGCCCAAGATCACACAGCTCGTGACCACCCTCGCCTGCATCTACGGCATCGGCATCCTGTCTTCGCTCTTCTGGAACCGCGCCATGGCCATCGTCACGCAGGGCTCGCTCGAAAAGCTGCGCGAGAAGATGTTCAACCGCATGCAGGATCTGCCGATTCGCTACTTCGACACGCACCAGCGCGGCGACATCATGAGCCACTACACCAACGACATCGACACGCTGCGCCAGATGATCAGCCAGTCGCTGCCCAACCTGCTCATGACGGTCATCGTCATCGTCACGGTGTTCTTTATCATGCTGTACTACAGCGTGTGGATGTGCTTGGTCATTATTGCCGGCGTCGCCTTTATGACCTTTATGACCAAGCTGCTCGGCTCCAACTCCGCGCGCTTCTTTATTGCGCAGCAGACCGAGCTCGGCGTTGTCGAGGGCCATATCGAGGAAGTCATGAACGGCCAGAAGGTCGTCAAGGCATTCTGCCACGAGTCTGCCGCCGAAGCCGATTTTGACGAGCGCAACGAAAAGCTCTTCGAGGTCTCGCAGAAGGCCAACATGTACGCCAACATCCTCATGCCCATCCTTATGAACCTGGGCAACCTGCTCTACGTGCTGGTCGCACTGGCCGGCGGCATTTTCCTAGCGCTGGGCGTGCCCAACCTGAGCATCTCGGGCATGGCGCTGTCCATCGCCGTCGTGGTGCCGTTCCTCAACATGACCAAGCAGTTCTGTGGACAGATCGGCCAGATCTCGCAGCAGATCAACGCCGTGGTCATGGGCCTCGCCGGCGCCGACCGTATCTTTGAGCTCATCGACGAGGAGCCCGAAGCCGACGAAGGCTATGTGACGCTTGTCAACGCTCAGGTGAACCCCGATACCTGGCAGCTCGAGGAGGCCGACCACCACACTGGCATGTGGGCGTGGAAACATCCGCACCGCGCAACCGGCGAGATCGAGTACGTGCCGCTGCGTGGCGACCTGGTCATGGACAACGTCGACTTTGGCTACACGCCCGACCACGAGGTGCTGCACGGCGTGTCCGTGTTTGCCAAGCCGGGCCAGAAGGTCGCGTTTGTCGGCGCCACCGGTGCCGGTAAGACGACCATCACCAACCTCATCAACCGCTTCTATGACATCGCCGACGGCAAGATTCGCTACGACGGCATCAACGTCAACAAGATCCGAAAGGCAGACCTGCGCCGCTCGCTGGGCGTGGTGCTGCAGGACGTAAACCTGTTCACCGGCACCGTGATGGATAACATCCGCTACGGCAATCTGGATGCCACCGACGAGGAGTGCATCGCGGCAGCAAAGCTCGCCGGCGCGGACGACTTTATCACCCGCCTGCCCGACGGCTACGACACGATGCTCACCGGCAACGGCGCCCAGCTGTCGCAGGGCCAGCGCCAGCTGATCTCGATCGCACGCGCTGCCGTCGCCGATCCGCCGGCAATGATTCTGGACGAGGCCACGAGCTCCATCGACACCCGCACCGAGGCTATCGTGCAGGCCGGCATGGACAAGCTCATGGAGGGCCGCACGACGTTTGTCATCGCGCACCGCTTGTCCACCGTGCGCAACTCCGACGCGATCATCTGCCTGGACCACGGCCGCATCATCGAGCGCGGCAACCACGACGAGCTGATCGCCAAGCGCGGGTATTACTACCAGCTCTATACCGGAGCGTTTGAGCTGGAGTAGTTCGGCCCGCCGAGATGGCCGATTTGCCGCTCATTCGTCGGGCATGACCCCAAGGTCAATGCCCGCCCCTTTCGGGGCAAATCGACTCATCTCAACGACCCAAACACAATGCACCGCAACGAATAAAGCCTCCGCAGCCACACGAGCTGCGGAGGCTTTTTTCATGCCGGCCGGAAACCGTATCCCACTTTTCGGGCCCAAAATGGGATGCCGTTTCCCGCTGGACCCCCTCCGGGAAACGGCATCCCATTTCAAGGGGGTAAACCGGGATGTGATTTCCCCTAACGGCACCTTTGGGAAGCCGCATCCCACTCTAGACGCACAAAACGGGATGAGCTTTCCCATGGTGATCCAAGACCAGAAGCATGTCCGATAGCGCGGCCAGGTCAAGAACAACAAGGCAAGCGTCACGCCAATTTGGACGAGCGTCTGCTGCAGTTTGAGGCTGCTGGCCCATATGGTAGAGTTAACCACCCATGAATTTCAGCACACTGCGTGCTACCTGTTCTTTTGTCATTTAGGGGAGTGAACTTGTGAATACTTCTGTCGCCAAGAAGGCCGGCCAGGCGGTGCGCCTGCTCATGATGGTGCTCACGGCAGTTCTCATCTTCTTCTTCATCAATGTTATGCTGCTCGTCTCCGATATCCAGGGCACGGCGCGCGTGGTCAACTACGCCGGTCTGGTTCGCGGTACCACGCAGCGAATCGTTAAGCTCGAGGACGCGGGCCAGCCTCAAGATGACCTGCTTAAAGCCGTGGATTCATACATCAACGGTTTGCGTTACGGAAGTGACGACCTCAACCTCGTCCGTCTCGACGACGACGAGTATCAGGCAAAGATGACCGAGCTTGCAAATTATTTTGATGAGCTTTGCGTCGAGATCATCCGTGTGCGCGAAGTCGGCTACGAGAGCACCGACATCATCTCCATGAGCGAGGAATTCTTTGGCATTTGCGACGATGCTACGCGACTCGCAGAGGACTACTCTCAGGAGAAGGCGTCGGCGCTCAACTATCTCGAGGGCTTGGTGATCATCGACATCGTGGGCTTGGTGGCGACCTTTGCGGTCGAACTCGTTCGCGCGGTGCGCACCGCCGCGCTCAATCGCGAACTGCAGAGCAAAGTCTATCTCGACGAAGCCACGGGACTGCCCAATAAGAACAAGTGCGAGGAGATCTTGGGGCAGGAGCAGCCTGTCTCCGCGGAGGCGCCCGTTGCGGTGTGCGTCTTCGACCTTAACAATCTGCATATGGTCAATAACAACTTCGGCCACGAGAAGGGCGACGAATACATCCGCTCTTTTGCCCAGCAACTGGGAAGTGTGGCGTCCGAGACGTGCTTTGTGGGTCGCGACGGCGGCGATGAGTTTATCGCGGTACTGCGGGATGCCGACCGAGCCGCTGTGGAATCTTGTCTCGCTCGGATTCGCGCGAACGTGAACGAGTATTCCAAAGTCCACCCCGATATGCCCATCAGCTACGCGGTGGGCTATGCGCTTTCCAGCGATTTTGACGAGCCGCCTACCATGCGCGAACTCTTTTCCCAGGCCGACAAGAACATGTACGTCGATAAGAACCGCGTAAAGACAGCCGAGGCGGCCGGGCCGCAACGCGAGGATCGCTAAACCCGTCCCAAATGAGCTAGTTGAGGAGTTGGGCCATGGCGTTGACGAATTTTTGGACTTGGAGGGTGGGCTCGAGCGGGTAGTGCAGAAAGACTGGCACCTCGCGACCGCATAGGAACGGCACGCCCACAAAGGCCGGGTGCACCCCCGACCACGCCCCGCAGGTGAGCACCGCGTCGCCCTTTTCCTCCGCCTCGTTAAAGAGCGCAAAGTCGAAGCTATCCACATCGATCACGTCCACGCCGCCGTCTGCCAAAAGATCGATACGCAGGCTGTCCATAGCGTCGTTGCCGTGGCGGAGCACGCGCAGACGCATACCCTCCAAGTCGGCGACCGTAATGCGATTCTTGCGCGCCAGCGGGCTCGTGCGCGGCAGGTCGATATAAAACGGCACGTTGACAATGCGGAGCTTTTGGCAGGCGTCACCCCAGCGCGGGGTCGAAAAACTCGACTGCACCACATCGACCTCACGACCGAGGCTGCGCATGACGGTCTCGCGCTCGTCATAGAGGTCGCTTACCGGCACGATCTCAAATCGCAGCGACGGTTCCAGCTCGTGTACGCCCGACCACATCGACAGCGTTTGGCGCCCCGGGCACATCATCGACACACCCAGACGCACAGCACCGCCATCGCCCGCCGCGCGTCGGGCGCGGCGCAGCGCGTCCTCGGACTGCCGCATGATCGAGCGCGCGTCGTCCACCAGCAGAGCGCCCGCCGGCGTCACCTTAACACCCGAATGCGAGCGCTCGAACAACGTGATGCCAAACTCGGCCTCGAAACCCGACACTTGTTTGACGAGCGCCGGGGTCGACACGCGCAATTTTGCCGCCGCACGTGAGAAGCTTCCCAGCTCCGCGGCGGCCGATATGGCCTCGAGTCGTCGATCGTACACGTCAATCTCCCGTTTTCGCGCCTGTGAACGCATGGCGCCACAGGGGGTCGTTTTGGCAGGTCACGCGCTCGATTGAGAAAAACTGCATCGCACAGTATAAACCTACGGTTAACGCCATTCTAACAAATATGCAATTCACCTGCGCAAATGCAAAGCATACGATAACCAGCGAAAAACACGTGGGTCGGTTAATGGGAGCGACCCACCGGGAGGCACAAGAAGGGAAGTTCCTATGAGCAATTGGCTTAAGCTCGAGGGCGATGTCTGCGCCGTGACTGGCGCGCTCGGCGGTATGGGCGTCGAGATTTGCCGCGAGTTCGCCCGCAACGGCGCCAACGTCGTCCTGCTCGACCTGGACGAGGAAAAGGTCAAGGCCGCAGCCGCCGACCTCGCCGCCGAGTTTGGCATCCACGCCGAGGGTTACAAGATGAACGCCACCGATGAGGCCGAGGTTCAGGCCGCCGTCGACGCCACCATCGCCGACTTCGGCCGCGTCGACGTCCTCGTCAACACCGCCGGCATCCTGCGCTTCGCCGCCATGGAGGACCTGCCGCTGAGCGACTGGGAGCAGGTGCTCAACGTCAACCTCACCGGTTACTTCATCACCTCGCAGCGCTTTGGTCGCGAGATGATCAAGGCCGGCCAGGGCCGCCTGGTGCACATCTCGACCGTTGCCAGCCACTCCCCCGAGACGTTCTCGGGCGTGTACAGCTCCACCAAGGCCGGCGTCAACATGATGTCCAAGATGCTCGCCGCCGAGTGGGGCCCCTACGGCGTCCGCTCCAACTGCGTCGAGCCTTGCTTCGTTAAGACCCCGATGTCGGCCAACTTCTACGCCGACCCCGAGGTCGAAAAGAGCCGCAGCCGCCTGATCGCCACGCGCCGCATCGGCGAGGTCAGCGATATCGCCAACGCCGTCATGTTCCTGGCGTCCAAGCGCTCGGACTTTACCACCGGCGACGCCATCAAGGTCGACGGCGGCTTCTCCAACATGATGGGCGACCTCACCGCCAAGCCCGGCGGCCGTCGCGCCTATGCCGACAACTACCTTAAGAACAAGGGTGTCGAGCTCTGGTCCGATGAGTCCGGCGTCGCCAAGCCGACTGACCAGTAAACCAACCCGACAGGGAGGACCCGCAGACACGCCTGTTCCTCCCCCGTATCGATTAGAAAGAGTCCAATGGCTTCCACCAACTCCAACAAGGGTCGCGCCGTCGTGCTTTCCGCCGCGTGCGTCACCATGTTCTTCATCAGCTCCATCGCGCTGTATTCCGTCGTGAGCAAGAACCTGCTCGCCGTCTACCCCGAGTGGTCCAGCGCTCTTACCTGGGCCTTCCCGGTCTTTCAGACCATCATGGCCGTGACGGGCATCTTCGCCGGCCGCATCTCCGATAAGATCGGCCCGCGCAACGTCGTGATCGCCGCCGCCGTGTGCTACGGCCTGGGCTGGTTCATGTCCGGCACCGTCACCGAGCCGTGGCAGTTCTACCTGTGGTTCTCGCTCGTTGCCGCCATCGGCAACGGCCTGGGCTACAACCCGGCACTCACCACCGGCCAAAAGTGGTTCATCGACAAGAAGGGCCTCGCCTCCGGCATCACCCTGGCCGCTTCGACCGCCGGCCCCGCCGTGCTGTCCCCAGTGCTCGCCTCGCTGCTCATCCCGAGCCTGGGCATCTTTGGCGCCCTTAAGGCGCTCGGCGTCATCTTCTTTGTGATGATCGCCGCCTCCGCCCTGTTCCTGAAGGCCCCCGAGGCCGGTTGGCTGCCCGAGGGCTTCGAGGCCCCCAAGGGCGGCGCGCACGCCGGCACCTTCGGCGACCTCACCCCGGGCGAGATGGTCAAGACCCCGCGCTTCTGGGTCCTCATCGTCACCTTCGCCTTTGCCGCCACCGCGGGCACCCTGCTCGTGGGCAAGGTTGCCTCCATCGCCGCCGTCCAGCTCTTCGCCGACCCCACGAGTGCCGCGGCCGTCGCCCTCGGCGGTGTGGTGGTCTCCGTCAACACCTGCGCCAACTTGGTCGGCCGCCTGTCCTTTGGCCAGATCATCGACAAGCTCGGCGCCTATAAGTCGCTGCTCATCAGCCTTGTCGTCACCATCGTCGCCCTCGTCATCATGTCGATGAGCTTTACGCAGAGCATGTTCTTTGTGGCGCTCGCCCTGCTCGGCTTTAGCTTTGGTGCCCTGCTCGTCATCTACCCGCCGCTCACCGGTGGCGCCTTTGGTACCAGCAACATCGGCGTCAACTACGGCATCATGTTTTTGGGTTATGCCGCTTCCACCTGGATCAGCCAGCCCATCACCGCCGTGCTGTATCACGCCGAGGCCGGCAGCGCCGCCTACCAGCAGTCCTTCTACGGTGCCATTGTGATCGCCGCCATCGCCGTCGTGCTCACCGTCTACATGATGGTCTCCGACAGCAAGAAGAAGTCCGCCTAGTTTTACCGATGCGACAAAGGGACAGTCCCTTTGTCGCATTCCACCGGTCACCAGTATTAAGGAGTCGAAATGTCTGAGCTCAACCCCGTCCGCATTGCCGTTATCGGCGCCGGCGCCATGGGCCGCAACCACATCCGCTTTGTCACCGAGGAGCCCGAGGCCGAGCTCGTCGCCATCGCCGACGCCTTTGAGGGCGCCCGCGCCACGGCAGAGGCCGCCGGCGTGCCGTTTTACACCGATCCCGCCCAGATGATGGACGAGGTCAAGCCCGAGGCCGTCATTATCGCCACCCCCAACGACCTGCACTTGGGCGTTGCCCGCGAGGCTGTGAAGCGCAATATCGTGCCGTTGATCGAAAAGCCGATCTCCAACGACCTGGAGGATGCCCAGGCTTTCGCTGCCGAGGCCGAGACCGCCGGCGTGCCCGTGCTTGTGGGTCAGCACCGTCGCCACAACCCCTTCGTCAACAAGGCCAAGGAGATCATCGAGTCTGGCGAGCTGGGCAAGCTCACCGTGTCGAGCTTCCACTACATGATCTATAAGAATGACGAGTATTTCGATGTCGAGTGGCGCCGCAAGAAGGGTGCCGGCCCGATCCTGGTCAACCTGGTGCATGACGTCGACCTGCTCCGCTACCTGCTGGGCGAGCCCGTTGCCGTCCAGGGTATGCAGTCCAGCGCCGCCCGCGGTTTTGAGACCGAGGACTCCGCCGTGGTCAACGTCCGTTTTTCCGATGGCGCCCTCGCAAGCATGACCATCTCCGACGCCACCGCCAGCCCCTGGAACTGGGAGGCCACCGCCCGCGAGGATCCGCAGTACCGCCCCTTCGACGCCGACGCCTACTTTATCGGCGGCACTAAGGGCGCCCTGTCGCTGCCCCGCCTGCACCAGTTCTCCTACGACGGCGCCTCCAACTGGCACAAGCCGCTGCAGATGGAGATTCCGGCTGTCGACCCGGCACTGCCACACAAGATGCAGCTCAAGCACTTTGTGAAGGTTGTCCGCCGCGAGGTCGAGCCCGTCGTGACCCCCGCCGATAACGTCAAGACGCTCACGCTGCTTAACGCCATCAAGGAGGCCGCCGAGACCGGCCAGCTCGTCGAGCTGTAATGCCTTAAGAGCGACCGCAGCAGAAGCCCCATGCCGAACCCTTCGGTCCGCCACCAACAAGCCCCTCTTCTTTGCCCCGCGAGCAGCCTCCTGCCCTCGGGGCATTTTGCTACCTTGCCGACGATTTTTCTGAGGCGGGGGCCATTTTGCACCTCAGCCTGATTCGTTCGCCACGAAATGGGCCTATCTACTACGTTTAACCGATCACCCTCAACCATGCCGAATTTCGAGAAAAAAAAACCGCAGGTAGGCGGGTTGCGTATTTTCGGAAAACCGAGGGATGGTCGACCCATACGGGTTAAACGTAGTAGATAGGCCGCTTTCGTGGCGCGGCCCCAAAACAGTCTTTTGAGACGGGTGGTATCCTTGGTAGCCCTGTGCTGCAAACGCACCTTAAACGCAAGGAGTCCCATGGATCTTATCGCCCAGCTCGCCCACGAGCTCAACCTTAAGGCCGCCAACATCGAGGCGGCCGTCAAGCTCATCGACGAGGGCAACACCATCCCCTTTATCTCGCGCTACCGCAAGGAAGCCACGGGCGGCATGGACGACGTCGCCCTGCGCACACTCGACGAGCGCCTGTCCTACCTGCGCAATCTTGAGCAGCGTAAAGAGGACGTCATTCTGCTCATCGACGCACAGGGCAAGCTCACGCCCGAGCTCGAGCAGCAGATTCGCGAGGCCACGCAGCTCCAGCGTGTCGAGGACCTCTACAAGCCCTACCGCAAAAAGCGCATGACCCGCGCGCAGAAGGCCCGCGAGGCAGGCCTGGAGCCGCTCGCCAACATGATCATCATGCAGGCCTCGGCCAAGGGCAGCGCACTCGACGCCGCCGCGGCCTACGTCAACGAGGAAGCCGGCTTCGACACGCCCGAAAAGGCGCTCGCCGGCGCGGCGGACATCGTGGCCGAGACGGTGGCCGAGGACCCCGAGAACGTCGCCGACCTGCGCGCCTTTACGCAGAGCACCGCCGACATCATCGTCGAGGCCACCGACCCCGCTGAGAAGACCCCCTACGAGCCCTACTACAACTTTGACGAGCCGCTGCGCCGTATACCCAACCACCGCGTGCTGGCTATCGACCGCGGCGAGCGCGAGGGCAAGCTCCGCGTGCGCGTGAACGTCGACGGCGCTACGGCCACGGCACGCCTCGGCAGCCGTTGGCCCCGACGCCAGGGTGTCTTCGCCCCCATTTTCGACGCCGCCATCGCCGACGGCTACAAGCGCCTCATGGCCCCCTCGCTGGAGCGCGAGGCCCGCGCCAAACTCACCGTCCGTGCGCAGACCGAGGCTATCAACGTCTTTGCCAAGAATCTCGAGGGCCTGCTCTCGGCACGCCCCGTCCGTGGCGCCCGCGTGCTCGCGCTCGATCCGGGCTACCGCACCGGCTGCAAGGTCGCCGTTATGGACGAGACCGGCAAGCTGCTCGACCACGGCGTGGTCTACCCCACCAAGCCGCGCCACGACGTCGCCGGCACCAAGCGCGAGCTCGCCCGCCTCGTCAAGAAGGACAGCGTCAACACCATCGTCATCGGCAACGGCACCGCCAGCCGCGAGACCGAGGAAGTCGTTTCGGAGTTCATTGCCGAGCAGGCGCCCAGCCTTCGCTACACCATCGTCAACGAGGCCGGCGCATCGGTGTACTCCGCCTCCGAGCTCGCCAGCCAGGAATATCCCGACCTGGACGTCACCGTGCGTGGCGCCATGAGCCTGGGCCGCCGCCTGCAAGACCCGCTGGCAGAGCTCGTCAAGATTCCGCCCCAGTCCATCGGCGTTGGCCAGTACCAGCACGACCTTGACCAGGCCGAGCTTTCGCGCACCCTGGGCCATGTGGTGGAGGACGTCGTCAACCGCGTGGGCGTCGACGTCAACACCGCGAGCGCGAGCCTACTGGGATACGTATCGGGCATCACGCCGAGCGTGGCCAAAAACATCGTGGCCTACCGCGAGGAAAACGGCGCCTTTACCGATCGCCGTCAGCTTAAGAAGGTCCCCAAGCTGGGACCCAAGGCATATCTCAACGCTGCAGGCTTTTTGCGCATCAGCGGCGGCAAGAACCCGCTCGACGCGACAAGCGTCCACCCCGAGAGCTACGAGGTGGCCACGGCCGTCCTGGAGCGTGCCGGCGTTGCGGCAAGCGAGCTCAGCCGTGGCGGCGTGCCCGACATCGAGCGCCGTCTGGGCAGCATCTCGGCGCTGGCAAGCGACCTGGACTGCGGCACCCTTACGCTCATCGACATCGTCAACGAGCTCAAGAAGCCCGGCCGCGACCCGCGCGACGACGCGCCCGAGGTGGTCTTTAGCCGCTCGGCGCTTTCCATCGACGACCTGGAACCCGGCATGGAACTCAAGGGCACGGTGCGCAACGTTGTGGACTTTGGCGCCTTCGTCGACGTGGGAGTGCACCAGGACGGCCTCGTACATATCTCCAAGCTGGCCAACCGCTTTGTCAAGCACCCCAGCGACGTCGTGCGCGTCGGTGACACGGTCAAGGTGTGGGTCGAAAAGGTCGATCGCGACCGCAAGAAGATCTCGCTCACCATGGTGCAGGGCAAGTAAACCGCCAAAGCAAAGGTACCCCCTGTAGCGATGTGCAAAATCGCGAGTATTCTGCAAATTCCACCGTTCCGGATGCCCCTCAGAGACGAAAAAGCAAAAAACAGCCCCCGTTTTAGCGTCGTCAGAGCCAAAACGGGGGCCGTTCCATGCTTCGGTTAACTGATAAAGACCTTTACCTTGCTGAATACTCTCAATTTTGCACGGCGCAGGCGGGGGTACCTTTGCCCACGGAAGGATATGGAAGCCAAGCGCCAACTTGCTGGCAAGCTCGTGCCGGCAGCCCCGGCCTTTCCTTTGCCTAGCGCGACCCTCGCGGAGCGCGTGAGCGATAGGGAAAGGAAAGGCCGGGGCGAACAGCCCACGGTACAGTCGGTGTTCGCGCTACGGCAGGATATGGAAACCGAGCGCCGCGATATCCTTGGCAAAACCGCGCACGGTATCGAGCGAGACCTCGTACGGGTCGCGACCGATGTTCTTGCGCTTGGCCAGGATGCTGTTGGGTACCGTGATGATCTGGCAACCGCAGGCCTCGGCCTGGTAGATGTTGATAAGCTCACGCGTGGACGCCCATAGGACCTCACAGTTGGGCTTGGCGGCGGCCTTCTTGACCGACTCCGTCATAAACGGAATGGGGTCGACGCCGGTATCGGCGATACGGCCGGCAAAGAGCGAGATGATGGACGGCGTCTCGGCGTCAACGGCCTCGACCATCTCATCAACCTGCGTAGGCGTAAAGATGGTGGTGACGTTGACCTTGATGCCGTCGGCCGAAAGCTTGCGGACCAGCTCGGCGGTGGACTCGCCCTTGGTGGTCACGCACGGAATCTTGACGTAGACGTTCTCGGCCCAGGTAGCAATCTCGCGCGCCTCGACCTCCATGGTCTCGACGTCGTCGGCAAAGACCTCAAACGACACGGATACATCGGTGATGTGGGTCAGGACCTCTTTGGCAAACGCGCGGTAATCCGTCACGCCGCCCTTCTTCATAAGGGACGGGTTGGTCGTGAAACCCTGAACGTTGCCGTTCTCGTACATGTCGAGCATGCCCTCGAGGTTTGCACCGTCAGCGAACACCTTGATTGCCATCTGCCTGATTCCTTTCGCTTGCACATGGGCGTTAAACTGCTAAACACTTTACCTACGTTTATCAAGGCGTGAGCTGCGGTTTTTTATCTTCTCGGCGAACGGTATAAACACCTCAGTGTTTGGATTGATAAATCGATTGAGCATGCAAAAGCAAAGAGTCGCAGTTTGAGCAAACGTCAGAACGCGGGATTCATTAGATGAGGCCGAAATGCTGCATCGCTGTGACGGTACCGTCGTGTGCGACATCGTCGGTCACGTAGTCGGCGACTGCCTTGACCTCAGGCATGGCGTTGCCCATGGCGACAGCCGTCTCGACGGCGGCGAGCATGCCCAGGTCGTTGCCCGAATCGCCAAAGCCAAAGGTGCGCGCGTTGCCGGTGCGACCCAGGTATTCCAGCGCTCGCGCCACGCCCACGCCCTTGTCGATGCCCTTGGGGCTCAGCTCGCGATTCTGACCACCGGTGTTGCACAGCTCAAACTCGCAATCGATAAAGCCGTCATCATTGGCTACGCGAGCCAAACTGGGCACATTGAGGCATACCTTGCCCACGCGCAGACTGCCGTCGACGCGCATCTCCTCGGCGCCGTGCACCACGGAAGTGCCGATCAGAGACGACTGCTCAACACCCGCGGGTTCCAGGGCAAAAGTAGCCACGTTGGTCTCGAAAAAGGCCTCAATCCCTGCCGCGGCCATACGGCGCGCAAGCTCCTCGATAACGTCCTCGTCAAAGCAGTCCTCATGCACCACGCGGCCCTCGACCTCGAGTGTGGCGCCCGCCATGGCAACGACGCCCGCCGGGTTCAGCGCGCGCAGGCCATCGGCGATCAGCCACAAGGGACGACCCGTGCAGATAAATGCCTGGTGACCCGCATTGCGCAGGCGATGAAACGCCTCGACGACCGTCTGCGAGGGGCGAACCGCCGAAAAGTCCTTGTCGGTCATGTTGTCGGGATCGAACGACGTCAGCGTGCCGTCCACGTCAAAAAAGAGCACAGCGGGTTCGGGACACGCATCAATCATATGGGTTCCTTTCGAGGATAAGGGCAAACGAAGCATCCATCATATAATGGAGCGACGCAACCAGAGAGGTCACCCATGGAATTTTACGCAAGCTGCCCCGAGGGCTTTGAGTCCGCACTCGCCGATGAGCTTAAACGCCTCGGGCTTTCGCATGTTCGCCGGCTGAAGGGCCGCGCCACGTTTGAGGGCGAGCTCGAAGAAGGCTACCGCGCCTGTCTGTGGTCGCGTCTGGCGAGCCGCGTGTTTGCGGTGCTCGGGCGCTTTGAGGCGCAGGACGCCGACGAGCTGTACGATAGCGTTTACGACATCGCCTGGGAGAACATCGTCCGCCCCGGCGCCACCATTTCCATCACCGCCCGCGGCGTGACCGAGCAGCTGCGCAACACGCGCTTCTCGGCCCTGCGCGCCAAGGACGCGCTGTGCGACCGTCTGGCCGAGGCCACGGGCCGTCGCGCCGATGTCGACGCCGCCGATCCCGATGTTCACCTGCTGCTTTCGTTGCGTCAGCGTCGCGCGAGCATCAGCCTGGACCTTTCGGGCGACCCGCTGTTCAAACGCCTGCCGCCCGCAGCGACCCGCGCCGGCGAGGGCACGCACGTGCTGCGCCCCGACTACGCCGCCCTGGTGCTGGCGCAGGTCGGCTGGACCGCACTATGCGAGCGCGAGCTGACGGCCGACGATTACGAGAACGAAGCCCTCCCCACGCTGATCGATGCCTCGTGCGCCGGCGGCGGCCTGCTGCTGGAGGCCGCGAACATTCTGACCGACCGCGCCCCGGGCGCCGCACGCGAGCGCTGGGGCTTTGAGGGCTGGCAGCTGCACGACGCCGCTCTGTGGGAGCAGCTGCTTGCCGAGGCGCGCGAGCGCGAGGCGGCAGCGCGCGAGCGGCAGGCGCGCATCGTGGCCGCAGACATCGACCCCGCCGCTCGCAAGACCGCCGAGCGCATGGTCAAGTGCGCCGGCTACAAGCGTTTTGTCGACTTTTGCGCCGCCAAGTCCGCCACCGTGCTGGACCATGCTGGCGCCGTCGCCGGAGCCGCCGTAGTCGCAGACACCACCGAGACACCGCTTTCACTCATGCACGACGCCATGACTCTCATCGGCGAGCTGCGCCGCGCGCCCGAGCTCGCTTCGGCACCGGTCGCCGCACTCACCCGCGATGGCCTTATGGCCCGCGCGCTCCATGCCGAGCCCGCGCGCTCCATCGCCGTCATGCCCAATAACGAGGAGGCGGCTCTTGAGGTTTGGCCCTCGCTCGACCACGCCGCCGCGGCATTCGAGGCTGCGACCAGCGCAAACGCCGAGGAACAGTCCACGGACGCCGAAGGCGAAGCCGCCAACACCCCCATGCCCGAACCTGCCGCCACGCTCGACTTGGGCGACGGCAAGCCGCTGCCCGTGCTCATCCCGGAGTCCGAGCAGTTCGCCAACCGCCTGCGCAAGAATGCCCGTCTGCGCCGCAAGTGGGCCAAGCGCGAGGGCGTGAGCTGCTATCGCGTCTACGATGCCGACCTGCCCGACTACTCCGCTGCCATCGACCTGTACGAGGGTTGCCCGCAGACGCCGGGCCGCTGGCTCGTCATCGCCGAATACGCCGCGCCCAAGACCATCGACCCCGCGCTGGCCCAGGCCCGCATGCTCGACATCTTGGCCATCGCGCCGCGCATCCTTGATGTTCCGGCCGAGCATGTGCACGCCAAGGCCCGCATGCGTTCGCGTGGCGGCTCGCAGTACGGCAAGCAGGGCGCCGGCAAGGGCGGATCGGGCGAGCGCGCCAACATCGCGCGCCGGCGTCTGCCGCTCATCGAAGAAGGCGGGCTCACCTTTGCCGTCAACTTTGACGACTACCTGGATGTGGGCATCTTCCTGGATCACCGCGTCACCCGCAACCTGGTGCGCGAACACGCCAAACAGGCACGCCGCTTCCTCAATCTGTTCGCCTATACCGGCACCGCCACCTGCTATGCGGCCGACGGCGGCGTCGAGGAAACCGTGACAGTCGACCTTTCCAACACCTACCTGGACTGGGCCGAGCGCAATATGCGTCAGAACGGCTTTGTTGGTCCGCAGCATCATTTTGTGCGCGACGACGTGCTCGCCTGGATTCGCGACCAGCGCCAGACGCGCAACCGCTGGGACTTGATCTTTGTCGACCCGCCCACGTTCTCGAACTCGTCCAAGATGGGCCGCCGCACCTGGGATGTCCAGCGCGACCATGTTGAGCTTTTGGCCGGCGTATCTCGCCTGCTTGCACAGGGCGGACATGCCATCTTTAGCTGCAACCTGCGCGGCTTCCGCCCCGAAACGCGCAAGCTCGCGCGCGCGGGCGTCGTGCTGGAGGACATTACGGCACAGACCATCCCCGAGGACTTCGCGCGCAACCAGAAGGTGCACCACTGCTATATCGTGCGCCGACTGCCCATCGAGGACGCCATGGCCGAGGTCGGCTTTAGCGCCGAGGAGATTGCCGAGCGAACCGAGGGGCTGCGCAACCCCGAGGCGCGCAAGCCTCGTGCAGCAGCGCCCGCGCCCACGCAGGCCGGCAACGGCAAATCAAACTTTGCCGGCAAACCCTCCCCTGCCGGCAAGTCCAAAAAGAAGAAGTTCTACGCCAGCAAGCCCAAGGGCAAATAACAAAGTTGCGGTGGAATACGGACTGTTTTACCTGGAATTAGGCAAATATAGACCGTATTTCACCGCAACTCATATTGGGATAGCGGATGCCGACCTATCCCTGGGTGACCAATCGGTAACCGATACCCACATGCGTCTGGATATAGCGCGGATGCGCGGGGTCGGATTCGATCTTCTTGCGCAGCGTGCCCATAAAGACGCGCAGGCTCGCCAGGTCGCTCTTAGTTGCCGTGCCCCAAATCTCGTGCAGGATAAACTGGTGCGTTAGTACCTTGTCGGCGTTATGTGCCAGCAGGCACAAGAGCTTGTACTCAATCGGCGTCAGATGCAGCTCCTCGCCATCCATCGTGGCAATGCCGGCATCAAAGTCGATATGCAGCTCACCGGCATCGAACGTGCCCTCGGAGGCAACGCCGCCCGATTGCGCATACGAAAGGCGCCTGAGCGTCGTGCGAATGCGCGCGAGCAGCTCCTCGACCGAAAACGGCTTGGTCAGGTAGTCGTCGGCGCCGGCATCGAGTGCGCGAATCTTGTCCGCATCCTCGCTACGCGCCGATACCACGATAATCGGCATGCCCGACCATGCGCGCACCGACTCCACCACCTTGACGCCGTCCATATCGGGCAGACCCAGGTCGAGCAGCACAATGCTCGGTGCCTGCGATGAGGCGGCAGCGATGGCGGCATGGGCGGTCTCCACGGCCATATGACGCAAGCCGTGCGCCTCGAGCGCGGCAACAATAAGATTGCGGACAGCGGGGTCGTCCTCAACGACCAAGATGAGCGGTTTTACGGCAGAGTTCGGCACAGCGCTACTCCTTATCAAACGAAACGTCGGCGACGGGAAGCTCAATCGTAAAGACCGAGCCGTGCGGGTCCGCCGCGGCAACCTCTATGCTACCGCCATGCGCCAGCGCAATGGAGCGGCAGAGCGAAAGCCCCAGGCCCACACTACGGTGGCTGTCGGCCAGGCCATGGTTGGCGGTATAGAACGACTCGAAGATGCGCTCGCGATCCTCGGGTGCGATGCCTGGACCATCATCGGCCACCGAGCACGCCACGCGTCCATCGTCGACGCTAATCGAAATCATGATATGCGAGCCTGCGGGCGTATAGGTGATGGCGTTGTTCACCAGATTGACCACCAGCTGCACCATCAGGCGCGCATCGACGTTGACGAGCGCCGGCTCATCGCACGCCACCACCTTAAGGTCGTGCTCGCGCACGGCAGGGTTCACGTGGCGCAGCGCCTCCTCCACGATATCGTCCATGAGCTCGAGCGTGGTCGACAGGCGCATACCGCCGCCCTCGAGCTTGGTGATGGCGAGCAGGTTCTCGACGGTGGCGTTGAGCCATTGCGCATCCGAGCGAATGGACAAGAGCAGGCCGCGGCGCGTTTGGGCGTCGAGCACGGCGGTGCCGGTCGAGCCCTGGTCGAGCAGCACATCGGCATTACCCGAAATACTGGTGAGCGGCGTGCGCAGGTCGTGCGAGATGGAGCGCAGCAGGTTGGCGCGCAGCTGCTCATTTTTGGCAAGCACCGCCGCCTCCTCGCGGGCCTCCATGGCGCGGGCGCGATCGAGCGCCAGCTCGCCTTCGCTCACGATAGCATCGGCAAGTGTCCGCTCCTCGTGCGTCAGCACGTCGGGCTCGGCAACGATAGCCAGCACGCCCACCACCGAGGCGGGGTCGCCCGAGCGCGCGAAGCCGTCGCCTGTGCGAACCGTCAGGTAGATGCCATAAAACGCCGAGCCGCCGAACGTAGCATCGAGCGGCGTTCCCACATAGGCGGACGCCGAGAGCCGCGGTGGCATCTGCGGCGCCAGCTCGTGCACCGGCGCGGCATCGCCCACGGCCGTGTATGTCGCACGCGGCAGCAGGTCATCGCCCTCGGCGTCGGCGCTGTACCACACGACCGGACAGCCCGAAAGACGCGCCAGCTGCGTGGCCATGGCGTGAACGATCTGCTGCTCGTCGGCGCACCGCTGCAGCATGCGATTGGTCTCGAGCACCATATGCGTGCGGCGGTCGCTGGCGGCAGCCTGTGCCAAGGCGCGGCGCAGGGCCAACGCAATCGAGCTCGACACAAGCGAGACCACGAACATGATGAAGAACATGCCGGGATAGCCGCGGTCGATAAGCGACAGCGAGTAGCGCGGGTCGACAAACAAGAAGTTGTAGAGCGCCACGGCGGCAGCCGAGCTCAGCAAGCAATACAGGCGACTCCAGGTAAAGAATGCGCACAGCTGAACGGCGAACACATAGACGATCATGATGCTCGGCGCGAGACCCGGATGGTCGAGCAGCGCGCCCACAATCGTCGCCGCGACCAGCAGCCCCACCGACACGCAGATATCGTACAGGGGGCCGCGACGCGTCATCGTAGTGCGCCGCCACCAAAAGTTCTCGGCAATATCACCGTCCGCACGGACGTCCATCAGCGCCCCGCCCCTCTCTCAAAAACAAAAACCACCACAAAGGGACAGGCACCTTTGTGGTGGTTTCCCTTGTGGTGGTTCCAAGTGTATAGCCTTTGCAACCTGCGGTCGCTAGACAAACAGCACGTGCGCGAGCAGGGCACACACGCACACCGCTCCAAATACCAGTGCCACGATCGAAATTACGCGATCGGCCATATCCATGTTGGCACGATTCGTAAAGAACCGATCTTCGGCGGCGTCGACGCGCGCCTCACGCACCATTTCGACCACCGCCTCACGGCCATCGAGCGCCTTTGTATCCATGTTTACCTCCCCGGCCTCATGCTTATCCATCAAAAACCAACTCCGTGTAGCCGCCGACGTCTACGGCCGCTCGTTGGGGGCCAGGCGCTGCATCTTGTTCACGGCCTTGAACTTGGTGAACAGCGGCACGTACTCAAAGCTCACGTTGGAGTTCTCCAGGCCGTACCAACGTGCAGGCGTGCCGGCGGCGCGGCGGATAATGTACTTGAGCGTGATGGCCGTACGCTCGCTCGGCTCCACATCGCTTTCGGGCGCCAGAAGCTTACGGATCAGGACGAACTTGAACGTGCCGATGTTACCCGGATCCTTGTAGACCGAGTAGTCATGCGTCTGCGGCGGCAGCTCGCCGGTGGCAGCCAGGTCCTGAACGACCTGACGCAGGTAGGCATTGACGCGCTGGTTGATCTTGTAGCCCAGGTACAGATGCACGCGGAACACGTAATCGGTGCCGAACGTCTCGACCGAATAGGCAAAGGTGTGCGGTTCGTCCATGGTCTCGACATTCACAAACCACCAGGCGCGGGCGCGCTTGGGATGCTTGTCCAAGATCGAATAGACGATATCGCGGTCGATGTAGTCGGTATGGGTGTCCTTGGTCAGGTACACGACGTTGTCGCTCATGCGCTCGTAACGGTCGTCGTCGCGCAGGCGCTTGAGCTGCGGCAGGTAGCTGCGCAGCGGCAGCAGCGTAAACTGGCGCTGCTCAACAGCCGTACCGTTGTACCAGCACACCATGATGCCCATGATGAGCGCGGCCATGAGGATGGTGAAGTAGCCGCCGTGGAAGAACTTGGTAAGTGAGCTCACGAAGAAGAAGCCTTCGAGCAAAAGGAAGAAGGCCGCGAAGATCCACGGAGCAACCTTGAGCTTGCGCTCCTCGTGCAGGTAGAAGAAGAGCAGCAGCGTGGTGCACATCATAGTCAGCGTAATGGCAAGGCCGTAGGCGGCTTCCATATGCGCCGAGTTCTGGAACAGCAGCACCACGATGACGCAGCCGACAAGCATGACGTTGTTGACCATGGGGATGTAGAGCTGGCCCTTGGTCTCGGCAGGGTAGAAGACCTGCATGTGCGGCATGAGGTCCAGACGGCTGGCCTCGGACACCAGCGAGAATGCGCCGGTGATGAGCGCCTGCGAGGCAATGATGGCCGCGACGGTGGAAAGGCCGACGGCAAACGGGCGCAGGCCCGGGGCGAGCATCTGGTAGAACGGGTTGAGGTCGGCAATGCCCATGAGCTCGGGGTTGGCAGCGTTGTTCATAAGCCAAGCGCCCTGGCCCATATAGGAAAGCAGCAGGCAGCACTTAACGAACGGCCAGGTAGCGTAGATGTTGCCGCGGCCGACGTGGCCCATGTCGGAGTAGAGCGCCTCGGCACCGGTGGTGGCGAGGAAGCAGCTGCCCAGAATCATGATGCCCGCGTGGTTGTTGGGGCTCAGCAAAAAGGCGATGCCGCGCACCGGGTTGAGGCACAGCAGCACGGCGGGGTGCTGGAAGACAAAGAACAGACCCGTGCCGCCCAGGAACAGGAACCACAGCGTCATGATGGGGCCAAAGGCGTGACCGATCTTGGCCGTACCGATGCGCTGTACCAAGAAGAGCACGATGATGATGGCGAGCGTAATGGCGACGACGCGGCCCTGGTCATCGCCCAGCACGGCATGGACCGCCGGAATGGTGCGCAGGCCCTCGATGGCCGTGGTAACGGTAACGGCCGGCGTCAGGATGCCGTCGGCGAGCAGCGCGGCGCCTCCCAGCATGGCGGGGATGATAAGCCACTTGCCGCAGCGCTTGACCAGGCTGTACAGGGCAAAGATGCCGCCCTCACCATGGTTATCGGCGCGCAGCGAGATGAGCACATACTTGATGGTGGTCAGCAACGTGACCGTCCACACGACAAGGGAGAGCGCGCCGAGCACGAACTCCTCCGTGACGCTTCCGATGCCGCCGTTGCCGGCAACGAGCGCCTTGGTTACATACATGGGGCTGGTGCCGATATCGCCGTACACCACGCCCAGCGTGACGAGCATCGCCGAGATGCTCACAGGAATCGCAGCGTGCGAGGCTGCCTCCTTGGCCTTTTGTTCCATAAGCCGGTTTCCTCCCAACTTTAATGTTCGAAGGAATTATAGGTAATCGGCCCATGTCTGAATGGCACTGTTTTCCCAGCTAAATAAACATTTATACGGCCTTTAGGCCACCTCGGCGATATGGAATGTGACAAAGGGACTGTCCCTTTGTCACATCGCCGCATTCGTTACTTGCCGAGCCAGTTTTTGAACCACCACTCCATGGAGCGGCTCATCTCGGCCATAAAGGGGCTCGTGTGCTTGCGGGTGTAGATGTCCACCACGCGCTCGCCTACCTCGCGGGCATGCGGACGGAACATCGCGTCCATCTCGGCCACCTGCGCGTCCATGGTCGCAGCATCGGCGCGGCAGTAGCGCTCCTCATGCACCAGGTTCACCACGGGATGCGCAATGGCCGGACGCTCCTTACGGGGCGTGCCGATGATGAGCATCGACAACGGCATGGTATACGGAGGCAGATCGAGCAGCTCGGCCACTTCCTCGGCATTCTCGACGATATCACCGATGTAGCAGCTCCCCAGGCCCAGGGCCTCGGCGGCGACCACGGCGTTTTGCGCAGCGATCACGGCGTCCTGGGCCGCGATGGCAAAGTCACCCAAACCCGGTGCACGGCGGGGCGCCTTGCCCGTGCGCTCGACAAACTCGGGCTCAAAGCAGCCCACGTGCTCAAACAGATCGATCCACTTGGCATAGTCGACCACAAATATAAGTGCCCAGGGCGCCTTGGCGATCATGGGCTGGTGGTCGCACAGGTCGGCCAGACGATCCAGCGTAGCCTGCTCGCGAATGCTCACGATGGAATACATCATCATGGCGCCCGCCGACGGCGCGCGACTCGCCGCATGCAAAATTGCCGCCCGCTGCTCGTCGGTCACCGCCACGGGACGGTCGTCGTCATCACGCGCGAAGGCACGCGTGGAGGAACGGTGCTCCAACGTGTCCAGCACCGCATTGCCCGTCGTCTCGACCGGATAGCCGCCCGCGTCCATGCCAGCGTCCACGTCACCCGCACTCGTCATACAAGCCCGTTCGTTCATCGCCTCATCCTCGCCAATTCTTTAAGAAGCCTTTACGTTTCCGTGTAATTCCCGTCCATTATCGCGCAGGTCGCCACTACATTGCGCCACACCGTCACACGTGCGCGTTAATATGGCTGGTTGTTGTGCGCAGACACCAATTGCAGCGCATATCTTGGTAACAATCGGGTAAACCCCCGCTTTCGTACGTTTTAGTTTGTGAGGAGTCTCAGCATGTTCGCTGCCGCCATCTCGCTCGTCGGTCTTGCGGCGACCGTCTACCTTGTCTTGCGCGAGGCCAAGGCCATTCGCGCTCAGTCGGGCACCGTTGCCAAGGGCGCCTTCGCCTGGAGCGTCGCCTTTGGCCTGTTCCAGCTCTTTTTGACCGTCTGGGGCGCTATTGGCCTCGTCGCGCAGAACGAGCCGCTCGCCTTCGTGATGCTCATCCTGACCAACGCCATCCTCACCGGCTGCGCTTGGGCCAGCATCGCCCGCGACCGCATCGCCCCGCGCGTCTTTGCGTTCGCCGGGCCCGACGCCCCCGCCCCCACCGGCAAGCTCGCCCGCCTGCGCGGAGCCTTTGTGGGTCGCCCGCTCGTCGCCGCCGTCTTGTGCCTGCTGCTCGCCGGCGTCTTTGCGCTGCTGGGCATGGAGGTCTCGTCCAACCACGACTTTACCTGGGTCTACCCCCTGTGCATCCTGCTCGAGTGGGCCATCATCACCACGCTCATGGTCGGCCTGTTCTTCCTGTTCCAGCGCCACGGCGCAGCCCCCGCGGTCTTGGCCTTTGCCCTCTTTGTCCTGGGCATTGCCGAGTTCTTCGTCATCACGTTTAAATCCATGCCCATCCAGCCGGGCGACCTTTCGGCCATCTCCACCGCCGCCGCGGTCGCCGGCACCGGCTACACCTTCTCGATCTCGCTGTTCTGCGTGCTGTCCATGGGCTTTACCGCCATCGCCATGCTGCTGTGCGAGTACGCCGGCCTGGTGGCACCGCACCGTCAGAAGGGCGCCGCCAACGCCAAGCGCATGCTGCTCACCAACCTGCTCGTCGCCGTGCTGTGCCTGGGCGGTGTGACCGCACACGTCACGCTCATCGACTACTACAACACCCTCGGCATCACCGTCTACACCTGGCGCCCGCTCGAGAGCTACTGGCGCGAGGGCTACCTGCCCGCTTTCATTAGCGCAGCGCAGTCCATCAAGCCGCCCAAACCCGCCGACTACTCCGTCGACGATGCCAAGGCCACGCTCAAAAAGTACGCCAAGGCCTATGACAAATCCGACGCGGCTAAGAGCGATGAGCGCGCCGCCGCAAAGGAGCAGTTCGACAGCGAGAAGCCCACGGTCATCGCCATCATGAACGAGACCTTCTCGGATCTGTCGATCTACCAGAACATGCGCGCCGGCTACGAGGGCCCGCAGTACTTTAAGAACCTGTCCAACTGCCTCAGCCGCGGCAAGCTCTACGTGAGCGCCTACGGCGGCGGTACCGCCAATACCGAGTTTGAGTTTATGACCGGCAACTCCATGGCCAACCTGGGCTCGGGCGTGTACCCCTACACCATCTACAACATGGAAACGACCGGGAACCTGGCAGAACAGTTCAAATCGCTCGGCTATTCCACCACGGCCATGCACCCCAACCACGCGACCAACTGGAACCGCGAGAACGTCTACAAGGACTTTGGCTTTGACCGGTTCCTGTCCATCAACGACTTCCAGGGAGCCGACACTCTGCGCGGTATGGTGACCGACCAGGCGACCTATGACAAGATTCTTGAGCTGCTCGACCAGAACGCCGATCCGCAGTTTATCTTCGACGTGACCATGCAGAACCACTCGGGCTACGACACGGGCCTGCTGCCGGTCGACAAGCAGATGCACCTGAACATCGACACGACCGACCTGGACACCAAGACCGTCGAGGACGGCACGTTGTCCGATGTCGACGAGTACGTCTCGTGCATCGAGCAGTCCGACCAGGCGCTTCGCTACTTCCTCAACGCCTTGAGCAAACTCGACCGCAAGGTGGTCGTGGTGTTCTGGGGCGATCACCAGCCGTTCTTCCCGTCCAAGTTCAACGACAAGTGGTTTACCGGCGAGGACGACGCCACGCATCAAGAGCGCCTGTGGCAGACTGACTACATCATCTGGGCCAACTACGACGTTGCCGGCTGCGACCAGACGAGTGAGGTCGACGACCTGTCCACCAACTACCTGTCCACGCAACTCATGCAGCTGATCGGTGCCCCGCTGACCGACTACCAGAAGGCGCACATGACGCTGCGCGAGTCGCTGCCCGCCATCAACTCGGTGGGCTACGAGGACGCCAGCCTGCGCTGGGCACTCTCCTCCAACGTCACCGGTGACGACGCCGCCGCAGCAGCCGCCACCAAGGCGCGCGAGGATTACGCCAAGATGCAGTACTACGAGATGTTCCGCGACGGCAAGAACGTCTATACGGAGCACTTCCAGACCGAGGCCAACGAGACCGACCCCAACCTGGCGCCGGGTACGACCAAGATCAAGTAGCGACTAGCTGCGAGTTCATAACTGAAACGTCTGTCCGGGCGGAGGCATATAAGGTTCCCTGCTCGGACAGTCCTGCGCAAGACGGAGGCCACATTAAGTGGCCTCCTTTGCGTGCGGAACTCGCGATGAACCTTATATGCCTCCGCCCGGACAGACGCCCTGTTGTTGGAGCGCGGCTTGTCATAGGGGTATCCGCAACATATATAAGTTGAAGGCCACGTCATGTGGCTTTTTTTGCATCCGGAAACCGTGTCCCAGAATTCACGTCCGGAACGGGATGCAGTTTCCGCTTGGGACCTGATTGGGAAAGTGTGTCCCACTATTCAGCTGGATTCCGGGATGTATTTTCCGGTTGAGGCTCGTTGGGAAAGTGCGTCCCGGTCTGGGCGCTAATTGTGGGATGCAGTTTCCGCTTGCGGAGTCTCCACTCAACAGAAAACCCGGGTGGCCGGGTTTTTGGGTTGTCGATATGTTCGACTGGCTACTAGTGGGTCTTGCGGCGCTTGATCAGCATGATGAGGGCTATCACTACGAGCGTTGCTCCCGCTGCTGCTGCGGTGGCGACTAGGGCGAATGTTTGGTCGCCGGTGTTTGCGAGGTTCTTCGCTGTGGTCGTAGTCTTGACCTTGGTGTCGGTCTTAGCTCCGTTGTCGGACTTGGGCTTGTCCGGGTTCGTCGGGGTCTCAGGAGTCTCGGGGTCCTTTGAGCCTTCGGAATCGGTTGGGCCGGCGGTGTTTACCAGCGTATGGTCCAGGAACTTCTTGGCGCCCGCACTTGTCTGTGAGAACAGGCGGCGCGTGCGGATCGGGGTGGCGTTCACCGTTGTGGGCGCCGTCTCCTCGGCCTCGATATTCACGAGCGTCGTGCCGGTGTCGAGGCCCACGTCGTTGTATCCCACGTGGCAGCAATACTGCGCACCGTCATCGTCTGCGGTCAGGTCAATCTCGAGCTTTGAGGCCGTTCCAGCCGCGAGGTTGCCATCGGCACCCACGAGCTTAAACTCTGTCTCGCCGCGGCCCTTGCGGTACCACATATAGGTCGGTGCCAGCCCTGTTTCGCTATCGTCGGCACCGAGTCGCTTCACATGGCCAATCGCCGAGAGCGTCAGGTGGCTTCCCGCCGCGCGCTCAACCGAAGAGTCGTATCCAAGATCCGACCCCTCCGCAGCATCCGCCGCAGGTCCGCTCACGGTCATCGTCATGCCATCGGGCATGGTCTTGACCGTGATGATTGCCGAGCGAATACCTGTTTCGGTCGTGGATCCATTCTTAACGGCGGCGATGGCGAATCGATACTCCGTATTGGGCTGCAGCCCATCCCACTTGAGCGAGGTCTGCGTGTTGTCGGCAATCTTCCAGCTATTGACGACCGCATCCGCCGCATTGCTCTGCAGCATGCCCACGCCGTAGCTAAAGCCACTCTTGTTTGCGAGTACATCGTCCCAGCTAAACGTAACGCTGGTCGAATCGACGGCGTTTGCCGTAAAGCCCGTCACGGCCGGCGCGTCGGGCATCTCGACGTCCTTAACGTCATAGCCCACGATCCAGAACTGGTCGGTGTCCTTGGTGCCGAGCTTGTCGCCCGAGTCTGCCTCGAACTTGTCGACATCCACCGCGTTGACGCCCAGACGCCACACAAAACCGTACTTGCCCTGCGCGGCCTCGGGCAGGTTGTCGACGGTGCCGCCGTATTCGGTCGATTCACTCGAGGAGTTACCCGTAGTAAAGCCGGCGTTGGCACCAAAGCACAGGCCGCCAAACAACTCGTGCTTTGCGAGCTTCGCGCCCATGACAACGCTGCCGTTCAGCGTCAAGCCGAGCTCGAGCTCCTGCTCCTTGCCCTCCTCGACTTCGATGGTCTGCTCAATGCTCGCCCCCGACTGCGCGGCGGCGCCGTTAAACCCATCGTGCGTGTAGGCGCGCGTTACGCCAGGCTTGCCCAGGCCAAAGGAATCCCCAACGGGAGTCTCGCCGTTGAGCGTCGTTTGATAGGTTCCGGGTTCTCCCGACCGGTTGGTCAAAAAGTAGCTGAGCGGCGTCATATTGTGCTGTTTGGCAATGCGGTCATAGGCCTCGCCATTAACGACCGAGGTCTGCGCGCCGAGCGACACGGGCGCCGCCATCACGCCCTTGCCACCAGTTTCCTCATTTTCGATCTCATACTCGTAATAGACCATCGGAATCGTGTAGAGCACGGCCTTGTCACCCTCGCCGGCATGCGACTCATAGCTTACGCTTGCGCTGACCGTGCGCTCGCTCCGGTAGTCATAGCATCCCTCGGCGGCAAAATCGACTGAAGCATTCATCGCGACCAGGGGCGGACCGGTCTGCACCTCGACGGCAACGCCCAACTCGGCGCCAATGGTATAGCCCTGGGATGTCCCCGTGCCCTTTTCCTCTCCGTATGACGTGCCGCCCAACACCAGATAGCCGTATGCCTGCTCCAGATCCTCAACATAGGGTGCATCCTGCAGCACGGCAAGCACGCGCGGGTTGGTATAGACCTTGTAGCGGTCCTTGTACGTGATCTTGACGCTGTCGTTGTCGACATCGGGCAGCGCGAGCGAGATAAATGTGCCGTAGGTAGTGCCGCGACGGTTGCTCTCGCTAATCACCTGCTCCTCGCCGCGGCGCACCTTTCCGTTCTCGTCGAGCGAAAAATGCGAGGCGGTCATCCAATAGTAGTCATCGTTCTTGCGCAGGTCCTCGTCGCGGTGCTTGCCCACCACGGCGATAAAGCTCTCGTTATAGCGGTCCGAACCCGAGACGCTGCCCGCCTTGACGTCGCTGATCCACACCTGTTCTATACCCTTGTGGTCATGCTTGTTGCTGCTGTTGTATTGCTGACCGCTCATGCTCATGGTTCCGACCATGGACCCCAAGCCCTGAGCCCCGCTCTGTGCCGTGTTGCAGGCAAAGTCGCGGAACACATCGCCGCCCACGAGCACCTCGTCAACCGCCAGCTGCTCGGACAGGCCGTCAAGGTTGGCAGTGGCAAGGGCAATAGGCGCCAAGGTGCACGGATAGCGCTTATCCTGAGCGCTATCCTTCCATGCGCTGTTGGGCACATGCATCAGCCCATAGGAGGCGAGGAGCCCGTCTCTGTATTCCTTACAATCGGAAAGCTTGAACTCGCCAGACTCCGAGTCAAAATACGCGTAGCGGTACAGCGCGCCGTACAGCCCCTTGCTGCCGTCAGAAGCGCCGTAATCAAAAGCGCTGCGTTGCCAGTCATAGCCCGCAAGAATAAGGCCCGTGACGGTTTCACCCGTCTTCTTTCCTTCTTCATCGTAGGCGGCAAACGTGCCGAACGTCGCATTCGCAGCGACCATGGTCTTGCCGTTCGCGGAGAGGGAGATTGCGCCCGCGTCGCCCAGAGCATCGACATGGACGAGCGCACCCTTGGATGCATCCCACGAAAACAGCTCGCAATGCGTCGACTTATCAATATTCTTCTTGCCGTAGGGTGCCGAGACCACGATGGCGAGGTCATCGCAAAAATCGCGATCGAGGTCGCCGGCCGCTAGCGAAACGACAGGAGCTGGCTGAAGCTGCGTCCAGGAGTCGTTCCCGCCCTTGTTGTGCGTGGTGTAGTCCGCGGCGTTACCGGCATCGATCTTGACGACGCTTTGCTTCCAGTTGCCGCCCTCCAAGTCATACATGTCGACTACAGCCTTGCGCACGCCGTTCTCGTCGACATAGCAGCCCGCGTAGACAAAAAGCTCGTCGACGCCGTCGCCATCGACATCGCCCGCCTCGACATCAAAGACGGCGTCGTGCTCTTGCAGGTAACCGGCATCCAGGTACTTAAAACGGCCTTCGTACATCATATTAGTGTTGACCGTCACCGGCAGGTGTGTGTCGAGAGTGCGCGTACGCCCGTTGCTAAACGAGTAGAGGACCAGCTCAACCTTTCCGGCGTATGACTTGCCGTCAATCGTCGTGGAGGAACTGTCGCCGTAGGCACGGAACTCGGCAACGCGGCTCTTTTTGCCCGTGCTGGCGTCGCTGCAGAACTCAACACTCGTGGCGTGAATGCCCGAGAAACCGTTGTTGTCGTTGGCGAGTACTGTTGAGGACTCATTGTTGCTTAGGTACGACCAGGTGCCGCCACCGTAGTCGCTATGCTTGTAGAGATCGCTGTTCGTATCGAAGTTGTTGACGTTTTGCCAGAACTTTGCGGCGCCCCACACACTTCCATAGCCATCGGTGAGTTTGCTGCTGCCGCCAATGTCACCGCGCTCGACGTTCTCGAGCTTGTCGCGCAGAGTGTAGCGATTGCCATGGCTACCGTTAGCTGCCATATAGACCTCGCTGCGCGTGGCAAACGTCGTGGGGGTATCAGTGGAATAGGGGCCAACGGTATCGGCCGGAATGTCCTCGCTCGTGCCCAGACCCAGGGCTTGATAATCCTGCTCGGTCATATCGGTGATTGCGGGCGCGTCTGCCGCCTGGGCAACCTGGGGCGTGGCCGTGAAGCAGGCGACGCTCGTGGCGATCAACGCAGCAAGCGCCGCCGTCCCAACAAGCGGGATTTTCGACAGCCTACGGATACGGGGGTGTGGAACGTACATGAGGGACCTCGCTTTATTCGAGTGGAGTGGACTCATTTTTGCAAATGATACATCCGATGCCCGATATCACGTGTCTCATTTTCGCCAACGGCGTGTCTCATTTTTGAGAATCCGAGATGCCGCGGAAATCTTATCCCAGCTCAAAGGCCATTTCTGGGATGTATTTTCCCCTTAGACCCTCAACCGGAAACCGCATCCCACTTTGAGCGCAAATTCCGGGATGCATTTTCCGCTTGAGCCTCATTGGGAAACGGCGTCCCACTTTGAGGGCTGATTGTGGGATGCATTTTCCGGTTTTGCTCTCATTGGGAAAATGCATCCCGTTTCTTGACCGAATAATGGGACGCAATTTCCCGTTGGAGCGCCTTTGGGAAAGTGTGTCCCACTTCGACCGCCCAGAGTGGGATGCACTTTCCGCAAAGCACCTCAACGGGAAACTACGTCCCATTCCAAAGGCAAATTCCGGGACGCATTTTTCGAAAGCCTGCCCATCCGGAAAGCCCGTCCCACTTTGGACGCATCCGGGCACGGAACCATCGACCTATCAGGCCTCCCATCAATAAAGAGGCGTCCTCCCGGACGGCGGGGCACGAAGTTCATCGCGAGTTCCGCACGCAAAGAAGGCCACTTAATGTGGCCTTCGTCTTGCGCAGGACTGTAGAGCAGGGAACTTCGTGCCCCGACGCCCGGGAGGACGCTTCATTTAGAAAGATGGACCGACCGCCGTCAGCGATGGGAGCTACTCCCCCAGCACGGCCTTCTTGGCGGCTTCAGCCATGTTGTCCAGATCTTCCTTGGTGGGATGGTCCTTTGCGGCAACCCAGTTGTCGAGCAGCATCTTATAGCGCGCGTTTTCGGGTTCTTGCTCAAGCATCGCCTCATAGCGCTGCTTGACCGCGGGGCCCATCTTGCCCTGGCACATCGCCCAGCCCGCAAGCTCGGCATCCCCAGCCAAATTAGAAGTTACGCGATCAATAATCTGCTGGTAATAGCTCTGGTCGGCGCCAAAACCGCAGGTGCCAAACAGGAAGACGCGCTTGCCGTGCAAGGCGGAGAGCAACGTCGCGACCGAAGGCGTGCACGCGCCCTTGTCGCACCAAAAACCGACGAGCACCGTGTCGGCCGCGCAGGCGCCCTGCGCCTCGAGCGCAACCTGATCTGCATCCGCATCGTCGCTCAACGCCGCGGCATGGACAAACTCAACACCCGCAGCCTGCAGAGCGCGCTTGATCGCGCCCGAAACCATCCTGGTATTACCGCTCTTGCTGTTAACCACCAAAGAGCACGTCATAGTCACGTTGCCTCGTTTCCCCCAAAACTAAAGCCACTAATGCAATTTATTAGATGAATATCTTAGTACTAACGTGACAGATGTAAACCACCGTCTGTCGATTGATTAATTTGCCCCACGGGCTTGCTTACTGGGCGAATTGGCTGCGGTAGAGTTCGGCGTAGAAGCCGCCTGCCGCTAGTAGCTCGTCGTGCGTGCCGCGCTCGATAATCTGGCCGTCGCGCATCACCAAAATGCAGTCGGCGTTGCGGATGGTGCTCAGGCGATGCGCCACGACAAAGCTTGTGCGGCCAGCCATGAGCTCATCGAATGCCGCCTGCACCTGCTGCTCGGTGCGGGTATCGATGCTCGAGGTCGCCTCGTCCAGCAGCAAAATCGCCGGGTCGGTGAGCATGACGCGTGCGATGCACAGCAGCTGTTTTTGACCCTGGCTAAACGTGCCGCCGTCCTCGCCGATCACCGTATCGTAGCCGCCTGGCAGCTGCACGATAAACTTGTGCGCGTGCGCGCGCTTGGCCGCCTCGACAACCTGTTCGCGCGTGGCATCGGGACAACCGTAGGCGATGTTTTCCGCCACCGTGCCCTCGAACAGCCAAGTGTCCTGCAGCACCATGCCAAAGGCGCGGCGCAGGCTTGCGCGCGTGTAGTCACGCGAGGAACGGCCATCGACCGCAATGCGACCGGCATCGATATCGTAAAAACGCAGTAGCAAATTGATGAGCGTCGTCTTGCCACAGCCCGTAGGACCGACCAGGGCAAAGCGCATACCGGGCTTGGCATCGATGCAGATATCCTGCAGCAGCTTGCGGTCGGGCACGTAGCTAAAGTCCACGTGTTCAAAAGTCACCTCGCCCTGCGGGGCGACAAGCTCTACAGCGTCCGACGCGTCGGGCTCCTGCTCGCGCGCATCGAGCAGCGCAAACATGCGGCGCGCCGAGGCGTACGCGGTCTGGATCTGCGTAATGACGTTGGTGACCTCGTTGAACGGCTTGGTGTACTGGTTGGCATAGGACAGGAAGATCTGCACGCCGCCCACCGTAAGCGCCGCGGGCACGCCCGTGATCACGCCCACGCAGCCGATCACAGCGACCACGGCATAGATGATGTTGTTGATAAAGCGCGTGCCGGGGTTGGAGAGCGAACCCATAAACTGCGCGCGCTCGCCCGCGGTGTAGAGCTCGGCATTGAGCGCGTCGAAGCGCGCTTGGGCGTTCGGGCCGTAGGCAAAGGCGTCGATTAGCTTTTGCTCGCCTACGTACTCCTCGATATGACCACCGAGCTGACCCTGAATACGCTGCTGCGCCGTAAAGCTCTTGTTGGAGAGTTTGGCGATGGCGCTGGCCGCAAAGATGGAGAGCGGCGTGACGAGCACCACTACGAGCGTCATGGTCAGGTTGATGGAAAGCATAAACGCAAGCGTGCCAACGATGGTGATAACGCCGGTGAAAAGCTGGGTAAAGCCCTGCAGCAGACCGTCGCCTACCTGGTCGACGTCGTTGACCACGCGGCTCATAAGGTCGCCGTGGGCATGGCTGTCGATAAAGCTGAGCGGCATACGGCTGAGCTTGTCGCTCGCCTCCACGCGCATGTCGCGCACCGTTTCGTAGGACAGGCGGTTGACGCAATAGCCCTGCAGCCACTGGAAGGACGCCGTGCCCACCACGACGAGCGCGAGTTTGGTAACGAGCGGCAGCAGCGCATCGAAGTCCACCTGCCCGGCGGCGACGATAAGGTCGATGCCCTCGCCGATGAGAATGGGCGTGTAGAGCTGCAGAATCACGGAGATGGCGGCACTCACAAACGACGCTACAAACGAAATGCGATGCGGGCGGACATAGCCCAGCAGGCGGCGGGTCACCGCGCCCACGGGATAGCGCTCGGGATCGCCGGGCTGGCGCGGACCGTCGCCCAGGTCGTTGAGGTTATCGTTACCGGACACGTTGGCCGTCATCGTGGCGACCGAACCGGAGGAAGTGTACGGATTCATTTAGCAGCCCTCCTTTGCGCAAGTGGATGCCGGGGCAGCCGGGGCGGACGCGGGACTTGGGACGGACGTGGGCGCCGCACTCCCCTGCTGGCCCTCGAGCTCCTCGCGGCGCAGCTGCGACTGGCAGATCTCGCGATAGAGCTGGCAGGTCGCGTACAGCTCGTCATGCGTGCCCAGGCCCGCAACCGAGCCGTGGTCGAGTACGCAGATCATGTCGGCATCGCGCACGGTCGAGACGCGCTGGCTTACGATGACGGTCGTGAGCGGCAGCCCGCCCTCGGCGGCACCGCACATGCTTCGTTCGCGAATGGCATGGCGAAGCGCCGCATCGGTCTTAAAGTCGAGCGCCGAGGCGGAGTCGTCCATGATCAATATCTGAGGCGAACCCACCAAGGCACGCGCGATGGTCAGGCGCTGGCGCTGACCGCCGCTAAAGTTCTTGCCGCCCGCCTCGACCGGGGCATCTAAGCCCTGGGGCTTGTTGCGCACGAACTCGCTCGCCTGCGCCATGTCGAGCGCCGCCCAGAGCTCCTCGTCGGTCGCCGACTCGTCACGCCAGGTCAGGTTGCTGCGGATGGTGCCGCTCACCAGCGACGCTCGCTGCGGAACGGTCGCGACCACGTGGCGCAGCTGGTCGAGCTGCCAGGCGCGCACGTCGGAGCCCATCACGTACACGCTGCCCACGCCCGCATCGTACAGGCGCGGGATAAGCGAAACGAGGGTCGACTTACCGCTGCCCGTGCCGCCGATAATGCCGAGGGTTTTGCCCACCGGCAGCTCCAGAGTCACATCGCTCACGGCATTTGCCGCGCCGGCGCCAAACGAGAAGCTCGCATGGTCAAAGCTCAGCGCAGGGACCGGAACAGCGCCACCCGTCAGGTCGCTCGGCTCAGGCAGCGCGACCGGCTGGTTGCCCTCGTCAGCGATGCTCGGCACGCAATTGAGCACCTCGTTGATACGCGACGCGCTGGCGCTCGCCTTGGTAAAGACCACGACCAGGTTGGCGACGTACACGATGGAGGTGAGCGTCTGCGTCATGTAGTTCACAAACGCCATGACCTGACCCTGCGTGAGCTCGCCCACGTTGACCTGGATGCCGCCCACCCACAGGATGGCGCACACGCCCAGGTTCATCACCAAAAACGTGACGGGATTAAGGATCGACGAGAGCTTGCCCACCGCGATGGCAGTATTGGCCTGGTCATCGGCGGCTTGGACAAAACGCTCGCGCTCGTGGTCCTCACGCACAAAGGCGCGAACAACGCGGGCGCCCGAAAGCCCCTCGCGGCAGATAAGCGCGATGCGGTCGAGCTTTGCCTGCAGCTGCCTGTAATACGGGATACAGCGCGCCATGACAAACCAAAACACCAGGCCGATAGCGGGCGTGCAGATCAAGAAGATCATGCCGAGCTTAAGGTCGATGGCAAGGGCCGCGCACATAGAACCCACCGCCAAGAAGGGCCAGCGGATGAGCATGCGCACGCCCAGCGCCACAGCGAGCTGCACCTGGTTGACATCGTTGGTAATGCGCGTGATGAGCGACGGCGTTCCAAAGCAATCGAGTTCGACATAGCTCAGTTCGTTGATGTGCTGGTAGAGTGCACCGCGAATGTCGGTACCCATGCCCTGCGAAGTCAGCGCCGCCATCTTTTGGCAGACGAGCGTAAACGAGATGCCGATCACAGCCATGGCGCCAAGTACCATGCCGTAGTGGATAACGGCGTTCACGTCGTGCGAGCCAATGCCCTTATCGATCATCTGGGCAATCACCAGCGGCGTCAGCAGGTCAAAGATCACTTCGATCAGCTTGCACGCAGGACCAATCACCATATACCGGCGAAACTTACCACCAAAACGCCTGAGCAGCTCAATCATGTATAGGCGCTCCCTATCATCATTCACACTCAATTCGAATCATGATAGTACGGTGAGCCCAAAAGAAGCGTAAACAACTCGTCATTTCTAATGGGATTCGGTTTCCAAAGAAGCGGAAAGGCACGCGCACACCCAGCCAGTGTCGGGTCGACCGCCTGATATACTTACATTAGTGCTACCAAGTTAGTCGCCGACCCTTGAAATGAGGTGCCGAGATGAACGACATTCTCGCAAGAAGAGCAAGAAGAGCAAGACGAGCAACTGTGGGCATCGCCCTTTCCGCGGCACTTGTCGCGGGAATCGCCCCCGCAACGGCGATCGCGGCAGAAATCAGCTCCCCCACCGATGCAGTCGCCTTGCAGACAGCGGCCGCGAACTCGAGCGAAACCGCGGCCACCGAAAAAGACAAAGCGTATGCAGCCATGCAGGAAGCGCTCAAAAACCTCGAGGCCGCAAAAGACGCCGCAAGTCCCGAGAAAATTGCGGAAATCGATACTAAAATTGCCATTTTTCAAAAGAACTACGACACTAATTTGGCGCGAGCTGCCATATATAAGGAATCCCTTCCTACCATGCAAGCGGACATCGATGCAGCCCAATCCGAATGCGATAAGGCCCACAACCGAACAAGAGACCTTGAGGCAGAATTAAATAAAATCCCCCACACGGATTACGAAACTAGATGGCAGTTGGAACTGGCGATCATGGATGCACAAGAGCAAGAATCTCGTTGTGAAGATAAGCTTGAGCACTGCCGAATGCGCCTCGAAAGTCAGAAAAGCCTGATTTATTTCTTAGAAAGCGAAGTAGAGTTTAATAAAACCCACCTCGACGGAGAAACAGCCAAGCGAGATGCGCTCCTCGGCGATTTGGAAAAGGCGCAAGCGGCCTATGACGACGCCTGCAAGGCATACGAAGAGGCAAAGGCCGCGGCAGACAAGGCCACCTCGCCCGAGATAACGAAACCGACCGAGACGACGCCTCCCTCCGGCTCAACGCAACCCGCCGAGGCGACACCGCCCGTTGCCTCACCTGCAACCGGCAAAGACGCCCTACCAAGCTCCACCAAGCAGGCGAACTCGAGCAGCGGCAAGCAAGCAAATACGACCGCCGGCAAGCTCGCGAACACGGGCGACGCAGCGCCGAGCGCAATCGCACTCGCAGCAGTCGCCGCCGCAGGCCTCGGAATAACCGCCACAGCCACACGCCGCATCAAGAACTCAAAATAGCCGACAGAGCATTCTGCCTTCACCAATCCACAAGCCCAGAGACAAAAAGAGGCTCGTTTCCCCAACCTAGGGAAACGAGCCTCTTTAACTGCAATAATTCAAGCAACAGCACCGCCGCCTCTTGAACCACGTAGCCATCAATGCCCAGACAACGCCAACGAGCAGCATTCCTTAAGGGATAGATTAAATTAGATAAACGCGCCTTTACGGGTGATTTTTGGACGACGGGGCCCGGCCGGCGGCGAGGTGTTTGGTAGTCGAGCGATCCCGCAGGCGAAGCCGAGGACCAGCGAGACACCAAACACCTCGCCGCCGGCCGGGCCATGTCGCGGCACCAAAATAGCGCCCGTGCGCTCGATGGATTCGGATGCCCGACAGAGGCTCCTTATGGCTGCTTCCTTCCGGACCTGACCAGATTCGGAACATGTCGTCATCCGAACCCTTCGAACGCGCTAGGCGCTCGGTATATCTTACCTGCTCCCGCCCGCCAGAGCAAGGTAGCTAATTTGGGACGGAGCTTTTTTGACTACTTTTGCAGCCCGATTGCCAGAGCAGCCAATGAGTAGTCAAAAATAGTCCCATCCCAAAATGACCGGCTTGGTGCCGCACCACAGAAAGGGCCCATCTACTACGTTTAGGCCACAGGGGTCAACCATAGCCGACTTTTTCGAAAATCGGCAAGCTTTCTACCTGCGGTTTTGTTTTTGCAAATTCCGGAATGGTCGAGGGTGGCCGGTTTAACGTAGTAGATTGCCACATTTCATGGCAGACGGTCCGACCCAAGGCACAAGGCAGCCAGCCTCGAATGGACATTCTCGAAGTTGCGGTGGAATACGGACTGAATTGGCACCTTAAAGGCAAAAACACTCCGTATTTCACCGCAACTTATCGAGGGGATGGGTTTTAGAGGCGAGCGAGGTCGTAGGCTTGGGCGGCTGATTCACCGGCGAAGATGAGGTTGGTTGTGGCTTCCTGAGGATTGAGCGCCTGGTCGAGAGGCATGGGCTTGCGGCAGATCGGCAGTACCAAGTCGATACCTTGCTCATATACCGCGTTCAGGTTGTCAGCACGGCCGCCCACGACGGCGACCACCGGCTTGCCATATCGCCTGGCGCGGCGAGCCACACCCACCGGCGCCTTACCGGCGGCGGACTGCTCGTCCATATTGCCCTCGCCCGTTATGACCAGGTCGACATCGCGCACGCGCTCGTCAAACCCCACGAGATCGAGCACCGTCTCCACACCCGAGCGTAGCTCCGCGCCGAGCGCCAGCAACGCCGCGCCCAAGCCACCGGCAGCGCCCGCACCGGGTACACCGAGCACCGAGCCAAATGTCCGTGCGCCCTCGGGTGTGCGCAACAACCCCTGGGCTCGAGCTCTGGCAATCGCCGCATCGAGCAAGCGACCGTAGCCGACCATCCAGCCGTCGTATCTGCGCAGCACCTCGACATCATCCGCCGGCAGGCCCTTCTGCCCGCCAAACACCGCCAGTGCGCCTCGACGCCCCACGAGCGGATTCTCGACATCCGAAAGCACAACGATGCGAGCATCATCCAAAGCCTGCAGCGCGGGCGCCAAATCAACGCTCGCCACCTGCTCAAGGCCGGCAAGACCGGGGGCGACATCGCATCCCTGATCATCGACCACACGCGCGCCCAGCGCCTGCAGCATGCCGGCGCCACCGTCGTTGGTGGCACTGCCGCCCAAGCCAATATAGATAGTCTTTACCCCGACACGAACTGCACGGAGCATCAGCTCGCCCACGCCATAGGTTGTAGCAGCCAGCGCCGCCGATTCCGTGCAAGGTGAGTACCCGATGCCTGCTGCTTCGGCCATCTCAATAACAACCGACTCGTGCTCGCCGTCCACTAACATCCGGGCAGGCACACCATCGCCAAAGGGTCCCGCAACCTCGCAGGTCACAATCTCACCGCCGCACGCGGCAACGGCATCGAGCGTCCCCTCACCGCCATCTGCCAGCGGCAAAGCGTTCAGCTCGGCATCGGGCCACACATGGCGCATGCCCTCGGCAACCGCTGCCTCCGCCTGCGCGCTCGAAACGCTGCCCTTAAAGGAGTCGATCGCCAGCAGCACACGGCAGGGCCGACGGCATGCAGGACCAAAGTCAACCGCCGTGCCAGCATCCTCACCGGCACCTGCAAGCGCTGCGGCGTGAGCGGCGTGTGCTTCAAGATCGGCCCCACAACCGCAATCAGCGCCGCCCGCTCCGCGCAGACCGCCAAAATAGCTACTCAGCAGCTCGCGGCATTCATCCGCCAGTACGCCGGCGGTCACATTGAACCGATGATTCAGGCGCGAGTCGGCATTGAGGTCATACAGGGATCCCAGCGCGCCCGCCTTGGCATCAGCCGCGCCATACACGCAGCGCCCCACGCGCGCGTTAACCATAAGCCCCGCACACATGCAGCATGGCTCGAGCGTCACGTAGACCGTGCAATCGGAAAGGCGCCAACGACCGAGCGACCGAGAGGCAGCGCACAGGGCCGCGAACTCGGCATGAGCCGAAGGATCCTGGTCGAGCTCGCGCCGATTGTGCGCCCTCGCGACGATCTCGCCGTCGCGCACCACTACGGCTCCGATGGGCACCTCGCCCACCGTCGCGGCGGCGCGCGCCTCCGCCAACGCCTCGCGCATGAACTTCTCGTCGATTTCGGTGATCGTCATCGTTCGCCTTCCCTGTTGCAAATTCAAAACGATGCTATCATTACGACTCACGGAGAGATGGCAGAGCGGTTGAATGCGGCGGTCTTGAAAACCGTTGAGCGCGAGAGCGTTCCGGGGGTTCGAATCCCCCTCTCTCCGCCACTCCTAGTGATGCACCGGTGTCATGGTCCGCTCAAACAACGCATCGACCACGTCGGCTATCTCAGGTCGGCGCTCAAGATCGTGGCCCGATTCCCACCATATCGTGAAAAGTCGAATAATACCGCCGGCGACAAACTCAGACGTCGTCTCGAGTGACACGGGGGCCAGGGCATCCTCGGCAAGCACGTTCATCACACGCTCGCGGATGGAGCGGGCAATGCGGTCGCAAATAACGTTGGTCAACATGCCCGACATGCTGCTTGCCAAAATGTTATCCATGAGCCGCTCGTGCGCCAGAATCAAATCCATGGCATCGTCCAAAATCGCGTGCCGAAGCGCGCGCACGTCCTCGGCAGATACCGCGCCGGCCTCATCGGGCTGTTTTTGCGGCAAGCCCGACATGAGCTCATCGATATAAAAGGCAAAGTAATCGTTCTTGTCGCGAAAGTGCTTGTAGAACGTCGTGCGGCGAATCATGGCGCGGTCGCACAGCATGGCGACCGTCAGGTCCTCAAACCGATGCTCCTCGAGAAGCTCGGTAAAGGCATCGAACAGGGCGCGGTAGGTTTTCTTGATGCGAAGGTCCACTGGTATCGCCATCCTCAGGACAAAGACAACACTCGTCAATCTGTCGCATATCTTACACCTGTACCTCGCGCGCTTTGCCCCGGTGCCAACCCCGCCGAAAACACAACGCTTACCGGAAAGTTCGGCACGGTAAAACGTTGCGGGTATACTAGTAGCGTTATACCAACGGCAGCTGGCGCATGCCGCCGCGGCCATTCGAAACGGAGACATCATGATTACCGTCATCATCGGCATCGTTGTTGTCATTGTGATTGTCTGCGCCATCGCCGGCATCTACAACAACATGGTCACCAAGCGTAACCGCATCGATAACGCCTGGCAGAACATCGATACGCAGCTGCAGCGCCGTAACGACCTGATCCCCAACCTGGTCGAAACCGTCAAGGGCTACGCCAAGCACGAGCAGGAGACGCTCTCCGCCGTGATCAGTGCGCGTAACACCGCCGTCAAGGCCACCACGCCCGAGGCCAAGATGGAAGCCGACAACGTGCTGACCGGCGCACTGCGCCAGCTCTTCGCTGTGGCCGAGGCCTATCCCGATCTTAAGGCAAACACCAACTTTACGCAGCTGCAGGCATCGCTCGAGGACACCGAGAACAAGATTAGCTATGCACGCCAGAGCTACAACGACTGCGTGCTCAGCTACAACAACGCCATTCAGACGTTCCCGGCTGTCATCTTTGCTGGCATCTTCCAGTTTAAGGAGCGCCAGGGCTTCGAGGCCGCTGAAGCAGCCCGCCAGGCCCCGACCGTCAAGTTCTAGTAGTTTGACAGCGCATCCTTAATCGGCCAAATGCATAAACCGCCCCGTCGAATGCATACTTCGACGGGGCGGTTTCCTTTTTCGCGAAGGTCCCCCTCTAAGCGTCGTGCATTTTTAGGAGTATTCAACATAACCAAGGGCTTCGGGCGCCACGACAAATGCCAAAGACCGCGAATATCCCTGCAAATCAAACGCTGTCAGCCCGTAACCCCACCCATCATTCGTAGAAAACATCGAGAACTCCCGATTTTTTGCCCGAAGCCGGTATGCAGGGGCCTTTGATTGCAGAATACTCGCAAAAATGCACGTCGCCACCGCCCCCACATGGCGCGAAGCAAAACAAAAGGGCGACCTTCCTTTCCGGCGCACTCCGCAGGACGAAAGAACCTCCGCCGCACAAAGTGCGCAGCGGAGGTTCTTTCATGTCCGAGGACGCGCCGGAAAGGAAGGTCGCCCTCGGGCCGGACAGCTAAGACAGCTTACGCGACGGTGTAAACCCAGTTGTGCTTGTCCTCGACAGCACCAGACTGGATACCAGTCAGGGTCTCGCGGAGCTTCTTCATCACAGGGCCGATCTCGGTGTAGCCAGCCGGGAAGGTCACGGTCTCGTCGGCACCGTAAACCTTGTTGTCGATCTCGCCAACCGGGGAGATGACGGCAGCGGTGCCGCACAGGCCGCACTCGACAAAGGTGCCGGCCTTGACCTCGGCCCACTCGACGGGACGCTGGTCAACGGTCATGCCCAGGTCCTGAGCAACCTGAACGAGCGAACGGCGGGTGATGGAAGGCAGAATGGAGTCGGTGTGGGACTGCGGAACGACGAGGGTGCCGTCCTCCTTCACGAATAGGACGTTAGCGCCACCGGTCTCCTCGACATAGGTGCGGGACTCGGAATCGAGATACAGGTTCTCGGCATAGCCCTCGCGGTGAGCCTCCATCGTGGGCTTGAGGGACATGGCGTAGTTCAGGCCGGCCTTGATGTTGCCGGTGCCATGCGGTGCTGCACGGTCATACTCGGAAACGCGCAGCTTGACGGGCTTGAGGCCACCCTTAAAGTACGGACCGACCGGGGTCACGAGAATGCGGAACGTGTACTCAGGAGCGGGAGCCACGCCGATCACGTCACCGGAGCCGATCATAAACGGACGCACGTACAGGGTCGCGCCGGAACCGAAGGGCGGAACCCAGGCGGCGTTGGCAGAAACGACCTGCTTGACGGCCTCAACGAACTTGTCCTTGGGAAACGGGGGCATCTCGAGGCGCTGGGCAGAGTTATACATACGCTCAGCGTTCATGTCGGGACGGAAGCAGACGATGCTGCCGTCCTCGGCGGTGTAGGCCTTCAGGCCCTCAAAGACCTCCTGGCAGTAATGGAAGATACCGCCGCACTCGGAGACGTGCAGGGTGTGGTCGGTGGTCAGGCCGCCCTCGTCCCACTCGCCGTCCTTCCAATGGGCCTCGTAGCTGTAATCAGTCTTCATGTAGCCAAAGCCGAGGCTACCCCAATCGATATCCTTCTTCTCGACAGTCATATGTCGCTCCTTACATACACAGTTGCATACTCGCGAACTCGCACGCAAGGACCGAGGCCGACCGCGTCGCAACGTCGCACGCCCGGAGCGTAGAGCCGGACGGGACACGCGAACAGCATCAAAGCCGATGGCACGTCGATTCGCATGCACGAGATTGTACTCCGCACGCGCGTCGGATAAAACGTTTTTCTTTAACTAACTAAAGTATTTTCATTTGATCGAAGCTAAAGAGGCCCGCCACCGTAAGCGGTGACGGGCCTCAACTGTACGGTCTGCGCGCTGGCTCGAGCTAGGCGTTCTATTTGCCCAGCTTAGCCTTGACCAGACCGACCACGGTCGGGATGATCGACACGGCAACGATGCCAACGATTAGCAGCTCAAAGTGCTCCTGCACAAAGGGAATGCCACCAAAGAAGTAGCCCAACAGTGTAAAGAGCGTTGACCAGGTAATGCCACCCAGCACGTTAAAGATGACAAAGTTGCGCCAGTGCATGCCGCCCATGCCGGCGATAAAGGGCACAAAGGTGCGGATAAACGGGAAGAAGCGACCCAGGAAGATGGCCAGGTGACCCCACTTGTCCAAGAAATCCTCGGACTTTTTGATGCGCTCGGGCGTCATAGCCTTGACCTTGCCCGAAGCGATGATCTTTTTGCCAAAGAAGTGACCGATCATAAAGTTGCACTGATCGCCCAAGATGGCAGCAGCCCATGCGGTGGCCAGCAGGGCCACGATGTTAAAGCCACCGTTGTGGGCAAAGAAGCCCGAAGCAAACAGCAGCGAGTCGCCAGGGAGAAACGGGAAGAACACCACGCCCGTCTCGATAAAGATGATCAGGAACACGCAGCCGTAGGCCATAAGCGGGCCGGCGGCGATCCAGCTGGCAATCGCGGTGCGCGGGTCTTTGAGCAGCTCGGCGATAAAATTAATGAAACCCATGAAGTAAAACCTCTCAGTTGTGGGCGCGGATACGTCCAAGTTGACCAGTATACGGTTGCAGCGCCCCCTCGTGCGCAACCCCACAAAAGCATGACTCCATTACCAGCAAGTATGCATAACTGACACCTGTCGTGCAATGCCGCCAAGAATGTCCTTCCTAATCCCTAGCGAATCGCTATACTTTATTGAATCGCATTGCCATGGCGCTAAGGGAGGGCGGCCGGTGAGCTTTATCAATACCATTCGCGAGGACATCAAGACCGTCCAAGCGCAGGACCCCGCCGCGCAAAACGGTCTAGTCATCTTCCTTTCCTATCCTGGCCTGCACGCCAAGTGGAACCACGTGCCCGAGCACTGGCTCTGGGAGCACGGTCATCGCTCGCTCGCCCGTGTGCTCTCGCAAATCACCCGCCACATCACCGGCGTCGAGATTCACCCTGCCGCGCAGATTGGCAAGCACTTCTTTATCGACCACGCCATGGGCGTCGTCATCGGCGAAACCACCATTGTGGGCGACAACTGCGTGCTCTACCAGGGCGTCACGCTTGGCGGCACCGGCAACGAGACCGGCAAACGCCACCCCACTCTGGGTAACAACGTCACCGTGGGCACGGGCGCCAAGGTGCTCGGCAACATCCGCATCGGCAACAACGTCAAGATTGGCGGCAACTCGGTCGTCGTCAAGGACGTACCCGACAACTGCACCGTCGTGGGCGTGCCGGGACGCATCATCAAGCGCAACGGCTGCCGTGTGTTCGAGGAGAGTTTCGACGCCAAGCAGCATCGTGAGTACATGCCCGATGACGCCGCCGAGCAGAGTGCCCTCAACCGCCAAGGTATCACCGAGAACGCCCGCCGCGTCAAAGAACTCGAGCGAGAGGTGGCCGAGCTCAAAGCCCTCGTCGCCAAGCTCGCGGACGAACGCTAGAGGCGGACGGCCACCGACAACATTGACGCCAACGCAAAGGCGCGCCAGAGGATTCACCCCCGGCGCGCCTTATTTGTGATGTGGCAAAGAGACTGTCCCTTTGTCACATTATGCGAACTGGCTCAGATAGAGGTCGGCGTAGGCACCCTCGGCAGCCAGCAGCTCCTTATGCGTGCCCTGCTCGATAATGTTGCCGTGATCCATGACCAAGATCAGGTCGGCGTCCACGATCGTCGACAGGCGGTGCGCGATCACAAAGCTCGTGCGCCCGCGCATGAGCGCGTCCATGGCACGACCGATGGCAAGCTCGGTGCGCGTGTCCACGCTTGAGGTCGCCTCGTCCAGGATGAGAATCGCCGGGTTGTTGAGCAGCACGCGCGCAATGGTCAGCAGCTGGCGTTGGCCCTGACTAATGCTCTCGGCATCGTTAGCCACACGCGTGTCGTAGCCCTGCGGCATAGTGCGCACGAAAAAGTCGACCTGCGCGGCACGAGCGGCGGCCACGATCTCCTCGCGCGTTGCCTCGGGGCAGCCGTAGGCGATGTTTTCGGCAATCGTGCCATCGAATAGCCAGGCGTCCTGCAGCACCATGCCAAACTGCTGCCGTAGCTCACCGCGGTCCATGAGGCGCGTATCCACACCGTCAAGCGTAATGCGGCCGCCGTCGATCTCGTAAAAGCGCATGAGCAGGTTGATGAGCGTCGTCTTGCCTGCGCCCGTGGTTCCCACCACGGCAATCTTCTGGCCCGGCTCGGCGGTAAACGACACGTCGCGCATAAGCGGCTTGCCGGGCGAATAACCAAAGCGCACATGCTCAAAGGAGACGCGGCCCTCCACGCGACCCGGCAGCTTGGCGGCCTTGTCCGGCAGCGGATCGGCCTCCATCTCGGGCTCATCGAGCAGGTCGAACACGCGCTCTGCACTCGCCAGCGCGCTCTGCAGCGAGTTGAAGGTAAACGACAACTGCGTCATGGGCTCGGATGCCTCGTAGATAAACTGGAAGAACGCCTGGAACACGCCGACGGTCATGTGGCCGGCAACCAGCATACTGCAACCCACAATCGCAATCACGATCTGTGCCAGGCGGCCGATAAAGCGCACCGCGGGGCCGACGGCGTTAATCATAAAGTCGGCCTTGGCACTCACGCGTGCCAGCTCGCCCGAGGCCTGGTGCACCTCGGCAGAACTTTGGCGTTCGCGGTTAAACGCGCGGATCACCAGACGGCCCGAATAGCCTTCCTCGACCGCACTCGTAATCTTGGACACCCACTCCTGGCGCTCGCCCGTCACATCGTGTGTGCGGCGCGAGACGACCTTCGTCACCAGCAGCGACAGTGCCGTAAAGAACAGAAAGACGAGCGTAAGCTGCACGCTGAACACGAACATCACGCTCACAGCACCAACAACCGTGCCGATCGACACGAGCAGCTGCAGCAATCCGCGCTGCATGCTCTCGGACATCTTGTCCAGGTCGTTGGTCGCGCGGCTGACGACCTCGCCGGGACGATGCGCGTCAAAATAGGCGAGTGGCAGACGGTTGAGCTTTTGCGCGATGCGGTTGCGCAGGCGCAGATTGAGACGCTCAGCGACGCTCGACATCAAAAAGCTCTGGAGCGCATAGAACGAGGCAGCGGCAGTCCAGATCATAAAGTAGACGAAAATGGTCTTGCCGCAGTTCTCCCAGGTGATGCTGAAAGTGGTGTCGTTGGCAAACGCCACCTGAATGTGGCCCCACAGCTCATCGATCACGCGGGCGCTATATGCCGGCGCGGCGGTGTTAAAGATGACATAGAACACAATGCTCGCGAACACGATATAGAAGCGCCAATGGTCGCCGGCAGCCTCACTCCACAGGCGGCGCACCGTCGCCCAGGTATCCCGAGGCGTCTCGTCCTCGTCTTCGTCGTCCACGTCGCGCATACGCTCTGCCTCGGCGCGGGCGCGCTCGTCCTCGGCACGTTCGTTTTCCTCGTAGAGCGCTTGGCGGCGAGCCTCGCGCTCCGCCGCCTTGGCGGCTTCGTCCAGGTCGGGCGCGACGCCCGTCTCCTCGACTGTCTCTACAACCGCAGCGCCATCGACGATGCCCTGCTTCTTGAGCTCCTCGGTCATGCTACTCACCTCCCTTCATCTGCGATTCCGCGATTGCGCGGTACACCTCGCAGGTTTCCATGAGCTCGTCGTGCGTGCCTAGGCCCACGATCTCGCCGTCTTTGAGCACCACGATCTGATCGGCATGCAAAATAGTCGAGATGCGCTGGGCGATGATGAGCACCGCGGCATCGCACGTCTCGTCCTGCAGCGCATGGCGCAGTGCCGCATCGGTCTTAAAGTCCAGGGCCGAAAAACTGTCGTCGAAGATATATAGATCGGCATGCTTCATGAGTGCGCGGGCAATCGCCAGGCGCTGGCGCTGACCACCCGAGAAGTTCGTGCCGCCCTGGGCCACCGGCGTATCGAGCCCCTGGGGCTGGTCGAGCACAAAGGTGCTCTGGGCAACCTCCAGCGCATGGAGCATGTCAGCCTCAGTCGCGTCTTCGTTGCCAAAGCGCAGGTTGCTCGCCACCGTACCCGAGAACAGCCATGCCTTCTGCGGCACATAGGCGATACGCCCGCGGATGTCGTCTTGCGAAAGGTCGCGCAGATCGATGCCATTCAGGCGAATGGCGCCCTTCGTGGCATCGTGGAAGCGAAGCAAGAGCTTGGCCACCGTCGACTTGCCCGAACCCGTCGAGCCTACAATCGCCGTGGTCTGGCTACGGCGACAGGCAAAGCTCAGGTCGCACAGGGTATCCTCGTCGGCATCGTCAAAACGGAACGACATGTGGTCGAACACGGCCACCGCGTCGGCACCGTCAACAGACTCCGCCGCGCACGTGTCCAGCGTGCGCTTGCCGTCCACGATGCTCGGCTCAATCTCCAACACCTGCTGCGCACGGTTCAGGCATGCGGCGGCGCGTGGGAGCGTCAGAATCACCATCTGCGCCGTCATCACAAAGAACAGGATCAGGATCGCGTACTCCAGCACGGCCGAGATGCTACCGATTTGCATGGCGTGGACGCCCACGCGGTTGCCGCCCACCCACAGCACCGCCACCTCGGCGATATTCATCAAAAAGAAGCTGGAGCTGTCGAGACCCACAAACAGGTGGTTGACCTTGATGGCATTGGCCGCGTAATCGCTAAACACCTCGTCCAGGCGCTGCTCCTCGTGGCGCTCCTTGTTAAATGCGCGGATGACGCGCACGCCCACGATGTTCTCGCGCAGCACCACGTTCATGCGGTCGATAAAGCTCTGCAGGCGCATAAAGATCGGCGCGGCGTTGGCAACGGTAAAGACCGCCGCCACCAGCACGATCGCAACCACCACGCCCAGCAGCGTACCCATGGCGGGATCGATGAACCAAGCAAAAATGATGCCTGCCACGGCCAAGAACGGCACCGGCAGCACCAGCTGAATCGTCTGAAGGACAGCTTGCTGAATCACGTTGATGTCGTTGAGCGAGCGCGTGATCATCGAACCCGTGCCAAAGCGCTCAAAGTCGCTGGCGGACAGCTCGAGCGACTTGTCGTACACGGCATTGCGGATATCGCAGGCCACGTTGGCGGCCAGGCGCGCCGAAAGATAGCAGCCCAGCACCGTGCCGCCGCTGGCCATGCCGGTCGCGATAAGCATGTACAGGCCGTTGCGTAATATATAGTCGACATCACCCGTGGTAATACCGGTGTTGACCATGTTCGCCAGCATCGTGGGAACCAACAGCGTACCGACGTTATCTATCAGCACCGCAAACAGCGTCACCGCAATCAGACCGCGGTACGGCCTCATAAACCTCATTAAGAGTCGCATGCGTCCCCCTCGCCCTTATCGTCAGTCTCGTTCTCGGCGGCCACTTGCCGTTTAAATGCCTCGCACTCTTCGTTAAGAACATGGGAGAACTTACCGACCAAGCGCATGATCTCGCACTGTTCCCACGGCTCGAGCGCCTCGAATGCCTGTTGCTCGGCTTTTTGCGCCGGCAACGCGTAGCGCTTGGCAAACCGCACGCCTTCTTCGGTCAGTCGTACAACCTTGTTTTTACGACTGCCCTCGGCAAACTCCAACGTCGCAAGCCCTCGCGCCCTAAGCGTTTTAATCGCCGAATTGATGGTCTGTTTGCTGTAGAACCATTCACTCGTCAGCCGACTCACGGCAACGCTTCCGCCCGCTGCACTCGTGTCGACGAGCATCCAGTAGGCGCAGTCCGAAAGGCCGCAGGCGCGCGAGAACTCCGAATAGATATGGTCGAGTCCATTGAGCAACCGATCGAAGTCGACCAGCGTAACCGCACTATTCATCTATCCCACCATTCAATTGTCCGATTTTTGACCAATTATGTGTCTCTAGATTAGTCCGAGTTTTGACTATCGTCAACAGGCTCTCCGCAAATGCGTGCATTTTTATGGCCTATCGGCAGAAAAAGACCGCCGGCGCGGGGGCGGCGCCAGCGGTCACGTGAAAATCGGGTTTTATTGCCTGTTAAGCGGCGACGGCCTCATAGACCGTAGCGCCCGAGAAGCTGTCATGCAGGCTCTTGCCGGCAATCCACGGCAGCTCGACGACCTCGCAGACCGTGTTGACCAACTCAGAACAGTCAGTAAAGTGGCCCTTGTCGTTGAGGGCCTCGCAATCCTGAACACGCCAATAGCCATCGGTGTGCGTGATGTAGTACTCGTGATCGTTGATCGACACGAAAGCGCGCGTCTTGGAACGCAGCAGCTTCAGAAATCCTTCGAAATCGGTCTCGACGACATCTCCAGCCTGGAACATGATGTTACCTCCTGGCCCGGCGCCACCACGGCGCATTGATAAACGTTGGTACTCCTTTAGTAAAACCTTTATCAGAGGTTATGCGTTCGTCATTTAGGCAAGTGGTAAAAAACCGCAGGGTAGACGGGATAAAACGTTTAACCATCCCATTTGTTTGTCACATTCTGAAGGTACTTTTATGCAAACCTACTTTCCCAATTGGAATCTATCCTTTTGGCCGGGCAATTGACCGTCTATCGTTTGAGCCCGACGGGTATGAACGGGGCATCTGCAACGCCACCGCAAGGAGACACCATGGAGACTATCGAAGCACTCATTCACCGCCGCAGCTGCCGCAACTACAGCGATCGTCCCGTCGAGGCCGAAAAGCTTGCACGTATTATCGAAGCCGGCCAATATGCACCGAGCGGCATGGGCCGCCAGCCGGTGACGTTTGTCGCCGTCACCGACCCCGCGACCGTCGAGCGTCTCTCGCAGCTCAACGCGCAAGTCATGGGCAGCAACAGCGACCCCTTCTATGGCGCCAAGACCGTTGTGGTGGTGCTGGTTGACCGCAGCGTGCCCACACATCTGGAAGACGGCTCGCTCGCCATGGGCAACCTGCTCAACGCTGCCTATGCGCTGGGCGTTGATTCGTGCTGGATTCATCGCGCCCACGAGGTTTTCGATTCGCCCGAGGGCCTGGAGCTACTGGCCAGTTGGGGTCTACCCGCCGACGGCAGCCTGCGCGGTGTCGGTCACTGCATTCTGGGCTATGCCGAGGACACGCTGCCCGAGCCCAAACCCCGCCGCGACAACGTGGTCTACGTAAGGTAATTAGTTCCGCCATTCTACCGAACGGCGGGCTCGTTGACGCTGCGCGGGCCGCATTCACGCCAATCTGACGTTCAATTTCGAGGGCGCGACCAGAAGGTCAGCGCCCTCTCATTTCACGTCACCTTGGCGCAAATGCGGCTCGCTCGCTTTTGGCGACTGACATCGAATGAGCCACTGTCTTGGGCAGCTAAAAAAGCCCCGTCCCAAATTAGCTGCCCCACTCGCAACTTATCCCGCCGATGGAGTTATTGCCGTTTCGCTCGTCTGATTCGCATCGACGTCGTCGCCTTGCTTGTCTTCGTCCTTTTGCACATCGGCGATGGTGGAGGCCGCCGCAACGATACCGCGCTGGGGCGCGACGCTCGTCTGGGCCTGAGCGCCCTCGACAACTTCTGTACCTACATGCGCGAGCTCGGGCGATTTAAACATTGCGTCCAAGTTGGCGCCACCGCCGGCATATCCGAGCGCAGCGAGCGCGATGACGATCACTGCAACGGCGGCCACGATCGGCACGTAGCGATGCCAGCCGGCGGGATTGAGCCCGCTGCGGCGAGCCGCCCCGCGGCTGATGTAGCCGAGCGTTCCGTCGTGCTTGAGCTTTGAGCCCACCACGCGTTTGCGGCCCCACAGCGAGGACTCTGCCTGCATTGCCAAGCGGGCGCTTGCCGAAGGATAGCCGTATTTAGTGCGCTTGAACGAGCCATCAAACCCCGAGGCGTGTTTGCCCCACGTCACCGATGTTGTGCGTCGGTTGACCGGCGCGGCACTCCGCCTTCTGCGGCTCGGTTTTGAAGTCTCAGCCATATGCCCTCGCACGCCGTAACCAAATCGAAACAATAACGCTTTGGACTGTAGCACACGCGTCGCGTGCGGTCACGGGCGCCTCGCTCAACGGTCATCGTCCTTCAGCAAGCGCCACAGCGTTGTACGGCTTATGCCCAGCACCTCCGCCGCACGGGTTCGGTTGCCGTGGAGATGGTCTACAACCAGATGCGCGATATCTCGCTCGGTATCGGCCAGCGGTCGCAGGATATACAGGTCACTTTCAAGCGTCGGGGCGCCAAAGGTTGCGGTCTTAATCACGTCCTCTTGGGCGAACACTTCCTCCGCCACAGCGCGGTCCACCGTGCCCGTCCCCACCAATATATACAGTCGTTCCGAGACCTCGCGGAGCTGCAGATAGTTGCGCGGCCAGCGGTAAGCATCGAGCGTCTTCGTCGCCGCGGCAGACAGCGTGGGCGCTGCCGTCCCAAATGCATCAGCGAGATATTCCAAATAGCGCGCGACCTTCGTCGACGCGGCTCCCTGCTCGGCGATTGCCGGCGCGACGCTCACCGCACAGGCGAAGCGCTCGGTCACAAAGGCGGCTTGATCACTTTCGCCGCCGCCCGGCATGTCATTCGCCGTCAGCACCACATGGCAGCGCGTCGCCAACGCGGTGTCGGTCATCGTGGAGACCAGCTCGCGGAGGCGCTGGGGGCCAACCGCATTCCAGCCCTCAATGCAAAGGGTCAGCCCCGTTTGGAACAGCGGCGATTCGGAGCTTTTGAGCACATGGCGCCAACCGCGATCGGTGAGTTCATCGAGCGCGACGGAAACAAAGGGCTGATCGACAAAAGGGCCATCCAGATAGAGGCGCTTGGCAATCTCGACCTGACCCGCTCCCAGCTCGCCCTCGAGCATAAGGGGCACGCCGCGCGCATAGCTCTCGGTAACCGGTACAGCCACCGAGGCCGCCCCCTCAACGATGCCGTACGCGCTCGATTCATAGCGGACCTCAACTTCGTCGGCGTTGAGCCACTCGATGCCCGCATGCGCCGCGGCACCGCGCACCTCGCGGACCACAACGACCCAAAGCCTCCCGCCCTCTTTGTCGGTGGGGCGAACGGTCAGGCTCAGGCGCGTACCCTCACGCCCCATAACCAGACGCGCGCCGTCTCCTATACGGTCGAGACGCTCAGCGACAAAAGCCGCCACATCCCGCTCAAGCGCCGCGTCATTCATGGTCGAGATCGCGACGTCCCCACGCGCATCGATTGCCAATGCCGAGGCCCCGGCAGCAGCTAGGGCATCGGTCAAGATGTTCAGCTTAGCATTGCTATCCATGATTTGCCCCTGTCCGCGGCGACGTGCAACCGCCGACGGTCGCACGACCGAGTGTTTCAAAATTGAACGATATTGCTCACCAAACACTATAGGGCAGAAAGCGCCGTCCTGCGAGTATAGGTGTTGCCCCGCATCGCCATCCTGGCGGGGCGATAAGAGCTCTTCGGGACTTATAAACCTGCGGACAAGCCATACCCGCAAGAGCTCCTATCGCTCCACCGCAAGCATGCGCTCACCAGCACGAAGCACGCAGCACGCAAACAAGCTACTTCTCTACCAGATTCCCAGTACGTGTTGCATTCCCAAACTCATGCACGCAATGCCAATCCAGCAGCAAAAGCCCAGCGCGATGGGCTTGCCGCCCTTTTTGACCAGCTCGACGATATCGGTATTAAAGCCAATAGCCGCCATGGCCATCACAATAAAGAACTTCGACAGCTCCTTGATGGGCGCCGTAAAGGACGCGGGAAGCTGGAGCACCGTGGTGATCACGCTCGCCAGCACAAAGAACAGCACAAACATGGGAAACGCACGTTTAAGCGAGAACGTGCTTTTGGCGTCACCGCCGGCCTTGCGTGCCAGATGCATCTGCCAGCATGCGAGGACCAACGTGATGGGAATAATGGCCAGCGTCCTGGTGAGCTTGACCACTGTGGCGCTCTCGAGCACATTGGCGCCGGGATGCATGCTGTCCCAGGCGCTCGCCGCAGCCGTTACCGACGAGGTGTCGTTGATGGCGGTGCCGGCAAACAGGCCAAAGCCCTCGTTGGTCAGCCCGAGCATGCCGCCGAGCGTCGGAAACACGAGCGCCGCGATAACGTTGAACAGGAAGATGACCGAAATTGCCTGGGCAATCTCGCGATCGTCGGCATCGATGACGGGCGCGGTCGCGGCGATGGCAGAGCCGCCGCAAATCGACGAACCCACACCCACAAGCGTCGCGATCTTGCCCGGTACGTTCATGACGCGGCAGAGCACAAAGGCGATGATAAGCGAGGTCGAGATTGTCGCCACGATAATCGGCAGCGACTGGGCGCCCTTGGACAGAATCTGGGAGAGGTTCATGCCAAAGCCAAGCAGGATAACCGCGTACTGCAAGACTTTTTTGGACGTATAGGTAACGCCAGCGGCGAGCTGTTCGCGACGATTCTTGGGAAAGACGAGCGCCAGGACCATGCCAAAGAGGATGGCAAATACCGGCCCGCCGACCACCTCAATTTGTTTGCCGAGCAACGTCGCGGGGATAGCGATGATTAGGCAGAACAAGACGCCTTTCCAGCGCTCGCGTACGATATTTGCCAGTTGCATATGGGATTCCTTCTTTCTATTTCACGTTTGCGACGGCTTATGATACGGCAACATTGAGCACAGCCTTGCGCAAACACAGACTAAGATGCCGCGATAGTTCTCAGGCAACAGCCGAATTACCCACCGCGGAGAGCTGATTCGCGGCATAATTAACAACTGACATATGAGTTTGATAGAACAGTTGCGAGGCGCTATGGAAGAATCGATGCACGTCGGCGAGCAGGAAACGAGCCTACAGGACCAGTCCTACCACACCATTCGACGCAAAATCGTCTACCTGGACTACAAGCCGGGCGAAAAGCTGGGCGTCAAGCAGCTTTGCGATGACCTGGACATGGGTCGCACGCCCGTGCGCGAGGCTTTGGTTCGCTTGGCGCAGGAAGGCCTGGTGCGCACCGTGCCCCAGAGCGGCACCTACGTCTCGCCCATCAACCTCACCCTTGCCGAGAGTGCCTGTTACATCCGCGAGCATCTGGAAAAGCAGGTGATTGTGGAGTGCTGTGCGCGCGCCACGTCGGCCGGCATCGAGCAGCTCGACCGCGCCATCGTGCTGCAGGAAAAGGCCATGGCCGAGGAGGATCGCATCGGCTTCTTTTTGAGCGACAACCTCATGCATCACATGATTTTTAGCATCGCATGTCGCAGCACCGTGTGGTCGTGGCTCGAAGAGACCAATGCCGACCTGGAGCGCTTCCGCTGGCTGCGCGCCGCCACGCAGGTTCTCGACAATCAGGACATCGTGAACGAGCACAAGCAGATTCGCCGCGCTATCGCCGGTCGCGACCCCATCGAAGCGAGCTTTTTGGTCAGCAAGCACCTGCATATGATGTTCCGCAACCAGACCGAGGTTCTGGACCAGTTCCCCGAGTACTTCGAGACCAGCAAGCTCCGCTAACCTGCCAAAACCACCACAAAGGGGACAGGCACCTTTGTGGTGGTTTCTCCGCACAAAAAGGCCCGGCTCCGTCTAATGAACTGCCTCCCATTTCTTGGACATGAGAAATGGGAGGCTTTCTTTATGCGCGTTGATTTGAGAGTGAAGCATGATGTCGAGGCCAGGAAGGCGGCCATAGGGCTCTTCGAGCTCGGGCACGGGTATAAATCTGCCGCGATTGCCCTTTCGCTTCCCGCGGAAGCCGTGAGAAGATGGCAGGAGATATACCGCGCATTCGGGAGCGAGGTGCTGCTGCGCATGGACGGAAAGCAGGGCAGGTACACATACGAGCAGAGGGTCGCCGCCGCCTCCGCCGTCGTCGACGGCGGCATGACGAAGGCCGAGGCGATGGCGGCGTTCGGCATAATGTCGATGTCGCCGCTCAAGAGATGGTGCGCGCTCTACCGCCGGGGCGGCGCGGAGGCCCTGCGCCCGAGGCCCAAGGGCCGGCCGAGCGGTTCCAGGGCGAGGCCGCGGACCCGCGAGGAGGAGCTCGAGGAGCGGTGCCGTAGGCTCGAGGCCGAGGTGGCCTACCTAAAAAAATTACGCGCCCTGGTCGAGAGGGACGGGCTCTGACCAGGGCGAAGGCCGAAGCAGTCGCGGCCCTGCGCGCCGAGGGGCACGCGCTCGGGCACCTGCTCGCATGCGCCGAGCTCAAGAGGTCGACCTACTACTACGCCCTCGCGCACCCGCCGAGGCCCACGCGCCCCGAGCTCCGGGAGGCGGCCGCCGAGATCTTCTCGCGCACCGCCAACGGCTGCGGGCACCGGCAGATAGCGATGTGCCTCAGGGCCGAAGAGGGGGCCGTGATAGCCGACAAGACCGTGCTCAAGATGATGCGCGAGATGGGGATTCGCTGCGGTATCAGACGCGAGACGGCCTACCACAGGTACAACTCGTACAGGGGCGTCGTCGGCAGGACGTTCGAGAACGTGATCGCGAGGAATTTCGACGCCGGGGCCCCGTGGCGGAAGCTGGGGACGGACGTCACCGAGTTCAAGGTGGCGGGCGGCAAGGCCTACTGGGCCCCGACGCTGGACTTCTGCTCCAAGGAGATCGTGGCGAGCGACATATCGACCACGCCCGACATGGCCCAGCAGATGAGGATGCTCGATGAGCTGCTGCCCAAGATCCCCGAGGGCGCCGCGCCGACCATGCACTCGGACCGGGGCTGGCAGTACCAGCACGCCTCATACACATCCAGGCTAGAGGCCGCCGGCATCGTCCAGAGCATGTCCAGGAAGGCGAACTGCATCGACAATGCCGCCACCGAGCAGCTCTTCGGCCACGTCAAGGACGAGTTCTACAGGGGCCGCGAGTGGGAGACGTTCGAGGATTTCAAACGCGACCTGGAGGAATACATAGTCTACTGGAACACGAGCCGGAGGCAGGTAAGATTGAAGGGCCTGACCCCGGAGGAGTTCCGGAATCAGGCCCTCGCGGCCTAGTCGCTATTTAGGGCGTCCAAGATTTGGGACGCAGTTCATAATGCGGAGCCGGGCCTTGGCTGTTAGAACGGCGGAACCAACTACTCGACGGTGACGCTCTTGGCCAGGTTGCGGGGCTGGTCGACGTCGCAGCCCCGCAGGATGGCGACCTCGCGGGCGAGCAGCTGCAGCGGGACGCTCGCCGTGATGGGGCTGAACACGTCGCGGACGGCCGGCACGCGAATGATGCAGTCGGCAATCTTGTTGATCTCCTCGTCGCCCTCGGTGGCAACGACGATGACCTTGGCGCCGCGCGCCTTGCACTCCATAAGGTTCGACACGGTCTTATCGTAGGTGGCACTCTTGGTGGCCACAGCGATGACAGGGAAGCCCGGGTCGATCAGGGCGATGGGGCCGTGCTTCATCTCACCAGCGGCATAGGCCTCGGCGTGCAGGTAGCTGACCTCCTTGAGCTTGAGCGCACCCTCGTAGGAAATAGCGGCACCCATGCCGCGACCCACGAACAGCGCCGACTGCGCGTCCTTGCACAGCAGGGCGGCCTCATGAACGGCCTCGGTCTGGGTATCCAAAATCCACTGGATCTGCTCGGCCGTATCGGAAAGCTCGCGGAACAGCATGCGCGCCTGCTTGGTGGTCAGACGGTACTTGACCTGCGCCAGCAGCAGAGCCAAAAGCGTGAGGCTCACGACCTGGCCGATGAAGCTCTTGGTCGAGGCGACCGCGATCTCCTTGTTGGCCTTGGTGTAGATGACGCCGTCGCTCTCACGCGCCACGGGGCTGCCCACCACGTTGGTGATGCCGAAGACCTTGGCACCCTTGATGCGCGCGTCGCGAATGGCGGCAAGGGTATCGGCCGTCTCGCCCGACTGGGACACGGCAACGACAAGCGTCGTCGGCGTAATGATGGGATTGCGATAACGGAACTCGCTGGCCGCCTCCACCTCGGTGGGGATGCGAGCCCAGCCCTCAATGAGATTCTTGGCAATGAGGCCAGCGTGATAGCTGGTTCCGCAAGCGATCACGTAGACGCGATCGATGTCGTTGAGCTCCTCGAGCGAAAGGCCCAGCTCGTCGATGTCGAGCTCGCCGGCCGGCGTCATACGACCGACCAGCGTGTCGCGCACGACGCGCGGCTGCTCGTGGATTTCCTTGAGCATAAAGTCGGGATAACCGCCCTTTTCTGCCATGTCCAGGTCCCAGTCGATGTGGGTGACCTTGGGCTCAATCACGTTGCCGGCCTCGTCGGTATACTCGACGCCTGCGGGCGTGAGCTTGGCAAACTGACCGTCCTCGAGCACCACGACGTCGCGGGTTGCGTCGATGAGCGCGATGACATCGGAGGCGACATAGGCGCCGGTCTCGCCCGCGCCGACCACGATCGGGGAATCCTTGCGGGCCACGGCGATCACGCCGGGCTCGTCAGCGCACACGGCGGCCAGACCATAGGCACCGACCACGTGGGTGCACGCCTCGCGCACGGAGGCCATCAGGTCGTGCGTCTCGGCATAAGCCTCTTCGATCAGATGCGCGAAGACCTCGGTATCGGTCTCGCTCTTAAAGTGGTGGCCGTGACCCTCCAGCTCTTCGCGCAGCTCGGCGAAGTTCTCGATGATGCCGTTGTGGACGATGGCGATACGACCGTCGCAGCTGGTGTGGGGGTGAGCGTTAACGACGGAGGGCTTGCCGTGGGTGGCCCAACGGGTGTGACCGATACCGCAGGTAGCGTCGCTGTCGATGTTGGAAAGCTCGCTCTCCAGGCCCGCGACCTTGCCCACGCGGCGGATGACGTCGAGGTGCGCCGCGGCGCCCTCGCCCACCTCGAGCGCGACGCCCGAGGAGTCATAGCCGCGATACTCCATACGCTTGAGGCCCGTAACCAGGATGTTCTTTGCAATATCAGAGCCGGTGTAGCCGACAATTCCGCACATAGGATAAATCCCTTCGTTCGCGTGACTGCAAGACGTCCACGCACAAGGGGCGCTGAGACGTATAACGTTCGAGTATTGTACTCACGCAAACGCAAGCTGATATACCAGAAGTGGTATCTCAACTTAGATACCACCCGATGCACACACGTCCAGCCGGTCCAAACCACCACAAAGGTGTCTGTCCCCTTCGTGGTGGTCGCGCTGGCAACGGCGTTTCCCCAGATAAAACCTGCCTAAATAAACCTGTCCCTTTTTGGTAGGTTTGGGATGCTACAATCTGGCTTGTACTTGAAACGCATCAAAGGGGCCGCTATGGCAAAGGTAAAAATCAGCGACGTCGCGCGCGAGGCCGGGGTTTCGTTGGGCACGGTTTCCAACGCGCTCAACCACCCCGAAAAGCTACGCCCCGAGACCCTCAAGCTCATCAACGAGACCATCAATCGCCTTGGCTACCTGCCCAACCAAAGCGCCCGTCAGCTCGCGGGCGGCGCCACCAAGTCCTTTGGCCTGGTGCTCCCCCGTCTCGATCACGGCTTTTCGCTCCAAATCGCCAGCGGCGCCCACAACGAGGCCCGCAAGCACGGCTACGACTTGCTCATCGCCAACGCCGATAACGACGATATTCTCGAGGACCATTACCTGCGCTACTTTATGGGCACCCAGATGTCCGGCGTCATGGTTCAGCCCATGGCATCCCCCGACTGGCACCCCGCCATGACCAAGATGCCCGTGCCGATCGTCCATCTGGACATCCATTGCTCCGAGCCCGGCTACTACGTAGCGGCCGACAACGAGGCCCAGGGTCGCATCATTGCCGAACTTGCTATCGCCCGCGGCGCGCACCATATTGTCGTCGTCGGCCGAGCAGCATTTATGCAGCTCACCCTACGTGTGCTTGGCATTCACAAGGCCCTCGCTCTGCACCCCGATATCAAGATCGAAGTCATCGACGCCGGCGAATGGAATACCGCCGCCGACGGCTACGGCATCGGCACCCAAATCGCCGCGCGCCCCGCCGACGAACGCCCCGATTTTGTCGTCGGCCTGACCGACGTGCTGGCCTCGGGCGTCGTTTCGGCACTGGTCGACAAGGGCATCTCTGTCCCCGGGCAAGTACGCGTAGCAGGCTGCGATGGCAACCCGCTCGCTTGGAGCGGATCGGTCCCGCTCACTACGGTAGCGCCCCCGGGCTACGAGATTGGCCGCAAGGGTGTCCAACTGCTGATGGAGCAAATCGAGAACAAGGCCCCGGCAAAGATCAAGCATATCCGTGTCGGCTCCGCAGCGCGTACCGTCACCGCAGTCGCCGCCGAGGATATCAACCGCCAAGAACTGGTACGTCCGTTCCTACTGGAACGCGCCAGCACCCAGGCAAGCAGCCAGACCGACGCCACGGCCATCAACCTCGGTGCGTATCTATAGCACGCCCGCGAGTATGCTAAGTCGCCGCTTAAGCAAAAGGGGCCCGACCATTGCCGGACCCCTTTTGCTTAAGCGCAAACGTGAGCAATCGCTCGTTTCAACGCCGCAATTTTCTAGCGCACAGTCTTGATTGCCGCCGCCAGGTCGAACAGCGTATCGAGCACGGCCTCGCAGCCATCCACCACATCCTGCGGCAGCGGCACGATATCGGGGACGGCGAAGACATGGCATCCGGCCGTGATGCCCGAGACGCAGCCGTTGCGCGAATCCTCGACCACGGCACATTCCTCGGGAGCAAAGCCCGCGCGCTCGCAGGCGAGCAGATACATCTCGGGGTCGGGCTTGCCGTGCACGACGTCCTCGCCACACGTTACCGTTTCAAACTTGCCAAAAAGACCGACCATCTTAAGGTTGCGCTCGGCCGTAACGAGGCGCGACGACGTCGCTAGACCCACGTGATAGCCCGCAGCCAGCAGCTCGTCTAGGCACTCGGCGGCACCGGCCTTAAGTTCCAGTTCGGTCTTGACCATCTCGTCGCGAATCTCCTTGTGGCGACGATAGATCGCCTCGGTGGTTTCATGGCTGCCGTAATGCTTATCGAGGATGTCCATGACATCGGGCAGCGTGCGGCCGATAAACTGATGGATCAGCGCTTCATCAATCGCGAGCCCCAGCTCAGCGGCGCCTGCCTTCCAGGCCTTAATCCCCAAACGCTCGGTATCGACCAGCGTTCCATCCATGTCAAAAATAACAGCCTTGATCATATCGGTCCCCCATCGACTCTCGCTGTCGCGTTGCTGCAACTCTACCGCATTTGGCAACTTGTATATAACGTATATGCCATATTGCACTTTCGTTACACAGATAGAAGTCTTATGGCAAGTAACGCATTAGGATTATAGTTTTCGATCGAGTACTCAACGATAAGGAACGTTTCATGATTTTAGACACCACGGCACCCGCAGAGGAGCTTCAAGACAAGCTATCGGCGCTCGAACAGCTGCTTTTGGCATACGGGCGCGTGGCTATCGGGTTTTCCGGTGGCGTCGACAGCAGCTTTTTGGCCGCCGTATGCGCCCGCATCATGCCTACCAATACCCTCCTCGTCCATCTCACCACGCCGCTCATCGGCACGCCCGAGCAGGCTTCGTTTGAGCAGTCCGTTGATGGGCAGGCCAATGAGGGGCCGCATTTTAAGCTCCCCGTGCTCAATCTTTCGGTGGATCAGCTGCAGCTCCCCCAAGTAGCCTGCAACGATACTAATCGCTGCTACCACTGCAAGCACGCCGGCTTTACCGCCATCGTCAACCACGCCAAGTCGCTCGGCTTTCCCACCGTCATCGATGGCAGCAATGCAAGCGATCGCGGTGACTACCGCCCCGGCATGCGTGCGGCAGAAGAGCTCGGCGTACGCTCACCCCTTATGGAGGTCGGCTTTACCAAGGACGAAGAGCGCGAGCTGCTGCGCGCATGGGGCTATCCCGTTTGGAACCTGCCGGCGGGAGCATGTCTTGCCACCCGCGTCCCCACGGGCGAGGAGCTTACACGCGAGAAGGTCGATTTAATCCGCGCCTGCGAGGATTACCTGCACGATCTTGATCTGGCACAGGTACGCGCGCGCTTGGTCGGCGGCTGCATGCATATCGAGGCCGCACCCGCAGATGTCGCCAAGATTGCTGCCCTCGGTGGCAACGCCGTCGACGACAAGGGCAAGACCCCGCTGCCCGCCGCCATCGAGTCCGCGCTGCGCGAGCTGGGCTGCGACCATATCTCCCCCGAGGTCACCCCCTACATTCACGGCAACATGAACCTTTAGGTTACGCCGTTTTACAAACGGCGTAACTGCTCGGCGCTGCGCGGGCTCCGGACACGGCAATCTGACGTTCAACTTCACGGGCGCGACCAAAAGGTCAGCGCCCGCTTGTTTCACGTCACCTTACCGCACCCGGAGACCGCTCGCTCGCATATGCTCAACCTGCACTGCGTTAACTGACCCGCCAATAAGGGACAGGTTTATTTTGGCAGGTTTTATCTGGGGAAATATCGCGAGGCAGTCGCCCCCCCTAGCACCCATCTCACTTCGAGAGACACAAGAGGGGCGACTCGGCTGCATCTACTTCTTCCGATAGCGGCGGTTGCGGCTCGTCGATGAACCCATTACTTCGATGAGTCCTTTATCCGCCATTTTTGGCAGATGGTAGCGGACGGACGAAATTTTGACCCCCGATGCAACCGCTATTTCTCGCGCCGTCATATCCACTTCGGCTCTGAGAGCCTCCAGGATCCTATCCGCTGTCGAAGCTGACGATTCTCTGCTCATATCGATAATCTCAAACGTGTCTTTGCCACATTTTGACAGGACATGTTTATCGACAAGATTCCCGCAGATCAGGCGAATGTCATCCGAATCCCACTTCAGGGCCTCTCGTATTTTTTGAACATCGCATACGCACCCATGCTCCCGCATAAACATGAGCAATGTTTCCTCGCGATCCGTCAGCTCGGTGCCCACATGGCTCTGAATCCACGTGCGGTTTTCAGCAAGCTCCGCCCCGTGCCGGGAAAGCAGCACCGTAAACGAATCGGCCTTAACGATAAATTTCGGCCTTCCAAGCGAACGAGACTCCATCTCGCGAATCATAGCCGGGATACCAGATCCCTGGCTTTCTGCAACGGGCCCCTCGGCATGCTCTAACGGCGTCGCCCCCATTAGGCTCATGAGCTTTGGGTTTCGGCAGCGCGATTCCCCGTCTGCAAGATTGTCCACCGTCTTTCCGCCCCAAAGCCCACCGGGGTTTTTGATCTCTATTCTGTCTGGATAGATATCGACACTCACGGCCTGCCCCACAAACATGGGCGAATATTCTCGATGGATGCAGGCGTTTGCCAAGGCCTCGCGCAAAACCTCCTGGGGAACTTCCCAATCCTCCCTTCTGCCAGCGCCTTGCACTATCGCCGCTTTGCGCAAGTTCCGTCCAATCGCGACAAGGGCATCTTCGATGCAAGCCGGAATCGGGCCATCGCACAACTGGCGGTCAATAAACCGGGGTTGCCCGGGTGCAGATTTTTCCACATCGGAATGAACGGCGACATCAATCATGAGTTTGGGATAGAACTGCTGGGGGTAAATTCCCGCCGACAGAAGCCCTGCGAGCTTCACCGCACCATCCTTTGTAGTGATATTGAGTCTGACCAGCTGCTTTTCCAGCGTATCGGCCCCGCGCAAAACGCGGGGGGTCTGCAGCCGGCGATTTGCGATAATAGACCGCACGACATCTGGATCCAAATCCTCGACTGTTGCCTCCGAAACCACCGTGCCGTCTGCATCGCTCGGAAGCAACGCACTCTGCAGCTCATATAGCTCAGCGGGTGACATCTTGATATCTTTATCATCCACGCGCTTGTAGCTACCGTTCTGCACGCCGCGCGCGCCGATATAGCAAGGCTTCGCTTTAAGCTCAAGTTCAAAGATGCGCACCAGAAGCACCTGGAGCCCGTCGACCTCGCCTCGATCAAGCTCGTACTGTGGCGCATGGGTCACCACTGCCGCTGAGCCTCCGTCTCCGATACCCGAAACAAACTGATCGCGCACCCTATCGATAGCAAAGTTAGCCGAAGGAACAAATCCTTCGGCTTCGTTTAGGCCCAAAATAATGAGCCCACCCGCAGTGTTCGCAAAAGCGCTCACTGTCTCCCATACGTCTGCGCTCAATTTATTCGTGCAGGCTTTAACTTCTACCGATGCGTCATCAGTCCCCCGCCTGCGAAGGCGCTCAACGATAAGGCCAAGAGGTTCATCCAGCAGCATTGGCATTCCGTCTCTCTAAAACGATAGTTTTATCTCTCTAAAGTATAGTATATCTCTCTAACTTTAGAGAGATAAGCACCTTATTTTAGAGAGACACTTAGAGAGATGTATCGAATTCACTGTTAGATAGCCCAATGTTATCTCTTTAACTGGCTTTCTCTTTAGAGAGACAATTAGAGAGACGAGCGCGACCTCTCTAATCAAGGGCACCACTCTTTAAGGTGCACACTCCCTAACCGTGCCCTAAGTTGCGGTGAAATAGTCCCCCGATTAACCTGCCAAAAAGGGACAGGTTTATTTTGGCGGGTTTTATCTGGGGAAACGCAAAATAGCCCCACATACACAACCACCGCAGCTCCATATGAGGCAAATGAATCAGTAGCGTCTATCCCAAATCTTGAGTATTTGTTCGACAGAACGGCCCCTGCCGGCTCCTGCTAGACTGGTAGATTCCCAACCGTCCATCCAGGAGCCGCAATGTCGCGCAAGTCCGCCTACAAGCAAGTACTTTCCATCGGCGCCGCCGTGGTGCTGGGGTTTGCGCTGTTCACAGGGTCGCTCGACGGAGCGCCCAAGTTGTTGTCGCCGCAAAGTGATGAACAGGCGGCAGCTCTGGCCGAAAAACAAAACGAAAGTCCCAGCCGCACCGACGACGAGGCGGACCTGGTCGATCGGCTCGAATCAGGAACGGCGAGCTCCCCGGACCCTCAAAACAGCCAGGACTCTGGCGATGGCTCCGATTCCGCCACAACCGACACCGGCGACGGCGCTTCCGCGGACAGCGCCGCCACCCCCATCGACGAGGTCGAAAACCCCGACCTCAACCGCGCCCGCGGTGTTTATCTCAGCAGCATTCCCGACTACGCCGGCAACCCCTACGTTGCCCTGCGCGCCGACAGCACGCACCCGCTCGGCACACCATCATTCACGCTCGATGAATACGAGCGCGCTACAGAAGAGGGTTGCTTTAAGAAGTTCTCCAAGCTTGACAGCCTGGGCCGCACCCGCAAAGCGCTCGCCTGCGTGGGCCCCGAATCACTCGGTCAAGGCGAGCGCGGCGATATCTCGCGTATCCATCCCGCTGGATGGTGCCAGCAGCGCTACGACTTTATTCCGGGCCAGAGCCTCTACAACCGCTGCCATCTCATCGCCTGGTCGCTCTGCGGCGAAAACGCCAACCGCAAGAATCTCCTCACCGGCACGCGTTATCTCAACGAGACAGGCATGCTGCCGTTTGAGGAGCAGATTCTCGGCTACATCCGCGAGACGGGCAACCACGTGCTCTATCGCGTCACACCCATGTATAACGAAGAGGAACTTGTCTGCCGCGGCGTGCGCCTTGAGGCGCAATCGGTCGAGGACCACGGCAAGACCCTCTGCTTCCACGTGTACTGCTACAACCTGCAGCCGCACGTGCAGATCGACTACGCCACCGGCCGCAACCAGGCATCCGGAGACTAGTGCCGACCGCACCGCCCGTAACCCAAAAATGATTCGTTTTCCTCCGTCCCCATGGGATCAAAAAAGGCCGCCCTGGATTACCCAGGGCGGCCTTTTCGTCAGCGTCCACATTGCAGGCAAAACCACACGCTACTTGGCGCGGCCCTCCTCATAGCGCTCGACCAGCTTGGCCTGAACATCGTAGGGAACCTGCTCGTAGCCAGCGGGCTTCATGGTAAAGTCACCCGTGCCGCGCGTGATAGAGCGCAGGCGCGTCGAATAATCCGTCAGCTCTGCCAGCGGCGCCTGGGCAATGACCACGGTGTCGCCGCGCTCATCGGTCTCCATGCCCGTCACGCGACCGCGCGATGCCGAGATGTCGCCCATCACGGCGCCGGCGTAGCTCTCGGGGATAGTCACCGTGATTTCCTCGATGGGCTCCAACACCACCGGGTCGGCATCGGCGCATGCCTTGCGCAGGCCGATGCGAGCCGCCGCGCGGAACGCCATCTCGTTGGAGTCGACGCTGTGATACGAGCCGTCGTACACAGCAACGCGAATGCCCGTGAGCGGATAGCCGGCAATGATGCCGTCCTTCATGGTCTCCTGGACGCCCTTGTCCACGGCGGGGATCAGCGAGCGCGGAATGCGGCCGCCCACGACCTCGTCCACAAACTCATAGCCGTCGCTCGTGCCGTCGGGCCCAATGAGCGGCTCCACGCGCAGCCAGCAGTCGCCGTACTGACCGGCGCCGCCGGTCTGCTTCTTATGGCGGCCCTGGGCACTTGCCGTACGGCGAATGGTCTCGCGATACGGAATGCGGATCGGCACGCTCTTGGCCACGACTTTGGTGCGATCCTCCAAACGGTTGAGCAGCACCGAAACCTGCGCCTCACCCACCGCCGAAATGATGGTCTGGCCAGTCTCCTCGTCACGATCGATGCTCATGGTCGGATCAGCCTTGCACGCCTTCTCGATAAACGTATAGAGCTTCTCTTCGTCGCCACGGTTCTCGGCCTCGATGGCAATGCGGTACTGCGAGTTGGGGAACTTAAACGCCGCCGCCTCGACCTTACCGGTAATGGAGAGTGTGTCACCCGTCTCGGCAGCCAGCTTGGGCGCCACGATGATGTCACCGGCATAGGCGTGACCGACCTCGGTCATGTCACGGCCGCACATCACATACAGGTGGGCCAGACGATCGCTCTTGCGGGTACGCGCGTTGATCAGCTCAAGACCCGGCTCAAGCGTACCCGTCAGCACCTTGATAAAGCTGATGCGACCCTGCTGCGGATCGGCCAACGTCTTAAACACAAAGGCCACCGGACGATCATCGTCGCTCGAAATCTTGAGCGAATCGCCGTCGATGAGCGGCATCTCGCCGTAGTCCGTCGGCGCCGGGAAGTATGTGGCAATGTCGTCCATCAGCGAGTTGACGCCCTGCTCCTTAATGCAATCGCCCGCAAAGACCGGCACAAAGATGCGCTCGGCAATCGCCTTCGACAGCAGGCCTTCAAGCTCCTCCTGCGTCAGCGTCTCCTCGCCTTCCAAGTACTTCATCATCAGTTCGTCGTCAGCCTCGGCCACCAGCTCGCACAGATGGTCATGGGCTTCCTCGGCCTGGGCACGATACTCCTCGGGAATCTCCGACTCAACGGCTTCGGTGCCGTTGCAATGGCGCGCCTTCATGCGCACCAGGTCGATGATGCCGTCAAAGTCCTCGCCCTCGCCCCAGGGAAGGGTCACGGCGCCCAGGCGCGTGCCAAAGCGCTCTTGCAGCAGATCCATCGTGGTCGCAAAGCTGGCCTCGGAGCGCGACAGGCGGTTTACGAACACCGCACGCGCCAGGCGCAGGTCCTCGGCGGCATACCAGAGCTTAACCGTCGTAGGCTGCGGGCCGGCCTCGGCGTCGACCACAAACAGAGCCGTCTCGCAGACGCTCATCGCGGCAAAGGCGTCGCCGATAAAATCGGGGTAGCACGGGGCATCGAGCACATTGATGCGCGCGCCCTTCCAGTCGATCGGCGCGATGGTCGTCGAGATGGAGAATGAACGCTTGACCTCTTCAGGGTCATAGTCGAGCGTGGGCTTGGTGCCGTCGTGGCCGCCCAGGCGGGCGGTCTTGCCGGAAAGGTGGAGCATGGCCTCGGCGAGTGAAGTCTTGCCCACCCCGCCTTGGCCTACGAGCACCACGTTCCTTACGTTACCGGTCTTGGGAGCACCCATGATGACCTCCTTGCAGGGCCGCGCGCAATGCGCGACGCCAACGGGGAGAGTTCGCGGTCGGTGCCATCCCGGGAGCAGCATGGTCGGCAGCCGAGCCGACTCACCCTCCAAATGTCCTATGCCACCACCCTACCCTCACGGGCGGCCGTCCATGCATACCTTTCGGCGCACGTATGAATACAGGCGGCGAGAGGAAGAGACAAGCTTGTGAGGCGATTATTGAACCCCGTCGATGCAAACAAAAAGCCGCCACAGACCGTAAGACCTGCGACGGCTTCGCCTCAATTAATAGTTGAGTAAATACCTGAGCCTACCCCTCGATACGGCTCAAGAACTCACGCGTGCGCTGCTCGTGCGGATGGCCGATAACCTGATCGGCAGGCCCCTCCTCGACAATGCGGCCGCCATCCATAAAGACCACGCGGTCGGCAACATCGCGCGCAAACTGCATTGCGTGAGTCACAATCACCATCGTCATATTCTGCGCGGCAAGGTCTTTAATGACACGCAGCACCTCGGCCGTCAGCTCGGGATCGAGTGCCGAGGTCGGCTCGTCAAAGAACAGAATCTCCGGGTCGAGCGCTAGGGCGCGGGCAATACTCACGCGCTGTTGCTGACCGCCCGAAAGCTCACATGGCACCTTGTTCTCGTTGCCCGTAAGCCCCATCTGCGCGATCAACTCGCGCGCACGAGCTTCCGCCTGCTCGCGCGGGCGCTTAAGCACGCGGATCGGCGCGTCGATGATGTTTTTCATCACGGTATAGTGCGGGAACAGGTTGTAATTTTGGAACACCAAGCCGAATCGCGAGCGTGCCCGCTTGGGCACATCGCCCTTCGCATAGACCGCGCCCGAACCCGCATCCGTCGCAACGGCAAGGTCACCAAACGAGAGCGAGCCTCCGTCGAGTGTCTCGAGCAGCGTGGCACACCGCAGCAGCGTGGACTTGCCGCCACCCGAAGGCCCGATAATCGCCACGACCTCGCCACGCTTGACCTCGAGCGAAATATCCTTGAGCACCTCATTGCCGCCAAACGCCTTGCGCGCGCTTTCGATTTTCATCACTGAGTTAGTCATGATAATAGTCCAGCTTCTTTTCGGCGGCGCCCAGCAGCATCTCGACCACAAAGTTAAAAATCCAGTAGATCAGCGCCGCGATCGCAAACGGCACCATGCTCACCTGCGAGGCGACCAGCGCCTTGGCCGTCGAGAACATCTCACCCACGCCAATGGCAAACGCCAGCGACGTGTCCTTGACCAGCGTGATGATCTCGTTGCCCATCGCCGGCAGAATACGCTTGGCGACCTGCGGCATCACGATATACAGAAACGTCTGCACGCGCGAGTAGCCCAGCACCTCGGCTGCCTCGTATTGACCACGCGGAATGGACTGCAGGCCCGAGCGATAGATCTCGGCAAAGTAACCGGCGTAGTTGATGATGAACGCCACGACGCACGCCGTCCACTTGGAATCGGGCGTGAGCGAAATGCCAAACACGTAGTACGGGGCAAAGTAGATGGCAAACATCTGCAGCATGAGCGGCGTGCCGCGCATAACCGAGATATAGATGCGCGCAATCCAACGCAGCGGCGCGACCTTGCTCATGCGCATAAACGCCACGGGAATTCCCAGCGGAATCGACCCCAGCAGCGTCAGCACAAACAACTGCAAACTGACCAAGAATCCCTGGCCAAGCATCTGCATCATGACCTGAATAGACATTACTTGAGCACCCAATTATCGAAAGATAGACCATAGCTTGAATACTTGTCGCACAGGTCCTTGACCGTGCCGTCCTCGTAGAGCGCCTTGAGCGACTCGGTCACGGCGTCGGCCGACTTGGTGTCGCCCTTCTTAAAGCCGACGGCGTAGTGCTCGCTGGACAGCGGCTCATCAAGCTGCGTATAAGCATCGGGCTTGGCGGCAAGCTGATACTGGGCAATCGAAAGGTCGCAAGCCACGGCATCGACCGCGCCGCTCTCGAGCTGCATAAACGCCGTGTTGTACTCACCGATGGTGTCGAGCGTGGCAAACGTCGCCGCCAGATCCTTCTGGTCACCCTCGAGCACATCCTGCGCAGCGGAATCGGTCTGGGTAATCACGGTCTTGCCGGCAAGATCGTCCCAGCTCTTGATGCCTGCATCCTTCTTTACCACCAGCACCTGCTCGTTGAGCATGTACGGCTCGGAGAACGTGTAGTCATCCTCACGGCCCTCCATGGTAAAGCCGTTCCAGATGCAGTTGATGGCGCCCGAGTTGAGCAGCGTATCCTTGGCGTCCCAGTCGATGGCCTCGTATTTGACCTCCCAGCCCTGCTTATCGGCAACAGCCTTGGCCAGATTGAGATCAAAGCCGGTGTACTCGCCATCGTCGCCCACAAAGCCGTACGGAGGATAGGACTTATCAAAGCCCACCACGAGCTTCTTGGACTCCGCAGCGCCCTTCACATCCTTGGCCGCGGCAGAGCCAGCAGCGGAGCCCTTGCCGGCACCACCGCCGCAACCGACAAGACCAAGGCCAAGCACCGTGGCAAGCGAGCCGGCTAGGCCAACAAACTGACGACGAGACATATCGGTATTCATGGTATTCCCCCTTGATGGCACTTTAGTTAAGTAAAGTGAGTCATGTAACGTTCAGAATCATACACTTTACCTTGATAGAGTACAAGGGAGAGGTTGCCCGGCATGGGCGGGGAGCGGCGCGTAATTAAGTTTCCTGCTCTACAGTCCTGCGCAAGACGGAAAGCACATTAAGTGCTTTCCTTTGCGTGCGGAACTCGCGATAAACTTAATTACGCGCCGCTCCCCGCCCATGCCGGGCAAACATCGTTGGACTTATCACTGACATGAAATAGGCGCTTGCATATCGTCCGTTGACTTGGCAAGGTACAATGCTTGCAGCTTTTAATTCATGAATTAGTGGAGTTATTGATGGCAGAATCTCGTGCGGAGCGTAAGGCTCGTCGTGCTTTGATCGAGGCGGCTGAGGGGTCAGAGGAGAAAAAATCTTCTAAGAAATCCAAGTCGTCTCAGGACGCGAAGGGTAAGTCGGCTAAGGGCAAGGCTAAGGCCAAGCGTCCCGGCTCTCGTCGGAGCGAGGATAAGGCATCTCAGACTCGCTCCAAGCGCCCGTACAAGAATCCGGTTCCGTCTGCGCGTAAGGCTGTGGACCCCAAGTCCCCCTGTTCGATCATGAAAGCTTGCGGTGGGTGCACGGCGCTCAATCGTCCTTATAAGAAGCAGCTCGCCGCCAAGCAGGCTGCTATGGAGGAGCTTTTTGCTTCGCTTTGTGAGCGTGAAGGCATTGCTGTAGATCCTATTCGCGGTATGGGAGTCACCCTGGGCGACCCGGGCAAATATCCTGCGCCGCGCGGTTTTCGCCATAAGGCCGCCACTCCCTTTGCCCCCGGCAAAGAGGGCGCTGTCCGCTGCGGTTTCTTTGAGCGCGGCACGCACAAGATCGTTGCCGTACCCGAATGCCCCGTCGAGGCACCGGGCGCCCGACAGATTCTTAACGGCATCGCGCGTGAAGCTGAGCGCCTGCACATTCCCGCCTTTAACGAGGACAAGCATCTGGGCTTGCTCCGCTATGCCGTCGTCCGCTGCGGTTGGCGTACCGACCAGGTCATGGTTACGCTCGTGACCGCCCAGCGTGACTTACCGCATGCGCAGGAGTTCTTTGAGGCTGTCGCCGCACTCAATCCGCACATCGTCACCGTTGCCCAAAACATCAACGGACGCCCCGGCAACGCCATCCTCGGCGAGGAAACCCGCATCGTGTATGGCGCCGAATACATGCGCGACCAGCTGCTCGGCTGCGCATTCAACATCTCCCCCACCGCGTTTTATCAGACCAACCCGCAACAGACCGAGCTGCTCTATCAGCTCGCTATCGACGGCATGGATTTGCACCAGGGCGATGTGCTCATGGATGCCTACTGTGGCAGCGGTACCATCGGTCTTTGCGCAGCTAAAGATGCCCAGAACAAGGGTATCGGCATCATGCTGCTCGGCGTAGAGCGCAACCCGGCGGGCATTGCCGATGCACGTCGCAATGCCGAGCTCAACGGCCTCACCCGCAGCGCTTGGTTTATGGCCGACGACGCCACCGATTACATCCTGGATGCCGCCGATAACAACGAGCGGATCGACGTCCTTTCCATCGACCCGCCGCGCGCCGGCTCTACCTCCGAGTTCCTCGAAGCTGCCTGCGCACTTAAGCCGCGCCGCATCACCTATATCAGCTGCAACCCCGTGACCCAAGAGCGCGACCTGCACCAGCTCCTCGACGGAGGCTATCGCCTGCTCAAGATCACGCCAGTCGACATGTTCCCTCACACCGACCACACCGAAACCGTAGCGGTCCTCGAACGCCGCTAACCAACCTCAGTAGATTTTTGGGACAAGAAAGGGGGCGACCCGCCTGGGCCGCCCCCTTCGCTTGGTTTATAAACTCCGCTACATCCCATTGCGCAGATCGCACACGCCGGCTGCCGCCATCTCGCGCAGCAGCGTCTCGCGGTCGCGCGTCACGATCAAATCCAGCGGGAAGTGAATCTCGTCGAGCATCTTGCGAGCGTAATCGAGCTTGCCAATGGCCATGCCAATGTGGGCATCGGTTGACACGCCAATGCCCACGCCCAGCTCGGCGCAGCGCTCGGCGATCTTGCGGCATACGGCCCAATGCTCAGTGTCGACACCGTGTTCAAGACTATGGTTGTTGATCTCGATAATCTTGTGCTTGGCCTTAGCTGCCAACAGCACCTCGTCGATATCGAACGGCACGCCCGAACGCCCCGTGTGACCCAGCATGAACACCTTGGGGTGCTCCAGGGCATTGATATACATCTCGGTCGTCTGGGCCAGCGTCGCGCCTTCAGCAATCTGCGGATTATGCACGCTCGCAACCAAATAATCCAAATTTCGCGTAACCAAATCGAACAGCGAATGCTGACGGCTGTACGAATCGCCGGCAATATCGAGCGTGACAGGAGTGTCCTCGCCAAACAGGCTTCCGTCCAGCGAAACGATATCGGCCTCGGCACCACGCAGCACCAGCACGCCGCTCCAAATGCGCGGCCAGATATCCTGGTTGATAAAGAATTGGTAACTGCGCAGGTCATTGGGGCAAGCCGTAACCATAGAGCTCAGATGGTCGGCAGATCCGAGCACCTGCAGGCCACGCTCTGCCGCCCAGTACACATTCTCCTCAATGGTCGAATATGCATGCGCAGAGAATATCGTATGGGTATGAATGTCACAAGAAAGCAGGTAGGGCATCAGGTCTCCTTATCTGGCACGGCCGTCGCTTATATTCATTGTACGCATAGCCTTCGATAGTCGTAAAACCACTCCATCCCAAAGACACAACGTCCATGACAACGGGGTCTGGCTTAACACCAAACCCCGTTTCACGTAAAACATTGTAGGCAGAGCGCTTTACTTTTAACGATACTCGTCCGCCAACTGTTTCCAAGCGGGTAGCGAATTGATAATCGTTTCGTAACTCACGCAATAGCCCAGGCGGAACCAACCCGGCATACCAAAGCTGTCCGAGGGAACCGCAAGCAACTCATACTTCTTTGCACGCTCGCAAAACGCATTCGCATCGGGTTCCAGCGCCTTCACCCACAGGTAGAATGCACCATCCGGCTCAACATAGGTGTAGCCGTACTCCGCTAGTGCGTCGGTAAGCGCGGTGCGGTTGCGCGCATAGGCCTCGACATCGCTCGGCTCATCGATGCAATCGATGATTACGCGCTGGAAGAGTGCCGGTGCGCATACAAAACCTAGCGTACGGGCAGCACCCGCAACAGCCGGCATCAGACGGGCAGCCTGCGGATTGGTGTTGGGAACCAAGATCCATCCCACGCGCTCGCCCGGCAGCGACAGCGACTTGGAATACGAGTAGCACACGATGGTGTGCTCGTAGATCGAGGGCACCCAAGGCACCTCGGCACCGTACACGATCTCGCGGTACGGCTCATCCGAGATGAGCATAATCGGATTCTCGGGATCGCGCTGAGCGTTGGCCTCGCGCAGAACATTGGCCAGTCGCGTCAGCGTGTCGCGTGTATATACGGCACCGGTCGGATTGTTGGGCGAGTCGATGATGACGGCCGCCGTCTTATCGCTGATCGCCTTGAGCACGTTGTCCACGCTCAGCTGGAACGTATCTTCATCGGCGAGCGCCTCAACACACGTACAGCCGGCCTTCTCAATCCAAACGCGATACTCCGGAAAGTACGGGGCGATAACAATAACCTCGTCGCCCGGGTTCGTAACGGCGTTGAGCGTGCAGGTGAGCGAAGCCGCGGCACCCACCGTCATAAATACGTCTTTGCCCTCATAGCTCGTGCCAAAGCGGCGGTTGAGCGATTCGGCCACAGCGGCACGACATTGCGGCAGGCCCGGTGCGGGCGTGTAGCCGTGCAGCTGGTCGCTCGGCAGCTCCAGGGCCTTCTTAATCGACTCAGCCACAGCAGCGGGCGCCGGAACGCTCGGATTGCCCAGCGAAAAATCGAATACGTTTTCCGCACCGATCTGCGCCTTGCGCTCAAGGCCATAGCTAAAAATCTCACGGATGATGGAGCTTTCCGCGCCGCGAGCATACATAGTTTCGTTGATCATCTGTTCCCCTTTCGCATAGGCGCTATTGTACGCTTTAGCTGAGCAAAGTGCCGTAGCAATGTTAATTGGGGACAGACTTAAATGCGTGAAAACGCTCATTTAAGTCTGTCCCCAATCAACAGACGGCCCCATATCGCTCAAAAGAAAAAGCCTCCACAAGTTTCCCCGCGGAGGCTTTTGTTACAAGGACTATTTGTCGGCGTCGGTGTCGGCACCGGCATTGACGGCATGGTCATCGTCAGCACCATCGGATGCGGCTTCGGCATCCTCCTGCATGGCCGCCTGCGCAAAGGCCGCGGCATCAGCCGCCAGCTCCTCCTCGCTCATACGAGGCACGCGCTTCTTGGTCGGCATGCCGGCCGCCTTGGCATTGCGCTCCTCCTTGGCCGCCAGGATATCACCCTCGCGCTCAAGGTAGGCATCCCACTCGTTGTCGAGCAAGGCGTTCACGGCGTCGCCTTCGACGGTCTCGCGCTCAAGCAGCACCTTCGCCATCAGATCGAGCTGATCGCGACGGGCGTCCAGGATCTCGACCGCACGACGATGGGCCTCACGCATAATGCGCTGAACCTCGATATCGATGCGGCGCGCCGTCTCCTCGGAGTAATCCTGGTGATCGGCGTAATCGCGACCAAGGAACACCTGATGTTGCGCCTCGCCAAACACTTGCGTGCCCAGCTCCTCGCTCATGCCCAAGCGCGTGACCATCTCGCGCGCCATCTTGGTTGCGCGCTCCAGATCGTTGCTCGCGCCCGACGTAATGTCATCGCACATGAGCTCCTCGGCAACGCGACCGCCCAAGAACACAGCGAGCTCGTCGAGCATCTCGTTCTTGGTCTTGAGGAAGTGGTCCTCCTGCGGAAGCTGCAGCGTGTAGCCCAGAGCCTGACCGCGGCTGACGATCGAGATCTTGTGGACCGGATCGGAGTGCTCCAGGATGTGGCCCACCAAAGCGTGACCGCTCTCGTGGTAGGCAATCGTGGTGCGCTCGGCCTCGGTCATCACGCGACCCTTGCGCTGCGGTCCGGCAATCACACGCTCCATCGATTCCTCGACCTCGTCCATCGAGATCACGGAACGATGGCGGCGGGCAGCCAGCAGCGCAGACTCGTTGAGCAGGTTCGCCAAATCGGCGCCAGTAAAGCCAACGGTCATCTGGGCGAGTTTCTCAAACTTAACGTCCTCGTCCATCGGCTTGTTCTCGGCATGCACGCGCAAGATCTGCTCGCGGCCCTTCACATCCGGACGGTCGACCGTAACCTGACGGTCAAAACGGCCGGGACGCAGCAATGCCGGATCCAGGATGTCAGGACGGTTGGTCGCAGCGATCAGGATGACCGACTCGCTTTCCTCAAAGCCGTCCATCTCGACCAGCAGCTGGTTGAGCGTCTGCTCGCGCTCGTCGTGACCGCCGCCCAAGCCAGCTCCGCGCTGACGTCCCACGGCATCGATCTCATCGATGAAGATGATCGACGGGGCCTGGGACTTGGCCTCCTTAAAGAGGTCACGCACACGGCTGGCGCCAACACCTACGAACATCTCGACAAAGTCGGAACCCGAGATGCTAAAGAACGGCACGCCCGCCTCGCCGGCAACGGCCTTGGCCAGCAGCGTTTTACCGGTGCCCGGAGGGCCAACCAGCAACACGCCACGCGGGATCTTGGCGCCCAGCTTGCGATAGCGATCCGGATCGCTCAAAAAGTCACGGATCTCCTCGAGCTCCTCGACTGCCTCGTCCACGCCGGCAACGTCTTCAAACTTGACCTTGGGGCGTGTGGCCTCGTTGGTCTTGGCGTTGGTCTTGCCAAACTGCATGTTCCTGTTGTTGGCGCCCATCATCTGGCGCATAAAGTAGAACATGATGGCGATAAGGGCGATCGTTGGAAGCACACTCATCGCCAAGTCGCCCCAAAAATCGGGATCGTTGGTGTTGACGATGTACTTGGTATCGGGGTGCTCCGCCATGAGCTCGGCAAGCGAATCGGAGCCGACATAGGTCGAAGAGAAGCTCTTGAGCTCGCTCGTATCGCCCTTGTCCTTCTTCGTCTTCCAGTAATGACCCGTCACGCTTCCGTCTTGAACCGTATAGGTCAGATCTTCGACGCGATCCTGCTTGATGGCGCTCACCATCTCGCTCGTCGCGAGCTTAACGGTATTGCTGGAGCTGGCAAAGCCGGAGCCCATATTAAAGAAGGCATAGCCCAGAAGCGCGCAAGCCAAAAGAAAATACAGCCAGCCCGTACGCGTGGGCTTCTTGCCTCCGGGCATCCCCGGGATCTTTGGGTCCCGGGGAGTCTGGGAATTGTTGTCGTTACGGTCGTCGGGCATCTTACGAATAAACCTCCGGTTTCAAAATGCCCAGATACGGAAGGTTGCGATAGCGCTCGGCATAGTCGAGGCCGTAGCCCACCACAAAGGCATCGGGGCAATGGGTTCCAACATACTTGGGCGTGATGGCCGAGACGCGGTCCTCAACGTCCTTCCACAGGAAGGCGGCGACCTCCAGAGAAGCGGGCTTGCGGCTCTCGAGGTTCTTCATCAGATACTTGAGCGTCAGGCCCGAGTCCAGAATGTCCTCGACGATCAGCACGTCGCGACCGCGGATGTCGATATCCAGGTCCTTAATGATACGCACGATACCCGAGGACTTCACACCGTCGCCGTAGCTCGAAACAGCCATGAAATCGATGTTGGTCGGCAGCTCGATCTTACGCATCAGGTCGCCCATAAAGACCACGGCGCCGCGCAGGACCGCAATCAGCACCAGATCCTTACCCGCGTAGTCGCGCGTAATCTCCTCGCCCAGGCGAGAGACGATACCGTCGATATCCTCCTGCGTGAACAGAACCTTCTCGATATCCGGATGTTGAGAAGCCATGACAACCCTTTCTTGTGCTTATCGCCCACACACCGCCGTATGGACGCGAACTACACATTCTAGCAGCGCACGGGGTAAATTTACCAGCCCGTGCGCCATCAGCGCGGGAATACCGTCAACGTCGCACAGAATAGCAGGCGTGGGACGCTATTCCGCATCGACCACGCGGAGCAGATATGCCACGCGCGTTGCGGCCGTGCACTTAAAACGCTCGTCCGCGCGAACTCCGGCGACCCACACCACGGCACCCCCCGGCGCCGTCCTCACCATGGGCACGCCGGCACGCTCGGAAACGGGAATGCGAGCCTCACCTAGCAAATCGGATACTTTCTTGCTTCGGCCACTCATCCCTAACGGGCACATCACGTCTCCCGGCGCGGGACCGTCCACCCACAGGCGCGCCAATCGCGCCTCGGCAGGGATCTCGCCACGCGAGCCCGCCAGGATCCGCTCACTATCGCTGTCGGCAAAACCCAGGGCAGCCGCATCTACCAAAGCTGTCACTTCCCCGGCAGCCGCAAGCTCACGGGCGCGGCGCACGATATCGCATCCCGGCTCAACAGCCATCGGTTCTGTGACCAGCATGCGTCCCCCGCCCAACGGCAAACGACCGGGTACGGTAACCCAGTCCGCGACCAGGCCCTCGCGAGCCGCCGGCGCCTTAAACGCCAGCATGCCAAACTCAATGCGTGCGTCAATCCCCGCCGGAAGCGTGACCGAGCCGGTGCCCTCGGCAACGCAGGAAAGGACTCGCTCCACATGTCGCATCTCGGGACGAGCGTCCGGATCGATGCGCTTAATCGCCAGTCGCACGATGCGCCGCGCGATTACCACCTCGGCCGCAGCCAGGCGCCTGGCATCGAGCACCAGCGCACCCGCTGCCTCTTTGCGCAAACAGCTTCGAAACGCCTGTGCCGAAAGCTGAGACAAAAACGCGTCCTCATCGCCTAAGATCTCGCAGGCGGCGCCAATCGTCTTGCAGACGCTCGCGTTGCGCTGCGCCACCACTGGCATTACTCGATGGCGCACGTAGTTTCGCAGATACGAGATATCCTCATTGCTCTCGTCTTCACGCCACGGCTGACCATGTACCTGTAGATAGCCCACGAGCTCGCCATGAGTTAGGTCGAGCAAGGGACGTACCACGATATTCCTCCGGCGAGGAATGCTCGATAGGCCAGCGGGCCCCGAACCCTTAATCGCGTTCATCAAAAACGTTTCCGCGCGATCCGAAGACGTGTGCGCGGTGCAGATACGAGCCGCCGTTCGCGGTGTCCCCGTCTGGGCGCAGAGCTCGCGAACATACCTCCGCGCCGCGGCATAGCGCACCTCGCGGGCCGCGGCCTCAATATTGCCCGACCCCCCATCAAAATAAGCGTGCTCCACACACAGCGGTAAACCATATTTCGCGCAGAGCTCACGCACAAAGGCCTCGTCGCCATCGGACGCCTTGCCGCGCAGATGATGGTTTACATGCAGCACATGCAGGCGCTCGCGAGCAATGGGGGCAACACCGCGTCCGTCTTGGATATCCAGCTTTGATGTGCACGCCATAAGAAGCAGTGCCGTCGAGTCCGCGCCGCCTGATACCATGAGCACGACAGGAGCAGCCTGCTGCCTCGTCCGGGTCTCATCGACTGCCCCAGGCACGGCATGGTGTCCATAATGCTGAGATACCGTAGGCATTTGCTTCCTCCTCTATTCGTCCGCACCCATTGTATCCTTTGGAATCTTATGTCTCGTCTGCACCTTCATATCCTCGGCAGTGGCTCTAAAGGCAACTGCGCACTCATCGAGGGCCCGCAGGGGCTCATTATGGTCGATGACGGACTGTCTCGCCGCGAGACATTAAAGCGCATGGCAGAACTGGGGCTCTCGACAGACAACGTCTCGGCTCTTCTCATTACTCATGAGCATAGCGATCACATCAAGGGCCTCGATGTCTGGTGCAAGCACTGGCACGGCCCCCTCTTTGCCAGCAGTGGCACTCTTTCGAGTAAAGAAAATCTTTCGCATCTGCCTGTCGAGGAATTCGATCCCGGTGACACCCTATCCATTGCCGGCATCCACGTGCAAACCTACTCAACATCACACGATGTCATCAATCCAGTCGGCTATCGATTCGACACCCTCGATGATTCCATCGGCTTTGCCACCGACACCGGAGAGCTATCGAGCCAAGCCATGAACACCCTCAAAGATTGTCGAGTCCTCGCACTCGAAAGCAACCACGATGTGACCATGCTGCGCGAGGGAGAATATCCCCGCTTTCTTCAGGAGCGCATCCTGTCTGCAAGGGGACACCTCTCCAATGGCCAAGCCGCCGAAGCCGCGCGCGAACTTGTTACCGATCGCACCGAACAGCTCATTGCCATGCATATCAGCCAAGATAACAATCGTCCGAGCCTTACCGTCAAAAGCTATGCCAAAGCTCTGGCCGCAACCCTGGATGACGAGGTCGGCAGCTCCGCAACCCTTCTCCAAGGATCGCGAAAGCTCTCGATACGCCCCGCAAGCCAGCATCGGCCAGCAACCATTCAATAACTGGGCTAGACAGCAAAAGGGGCCGGGAATCGCTTCCCAGCCCCTTTTGTTGTCTTTTAATAGCGAAGAACACCAACGAAGTTATTCGATGGAGATCTTCGTAACGTTCTTCTTCTCGACGATCTTGGGAACCGTAACGGTCAGGATGCCGTCAGCGTACTTAGCCGAGAGGCCCTCGCTCGAAGCGTCCTTAAGATACACGCCACGCGTCGCGCTGTACGAGCTGAACTCCTTCTGCAGGAAGTTCTTGCCCTCGTTCTCCTCGTCTTCCTCGACATTCACGCTAATGGACAGACGACCCTCGTTAAGCTCGACATCGATATCGTCCTTGGCGACGCCGGTCAGATAAGCCTTGACCTCATAGCCATCGCCCTTATCCTCAACGTCAACGGGGAACGCCTTAGAGGCAATCGAGTTGTTTGCAAGGTCGGTCATATCATCAAACAGATCGAACAGCGAGCTAGCAGAAGGACGAACGCCAAAAACCGAACGATAAGGAACCATGCTTGCCATGTTTACCACTCCTTTTAAGGACTGCCGAGTCATCTTCTAAGTGACTGGGACTTCTTTTGACGCTCTTATATATGCCCACCCAGTGCTCATATATACATCGACTATAAAGTTTTTTGAGTCCAGTACTATAAGCATATCTAAGTGTGGATGACTAAGGTTTTAGTAAGGTTAAGGTTCTTTGAACCAGAGCTTAAATAGCAAGTATGTTCGCAGCTACAAATAACAAGGGGCTTACAATGAGCGCGTACACGTTGTTGGTAACGAGCTAAAGGGCATCATGGACGACCAAAACCAGAACAATATGTTTATGCCGACGCAGGGCGAAGATACTTCCACGCAGCCGCCACGGTTCCATCGCCCCCACATCTCGCAAGAGCCCATTAATGATCCGGAGCCCGAGTATGTGACGAGAAATCGATATCAAACGCTCGAGGATGCCCAAACGGGACGTAAACATATGGGCGTCGCCTCGGGAGACCCTGTATATCTGAAAGACGCACCATTATCTAAAAACAGCGCAGCTAGTGATGAGCCGATGAAAGCATCCGCCACTCATCAACAAAGAGGTCCTCGACCAAAGCAAACCTTGACGCATTCGGCTCGCTATCTCGAAACGCCAAAACAGGGAAAATCAATCTTCGTTTCGACAAGTAAACGACGCAAACAACATCGACTGGCAATCCTGCTTTTGATCATTGTGGCCATAGCAGTTGCCCTTGTTATTCGATTTATCTTCTTTAAATAAAGGCTCAATACCAAAAACGATAAGATCGTCTGGTGTAATAGAGTCATTTACGCCCCATAAACGCAAAAAGGGGGAGGCCGCGAGGCCTCCCCCTTCTCAGTTCAAGCGTACGGCTCGGTGCCGTCCA